>NZ_JBPFEB010000043.1:0-5221 GCF_051061225.1 Methylocystis sp.
GGCGTTCGTCCAATCCTCCTCATCCATCTTCGTCGACATCGTGTCAGGCCTCCGATTCGCTCGGAAGCCTATGAATCACGACAGATTAACCGCGTGAATCCCCAAAATTCTCAACCACCAGATTTCGTCCACACGGCCTAGCAACCACTGACCGGAGCTCGACGGATTAACCCGACATCGAAAGTGATCGCATTTGCTTAGGCGGATATGCGATCACAAAAACCTTGAGGTCGCTCGCTGGGGGCAGGCTATGACATCCACGACTATCGCGGCTATCCGGGGCCGCGACGGTGGTTTCTTGTTGCGCGCCCGCGGCCCTCACGGGATTCCGCAATTTACGGCAAAAGCCGGCTGGCGGACCTCGATTATCCTACATTTACCTATACGCAATTGATCACCCGCGCCCGAGTTGACGGGCGATGGCTCCCAGGGACCGGCCGGCCGCACACTGGGCTGAAATCAGATTTCTTTCTTCCTCGGACAGCTGCGAGTAGACTCGCATGGCAACACTCCCGTAATGGCTTGAACAACCAGCCGATATCCCATCCGCTGGGGGTGTTGCACTTCGCTTCGGAACTCAGGGGCGGCGGTGAGTAGCCGATCGACTCCGAATCGGGCAAGCGAGCCAAGAAACCGGATCACTCCACCGTATCCGTGAACGTTCGGACCTGCCGGATTAGATCGCGCACCGCTTTGCGCTCAGCCACAGCCTCGCATGTAAACATCCCATGTTTCAGTGCGTTAGAATTTCTCCGTCGCGCGCCAGATCCCGCGGCGCCGCCATGCATGCGGCAGCGCGTCTTTCCCGCAATCGCTGGCGCTTGACAAGGCCGCCCGAATCTTGTCTTGGCTCCGCAGCGGTGACTGGCTAGCATCGGCTTCGTGTTACGAGGATGGTTCCCGGTCATTCGCGTCTGTTTCCTTTGCGTTTCTCAACGAGACAGGTTCCGCTTGCCGCTCGTTGATCAAGGGCATCGGCGCTTGCGCTGAATGAATGAGGGCCGGCGTGGTCCTTTTGGGTTTTGCGTCAAGCCGCTTGGGCGACGACGAGACATTGCCGACGATCGCTTGGCCACCTTCACTCACATTGACCCGCTGAACAGTGACTTTTTGCTCGCCATTGCTCCGATAACGCTTCAGCGCCTCTAGCTGTGCCGCAAAGGTGCGCGTCAATTTAGTTAACCCGTTGATTGCGCTGTCCTGCTGCTGGAGGTTTTCGACACTCCCGAGCCGCCGCCCGAAGATCATAGTCGCCGTGTGGATGACCGCCATTTGCGCTGCCAGCATTGATTCCAATTGATCGCGCGGCTTGATGTCCTTGATGACAGAAATAAGAAAATTAAATTGTTCCTCCTTGCCCCGACGTCTCCGCGAATGTTGACAAGTTGACTGAGGAGACCACCGAGGAAATCACCATCCGCCGTCCCATGCGCTTCGGCAAGTAAGAAGCGACCGAAATCCTGGTCAGGATGGTCGTAGATCAGCGCTGCGCTTCTCTCGTTCTGTTTAATCTTGACGCGTGGAGCGGGGGCGCGCGCCGACCGACGTTGCTTCCCACGTTTGACAGCCGCCGCTTCCTCGGAGGTCAACTCATACTTCGGCGGTCGGAAGCAGCGATCGGGGTGGGGGAAGGGGTTGGCAATTTCGTCTTTTTCGATGCCATAATGAATATTACGCCAGTTCGGCGCAACTCGAAAGAGGCCGTCTGTATCAGCCGCGGTGGTGCCGGTCACTTGCGCAACGACCGCCGACTTCGCGGTCGGTGCTCGTGCACTTCTCACTGGAAGGGGCAACCCACTGGTCGACGGCGCACCTGGCCCCGATAACCGATAATTTTGAACCGACAATGACCGGGCCACTTACGCCGGCCGTTCAGAGGGCGAGGATCTTAGGCCGTGTAGACGGATTTGACCCAGATAAATGCGCAAGCGAGAGCAATGAACTAAGAATAATCCCGTGCGTTTCGCAGCGTAAGCGACACGCTTGGAGCGCTTTAGCTTACCAATCAATATTTCGATCCTTGCCCTCGCTTTGTAGAGGATCTTCGGAAAGAACGCCGGCTGCAATTTCGTCGTCTTGCGATAGGGAATGGCAGGCGCAATTCCCCGTGCTCTCGCAACTTCGCGGTTCGCCTTGGCGTCATAACCCTTGTCTGCGAACAGCCCGCGGTTCGATATCGGGGCCTATGTCGAGCAGGGTTTGAAAGTGGGGCTGTCACTGGCTTGGCCGCCGCTCAGATCGAAGGCGAGCGGGAGACCGTCCATGTCCGTCTTGATATGAATTTTGCTCGAGAAGCCCCCGCGTGAACGTCCAAGCGCTTGGGTTTCTTCCCCCCCCTTTTGCCCAGTCGCCGAGACGCGGGCGCGGACAAGGTTCGAGTCGAAGATAATGACGAGATACGCTGTTGCGCTGTTGTCTGCCAGAGCCTCGAAAAACCCGGTCTGTGATAGGCGCCAGAAGCGTTTCCACACACTGTTCCAATGATCGGATTCGACCGGCAGAGCACGCCAGGTGATATCGTGGACCACGATTTTGGTGGAGTGATTTTCCCATCACCATATCAGCCTGCCCCCGGCGCCCGGCGGCAATCGCCCCGGCAACGTTGTGCTGCTGAGCGGCGTTGAGAACCAGCTCGCCGGCATCAATCGTAGGGCGCGCGAACTTGCCAGATCGACTGCCGAGGCCCTCGCCGTCGACGGCAGCGGTGGAATATTGTCCGAAACGCCGGAATGTGATAGATTTGCAATGGTGGCTTTTTAGAGAAGCGGATCGCTGCGGACAACACCGCGATTGATGAGTGGACAAGGTATGGCGGAACAGGGACCGTGACGAAACTGCCGCAAGACTCAAGCGCCAGTAACGCGAATAACCGGTCTGCCGGAGCCGTCGACGAAGTCGATTCGAACCGTTCCGGTACGGCAGAGCCGCCGCTTGAGTTGGTGCTGGCGCCAAATCGCTCCGATGCCCGGCGGCGCTTCGCCTACATTGGCGCTTTGGTCGCAGCCGCGCTGACGATCGGCTTTCTGTCCGGATCGAGCGCCGGCTTGAAAAGGGTCCTCGGAGTGGGCGTCTGGGCGGATCGGGCGGAGCTGGCGCAAGCGCTTCCTTCGGAATCGAAGGCAACGACGGACACTAGCGACGAGCAAAAAATGGCGCGACTTGTCAACGCAATCGACGCGCTGCAGGCCCAGATCGAGCAAGTTCGCCACAGCGCCGACAATCTGCAAGCTTCGGAGCGTTTGCGCGCGCTAGAAGCGGCGCGTGAACAAAGCGTTGAAGCCGGCAAGACGAATACGAGCCTAATAGCGCGGCTGGATAAGCTCGAAACGCGCCTCGCGCAATTGGAGCGCGTCGCGCTCGATCGCACGCCGACAGCCTCCTTTCAAAAACCCGATCGTAGTGCCACCGCCAAGCCCAATGACGACAAGCGAAACGAAATCAAGACTTCCGCCCCAGACCATAAAAGCGCCGGCGCCTTGGGAGTGATTGGCGACTATGTATTGGAGCGTGTTGATGGCGGAGTAGCGTTCCTTATACGCCCGGATGGATTTATGGACGCAGTCGTGATCGGCAATGAACTGCCCGGTGCTGGGCGCGTAACCGGCATAGAGCGCGGTCGCGGCGGATGGATCGTCACGACGACCCAGGGCGCCATTGTTCAGCGCCCCTAGCCCCTATTTTTTGCTGGGCCTAAGGGGGCCCGTCATCCAGGACGATGACCACATTGGTTAGAAAAAACGGCCTCGTACGTCAATGGGCGCGAGCGGATTGCGTGCGCGTCAACCCGCCGATCCGCGCTACAGGCACTAAAATACATAAAATGTACTGCGGCCCGGATTTGAGACAACCGGTTGCGCTTATTCAAGCGGCCAAAGGTAGCTCTGCGATGGATGCCTTGGCAACCGAACGCTGTTCAGCTCTCATCTGATCCGGCGTTTTGTAGCCGTGCCGGGCGACGAGCCATGTCCTGTTGTAACGCTCGGCGAAGTCGATGAGCGCCACCCTGAGTTCCTCGATCGCGCGGAAGACCCTGACCCACAGCAGGTTCTCCTTCAGGGTTCGAATGAAGCGCTCGGCGACGCCATTACCCTCAGGCTCGCGCACGAAACAGGCCGAGGCTTCGATTCCCAGGCATTTGATTTCGCCCTGAAAGGTTTCAGACATGTAATTGCTCCCGTGATCGTGACGCAGCTTCAGTCCACTGGCGACTTCTGGAGCGATCGCGCCGAAGCAGCGTTTCACCCCCTGCCGAACCGGCTCCAGCGCCTCGAACCGATTGGCGTTGGGCTTATTCCCAAATGCCGCCGAAGGGCGCTTTACGGCCAACTGCGGCGTCATCCTGAGTAGTTCGAGGACTAGCCGTGGGCCTTGAAAAATACGTAAAAATACGAATTAAAATTTCATCGCTATGTTGCGGTTCTACAACAGTTTAATCAAAACGCCGCTCAGAACCCCTTGTTTTGGCCGCGTCCGGCTGCGCTGCTTTGTGTAGTGGTGCTAGAAAGATGCAGGCTCACTATTGGAAGGGTTTTGAGATGGGTAGAATCAAATTTCATTCGCGGCTGTCGCTTAGCGCCGCTCTAATCATCTCTCTGCCGATCAGCGGGCATTAAACTGACCAGATAACTACCAAATATTTCGAAGCGCTCTTGACCGGTCGCTCGGGGCATTTGGCGTGTTGGCGTCTCAGCGCCCGTCAGGAAACAAACGCGCCTCGTAATTACGCGGAAGGAGCGATTGTATAGTTTCATTCGCCGTAAATCGGCGCGTTGGCTGGTGCCTGGCGGGGCCGTCCAAATCTAATCTTGGTTCCGCTAGCGCCGACTCGCGCCAGCATGGGCTTGGTGTTGCGAGGATGGTTCCCCGGCCACTCTGTATTTCCTCTGCTTTTCGCGCCGAGACGGGCTCTGCTTGCCGCTCGTTGATCAAGCGCATCGGCGCTTGCGGGGAATGCGCGAGGGCAGGTGTGGCGTCTAGGACAGGCAGTGCCCAAGGCTGCGCGAGCTTGCAGAGGTTTTTGCGTGAGACGCCCCCGCTCTTCAAGGGCGGCGCGTGGATCGCCCGGAACCATCCATATCGGAGGGAGACAAGACATGCGCGGCATCGTTCTGGCTGGCGGGTCCGGCACAAGGCTGCACCCGATGACGCTCGCGGCGTCCAAACAGCTTCTTCCGGTCTACGACAAGCCGATGATCTATTATCCGCTGTCCGTGCTGATGCT
>NZ_JBPFEB010000044.1:0-5659 GCF_051061225.1 Methylocystis sp.
ACCAGGGCGATATCGCCCCAGCGCGCCAGCTCCTTGTGCTCTTCCACCGAGACTTCCAGCGTGTCCGGCCAGCGGCGGCGTACACTGACATTGCGCGCCCAGGGCAGCTTCTCAAATGCGTCTCGCGCCTTTATCAAATCCAGCGTAAAGAAATTGCCGGTCAGGTGGCGCGCCACAATCAGCTTGATCTGCTCGCGCGTGATGTGGTTGAGCTGACCATCCACGCGCACCTCACGCAGCGGGAAAATCGGCAGGTGCACCACCACGAAAATCACGCCGTAGAGCAATAGCACGGTAGCCAGTGCGAACAGGAAGTTGGCGATCCAATTGAGGATTTGTGGCTTATCCCACACGCGCGGCCTCCAGTATCTTGATCACCAGCGCATCAAAGCTGATGCCGGCTGCTTTTGCCGCCATTGGCACCAGGCTATGGTCAGTCATGCCAGGCGAAGTGTTCACTTCGAGGAAGTAATGCTTGCCCGCCTCGTCCATGAGGAAATCCACCCGCCCCCAGCCGCTGCCACCCACCACGCGAAATGCCGCCAGCGCCTCGGCGCGGATCTGCGCTTCTTTTTCCGCACTCAGGCCGCATGGGCAGAGGTACTGCGTGTCGTCACGCAAATATTTGGCCTCATAATCGTAAAACTCGTTGGCGGGCACGATGCGAATGACCGGCAGGGCCGTATCGCCAAGGATGCCAACGGTGTATTCGCCGCCACCAATAAACTCTTCCGCAATCACCAACGGGTCGGCCTTTGCCGCTTCCTCATAGGCTGCCAGCAATTGCCCAGACTGCTTGACCTTGCTGATGCCGATGCTGGAGCCTTCATTGGCTGGCTTAACGAACAACGGCAAGCCCAGCTTGGTTTCAATCGCGGCAAAATCGCTGCCGGCATCCACCAGTTCGAAATCCGGCGTCACAATGCCGGTGGCACGCCACAGCAGCTTGGTCCGCCATTTATCCATGCCCAGGCTGGAGGCCATGACACCGCTGCCGGTGTAGGGGATATTCATGAGCTCCAGCGCGCCCTGGATGGTGCCGTCCTCGCCATAACGGCCATGCAGGGCGATGAATATCCGATCAAAACCTTCCAGCTCATGCAATGGCTTTTCCGCCGGGTCAAAAGCGTGTGCATCCACGCCGCTGCGTTGCAACGCAGCGAGCACGGCACCGCCGCTCTTCAGCGAAACCGCACGCTCGCCGGAGCGACCACCCAGTAAAACCGCGACCTTGCCAAACTTGCTACTCATTCCCGAACTCTCCAATAACGCGTACTTCCTGTTGCAAATCCACCCCGTGCTGCTGCTTCACCGTTGTGCGCATGTGCGCGATGAGCCGCTCGATATCCGCTGCCGTTGCATCGCCCAGATTGACGATGAAGTTGGCATGCTTCTCTGAAACCTGTGCCCCGCCCATCTTGTAGCCTTTGAGCCCACAGGCCTCGACCAGCCTTGCCGCAAAATCGCCCGGCGGGTTGCGAAAGGTCGAACCCGCATTCGGCAAGTTCAACGGCTGCGTCGCCAGCCTTTTCGCCAGCAGGCTCTTGATCTTCTGCTCCGCTTCGCTGGCAGCGCCTACCGGCAAGGCAAACCAGGCGGCGATGAACCATTCGCTCAACGGCTCACCGCCCTTCATTTCCACATGCCGATAGGTCGCAACGAATTCCTGGCCATCACGTTCACGCACTTGGCCACGATGGTCGATGGTCGTTACCTTCTTGACGATGTCCCAGGTCTCGCCGCCATGGCAGCCGGCATTCATTGCCAGTGCGCCGCCCACCGTGCCGGGAATACCTGCCATGAACTCGGCGCCGTGCCGATGTTGGCGCGCCGTGAATTTGGCCAGCTTGGCGCAGGTGACGCCGGCCTCGGCGTAGACTTCGCTGCCATCCATATGCAGCCCCGTCAGCACGTTATGCATGAGCACCACCGTGCCGCGCACGCCGCCATCCCTCACCAACAAATTGGAACCGAGGCCGATGAAATACATTGGCTCACTCTCGCTCAAGCCCTGCAGGAACTCCTGCAAATCTTCCAGCCCGGCCGGGATATACAGGCGATCGGCCTTGCCGCCCACGCGCCAACTGGTATAGCGCGCCAGCGACTCGTTCAGCAGCAGCTTGCCTTGTGTTATAGGCTGCGCCATCACCCTGCCAACTCCTTGGTTTTAGCCGCAACTTGGCCAATCGAGCCAGCGCCCATGACGATGACCACGTCACCGTCTTTGGCCATCTCAAGGATGGCAGCCGGCAGTTCAGCCGGCGTCTCGGTGAAGTGCGGCTCGCGCCTTACTGCCACGCCAACTGCATGCGCCAGCGAGCGTCCATCGGCAGCAACAATAGGTGCTTCACCCGCCGAATAGACTTCAGTCAGGATCACTTCATCCACGGTTGACAACACGCGCACAAAATCCTCGAAGCAATCGCGGGTTCTTGTATAGCGATGCGGCTGGAAGGCCAGCACCAGGCGGCGGCTGGGGAAGGCACCACGCGCGGCGGCAATCACTGCCTGCATTTCTACCGGGTGGTGACCGTAGTCGTCGATCAATGTGAAGTTGCCGCCACCCTTGGCCGGCACTTCGCCATAGCGTTCGAAGCGACGACCGACACCCTTGAATTCCTTGAGTGCCTTGATAATCGCGGCGTCAGAGACATTAAGCTCGCTCGCCACGGCAATTGCGGCCAGCGCATTCAGCACGTAATGGTTGCCAGGCAGGTTAAGGGTGACATCAAACGTCGTGGTCACACCGTTGACACGTGTCACCGTGAAATGCATGCGACCATCGTCGGCGCGCACATTGGTGGCGCGGATACGGGCGTCCTCGGAGAATCCATAAGACATGATCGGCTTGGAAACACTGGGTAGAATCGCGCGGATATTCGGGTCGTCGATGCACACTACGGCCATGCCATAGAACGGCAGTCGATGCAGGAATTCGATGAAGGCGCCCTTGAGCTTCTCGAAATCGTGGCCGTAGGTATCCATGTGGTCGGCGTCGATATTGGTCACCACCGACAGTACCGGCGTTAGATGCAGAAACGAGGCATCGGATTCGTCCGCCTCGGCAACAATAAACTCGCCTGTTCCCAAACGTGCGTGGCTGTTGGCCGATTCCAGCCGACCGCCGATGACAAAGGTAGGATCCATGCCTGCCTCGGCCAGGATGCTGGCAATCAGGCTGGTCGTCGTCGTCTTGCCGTGCGTACCGGCAACGGCGATGCCTTGCCGGAAGCGCATGAGTTCAGCCAACATCAGCGCGCGCGGCACTACCGGAATATTGCTGGCACGCGCGGCAATCACTTCCGGGTTGGCTTCATTGACAGCGCTGGACACCACGACTGCGTCAGCGTCTCCCAGATTCTCGGCAGCGTGGCCTTGATACACCTTGGCGCCGAAGCTGGCCAAGCGTTTGGTAGTGGCGTTACTGGCCAGGTCCGAGCCGCTGACGCTGAAGCCCAGATTGATGAGCACCTCGGCAATGCCGCTCATACCCGAGCCGCCAATGCCGACGAAATGCACCTTTTTAACCTTATGTTTCATGGCAGGGCGATCTCCTCGAGTTCGGCAGCAATAGCCTGCGTGGCCTCAGGTCGGCCCAGCTGGCGCGCAGACTGGGCCGTTGCCAGAAGCTGTTCGCGCGACAGGCTTTGCAGCAGATGCGCGAGGCGTTCCGGCGTTAATTCGGCTTGCGGCAAATGAATTGCCGCTCCGTGTTCGGCCATCCACCTGGCGTTATCCTGCTGATGCGAAGTGGTCGAGACGACCAGCGGCACCAGGATGCTGGGCACACCAGCCACCGCCAGCTCACTGACCGTGATAGCCCCGGCGCGGCAGACTAGCAGATCAGCTTCTGCATAAGCAGTCGCCATATCATCGATGAAAGGTTGTACTGTCGCCTCTATACCGGCTGCGCGGTATGCCTGCTGCAAAGCTTCGGCATGCTTGGCACCGGCCTGATGTGTGACCACGGGACGGACATTGGCAGGCAACAGTGCCAGTGCGCGCGGCAAGGTGTCATTCAGCACTGTGGCCCCCAGGCTGCCGCCAATGACGAGCAGGCGCAGCGGGCCGCTGCGCCCGGCAAAACGCTGCTCTGGCAGCGCAATAGCGGCGATTTCCGCCCGTACCGGATTCCCCGTCACACGTGCTTTGGCTGCCAATGAGCCTGGCATGTCGGCACCGCCATCGAAGCCGAACAGCACACGCGAGGCAGATGTCGCCAGCGCGCGATTGGACATGAGCAAGGTTGCATCGGCATTGACCACCGCCAGCGGCAGCTTGCGCAAACGCGCCGCCCAACCGCCGGGGACGGTGACATAGCCGCCCATACCGAGCACCACCTTGGGTTGCAGGCGCCCCATTAGTCGCCATGCGCTGATCGTTGCCGCAGCCAGCTTGAAAAAACCGCGGATACTATGCAGCAACCCTTTACCGCGCAGACCGGAAAAATCCACCGTCGACATGGCGACGCCGCGCGCAGGCACCAGCTTGTTTTCCATGCCATGCCGCGTACCGAGCCAATGCACGATCCAGCCACGTGCATGCATGGCTTCCGCTACCGCGAGACCGGGCATGATGTGGCCGCCTGTACCAGCTGCCATGATGAGTAGGGTTTTGGCAGCCGTCATGCTGGCAACTCCGACAACATGGCCGAGTCATGCTCTCCAGCTGGGGATTTTTGGCTGCGGCCGCTACGCTTAACCTGCTGAAGCAGGTTAGCCTTCACCGAAATCATCGGCCCCCAGCACATCTCCAGCATTCGCAACGATTGAATGATCATCATGCTGGCAAGCCCTTTTGAAGCCGACGATTTTCCCAATCGATACGCAATAAAACCGCGAGTGCGACGCAGTTGGCCAGAATGCCGCTGCCCCCAAATGACAACAGTGGCAGGGTCAGTCCCTTGGTCGGCAAGATGCCCATGTTGACACCCATGTTGATGATGCCCTGCACACCGATCCAAACACCGATTCCCTGCGCCAGCAGGGCGGAAAAGTAGCGCTCGTTGGCTACCGATTCCTTGCCTATGCCGAAGGCGCGTAACACCAGCCAGCCAAACAGGGCGACCACTGTCGCTACACCGACGAAACCCAGTTCTTCGGCAATCACCGCTAGCAGGAAGTCGGTATGCGCTTCCGGTAGATACAGCAGTTTTTCCACACTCGCCCCCAGACCGACGCCGAACCACTCGCCGCGGCCGAAGGCAATGAGCGCGTGCGACAGTTGATAGCCCTTGCCGTAGGGGTCAGCCCATGGGTCCATGAAACCGATAATGCGTTGCAGGCGGTACGGCGAGCTCCAGATCAGCAGCACGAAGCCAACCACCAGTAAGCCGATGAGGCCAACAAAGATGCGGCCATTGATACCGCCCAGCCACAGGATGGAAATGGAGATGGCGGCAATCACGGCAAACGCACCGAAATCCGGCTCGCGCAGCAGCAGGCCGCCGACCACCAGCATGACGATAAGCATGGGCAGAAAGCCCTTGGTGAAGCTATCCATCACCGAGGCCTTGCGCAGCGTGTAGTCGGCGACATAGAAGGTGACGAACAGCTTCATGAATTCAGACGGCTGCAGGTTGGCAATGAGCAACGGTATCCAGCGGCGGCTGCCGTTGACCTCACGGCCGATGCCGGGGATGAGTACCAGGATCAGCAGC
>NZ_JBPFEB010000045.1:0-171384 GCF_051061225.1 Methylocystis sp.
GTCCACTCTCACCGGACGCGCGCGCGGCCTGCGTGGCTTCGTCCTTTCGGGTGCGCTGCTCGCGGCCGCCGTTTCGGCTTCGGCTTGCTCGAAGCAGGTGGAAAAGGAGGCCCACGCCGGTCCAGCGGCGCCGAGCCCCAAGGTCGCCGTCACCGTGGCTGAGGCGACGGCCATGCCCATCGTCGAGGTCACCGAGCACACGGGCCACACCGAGTCGCCGAGCACCGTGGAAATTCGTGCGCGCACGAGCGGTTACCTCGTGCGCGCCGCGTTTCGCGAAGGCGAGCTCGTCAAGAAGGGGCAGCCCCTCTTCGTCGTCGATCAGAAGCCTTACCAAGTGGAGTTGACGCGGGCGCGCGCCGAGCTCGCGAGCGTGCGTGTCGATCGGCGGCTCGCCGCCAAGAACGCCGCGCGCAGCGAGGCGCTGTTCAAATCCAGCGTGATCAGCGAGCAGGAGTGGGACGGCCAGAGCTCGAACGTCGAGCTCCTCGCCGCCAAGGAAGACGTCGCGAGCGCCGCCGTGAGCTCGGCCGCGCTCGAGCTCGAATACACGACGATCCGCTCGCCGATCGACGGGCGCGTCGGCATCAGGCTCGTGGACGTGGGAAACATCCTGCATCCCTCCGACCAGAGCGGGATCGTCGTCGTCACGCAGCTCCGCCCGATCTATGTGGTCTTCACCCTGCCGCAGCAGGCGCTGCCGGCCGTCCAGAAGGCGCAGGCTGCCGGCGTCGCCAAAGTGCGCGCCCTCGGCCCCGACAATGCGAGCGTGCTGGAAATCGGCGACCTCAGCGTTGTCGACAACCAGATTGACCAGCTCACCGGCACCGTCAAACTCAAGGCGACCTTCGCCAACAGGGATCTCGGCCTGTGGCCGGGCCAGTTCGTCAATGTGCGCCTGATGCTCGACACCATCCGCAATGCGACGGTCGTGCCGAGCCCGGCGGTGCAGCGCGGACCCAACGGGGCCTTCGTCTATGTTCTGGATGGCGACGGCCGCGCCCATATGAGAAACGTCACGACCGGGCGGCAGGATGAGCACACGGCGGTGATCGCCTCCGGGCTCGATCCGGGAACGACGGTCGTGACGAGCGGCTTCGCGCGGCTCTTCGACGGCGCGAAAGTGCATGTGTCCCACACCGACGAGCCGCCCGCCCCTGTCGGCGCGGCGGCCTCCGCGCCGGCGCCCGCCGAGGCCGCGGCGCCCGGCGAGCGCGCAAAGGGCCGCGCCGGCCGTCGGGAACATGACGCAAAGGGAGAGGGCTCTCCCGGAAGGTGACCTGACGAGAGATGAATGTATCGGCGCCCTTCATCAAAAGGCCGGTGGCGACCTCGCTCATGGCCTTCGCCGTGCTGCTGTTCGGCCTCCTGGGCTATATGCGCCTCTCGATCTCGCCGCTGCCGCAGGTCGACTTCCCGACCATCCAGGTCACGACGCAGCTTCCCGGCGCCAACCCCGACACCATCGCCTCGCTGGTGACGGCCTCGCTCGAGCGGCAGTTCGGGCAGATTCCCTCGCTCACGGGCATGTCGTCGCAAAGCAGCTTCGGCCTCTCCCAGATCACGCTGCAATTCGACCTCGGCCGCGACATCGACGCCGCCGCCCAGGATGTGCAGGCGGCGATCAACGCCGCCGCCTCGACGCTGCCGCGCGACCTGCCCTATCCGCCCGTCTACGCCAAGGTGAACCCGGCCGACACGCCGGTGATGACCCTCACCCTGCGCTCGAAAACCGCGACGATGCGCGATCTCAGCGACATCGCCGACACGCTGATCGCGCCGCAGCTCGCGCAGGTTTCCGGCGTCGGGCGCGTGTCGGTGCAGGGCGGCGTGCGGCCCGCGATCCGCATCGAAGCCGATCTGGCGCGGCTGGCGGCGAACCGCATCGGCCTCGAAGATCTGCGGCAGGCGGTGGCCGCCGCCAACAACGCCGGCGCCAAGGGCTCGCTCGAAGGCCAGCGCCAGTCCTACACGCTCGAGGCCAACGACCAGATTTTGCAGGCCAAGCAATACGAGACCATCATCGTCGCCTGGCGCAACAAGGCGCCGGTGATGCTGCGCGACGTCGCGAAGGTCTCCGACGGTCTCGAAAACGCCCGCGTCGGCGGCTGGCACGATGGCGAGCAGTCCATCGTCCTCGACGTGATGCGCCAGCCCGGCGCCAACATCATCGCCACCGTCGAACTGGTGAAGCTGGCCCTCCCCAGGCTGCGGGGCGAACTGCCGGCCGGCATGAGCCTCGACGTCGTCCACGACCGCACCGAGACCATTCGCGCCTCCATCCAGGAGGTGCAGCTCACCCTCGTGATCGCGGCGGGCCTCGTCGTCGCGGTGGTGCTGATGTTCCTGAGAAGCTGGCGCGCGACCCTGATCGCCGGCGTCAGCCTGCCGCTGTCGATCATCGCCACCTTCTTCGTGATGTGGGCGGCGGGCTTCTCGCTCGACAATCTCTCGCTGATGGCGCTGACCATCGGCACGGGCTTCATCGTCGACGACGCCATCGTGATGATCGAGAACGTCTTCCGCAACATCGAGAATGGCCGCAGCCCGAGGCAGGCGGCGCTCGACGGCGCGAAGGAGATCGGCTTCACGGTCGTGTCGCTGACGGTCTCGCTGATCGCGGTGTTCATTCCGCTGCTGTTCATGACCGGCATCGTCGGGCGCATGTTCCGCGAATTCGCGCTGACGCTCTCCATCGCGGTCGTCATCTCGGCGGTCATCTCGCTGACGCTCACGCCCATGCTCTGCGCCGTGCTGTTGCGCGCGGCGCCCGAGCGCACCCATTCGACATGGGAAATCATGTCGCTGTGGCTCGACCGGAAATATTACCGCTCGCTCGACTGGGCGCTCGCGCATCAGCGCTTCATGCTCCTTCTGACCGGCGGCACGCTGGCGCTGACGCTGGCGCTCTGGGCCTATATTCCGAAAGGCTTCCTGCCACGCCAGGACACGAGCGTGCTCAGCGTGGTTCTCGAGGCGTCGCCGGACGCCTCCTTCGCGCGCATGCAGGCGCTTCAGGCGAAAGTGTCGGAGGTCTTCCGCAAGGACCCCGAAGTCACCGGCGTGACCTCGGTGCTCGGCGTCGGGCCGCTCAACGCCACGACCAATGTTGGCCGCCTCACCGTGACGCTGCGCAGCCGCGATGTGCGCGAGGTGGGCGCCGACGACGTCGCCGACCGGCTGAAGGCGGCGGGCGAGAAGGTGGCCGGCGCCACGCTCTTCATCGAGCCGGTGCAGGACATTCAGATCACGACGCGGCCGAGCCGCTCGCAATATCAATACACCCTCACCGCCGCCGACGCGGATGAGCTCTTGCGCTGGTCGAACCGTCTGCTCGACCAGTTGCGCGCGACGCCGGGCCTCAGGAACGTCGCCGCCGAGACACAGAACGGCGGCCTGCGCGGGCTCATGCGCATCGACCGCGACAAGATGGGACGGCTGGGCATCTCGGCGCAGGACGTGGACAATGTCCTCAACGACGCCTTCGGCCAGCGGCAGATCTCGACGATCTATACGCAGTCGAACCAGTATCGCGTGATCCTCGAAGCCGCGCCGCAATATTTGCGCGACATGTCCGCGCTCGAAAAGCTATATGTGGCGCCGGTCGGCGGCGGGCCGCAGACGCCACTCGCCACCTTCGTGCGCATCGAGAATGTCGCCGCGCCACTCTCCGTCGCGCATCAGGACCAGTTCCCCGCGTCGACCATCAGCTTCGATCTGTCGAAGGGCGTCGCGCTGGGCGACGCCGTGACGCTGATCGCTCAGGCCGAGAAGGCGATCGGCATGCCCGCGACGATCACCGGCGTCTTCACCGCCGACGCCGCCGAATTCAACAAGTCGCTGGCGAGTGAGCCCTGGCTCATTGTGGCGGCCATCATCGCGATCTATGTCGTGCTCGGCGTGCTCTACGAGAGCTTCGCCCATCCCTTCACCGTGCTCACCACCCTGCCCTCGGCCGGCGTCGGCGCGCTGCTGGCGCTGCTTCTCTTTCGCGTCGATCTCTCGATCGTGGCGCTGATCGGCGTCGTGCTGCTCATGGGCATCGTGAAGAAGAACGCCATCATGATGATCGACTTCGCGCTGGACGCGGAGCGCGACGAGGGGCTGTCGCCGGAGGAGTCGATCGTGCGCGCCGCGCAGCTTCGTTTCCGGCCGATCATGATGACGACGCTCGCCGCGTTGTTCGGCGCGCTGCCGCTGGCCCTGGCGCATGGGCCGGGCAGCGAATTGCGCATCCCGCTCGGCATTTCGATCATCGGCGGCCTGCTCGTGAGCCAGGCGCTGACGCTCTACACGACGCCCGTGATCTATCTCCAGGTCGAGCGGCTGCGGCGCCGCTTCCTCTCGCGCCCGGCGGAGGAGGCCGTCGACGAGACGCCGGCGCCCGCAGAGGAGCCGCCGCAGCGCCGCGAGGCGGCGGAATGAACATCTCCGAACCATTCATCCGCCGGCCTGTCGGCACGACGCTTCTCGCCGCCGCGCTGTTTCTGCTTGGAGCCGTCGCCTATTTCTTTCTCCCCGTGGCGAGCCTGCCGGCGGTCGATTTTCCGGCGATCGGCATCAGCGCCTCGCGGCCCGGGGCCGATCCGGAAACGATGGCGGCCTCCGTCGCGGCCCCGTTGGAGCGCCGCCTCTCCAGCATCGCCGGCCTGAACGAGCTGACCTCGTCCAATTCGCTCGGCTCGACGCAGATCATCACGCAATTCGACATCGACAAGAACATCGACGCCGCCGCGCGCGACGTGCAGGCGGCGATCAACGCGTCTCTCGTGGATCTGCCGACCGATCTTCCCGTCGCGCCGACCTTCCGCAAGGCGAGCCAGTCGACCATGCCGGTGCTGGTGCTGGCCATGACTTCCGAGACGCTGCCGACCAGCGCGATCTTCGACGCGACCGACTCCGTCATCGCCCAGCGCATCTCGCAGGTTCCGGGCGTCGCCGAAGCGCGCATCGCCGGCGCCGAACAGCCGGCGATCCGCGTGCAGGTGGATTCGGCGCGGCTCGCGGCGATGAATCTGGGCGTCAGCGAAGTCGGTCGGGCGCTCTTTTCGGCCAATGCGCATTCCGCTGTCGGCGCGCTCGCCGGAACGACGCAGGAAATCACCCTCGGCACGACGGATCAGCTCGCGACGCCCGAAGATTATCGCAACATCGTCATCGCATCGCGGGGCGGCGCCATCGTCAAGCTCGGCGACGTCGCGACGGTCGAGCGCGGCGTGCGCAACCGCATGTCGGCGGGCTGGTTCAACGGCAAGCCGGCCGTGCTCGTGATCGTCACCAAGCAACCCAACGCCAATGTGATCGAGACCGTCGATCACATCAAGGCGATGCTGCCGCAGCTTCAGGAATGGATTCCCTCGGGCATCAAGATCAGCGTTCTTTCCGACCGCACCCAGACGATCCGCGCCAGCATTCACGACATCCAGTTCACGCTGGCGATCTCCATCGCGCTGGTGATGATGGTGGTCTTCGTCTTTCTGCGCCGCGCCACGCCGGTCATTGCCGCGGGCGTATCGGTGCCGCTCTCGCTCGTGGGCGCCTGCGCGGCGATGTGGGTCGCGGGCTTCTCGATCGACAATCTCTCGCTGATGGCGCTGACCATCGCCGTCGGCTTCGTCGTCGACGACGCCATCGTCATGATCGAGAACATCGAGAGCAATCGCGAGCGGGGCATGAGCCGGCTCGCGGCGGCGCTCGCCGGCGCCAGGGAGATCGGCTTCACTGTCTTCTCGATCAGCCTGTCGCTCATCGCCGTCTTCATTCCGCTGCTCTTCATGGAAGGCGTGATGGGGCGGCTGTTGCGCGAATTTTCGATGACGCTGGTGTTCACCATCGTGATTTCGACAATCGTGTCCCTCACCGTCACGCCGATGGTCTGCGCCTGGCTGCCGTCGCGCAAGGACCAGGCGACGACGCGGCTGGACCGCTGGATCGAAGGCGGGCTGGACCGGGTCGTCGACTTCTACGGGCGCACGCTGCGGCCCGTGGTCGACCATCCCTGGATCACGCTCGTCGTCATCCTCGGCACGGTGCTCTGGACCGTGCAGCTCTATCGCACCATCCCCAAGGGCAATCTGCCGCAGGACGACATCGGTCTGATCAACGGCACGACGGAAGCCTCGCCGGACGTGTCCTTCGCGGAAATGGTGCGTCTGCAACGGCAGGTGAGCGACACGCTGCTCGCGGACCCGGACGTTCTCAACGTCGGCTCCTTCATCGGCGCCGGCTCGCTCACCGCCTCGGGCAATCAGGGCCGGCTGTTCGTCATGCTGAAGCCGATCACCGAGCGCAAGGCGTCGAGCAAGGAGGTCATCAACCGGCTGCGCAAGGAATTCGCCAAGATCGCAGGCGTCAGCGTCTTCATGGTGCCGTCGCAGGATCTGCGCAGCGGCGGTCGCGGCAGCAAGTCGCAATATCAGTTCTCCCTCTCCGACGCGTCGCTGGAGGAACTCGAGGACTGGCGCGAGAAGGTGCTCGCGGGGATGAAGAAGCTCCCTGAACTCGTCGACGTGACCTCGGACAAGGAGGCCGGCGGCCTGCGCGCCTCGGTCATCATCGACCGCAACGCCGCCTCACGCATGAATGTGCCGATCGCCGCCATCAACGCCGCGCTCAACAGCGCCTTCGGCCAGCGGCAGGACACGATCATCTACACGCAGCGCAACCAGTATCGCGTCGTCTTCGAGACCCCGCCCTCGCGTCAGCGGGACGTTCGCGATCTCGCCGGCGTTTACGTCTCCGCCTCGACGGGCATGCAGATCCCGCTGACCTCGCTGGCGCGCATCGAGCGCAGCGCCATGCCGCTCGTCGTCAATCATCAGGGCGTGCTGCCGGCGGTGACGATTTCCTACAATATCGCGCCGGGCTCGTCGCTCGACGCCGCGACCACCGCCATCGAGGCGCTCATCGGGGAGCTCAATCCGCCAAGCAGCCTGCATACGGGCTTCGCGGGTGACGCGGCGGACTTCCGCAAGGTGGCGCGCGGCATGGCGACGCTGATCGTCGCGGCCCTGCTCGCCGTCTACATCATTCTCGGCATTCTCTACGAAAGTCTCGTGCATCCGATCACGATCATCTCGACGCTGCCCTCGGCGGGGCTCGGCGCGCTGCTGTCGCTGGAATTGTTCGGCGTCGAATTCACCGTGATCGCCTTCATCGGCATTCTGCTTCTGATCGGCATTGTGAAAAAGAACGGCATCATGCTCGTGGATTTCGCGCTGGCCGCAGAGCGCGAGCGCGGCCTTTCCACGCATGACGCGGCGCTGGAGGCGGCGCGGGAGCGCTTTCGCCCGATCCTGATGACGACGCTGGCGGCGATGTTCGGCGCGCTGCCGCTCGCTTTCGCGACGGGCATCGGCGCCGAGCTGCGCCGGCCGCTCGGCATCACCATCATCGGCGGCCTGCTGCTCTCACAAGTGCTGACGCTCTACACGACGCCGGTGATCTATCTGCTGATGAGCAAACTGGGCCGCCAGCCGAAGGAATCGGCGGCGCGGGGGAAGGCTGCGACCGCGTGAGCGGGCGCGGGGGAGCACCCCCACCCCGGCCCTCTTTCTTTCAGGGGGAAGGAGAAGCGTGGCGGCTCATTATTCCCTCCCCCTGGAAGGGGGAGGGTCAGGGTGGGGGTACGCCGCAGGATACTCACTGTGGATCTGCGGCTACTGCGCTTCCGTATCCGGATGTTCGAAGAAGAAGCGCAGCACCTGCGCCGCGCCGCAATCCTCGATCGGCACGTGCCAGAACTTGGAGTCCATGAAGGGGAAGCGCTCCATCGGCAGATGGATTTCCGTCAGTCTGGCGTGATTGTCGAAACCCCGCAGCATGGCCCGTTCGAGAAGCTTCAACAGCTCCTCTTCGCAATCGGGCACTTCCGTCACGGTCAGCACCGTGTTGTTGGCGAGCGGGAAAGACCTGTCGAAATAATGTTCGATATTCGCCGGCGCCATGGTGTTGCGTCTCCGCTGCTCCCGTTCGGAGCGTCGCGATGGTCGTAGGGCTGGTTCCTTAATGCAAACAGCTTCCGCTGTAAGGCTTAAGACGCCGTTGCCAGACGATTAATCGCCTGTAACATTTGGTGAAGCAATTAAGGCGGCTTTGTGGAGGAGCAAGCGCGGCCCCACTGGTCCGCAAAGACCAGCGTCTCCAGCGGCAGGCGCGACGCCCAGCGCTTCACCTCCAGTTCAGGTTTCCCGTAAGCGCGCTCGACGAAGCCGACGCAGAGATAGGCGACCACGGCGATGTCCTCGGGAACGCCGAGAATGGCGCGCAGATCGCTCTCCTGCATGATGCTCACCCAGCCGACGCCGACGCCCTCGACCCGCGCCGCGAGCCAGAGATTCTGCACCGCGCAGGCGGTGCTGAGCAAATCCGTATTGGGCTGCTGCGTGCGCCCCAGTCCGGTCTCGCCGTGACGGCGGCGGTCGCAGGTGACGCAGATGTTGATCGGGGCCTTGAGAATCCCTTGGAGTTTCAGATTGCGGTAGTGAGCGCGCCGTGAGGCGTCCAGCATCTGCTCCTCGGCCGCCGCCCCGCGCAAGAACGCCTCGTGCACCGCCCGGCGCACGGCGGCGTCGCGGATCACGATGAAATTCCACGGCTGCATGAAGCCGACCGACGGCGCGTGATGGGCGGCGTCGAGAATGCGCATCAGCAAGTCCTGCGGCACGTCCTCCGGCAGGAATTCATTGCGCACGTCCCGGCGCGTATAGATGGCGCGATAGACCGCCGCCCGCTCGGCGGCGTCGAAAGGCGCCGCCGGCCCCAGCTCGCCCTCGCTCGCGCCTGCGGCATATGGCCGCGGGATGACCCTCGTTTCGTCGCTCACGCGCCGGCCTCCAGCGCGGCCGCCAGCCGCCCCCAGGCGGCTTCATCCGCCGGCAGACCGAATCGCAGCCAGTCCGGCCGCTCCGGAAAGGCGCGCGCCAGAACGCCCCGTTCGCAAAGGCTGACGAACCGCCGGGCGGCGTCCGGTTGGGCCGCGAGCCGAAACAGCGGCGTTCCGCCGACCACCGTGAAACCGGCGCGCGTGAGCAGCGCGTCGAGGCGGGCGGCGTCGACGGCGCAGGCGGCGGCGGCGGCATGCCTCCAGCTCTCGTCGGCGAGCGCCCGCGCGCCGATGGCGAGCGCCGGCCCCGACACCGCCCATGGACCCAGCGCCGCGCGCAACGCCGCCGCGCGCGCCGGCGCGCATAACGCGAAGCCGAGCCGCAGGCCGGCGAGCCCATAGGCCTTGCCGAAGGAGCGCAGCAAAACGACGCCCTCCATCGCGGCCAGCGCTGTCGCGCTGGCGTGCGGCGTGAAATCCATGAAGGATTCGTCGAGCACGAGCAGCCCGCCCCGGCGCGTCATCGCCTGCGCCAGCCGCGCAAGCTGCGCGGGCGTGAGCAGGCGGCCGTCCGGATTGTTGGGATTGACGATCACGGCCACGTCGAAAGCCGCCAGCTCATCAAGCGAGGCGGCTGTTGCCGTCCGCGCCCCGGCGGCGGCCCAGCAGGCCGCGTGCTCGGCGTAGGTGAACCCCAGCACGCCGACGCGGCGCGCCGGAAAGACGCGCGGCAGAAGCTGGATGAACGCCTGCCCGCCGGCGCCCGCGACGAGGGCCGACGCGTCTGGCAGGCGCCAAGCGCCGCGCGCCGCCGCTTCCAGCGCGGCGAAGGCGTCGTCGTCGGGCAGGCGCGCCCAGGCTTCCGGCGCGATGGGCGGCAGCGGATAGGGGCGCGGATTGATCCCCGTCGACAGGTCGATCCATGGCCGTGGCGCGTCGGGATAGAGCCGCCGCGCGGCGTCGAGCCGGCCGCCATGGGCGATGGGCCGGGCGTGATGCGCGGTCATCTTGCGATCTCCCAAAGCGCGTCGAGGTCGATGTGCTTTTCGCAATGGGCGGCGAGCGCGTCCAGCGTTTCGTCGATCGCGTATTCGTAGCGAAGCGGCGAGGCCCTGGCGGCGATCTCGCGCAGGAAGGCCGCGCGCAGCCTGTCATCGGCGAAAAGGCCATGCACATAGGCGCCCATGACCCGATCGTCCCGCGCGCGGGCGCCGTCCGTGCTGCCGTCTTCGAAGCGCAGCAGCGGGCGCGCGCAATCGGGGCCGACCGTCTGGCCGACATGCATTTCATAGCCGTGAAAGGGCGCGTCGAAAGCGAGGGCGCGGCCGCTGACGGCGACCAGCGTCTTCGTGTCCGTCAGCGTCGTCTCGACGTCGAGCAGGCCGAGACCCAAGGCCTGTGGGACATCGCCTTCCATGCCATGCGGATCGCGGATGAGGCGGCCCAGCATCTGATAGCCGCCGCAAACGCCAAAGACGCGCCCGCCCCGCCGCACATGCGCGAGAAGATCGATGTCCCAGCCATTTTCGCGCAAGGCCGCCACATCGGCGATCGTCGCCTTCGAGCCGGGGAGAATGACGAGCGCCGCCTCCGCCGGCAGCGGCTCGCCCGGCGGGATGAACCGCACGTCGACGCCGGGCTCGGCTTTCAGCGGATCGAGATCGTCGAAATTGGCGATATGCGGCAGCAGCGGGGCGGCGATGACCACCCCCTCCCGCGCAGCCTCGCGCGCGCCGCGGAGGCTGAACGCGTCTTCCGCCGGCAGGCGCGCCGCCATGTCGAAAAAGGGCACGAGCCCCAGCGCGCGCCAGCCGGTGCGCTCCGCCACAAAGCGCATGCCCTCGTCGAAGAGCGAGGGATCGCCGCGAAACTTGTTGACGATGAAGCCTTCGATCATCGCCGCGTCGTCTTCCGCCAGCACGACCTTGCAGCCGACGAGCTGCGCGATCACGCCGCCGCGATCAATGTCGCCGACGAGCACGACGGGCGCGTCGGCCTCTCGCGCGAATCCCATATTGGCGATGTCATTGGCGCGCAGATTGACCTCCGCCGCGCTGCCGGCGCCCTCGACGATCACGAGATCGCTCGCGGCGGCAAGGCGCGCGAAACTCTCCATGACGGCGGGCTTCAGACGCGGCTTCCAGTCCTGATAATCGCGCGCCTTCGCCTGCCCCGCGACGACGCCGCGCACCACCACCTGCGAACCATTGCCGCCCTGCGGCTTGAGCAGGACGGGATTCATGTCGACGCTGGGCGCAAGCCGCGCGGCCCGCGCCTGAAGCGCCTGGGCGCGGCCAATCTCGCCGCCGTCGGCGGTGACGGCGGCGTTGTTCGACATGTTCTGCGGCTTGAAGGGCGCGACCCGCAGGCCGCGATTGGCGAAGGCGCGCGCGAGGCCCGCGACGATCAGCGACTTGCCGACGTCCGACCCCGTGCCCTGAATCATCAGCTTGCGGCTCATGCGCGCAGAAAGGCCATCACGGCCTCCGCGTCATGCGCAAGGGCGACGCCTTCGCGCGCCGGCGGCGCGATCATGACGACCGGAAGGGCGAGCGCGCGAGCCGCCTCGATCTTGGCGTAGGTGAGCGCCCCGCCGCTATTCTTGCTGACGACGACTTCGACGCGCCGCTCCTGCATCAGCGCCGTCTCCTCCGCGCGCGCGAACGGACCCCGCGCGAAAATCAGCGCGCAGTTGGGCGGCAGGTCGTTCGGGTCCGGAGCTTCGATCACGCGCAGCACATAATCATGCTGTGGCGCGGCGCGAAAGTCCGCGATCCCCTGACGGCCGATGGTGAGGAAAACCCGGCGCGGCTCCGCGCCCAGCGCGGCGACGGCGGCGGCGTTGTCCGCGACCTCGATCCAGCGGTCCTCCGGCTCCGGGCGCCAGGGGGCGCGCGCATAGGCGATCAGCGGCAGCCCAAGCGCCGCGCAGGCCGCGCTTGCATTGGCCGACATTTGCGCGGCGAAGGGATGCGTCGCGTCGACGACGTGCGTGACGCGGTTGTCCGCAAGGTAACGCTTCAGCCCCTCGACGCCGCCGAAACCGCCGACGCGTGTCGGCAAGGCGAGCGGCGCGGGCGCGCTTGTGCGGCCGGCGAGGGAGGCCGTGGCGTCGACGCCCGCCTGCGCGAGACGCGCCGCGAGGGCGCGGGCTTCGCTGGTTCCGGCGAGCAGGAAGACGCGGGGGGCCCCCCTCCCCGACCCTCCCCCTTTCACGGGGAGGGAGACGTCGCTCGAACCACCCCCATCCCCTCCCCCTGAAAGGGGGAGGGTTAGGGAGGGGGTCCCCGCCGCTGATCGGGTCAGAGAGACGGCTGCCGACACGCGCCCGCCCGCCGCTTCATCGCTCAAGATCGTCGCCTCACTCGGCGGCGAGCTTCACGGCGGCCGGGCTTCGGAACTCCGCCAGCAGACGCTCGCGCTCGGGCTCCACCGCCGCGATATGATGCGCCTTGACATGGCCGAAGCCGCGAATCCGTTCGGGCAGACGCGCCAGCGCCACGGCGGCCGCGTGATTGTCGGCCGTCAGCGAGGTCAGAAACTCGTCGATCAGCGCCTCATATTCGACGAGCAGGCGGCGCTCGACGACGCGGTCATTGTTGAAGCGGGTGAAGTCGATCCAGGAGCCGCGCAGCCATTTGAGCCGCGCCAGCACCTTCATCACGCTGAACATCCACGGCCCGAAGGTGATCTTGCGGGAGCCGCCGAAATCCGTCTTGCGCTGAAGGAAGGGAATGGGCGGAGCCAGATGCAGCTCCAGTTTCAGATCGCCCTCGAAGGTCTCGGCGAGCTGGCGCCGAAACGCCTCGCTCGCATAGAGCCGCGAGACCTCGAACTCATCCTTGAAGGCCATCAGTTTGAAGAGATAGCGCGCCACCGCCTCGGTGAGCTCGCGCGAGCCCGGAACGCGCGCGGCCTCGGCTTTCGCGATCGCCTCGACGCGGGCGCGATAATGCGCGCTATAGGCCTCGTTCTGATAGTCGACCAGATAGGCGGCGCGACGCTCGATGACTTCATCGAGCGTCTTCGAGCGCTGCTTCGCCTCCGTCGGGCGGCGCAGCGACTCGACGACGGCCTCGACGCTCTTCAGGTCGTGCGCGGCGCGGCGGCCCCAGTGGAAGGCCGAGTGATTCATCGGCACCGACTCGCCGTTCAACTCGATGGCGCGCAGGATCGCGGCCTCGGAGAGCGGCAGATAGCCCTTCTGCCAGGCGTAGCCGAGAATGAAGATATTGGCGGCGATGGAGTCGCCGAGCAGCGCCTGCGCCAGCGCCGTCGTGTCGATAAAGATCGACTCCGGCCCGCCGGCGCGGCGGATCGCCTGCTTGATCTCCTCCGACGGCAGCACGAAATCGGGATTGCGCTCGATGTCGCCCGGAAACACTTCGGCGCTGTTCACGAGCACCGCCGTCCTGCCCTGCTCCACGGCGGCGAGCACCTGCTTGGCGCCGGCCACCACGAGATCGCAACCGAGCAGCAGATTGGCCTCGCCCGCCGCGATGCGGATGGCGTGCACGTCGGCCGGGGCGCGGCCGATCTTCACATGACAATAGACCGCGCCGCCCTTTTGCGCGAGGCCGGCCATGTCGATGACGCCGACGCCCTTGCCCTCGAGATGCGCGGCCATGCCCAGTATCGCCGACACGGTGACGACGCCCGTGCCGCCCAGTCCCGCGATCAGCACGCCGTAAGGGGTCGCGCCGATCTCGGCGATCCTCGGCTCGGGAAGCGCGGGCTGGCCGCTTGTATCTTCCTTCGTCGGCAGCGGCGCCTTTTTCATGCGGGCGCCATGCACGGTCACAAAGCTCGGGCAGAAGCCCTCGAGACAGGAAAAATCCCTGTTGCACGCCGATTGATCGATGCGGCGCTTGCGGCCGAATTCCGTCTCGACCGGCTGCACGGCGACGCAATTCGACGCCGTTCCGCAATCGCCGCAGCCTTCGCACACCAGCTCGTTGATGATGACGCGCGCGTCGGGATCGGGCATCAGGCCGCGCTTGCGCAGGCGGCGCTTCTCGGTGGCGCAGGTCTGGTCGTAGATCAGCACGGTCACGCCCGGCGTCTGCGATAGCTCGCGCTGCACCTCGTTGATGATGTTGCGGTGATGAATGGTCAGGCCCGGCGGCCAGGTGATCGTCGGAGAATATTTCCCCGGCTCGTCGGTGACGAGCGCGATTTTCTTCACGCCCTCCGCCGCGACTTGCCGCGCGATGGCCTCGACCGTCAACTCGCCTTCATGCTTCTGGCCGCCGGTCATGGCGACCACGCCATTGTAGAGAATCTTGAAGGTGATGTTGGTTCCCGCCGAGACGGCGAAGCGGATGGCGAGCGACCCCGAATGATTATAGGTGCCGTCGCCGAGATTCTGGAACATGTGGCCGCGCGTCGAGAACGGCGCTTCGCCGATCCAGTTGGCGCCCTCGCCGCCCATATGGGTGTAGCCCTCGGTGGAGCGTCCCATCCATTGCGCCATGTAATGGCAGCCGATGCCCGTATAGGCGCCCGCGCCTTGCGGCACGTGAGTCGAGGTCGAATGCGGACAGCCGGCGCAGAAATGCGGAACGCGCACGGTGACGTCCGTCATCGCCTTGCGCCGCTCCTGAAGCCGCTCCAGACGCCGCACGCGCGCCTCGAGATCTTCGAGCGCATGATATTTCAGCAGCCGCCGGCCGATGGCGATGGCGACGTCATTGGCGTCGAGCGCGCCCTTGGCCGGGAACAGCCAGTCGCCGCGCTCATCCTTCTTGCCCACGCAGACCGGCTGATGCGGCGCGCCGTACAGCTCCTCGCGCAACTGCACTTCGATGAGCGAGCGCTTTTCCTCGACCACCATGATGAGATCGAGACCGCGCGCGAACTCCTGAAGCCCTCTCGGCTCCAGCGGCCAGGGGGCGGCGATCTTGTACAGGCGCAGGCCGAGATCATTGGCTTTCACCTCGTCGACGCCGAGGTCGTCCAGCGCCTGACGCACGTCGAGATAGGACTTGCCGACGGTGATCACGCCGATCTTCGGATGCGCGCCCCCGGAGGTGATCAGCCGGTTCAGCCGATTGGCGCGGATGAAGGCGAGCATGGCGTCGCGCTTGCTCTCCTGCAGCCGCTCTTCCTGCGCCAGCACGGGATCGCTTGGGCGGATGTTCAGCCCGCCCGGCGGCAGGACGAAGTCGGTCGGAACGACCGGCCGCACGCGATCGAGCGCGCCGTCGATCGAGGCGGTGGACTCGACCGTGTCCTTGAGAAGCTTCAGGCCCACCCAGACGCCCGCGAAGCGCGACATCGCGAAGCCGTAGAGGCCGTAATCGAGAATCTCCTGCACGCCGGCGGGCGAGAGGATCGGCATCATCGCGTCGACGAAGGCGAAATCCGACTGATGCGCGGTTGTCGAGGATTCGGCCGTATGGTCGTCGCCCATCAACGCGAGCACGCCGCCGTTGCGCGACGTCCCGGCGAGATTGACATGGCGCAAGGCGTCGCCGCTGCGGTCGACGCCCGGCCCCTTGCCGTACCAGATGGAAAACACGCCGTCGTACTTGCCTTCGCCGCGCATCTCCGCCTGCTGCGCGCCCCAGACGGCGGTCGCCGCCAGATCCTCGTTCAGGCCCGGCATGAACAGGATGTCATTACCCGCGAAGAGCGATTCCGCCCTGTGCATCTGCGCGTCGACGCCGCCCAGCGGCGAGCCGCGATAGCCGGTGATGAAGCCCGCCGTATTCAGCCCCGCGCGCCGGTCCCTCTCCTTTTGCATGAGAAGCAGGCGCACGATCGCCTGCGTGCCGGTGATCAGCACGCGGTCGCGGGCAAGGTCGAAACGATCCGAAAGGCTTGCCTCGCCGAAGGCGGAGCCGGGGGTCACAACGCCGGCGACTTGATCCGCCATTCAACAACTCTCCTGCGCGAAACGGCGATGCGCGCTTAGGTTGTGCGCCTGAACGCAAATACGACTAGGAACGAGCACTCATGAGCCTCTTCAGAGGCTCCACCGCATCCAAACCGCTCTCCGCCCCGCTCCCGGCGGCCCCCGCCGCCCGGAGCGCCCATGGGACGCGGCTCGTATTCTTTTCAGTCTAAGCCAGAGCGAATGACGTTTTCAAGAACCGATGTGGTAGGATACACAGGCTTTCGGACGGGGCGGAACGCCCTGTTTTCGCCGATTTCCACCCCTAGGCCGGACGGACATGAGGCTGCGACATTTTCTCATCGCCCTGCTCCTGATCGTCGCCGCGCCGCACGCCGCCCGGGCGCATCCGCATGTCTGGGTTGCGGTGCGCAGCGAAGTCGTGTTCGGGCCGGACGGCAGGATCACGGGCGTGCGCCACGCCTGGGAATTCGATGAAATGTATTCCGCTTTCGCCGTTCAGGGTCTCGGCAAGGACGGAAAGGCCCCGACGCGCGAGGAGCTGGCGCCCTTGGCCAAGACCAACGTCGAGTCGCTGGCCGAGTTCGATTATTTCACCTACGCCCGGCAGAACAACGCCAAGGCCGCCTTCGGCGCGCCCGAGAACGTCTACCTCGAGGCCAACGACAAGAAGATCGTGACGCTGCACTTCTTCTTGCCGCTCCAGACGCCTGTCGCGGCCAAGAAGCCCTTCTCCTTCCAGGTTTATGACCCGACCTATTTCGTCTCCTTCGGCCTCGAGAAGAAGGAGCCGGTGAAGCTCGCCCAGGCGCCGTCGGGCTGCTCGGTGAGCCTCGTGGACCCGGCGCCGCTCGTCGCGACCGACAATCAGAAGCTCAGCGAAGCCTTCTTCCAGAACATGTCGCCCGGCGCCGATTTCGGGGTAAAACTGGCGACGCGCGCGATCGTGGCCTGCCCGTGACGCGCAGACGGTGGGGGGTCGTCGCGGCCGCCGCCGCGGCTCTCCTGTTTCTCGCCCTTGATCCGGCTCTCGCCCAGCGCCACCCGTTCGCGGTCGGCGGTCAGGAGGCGTCCGGCGCGGCCACGGGCCTCGCCGGGCTGATCCTGGCCTGGCAGAACAAGTTTCATGGCGAGCTTCAGGCGGCCGCCCGCGCCTTGAAGACCGGCCCGCATGCGTTTCTGGCGCTGGCGGGCGCGAGCTTCGCCTATGGCGCCTTTCACGCCGCCGGGCCCGGCCACGGCAAGGCGGTGCTCACCTCCTATATGGTCGCCAATGAGGTGCAACTGAAGCGCGGCCTTCTGCTCGCGGGCCTCGCCGCCCTGTTGCAGGGGATCGTCGCCATCGCCCTCGTCGCCATCGCGGCGCTGGTCTTCAACGCCACCGCCGGGCAAATGACGAGCGCGGCGCAGACGATCGAGCTCGCAAGCTATGTCGCCATCGCCGCGCTCGGCCTGCGTCTGGTCTGGACCAAGGGCCGGGCGCTCGCCGCCGCCCTGCGCGCGCCCGCGCCGCCCGCGAGTGGGGCAAGCGGGGCGAGCCGCTTCGTCTGCGAGGCCATCGACGATCCGGCGCATATCCATGGCCCCGGCTGCGGCCACGCCCATGCGCTCGACCCCGCGACCCTGTCCGGCCCCGGCTTCCGGTGGCGGGACGCGCTCGCCACGGTCGTCGCGGCGGGGCTGCGGCCCTGCTCAGGCGCCATTCTGGTGCTGGTCTTCACCCTCTCGCAGAACATGCTGCTCGCGGGCGCGGGCGCGGTGATGGCCATGTCGGCGGGCACGGCGCTCACCACCGGCGCCATCGCGACCGCGGCGGTCTACGCCAAGGATCTCGCCCTGCGGGTCAGCGGCGACGGCGCGCGCCGGACCGCGCTGATCGCGCGCGGCGCGGAGCTTCTGGCCGCGCTGCTGGTCTTTGGTCTGGGGGTCGGCCTGCTTCTCGGCTTCGGCCTGTCGCGCGGCTCGGCCTGAGGCCCCTGCTGCGCCGCAGCAAGGATCGTCTCGCGCCGGTTACGTCAAACCGGCGACACACGCGCTATTTTCTTTGCATAAATCGATTCGGATTTTGCAAAAAAGAGGCGCGGAATGACCAGTGAGCGACAGCACGACCCTTACGCGGCGCGGCCCTGGCTCGCCTCCTACCCGCCGGGCGTCCCCGCCGAGATCGACGCCTCCGCCTATACGACGCTCGTCGACATGTTTCGCGGCGCCGTCGCGGCCTATGCGGAGCGCCCGGCGGTGGAGAGCTTCGGCGCGCGGCTGACCTATCGACAGCTTGCCGAAGCGGCCGACCGCGTCGCGGCCTGGCTTCAGGCGCAGGGGCTGCAAAAAGGGGATCGCGTCGCGATCATGTCGCCCAATGTCCTCGCCTATCCGGCGGCGCTTTTCGGCGTGCTGATCGCCGGGGGCGTGGTGGTGAACGTCAATCCTCTTTATACGCCGACCGAACTCACGCATCAGATCAACGACTCCGGCGCGCGCTTCCTCTTCGTGTTCGAGAATTTCGCCCATACGGTCGAACGCGCCTGGCCCGACATGAGGGTCGAGCGGGCCATTATCGTCACGGCGGGCGATCTGATGGGGCTCAAGGGCCTGATCGTCAATTTCGTCGCGCGGCATGTGAAGAAGATGGTTCCGGCCTGGCGGCTGCCCGGCGCGGAGACGTTCTCGCAGGTCTTGAAAGCCGATCCGCGCAGCCGGGCCCCGGTCTCGGTCGAGCCCGACGACACGGCCTTTCTGCAATACACGGGGGGCACGACCGGCGTCGCCAAGGGCGCGGTGCTCCTCCACCGCAATGTCGCGGCGAATGTCGAGCAGTCCTGGGCCTGGCTGAAATGGTATCTCGAACCGCGCGGGCCTCTCGTGATGATCACGGCGCTGCCGCTCTATCACATCTTCGCGCTGACCGCCTGCTGCATGCTGATCATCCGCACCGGCGGGTGCTGCCTGCTCATCGCCAATCCGCGCGATCTTAACGGCCTCGTCGCCACGATGCGCAAGTCGCGGTTTACACTGCTTTCAGGCGTCAACACGCTCTACGCCGCGCTCGCCGATCACCGGGACATCGGCAAGGTCGATTTCTCGCATCTCATCATGAATATTTCCGGCGGCATGGCGACGCAGGAGATCATCGCGCACAAGTGGAAGGCCATCTCCGGCAAACCGATCATCGAAGGCTACGGGCTGTCGGAGACCTCGCCCATCGTCACTGTGAACCGGCCGGACATCGCGGAGTTCACGGGCGGCATCGGCTATCCGCAGCCCTCCACCGACATTTCGATCCGCACTTCCGACGGAGAGATCGTTGCGCTCGGCGAGCGCGGCGAACTCTGCGTGCGCGGCCCGCAGGTCATGCCGGGCTACTGGCGCCGGCCCGATGAAACCGCCAAGGTGATGACGCCCGACGGTTTCTTCCGAAGCGGCGACATCGCCATCATGGAGCCGGACGGCATGCTGCGCATCGTCGACCGGCTCAAGGACATGATTCTCGTCTCGGGCTTCAACGTCTATCCCAATGAGGTGGAGGCGGCGTTGAGTCAGCATCCGAAGGTAAAGGAAGTCGCCGTCATCGGCGTGCCCTTCGCGCATTCCGGCGAAGCGCCGATGGCCTTCGTCGTCGCGCGCGACGACAGCCTGACGGCCGATGAGCTGCGCCGCTTCGCGCATGAGCGGCTGACCGGCTACAAGACGCCGCGCTTTTACGAATTCCGCGACGCCTTGCCGAAGACAAATGTCGGCAAGATCCTGCGCCGCGCGCTGAAGGAAGAATATGAGGCGCGCGCGAAAGTCCCCCCGGACGAAGGCCGGGGACGCTCGGTGAAAACCGAGATTCAGACGGCGCGTGAGGCGAACTGATCGGCCGCCGCGCCGATCGCCTCATAGACCGCGTCGAGCTCCCCGGCCGTCACGCAATAGGGCGGCAACACATAGATTGTTGCGCCCAGCGGGCGCAGCAGCAGGCCGCGCGCGTTGAAGAAGCGCATCAGATCGAGGCTGAGCGTCGCCGCATAGCCGCTGACGGGCGCGTTGAGATCGAGCGCGACGATGGTCCCGAGATGACGCACGGCCGAGAAACGCCTGTCGCCGGCGAAGCGCGCGGCGCGCTCGGCCTGCATGGAGGCGAGAGCGGCGATGCGGGCGCGCGCGTCGGCATGCGCCCATATGTCCAGATTGGCGAGCGCCGCCGCGCAGCCGATGGGGTTCGCGGTGAAGGAGCTCGAGTGAAAAAAGGCGCGCGCGCGCTCGGGCGCATAATGCGCGTCAAAGATTTCGTGGCGGCACAGGGTGACGGCGAGCGGAACGGCGCCGCCTGTGAGCCCTTTCGAATAGCAGGCGATGTCGGGAACGATCCCGGCCTGTTCGCAGGCGAAGAGCGTTCCCGTGCGGCCGAAGCCGGTCATCACTTCATCGGCGATGAAGAGCACGCCATGCGTTTCGCAGACGCGCTTCATCTCGGCGAGCACATGCGCGCCATAGGTCAGCATGCCGCCGGCGCCGAGAATGAGCGGCTCGACGATGAAGGCCGCCGCGCCGGCGCGGCAAACGGACTCCAGCGCGTCGAGCGTCTCCTGCTCCGCCCCCGGCGCGGGAAAGGGAACGCGCGCCACGTCGAACAGCAAGGGTTCATAGGGCGCGTTGAAGACGGAGCGCGCGCCGGCCGACATGGTCCCGACCGTGTCGCCGTGGTAGCTATGCTCCATGGCGACGACGCGCGTGCGCGGTTCGCCGCGGTTGCGCCAGTAGCCGAGCGCCATCTTGATCGCGACCTCGACCGAGGTGGAGCCGCTGTCGGAATAGAAAACATGATCCAGGCCCGGCGGCGTGATCTCCACGAGGCGCCGCGCGAGGGCTTCGGCCGGCTCATGCGTGAAGCCGGCGAAGATAATCTGGTCCAGCGTCTCCGTCTGCCGGCGGATCGCCTCCATGATCTCGGGGCGGCGATGGCCATGGGTGATGACCCACCAGGAGGAAATAGCGTCGAAAAAACGCGTCCCATCCTCCGCTGTGAGCCATGCCCCCTCGGCGTGAACGATCTTGTAGGCGCCGGGCTGCAACGCATGTTGCGTGAAGGGGCGCCAGACCGGCGAGCTGGTGACGAGGCTCATGTGAAATCGCTCACTGTAAAGGCGCAGGCGAAAGCCTCGCGCAGGCTCTCCCGCGTGAGCGGATCGAGATGCGGCAGGCGCCCGAGCGTGCGGACGCCGCCGATGCGCGCAATCGTTTGCTGCTGGGCTTCCGCCTTGTCGCCGACGAAGGCGACGCCGTGAATGGGGACGCCGCGACGGCGCAGGGCGTCGATGGCGAGGAGGCTGTGGTTGATCGTGCCGAGCGCCGTGCGCGCCACGAGAATCACGGGCAGCCCCCAGCGGGCGAGAACGTCGATGGTCAGCACATCGTCGGTCAGCGGAACCATCACGCCGCCCGCCGTCTCGATGACGAGCGGGCCTTCGACATGCGGCGGGACAAGCCGCGCGGGGTCGATCGCGATCCCTTCGGCGCGCGCGGATATGTGGGGCGAGGCTGGAAGCGTCAGCCGCCAGGCCTCTGGAACGATGCGCTCGGGCGCCGCTCCGGAGAGACGCATCACGGCCTGCGAATCCGTTTCGTCTTCCAGGCCCGCCTGCACCGGTTTCCAGTAGAAGGCTGTGAGCGCGTCGACGAGCGCGGCGGAAAAGCAGGTCTTGCCGACTCCCGTATCCGTTCCGGCAATGACAAACGCGCGCGTCATGGCGAGAGCGCCTCCGACAGATCCGCGACCATGCGCGCGATCTGCGCCTCGTCGACGTTGAGGGTGAGCGACAGGCGCAGCCGCGCCGTCCCCTCCGGCACGGTGGGCGGGCGGATGGCGCGGATGTCGTAGCCCTTGGCGCGCATCGCCGCCGCGAGCGACATGGCGCGCGCATCGGCGCCGACGATGACCGGCTGCACCTGCGTCCCCGAGGGCGCGACGCCGCACAGCCGTTGCAGCTCACGCCCGGCGAGGCCGACGCGGGCCTGTAGCGCGGCGCGGCGATCGTCGCCCGCCTCGCAAAGCTTCAGCGACGCGCGCACGCAGGCGGCGACGAGCGGCGAGGGCGCGGTGGCGAAGATGAAATTGCGGCAGCGGTTGACAAGAAAGGCGCGCAACGGGCGGGCGAGACAAACGAGCGCGCCGGAGACGCCGAGCGCCTTGCCGCAGGTGTGCACGCTGATCACATTCTCCCGCCCCTCGAAGCGCGCGGCGAGGCCACGCCCGCCCGGCCCCATCACTCCGGTCGCGTGGGCTTCGTCGATGAGCAGGAACGCCTCGTGGCGCAGGGCGACATCCATGAGATCGTCGAGCGGCGCCATGTCGCCGTCCATGCTGTACAGGCTTTCGACCGCGATCCACGGACGGCCGACGCCGCCCGCCGAGCGCCAGTCCCGGATGGACGCCTCCAGAGCGTTCGCGTCATTGTGCGGAAAGGCCTGGCTTGGCGCGCGCGACAGGCGCATGCCGTCATGCGCGCTCGCATGGATGAGCGCGTCGTGGAAAATGCGATCCGAGCGCTGCGGCAGCGTCGAGAGCAGCGCCTCGTTGGCGGAAAAACCCGCGCCGAAAAACAATGCGCTTTCGGCGTGGAAGAAGCGCGCGGCCTCGCATTCGAGGTCTTCATGCTCGGGATGATTGCCGCGCAGCAGCCGCGAGCCGCCGGCGCCGGCCGGAACGCCGCGCGCCAGCGCCGCCGCCGCCGCCGCCGCGAGGTCCGCCGATTCCGCCAGCCCGAGATAGTCGTTCGACGCGAAATCCAGCCCCGCGCGCGGCGCGAGCGCGCGCAGCCGGTCGCGCGCGGCGAGGCCGGCGAGGTCCGCCCGATATCGCTCCAGAAGGGACGCCACCGCTGTCTCCGAAATCATTCGGACAGGTAACGGGGGCGCGCCGCCCGGTCAAGAATGCGCAAGCTTTGCCGCCGGGTTGAAAAACAAGGCGCGCGTCGCGATGTTAAGGCGCAACGGAGCCGTTCATGACCCCCGCCCCCGAAGCCGACGCCCCGCCCGCCCGCGCGCCCTGGCCGCCCATTCTGATCATTCTCGCTCTCATTCTGGGACGCACGCTCGACTGGCTGACGGGCGGCGCGCTCGCCGGCCTCCTCGCCTTCCCCGCCGCGCCGCTGCTCGGCGGCGTCATTGTCGCGCTGGCGCTGGCCAATGACGTCTGGTGCGCCCTGACCTTCGCGCGGCTGAAGACGACCATCCTGCCGCATCGCGCGGCGTCGCGGCTCGCGACGGAGGGGGCCTTCCGCTTCTCTCGCAACCCGATCTATGTCTCGCATGTGGCGGTCGTGCTGGGGCTTGGCCTGCTGATGCGCTCGCCCTTCGTCATCCTGCTGACGCCGGCGCTGGCCGTCGCCTTGCAGAAATGGTCGATCGAGCCGGAGGAGCGGCATCTCCTCGCGAAATTCGGCGCGCAGTACCAAGCCTATATGGCGCGCACGCGCCGATGGCTCTAGTCTCGGACGGCTGACAAAGGGGGGAGAATGGGCGCGCAGACGCAGCTTGATTTCAATGTTCGCGGGATGACCTGCGCGTCATGCGTGGCGCATGTCGAAAAGGCGCTGAAGGCCACGCCCGGCGTCGAAGCGGCGAATGTGAATCTCGCCACCGAACGCGTCGACGTGACGGTCGGCCCCGACGCCGATCCGGCGGCGCTGGCCAAGGCGGTGGCCGACGCGGGCTATGATCCGGCGATCGAGACCATCGAGCTCGGCGTCGGCGGCATGACCTGCGCCTCCTGCGTCGCCCATGTCGAAAAGGCGCTGAAAGCCGTGCCCGGCGTTCTGGAGGCGAGCGTCAATCTCGCGACCGAACGCGCCAGCGTGCGCGCGCTCTCCGGCCCCGGCCTGGTGGATCGGCTGCGCCGCGCCATCACGGACGCCGGCTACGAGCCCCGCAAGATCGAGTCCGACGCCGGCGGCGCCGATCGCGAGCGCGCGCGGCGCGAGGAGGAGATGAAGCGCTTGCGCGTCACGCTCATCCTCTCCGCCGCGCTGACGGCGCCCGTGTTCATCCTGGAAATGGGCGGCCATCTGATCCCGGCGTTCCACCACTGGACCATGATGGCGATCGGCGAGGAGAACATCCGCTATCTCTCCTTCACGCTCGCGACGCTCGTGCTGTTCGGCCCCGGCCTCGTCTTCTACGAGAAGGGCCTGCCTGCGCTGTTTAGGGGCCAGCCGGACATGAACGCGCTCGTCGCGGTCGGCACGCTGAGCGCCTATCTCTATTCCTGCGTCGCGACCTTCCTGCCGCATGTGCTGCCGGCGGGGGCGGTGAACGTCTATTACGAGGCGGCGGTCGTCATCGTCACGCTGATCCTCTTCGGCCGCTTTCTGGAGGCCCGCGCCAAGGGCCGGACATCGGAAGCGATCCGCGCGCTCGCAAAGCTGCAACCCAAAACCGCGCGCGTCGAGAGAGACGGCGAGACGGTCGACATCGATATCGACGACGTGCATGTCGGCGACAATGTGCTGGTGCGGCCCGGCGAGCGCATTCCGACCGACGGGGTGGTGACCGCCGGCGCGTCGCATGTCGACGAATCCATGGTGACGGGCGAACCGGCCCCCGTCGCCAAGGGGCCCGGCGCCGCCGTCACCGGGGCGACGGTGAACGGCGCGGGCGCCTTCTCCTTCCGCGCCACCCGCGTCGGCGCCGACACCACGCTCGCCGGCATCATCCGCATGGTGGAGCAGGCGCAGGGCGCCAAGCTTCCCATTCAGGCGATGGTCGACCGCGTCACCGCCGTCTTCGTGCCGGCAATCTTCGCCATCGCCGCCGTCACCTTCGCCGTCTGGATGCTGATCGGCCCCGAGCCGCGCCTGACCTATGCGCTGGTAAGCGCGGTCGCCGTGCTCATCATCGCCTGCCCTTGCGCCATGGGCCTCGCCACGCCCGCCGCCATCATGACCGGCACCGGCCGCGCCGCCGAGCTGGGCGTGCTGTTCCGCAAGGGCGAGGCGTTGCAGACGCTGCAGGACGTGTCGCTGATCGCCTTCGACAAGACCGGCACGCTCACCTTCGGCAAGCCGCGGCTCACCGATCTCCTGCCGGCGCGCGGCGAGGACGCGGACAAGCTGCTGCGGCTCGCCGCCAGCGTCGAGGCGCAGTCCGAACATCCCGTCGCCGCCGCGATCGTCGCCGCCGCGAAGGATCGCGGTCTGAAGCTCGCGCCGGTCGCGAGCTTCGAATCCGTCTCCGGCATGGGGGTCGCGGGCGTGGTAGAGCGTCATCGGATCGCGATCGGCGCGGAACGCTACATGGCGTCGCTGCGCTTCGACACGGCGGCCTTCGCGGAAAGCGCCGCCGCCCTCTCCGAAGAGGGCAAGACGCCCTTCTATGTCGCGGTCGACGGCAAGACGCGCGCCATCCTCTGCGTCGCCGACGATCTCAAGCCGACCACGAAACCCGCCATCGACGCCCTGCACGCCATCGGCGTGAAGACGGCGATGATCACGGGCGACGACGCGCGCACGGCGAAGGCCATCGCGCGGCGGCTCGGCATTGACGAAGTCGTGGCGGGCGTCATGCCCGACGGCAAGGTGGCGACGCTGGAAAAGCTGCGTGAAGGCCGCAAGATCGCCTTTGTCGGCGACGGCGTGAACGACGCGCCCGCGCTCGCCGCCGCCGACGCCGGAGTCGCGATCGGCACGGGCACGGACATCGCCATTGAAGCGGCCGATGTGGTGCTGATGTCGGGCGACCTCGGCAAGGTGCCGGCGGCGCTGGCGGTCTCGCGCGCCACCATGCGCAACATCAAGCAGAATCTGTTCTGGGCCTTCGGCTACAATGCGCTGCTCGTTCCGGTCGCCGCTGGCGTGCTCTATCCGGTGAACGGCATGCAGCTCTCGCCCATGCTCGGCGCCGGCGCCATGGCGCTCTCCAGCGTCTTCGTGCTGACCAATGCGCTGCGGCTGCGCCGCTTCCAGCCCCCCGTTATCGCCGAGGCGCCCCTGCCGCCGGCGACGCATGAAACGCCGGCGCCGCAAACGGCGCCCGCGCAGACCGATCTCAAGGAGGAGACGACGATGACGACGTTCAGTGTGAAGGACATGACCTGCGGCATGTGCGTGAAGCACGTCACCAAGGCGGTTCAGGCGGTCGAGCCCGGCGCCGATGTGAAGGTCGATCTCGCGACCGGCAAGGTCGACGTGTCGCCGACGCCGAAAGACCCGGCGGCTCTGGCGAAGGCGATCACCGAGGCAGGCTATCCGGCGCAGATCGCGGCCTGAGCCGCCTCGGACATGAAAAAGGGCCTGCGCGAAGTTTGCGCAGGCCCTTCTTGTCTCGCCCTGCTCGCTCAGTCTGTCGCCAGCAGGTCGAAGTGCCGGCTGATCCCGGCGTGGATCAGGTTTCCGTCGAAGCGCGTTTTCGTGCCGACCGCATAGTCGTATTTGGCCGACGGCACGCCGGTGTTGGACCAGACGTTGGTCGAGGTGTTGTAACTGACGCCATAGGCGTTCTGGCCCGCGGCGATCGCGTTGCCGAGATCATAGTGGAGATATTCGGCCTTCACGCTCCAGTTCGGCATGAACATCCACTCGACGCCGCCGCCGGCCGTCCAGCCGACGAGCGTTTTCTGATAGCCGGCGTCTGCCAGGGTCCAGGCCGGCTTCGGCGAACCGGGCTGTGTGAACAGCGCCGTATTGGAGATCACGCCGCCATAGGCCAGACCGCCCGTGCCGTAGAGTTGCAGGGTCGGCGTGAACACATAACCGAGGCGTCCCCGCACCGTGCCCAGATAGTTCAGCGTCGTGTTGCGCTGGCCATAGTTGAGATAGCTGTCCTTGCCCACCGTGACGATGGAGCTGTGCAGCGCCGAGTCGGTATTGCCGGAAACCGCATGCAGATCCGTCTCCGCGCCCACGAGAATGTTGTTGTCGAAACGCCAGTTCGCGCCGACCTGCATGCCGCCGATGAAGCCCGCGAGGTGGTTGCGGCCATTCGGGATATAGGAGCCCGCCGCCAGCGCCAGGCTCGCCGGCGTATTCGCGACAGGGGTCCAGACAGGACTTCCGGGCGCTTGCCAGGCGCCGATGGAAGGCGCCGTCCAGGTGTAGGTTCCCGGATTGGACCAGGCGCCGCCCCCGTTCAGGCCGACATAGACGTCGCGCCAGCTTGGCGGCGGCGCGGCGGGCGCATTCGGGCCGACCGCGCCCCACAGCGTTGAAACGGGATCCTTCGTAATCGGCTGGCCGTCGCCAAAAGCGTTGGCGGTGACTTCCAGATAGAAGAAATCCGTCGGCTGGGAGGTGAGCCCGTTGGTCGTCGTGGTCTGACGGACATTAAAGCCGGAGTCGGTCAGATTATAGGACTGCGGCCAGTAAGGCTGTCCCTTGACCGGCGGCGCGAAGCTGGCAGGGAAGCTTCCCGGCCAAAAGCGTGCGTAACTCGCCGTCAGATTGATGAACTGCGAGAGCTTGTAACGGGCGCGGATGTCGAATTCCGAGCCGAGAAAATTGCCCCGCCCCGCCACATTGCCGAGCGGCGAGAAGAGATTGGCGCGGTCCCAGGCGCTGGCGGCGTCGGCGAGCCAATAGGCGCTGAAGGCGGTGTCGATCTGCAGGTTCTTCGCCGGCGTGAACTCCAGCCTGACTTTCGGGTCCTTGATATTGTTCCAGGCGAAATAGTCGTTGCGCGAGAAGGGCTGGTTGAAGCCGTAGAAGATGTCGAAGTTGTTATTGGAATAATTGAAGGGGCTGCCGTTGCCCGAGCCGTAGACATATTCGGCGCTGATGCGCGGCTTCCAGGGGTGTTCGGAGAAGGTGTAGCCCGCCTCGATCGCCCAGGCGAGCGCGTCATGGGGAACCGTCACCTCGATATTGTCGTAGGTCTGGCCGCCGATGATCGCCGACTGCAAACGGCCGAAAGAACCGAACTGCTTGTTGATGTCGAAGTCGTAGTCGAAGTTGCCGACCACGCCATAAATGCGCAGGCCGGGCGCATAGGTCTCGCGATGCGTCTTGAGCGCGCTCGACACATTGGTCTGGTCCGCATACTGCGTGCGGCCGATGAAATAGGGCTGCACCGTCGCATATTCCGAGAACCGCCGGAAGCTGAAGACGCTGCCGTAAATCCAGTTCTGCCAGTCGGGCCGGTCAAACTGATAGGGATAGCGGATCACCGGCCGCATCAGGAAGCTGTCCAGATCCCAGTCGTTTTCCTTCTTGCCGACCTTGATGCGGACGCCGTCGAAATTGTTCGTCGTGTTGCGGAATTCGTTCTCCGCGATCAGGCGCCGGTCGAGAAGCTCGAAGTGGAAGCGGCCGGCGCGCACCGTCAGCGGTCGGTCATTGCCACGCGGATCCTTGCCGAAGGCGTCCTTGAAATAGAGTTCGCCATAGGCCGAGATCAGGTCGGTCTGATTGATCTCCTGCCCCTGATACTCATAGATGCTGTTGAAGGCGCGCGAATCCTGAAACTCCACGACGGCGCGGAACGGATCGAGAATATCCTGCACGCCGAGGTAGAACCGCGTACGCGACAGCCACAGGGAATTGGGAAAATATTTGCGCTGCGAGCTCGGCGGATTGGTGGCCGAGTTCGTCCACGGACGATAATCGTTTTCGCGATATTCGAAGCGCGTGCGCGAATCGAGGCCGATATTGAGCCAGTTGACGCCCTCGAACTGCTTGTAGGTCTTGCCGAGATTGCGCACGTAAGGCGGAATGTCGGGCTGCGGCTCGAGTCGATAGCCGCGCGTCGGAACGTAATAGCTCTTCTTCTCTTCAGGCTTTGCGTCGGCGGCGGGCTTGGCGCCAGCGGCCGCCGCTTTCGACCCGCCGGCCGCCTTGCCGTCCCCCGCCCTGGCGGCGTCCTTGCCGCCCGTCTTCGCCTTCGACTGGGTTTCCACCGACGCCGGCGCCGGTTTCTCCTCCGCTCGAACGCCCCCGGGGATCAACGCGGCCAGAGCCGCGGCGGCTGCCCCCAGTTTCAACTGTCGCCTGAAGTCTCGCATCGCCCACTCTCGTTTTTGGTTATTGCCCGCGCGTCGCGGCGTCTTTTCGAGAGTGATCAAACCGCACACAGGCCCTACTGTCTAGCGATTTAATAGACTAAAAGAAGCTTGGCATGGAACCGTTGCTTTGACGCAACACCTGTGCGCTTTCGAAGCTGCCGGAGAGGCGCGCGCGGGCGCGCGGGCAGGCGAACGCCTATTTGTGCAAAACGAAGAAAAGCCGTGGGTAACGCAGCAAGACCTTGCCATCGGGCTGACGCGGATAGGCCTGCGCGAGGCGGTCGCGATAGCGGTCGAGAAAGTCGCGGCTCTCTTCGGGAGTGAGGAGATCGAGGAAGGGACGAAGGCCCGATCCCGCGAACCACTCCACGACGCCGTCGGGGCCGTCGAGCGGGTGGATATAGATCGTCTGCCAGATGTCGACGGAGCGGCACAGCGGCGCGAAGAGATCGTAATATTCATCCGCCTGCCCGATGACCGTCAGTGATTTGGCGACAGGCACGAGACGATCCGCCCAGGGTCCATCAGCGGCCACCATGCGCATCGCCGCATGCGACAGCTCATGCGTGTTGTTGGGCATCTGCACGGCGATGCGCCCGCCCGGATTAAGCGAGTCGAGCAGCGTTCTGATCAGCTTCCGGTGGTCGGGCAGGAAATGCAGCGTGGCGTTTGCGAAGATGAGATCGGCGGGCGCCGGCGGGCGCCAGCGCGCAATGTCGTCCTTGACGAAGCGCGCCATGGGGACGCGCGCGCGGGCGACGGCGAGCATGTTGTCCGACTTGTCGACGCCGACGACCGCCGCCCCCTGAAAGCTGCGGGTGAGCAGCTCGGTGCTGTTGCCGGGGCCGCAGCCAAGATCATAAATCAGCCTTGTCTCGCAATAAGGAACGCGCGCGAGCAGATCGCGCGCGGCGCGCGTGCGCTCTTCCTCGAACTTCAGATAGAGGCCCGAATTCCAGTCGCCTGTCGCGGCGCCTGCGTCGTCGCAGGGCGCGGCGGTCAAATGCCCTCCCCCACGTCGAGATATTCGCCGTCCGCGGCCGGAAAGATGCGCGCCTTGGCGAGCGATAGCGGCACGCGGTCGCCGAGCGCGGCGGCGGCGGAGAGCGGCGAGTCGATTTCGAGCGTTTGATCATAACCGTCGATGGCGATGGTGGCGCGCACGCCGGCGGGCGTGCGGCGAACGCTCTCGACGCGCCCTTCCAGTTCGCCCGCCCCATCGGTCGCCACGGCGATGTCCGCGGGACGGAAGAACACGCGGGCCGGGCCGCTGCGCAGACCATGCGTGTCGATGTGCAATTCGCGGTCGCCGAAGCGGACATGGCCGTCCCCGACGGTGACAGGCAGGGCGACCGCCTCGCCGACGAAAGAGATGACGAAGGGCGAAGCCGGCTGATCGTAAAGCTCCGCCGGCGTGCCGATCTGCTCGATGCGGCCCTCGTTGAGCACCACGACGCGGTCGGCCAGCTCCATCGCCTCGTCCTGGTCATGCGTCACGAAGACGGTGGTGAGGCCGGTCTCCTTGTGCACCTCGCGCAGCCAGCGGCGCAGATCCTTGCGCACCCGCGCGTCGAGGGCGCCGAAAGGCTCGTCGAGCAGCAGCACGCGCGGCTCGATGGCGAGGGCGCGCGCGAGCGCCACACGCTGGCGCTGGCCGCCGGAGAGCTGCGCCGGATAGCGCGCGCCGAGTCCCTCAAGCTGAACGAAACGCAACAGCTCATACACCCGCGCCTCGATCTCGCCGCGCGAGGGCCGCAGCCGCCGTGGCCGCACCTTCAGCCCATAGGCGATGTTGTCCGCGACGGTCATGTGTTTGAACAGCGCGTAATTCTGGAAGACGAAGCCGACGCGGCGATCCTGGACCGGCAGATTCGTGGCGTCCCGGCCGTCGAAATAGACATGGCCGCGATCGGGCGTGTTCAGACCCGCGATGACGCGCAAGAGCGTCGTCTTGCCGGAGCCCGAGGGACCCAGAAGCGCGACCAGCTCGCCGGGCTGAATGTCGAGGCTGACGTCGCGCAACGCCGGAAAGGCGCCGAAATCCTGCTCGACGCCCTCGACGCGAATGGCGAAACCATGCTTCGTCGGTTCAGTGACGCCGTCCCCGCGCGGCGAGCGCGTCAGCGTGGCGCCATTCGAGGAAGGTCTTGAGTCCGAGGGTGACGAGCGCAAGGCTCGCAAGAAGGACCGAGAGAGCGAAAGCGGCGACATTGTTATACTCATTGTAAAGTATCTCCACTTGAAGTGGGATGGTGTTGGTCAGGCCGCGAATATGGCCCGAAACGACGGAAACCGCGCCGAATTCGCCCATGGCGCGCGCGTTGCACAGCAGAACGCCGTAGAGCAGGCCCCATTTGATATTGGGCAGCGTCACGGTCAGGAAGGTCCGCAGGCCGGACGCGCCCAGGGTGAGGGCCGCCTCCTCCTCGACGGTCCCCTGCTCCTGCATCAGCGGAATGAGTTCGCGCGCCACGAAGGGGAAGGTCACGAAGACCGTCGCCAGCACAATGCCGGGAACGGCGAAGATGATCTGCACGCCATGCGCGGACAGCCATTTGCCGAAAAGCCCCTGCGCCCCAAACACCAGCACATAGATCAGGCCCGAGACGACCGGCGACACCGAGAACGGCAGATCGATGAGCGTGATGAGCAGGCTCTTTCCCGGAAAGGCGAATTTGGCGATCGACCATGCGGCCGCCAGCCCGAAGGCGAGGTTCGCCGGCACGACGATGGCCGCGACGAGCAGCGTCAGCCTTATGGCCGCGATGGCGTCGGGCTCGCTGAAGACCTCCATGAAGGCGCCATAGCCCTTGCTCGTCGCTTCGGCGAAAACGATCGCCAGCGGCGCGAACAGGAAGATCAGCAGAAACAGCACGGCGGTCGCGATCAGCGCAAGGCGCGCAAGCGGCGCATCCTGCGTGACGGGACGCGCCTTGGCGCGAGGGCGCCCGACCCCGGCGGATACGATGGCGGTCTCAGACATGACCGAACCTCTTCCGGCTCCAGGCCTGGATCAGATTGATGAGGAGAAGCGCGAAGAAGGAAATCGCCAGCATGATCGTCGCGACTCCGGTCGCGCCGGCGTAATCATATTGTTCGAGCTTCACGATGATCAGCAGCGGCGCGATCTCCGACACATAGGCGATGTTGCCGGAGATGAAGATGACGGAGCCATATTCGCCGACGCCGCGCGCGAAGGCCAGGGCGAAGCCCGTCAGCAGCGCGGGAACGAGCGGGGGCAGCAGGACCCGCGCGACCGTCTGCACGCGGGTCGCGCCCAACGTCGCGGAGGCCTCCTCCAGCTCGACTTCCAGCTCGGAGATGATCGGCTGCACGGTGCGCACCACGAACGGCAGGCCAATGAAGATGAGCGCCACCAGAATGCCCCAGCGCGTGAAGGCGATCTTGACTCCGACGTCGGCGAGCGGCGCGCCGAACCAGCCGTTGGGCGCATAGAGCGCAGCGAGCGAGATGCCCGCCACCGCCGTCGGCAGGGCGAAGGGAAGATCCACGAAAGCGTCGAGCAGCCGGCGCGCGGGGAAGTGATAGCGTGTCAGCACCCATGCGACGATCAGGCCGAAGAAGAGATCCACGACCGCGGCGGCGAGAGAGATGAAAAAGGTCGTGCGCAAAGCGGCGGCGACGCGCGGCTCGGTCGCGATCTGCCACAGACCGGAAAAGCCCAGTCCGGAGGACCGCCAGATCAGCGTCGCCAGCGGAAACAGCACGACCAGCCCGAGATAGAGCAGCGTGTAGCCGAAGGTCAGGCCAAAACCGGGAATGACGCTCGGCGCTTTGAAGCGCCGAGCGTTGCGTCCTGCGAGGGTCGGGGAGGTCACTTCGCAGGCTCTTGTTTCTGGATGTCGTCGAAGACGCCGCCATCGGCGAAGAACTTCTTCTGCGCAGACGACCAGCCGCCGAAGGTCTTGTCGACCGTGATGAACTCGATCTTCGGGAACTTCTTCAAATCCTCCTTGGCGGCGTCCGCCGGATGCGCGGGCCGGTAGAAGTTGCGGGCGATGATCGCCTGCGCCGCCGGCGCGTAGAGATAGTCGAGATAGGCTTCGGCCAGAGGCTTGACGCCCTTCGCCTCGGCGTTGGCGTCGACGACGGACACCGGCGGCTCCGCAAGGATAGAGACTTTCGGCGCGACGATCTCGAATTTGTCCGCGCCGAATTCCTTGAGCGCGAGGAAGGCCTCGTTCTCCCAGGTGATCAGCACGTCGCCCAATCCACGCTGCGCGAAGGTGATGGTGGAGCCGCGGGCGCCCGTGTCCAGCACCGGCGCATTGGCGTAGATGGCCTTGACGAACTCCTTCGTCTTCGCCTCGTCGCCGCTGAATTTCTTCAGCCCGTGGCCCCAGGCGGCGAGGAAATTCCACCGCGCGCCGCCGGAGGTCTTGGGGTTGGGGGTAATGACCGCGACGCCCGGTTTGGCGAGATCGTCCCAGTCCTTGATCGCCTTGGGATTGCCCTTGCGAACAAGGAACACGATCGTGGAGGTGTAAGGCGCCGAATTATTCGGGCGCCGCTTCTGCCAGTCCGCGGCGATCTTGCCCGACTTCGTCGCAATCGCGTCGATGTCCGCCGCCAGCGCCAGGGTCACCACGTCGGCGGCGAGACCGTCGATCACCGCGCGGGCCTGGGCGCCCGAGCCGCCATGCGAGGTCTGGATCTCCACCGTCTCGCCCGTTCGCGCCTTCCAGTCGGCGACGAAGGCCGGGTTGATCTGCTTGTAAAGCTCCCGCGTCGGATCATAGGAAACGTTCAGGAGCGTCTGCGCCGCCTGCGCCGGGACAGTCCCGAGAAGACCAAAAACCACGCCCGCAATCGTCGAAACGCGAAGAAGCGCGCCCAGCTTCCCCCTGCCCTTGCTCATTTTGTCAACTCCATCGATCAGTCTTATAAAGTCTATAGTTGGAATAGACTATTTGGCAAGCGCCTTTTTGCGCCACAGCAAAAGGCGCAGACAATCAAGCGGTTATTCGATGAATTTGGTCACGTCGGAGAGGGTGATGGCGACCACGCCGTCCGCGGCGATGCGCCCGAGGCTGTATTTCTCGCTGGCGACAGCCTCGAGCTCGGGGCGCTCGGCCTCGAATTGCGCGCGCAGGTCCTCTTCCTCGGGGAGGTCGAAGTCGCCTTCCAGCGCGTCATCCGACACGAAAACGCGGATGGTCTGCAATTCCCCCGCCACCCGCATCGAAAAGGAGAAGCCGTTCTCCTCGCGCACGACCTCGGATTCGATATGTTCAAGCGGCATCGGCGCCCGCCTCCTGCTTCCGGTCACGGAAGAAATCCGCGAGACGCCGTTGTGTTCCGCGCCCCGCGCGAGAGCACGGCGGGCGGGCGGGCGCCCACGGCCGGGCAGTCTGGCCGATCAGGCGGGCTCTCTCACGCGGCATCCATCGCGCAGCGGTCCGAAACCGTCTCGGCCTCGGGTTTCAGGCCGATCCAGCGGCTCACGGCCACGGGGTCGAACCCCGATTCGCAATGGTCGCCAACTCTCATCAGGGGCCGTCGAATGAGGCCGGGATCGAGAATCAGCATCACGATCGCCTGCTGCGGATTCACGGCGTCGGGATCAACCTCGCCCGATTTCACCCGCGGCGAGGCGGCGTTGAACCACTCGCGCACCGGCTTTTCGCCAAAGAAGGGGCGAAGGCTCGATACGCTCCAGGCCTCGTGAAGCAGGTCATGAGCCTGAACCTGATGGCCGGAGGCGATCAGCAGGGCTTTCTGTCGGGCGTTGCTGGCGCAACCGGGCTTTTCGTAAAAGATGACGTTCGCCATGGGCATCGTCTCCTGAGCGGGCGATATGGCGTTTTCCGATCGCCCCACGGATTTTACCGCACGAACATCTTACCGAAGTCTTGTTGCGATGCGGCGCCCGAATGCAAAGCAAGCCGCTAGGCGCCTCGCTTCAATTTCACGCAATCTGCCTGATGACGCGCCGCCAGCCCGGGTCAACGCGCCAGCGCCCAGACGATGGAGACGCGTTCGCTCACATGCTGCGTGCCGGGACGCAACGGAACGGCGGTCGCGCCAAGGGCGGGAGCGGCGGCGAGCTGCGCATCGAAGGCGCGCCCCACGGGCGCCGGATAGTCCTGCGGGCGAATCTCGATGATCCGGCCGAGACGCAGGCCCGCGGCTTCCGCATAGGCCCGCGCGCGACGCTCGGCGTCCTTCACCGCCTTGGCGCGCAGGTCGTCGCGCCGGGCCTCGAGATCGATGTGGTCGTAATCGACCGCCTCCAGGCTATTGGCGCCCTTGTCGAGGACGCGGCCGACAATGTCGCCGGCTTTTTCGACCGGCGTGATCCGCACGGCGAGCCTGTTGGTGGCGCGGTAGGTCGTCGTCGTCCTGGGCTTGCCCTTGGCGTCCCGCTCCTCGGTGGAGACCGGCGCGAGCGACACCTGCTCCGTCTGCATGTCGGTTTCCGGGACGCCCATGGTCTTGAGTTCGTCAAGGATCGCCTGCACGGCGGTGGCGTTGTCGGAAGCGGCGGCGGCGGCGGTCGGCCGCTCGGTCACCACGCCGAAGCGCAAGGTCGCCCGGTCCGGCGCGACATCCGCGGAGGCCTCGCCCACGACGGCCACGTTGGGGACCGAATCCCTGAGCGACTCGGCGTGAGCGTGGCCGCAGAGCAGCAGGGCGGCGGCGAGAATCAGGCGTTTCATGGCGTCGTCCTCGAGAAGCGGCGCTTTGGCCGCAAAAGAGCCGGCTTGCGGTTCTAGACCCTGTTCTTAAGAAAAACTTGGCAAAGTTTTTCGATTGGATTCACTTCTGGCTGTCTGCGCGACGTTTTCGCCGAACTCATGGTTCCATGCGGCGGAAAAGCGCGCTAGTCCAGTTCAACCTTACAGGAACCGCGCGCGATTGTCCCGCGCCCCCGCGAACAGGCCTCATGCCCCTTCTTTACCATTACCCGCTCTGCCCGCATTCCCGCTTCGTCCGGCTGATCCTCGCTGAATATGGCGTCGAGGCCGAGTTGATCGAGGAGCGCCCGATGGATCGCCGTCCGGAGCTGCTCGCGCTCGACCCGGCGGGCCGCACCCCCGTCCTGATCGACGACGACGGCACGATCGTGCCGAGCGCCGTCATCGCCGACTATCTCGACGAGGTCTATGGCGCGTCGCGCGGGCCGCAGCGGCTGCTGCCCGCCGACATGCCGGCGCGCATCGAGACGCGGCGGCTGACGGACTGGTTCAACGTCAAATTCTTCGAGGAAGTGACCGGCTGGCTCGTCACCGAGAAGGTCTACAAGCGCTTCTCGCCGCAGGGCGGCGCGCCGGACATGGATCTGGTGCGGGTGGCGCGGGCCAATATCCGCCATCACATGCGCTATATCGGCTATCTCACCAGCCATCGGAACTGGCTTGCCGGCGACCGGCTCTCCTACGCCGATTTCGCCGCCGCCGCGCATCTCTCCTGCGCCGACTATCTCGGCGACGCGCCATGGGAAGAAGACGAGGCGACCAAGCACTGGTACCAGCGCGTGAAGTCGCGCCCCGCCTTCCGCCCGCTGCTCGCCGACCGCGCGCCGGGCATGACGCCGGGCCCCTTCTACGCGCTTCTCGATTTCTGAGACGCGCGGTCCCGCGCCGCGCGCTATAATGGGCGTCAAATGGATCTCGAAAACGCGATCCGCGCGCGCGCCCTGTCCCTCGGCTTCGACGCCTGCCGCTTCACGACCGCCGACGCCGCGCCGCACAGCGCCGCGCGGCTGCGGGCGTGGCTCGACATGGGCGCGCATGGCGATATGGGCTGGATGGCCGACGCCGCCGACCGCCGCGCGGCGCCGACGGCGCTCTGGCCCGAGACGAGAAGCGTCGTCATGCTCGGCCTCAACTACGGCCCCTCCGCGAACCCGCTGGAGGCGCTCGACAGACCGCAGGCCGGGGCGATTTCGGTCTATGCGCGACACCGCGACTATCACGACCTGATCAAGGGCCGGCTGAAGCAGCTTGCCGGCTTCATGCTGGCGCGCGCCGGCGGCGGCGAGGTCAAGGTCTTCGTGGACACCGCGCCCGTGATGGAAAAGCCGCTCGCCGAGGCGGCTGGACTCGGCTGGCAGGGCAAGCACACGAATCTCGTGTCGCGCGACTTCGGCTCCTGGCTCTTTCTCGGCGCGATCTTCACGACTCTCGCGCTCGTCCCGGATCGCCCGGAGCGCGACCATTGCGGTTCCTGCCGCGCCTGTCTCGACGTCTGCCCGACGCAGGCCTTCATCGGCCCCCGGCTGCTCGACGCGCGCCGCTGCGTCTCCTACCTCACCATCGAGAACAAGGGCCCCATCCCGCGCGCCTTCCGGCCAGCGATCGGCAATCGAATCTATGGCTGCGACGACTGCCTCGCCGTCTGCCCGTGGAACAAGTTCGCACAGGCCACGCGCGAGGCCAAGCTCGCGGCTCGGGACGATCTGGACAGTCCGCCGCTGGCCGAGCTCGCCCGGCTCGACGACGCCGGTTTCCGCGCCCTGTTCTCCGGCTCGCCGATCAAGCGCATCGGCCGCGCCCGCTTCCTGCGCAACGTTCTGATCGCGATTGGCAACAGCCGCGCTCCCGCGCTCGCGGCCGAGGCCGAGCGGCTGCTGCGCGACCCCGATCCGCTCATCCGCGGCGCCGCCGTCTGGGCGCTGGCGCGGCTCACGCCGGAACGTCTCGTTGCATTGCAAGGCGAAGCCGCCGCGGAAGCCGACGAGACGGTCCGTGAGGAATGGGCAAAAGAGACACACTCCCTGAAAAACTGACCCTTTTCCCCGATTCGTGCGCTGCAGCACATCTTGCCGTTTCCGAATCCGGGCTAATCTCTTTGTCAGGACTCTTTCTCATGGCCCTCCGGGCGCGATTGGCATGTTCACGTTTTCGAGACGACCCGCCGAAGACCCTTCCGAGGAGGCCGCCCGCCTCCTGCTGAGGCTTGGCGTCTTCATGCTCTTCGTGATCGCCCTCTCGGCGCCGATTCTCGCCCGGCAAACGGTCTATATCCTGTTGCCGGTGGGGGCCGCGCTGCTGCTGGCGGCCTCCGTTCTGTCCAGCAAGGACGGATCGGGCGGCTCGCTGCGGTCGCTGGCGCAGTCGCCGCCTGTCTGGGCCGCCCTGATGCTGGGGCTGTGGACGGGCGTGTCTCTCATGTGGACGCCCTTCGAGGGGCCGGGCGAGCGATTTGTCAAAGCCTCGCTGACCATGACGCTCGTCGCGGCGGCGGCCGGGCTGATGCCCCTGCGCACCAAGACCTCGAACCTCAATCTGCTGCCGATCGGCGTGGGCGTCGCCGTCGTGGCGCTCGTCGCGGTCACGCAGCTTCTCGCCCCGAAATATACGGCCGAGGATATTCTCGACGTTGGCCCGCTCGGCCGCGCCGGTCTCGGCCTCGCGCTGCTGGTCTGGCCCGCCATGGGCGCGCTCGCGGTGCGCAGCCGCTGGCGCTGGGCGGCGGCGCTGGGCCTCGCGACCCTCGTCGCCTGCGCGGTGGCCAATGCGCCGAACGCCTTGCCCGCGCTGCTCGGCGGAGCGCTGGTCTGCGCCGCCGCCTTCGGCCGTCCGCAAGCCGCGGCGCGGACGCTCGCCCTCCTGATGGCGGCGATCGTGCTGCTGGCGCCCCTCGCCGCTCTCGCCGCCCGTGGACTCTGGCCCGAACAGGCGCCGGACTTCTTCAAATATCTGACGCTCTGGGGCCATGTCATCGCCAATGACGGGCTGCGCACCCTCCTCGGCCACGGCTTTGGCGCCGCGACATGGGGCGTGCTGGGCGGCTATCTGCCCGCCGCGACCCCGCGTAGTCTCGTCTTCCAGATCTGGTTCGATCTCGGCGTCGTCGGCGCGGCGGCGCTTGCGCTGGCGCTCGCTCGCGCGGCTTTCGAGGTCGGCGCGGCGCGTCCGGCGCTCTCGCCCTTCCTGCTCGGCGGGCTCGGCGCCGCCTTCGTCATCTGCCTGCTCGGCCCCGCCGCCGAGCAGCTCTGGTGGTTGACGCTGGCGGGTCTCGACGCCATCGCTTTCGCTCTGGTCATGCGTGGCCAGTTTCGCAAACGTCGCCCGGTTGTGCCGATCGGGCCGGACTCCCCTGCGGAAGACCCCGCCTGAGAGAGATCACAGTGTCCGAATATCCCAGTCTCACCGCCGCCGTTGAGCCCCTCGCGCTCGGCGAGCCCGTCGTCGCCGCCGCCTGGCTCGCAGACACGCCCGCCTTCGCGCTGGCCGACGGGTCCGTGCGCCTCGGCGAGGTCCATGAGGATCGCCGCGCCGCAGCCCATCCCGACGCGGCCATCCTCGTCGCGGCGAGCGACGGACGCCGGCTCATCACCGGCGGCGACGACGGCCGGGTGGTGGCCACCGACGAGACGGGCGAAATGGAGACGCTCGCCGCCGAACAGGGCAAATGGATCGACGCCGTGGCGGCCCAGGAGGGAGCCGTGGCCTGGTCGGCGGGTCGCAACATCCGCGCGCGGTCCGCCAAGGGCGAGGTGAAATCGCTCGATCTGCCGTCGACCTGCCGGGGCCTCGCCTTCTTTCCGAAGGGCTATCGCCTCGCCGCCGCGCATTACAATGGCGCGACTCTGTGGTTTCCCAACGCCGGCAAGCCCGAGTCGCTCGCCTGGAGCGGCTCGCATATCGACGCCACCGTATCGCCCGACGGGCGGTTCCTCATCACCTCGATGCAGGAGAACACGCTGCACGGCTGGCGCATCGCCGACGCCAAGCACATGCGCATGGCCGGCTATCCCGGCAAGACTCGCAGTCTCTCCTGGTCCAGCGACGGCAAATGGCTCGCGACCTCGGGCGCCGACGCCTGCATCATCTGGCCGTTCTCGGGCAAGGACGGCCCGATGGGACAGAGCCCGCGTGAATGCGGCGTGCGCACCAATGTGCCGGTGACCCGCGTCGCCTTTCACCCGGCCGCGCTCGTGGTCTCCATCGGCTTCGACGATGGGTTGATCATGATCTCGCGGATCACGGACGGTTCCGAACTGCTGGTGCGCCGCCCCGCCGAAGACCCGAAGAACGCCAGAATCTCGGCGCTCGCCTGGGACAGGAAAGGCGCGCGGCTCCTGTTCGGGGCGGAAAATGGCGACGCCGGCCTGCTCACCCTGCCCCGGGGCTGACGCTCGGGAAAAAATACCCTTAACCATCATGGGCTTGAGAATTGGCTTGTCGCCAAAACGGCCTTATTGTGCGCGCCCGTACGAGTTCATTTCCCAAGAGGTAAGTGACATGAGCATCAGGAAACTTGTTCTGATTTCTGGTTTGATCGCTGGCGCGCTGGCCTTCGCCCAGGGGGCGCGCGCCCAGGACCCGATTTCGGCCGTTGGCGCGGGCCTCGAAAAGGCCGGCAAGGATGTCGGCGGCGCCGTCGAACATGTCGGCCAGGGCGCCGGCAAGGCGGTGACCGGCGTCCTCGACGAGGCGACCGGAAACAAGACCGTCGGAGTCAGCGCGCCGGCCGCCCCGGCCCCGACTCCCGCCCCGGTGGTCCACCATGACCACCATCATCACATCCATCATCATCACCACGTCCATCATCATCACCACTGACGATGGAATGCGGCGGGATCTTCGCTCCCGCCGCGCCGTCCCGCCGATCTGCGCGGGCGCTGGTTCCTTAACGAATTGACAATGTCTGCGCCCTAACGTGACGGCGCTCGGGTGGCAGAAACCCATCAATCCGGAGAGTGGGATGAACTGGATCACGCGCCTCTTTGACCTTTTGTCCTTCAAATTTGCGCCGGCCGCGGCCGTGATCATCGAACGGCGGCGGGATCAAAAGGACGAGGTGCTGGGCCTTCTTCAGGATTACTTCAAGGCCAGGGGCGGAATCGCCGAGGTCATGAAGCGATTCGAGCGCGCCGGCTATTCCGGCAAGGTTCGCTCATGGAGCGCCGCGGGTTCGGGCGCTTCGATCAATTCCGTCGAGGCGTTGCAGCTTCTCGGATGGAAAGACATGCGTGACTTGTCCGAAAAGGCGGCGATTCCGGTCGAGCGCATGCGCGATCTGGTCGCCGAGCTGCTGCCGGTCGCCGTGCGCAAGGCCTGCTCGCACAAGTAAGCGACAAGGGACGATGGCCGGCTTTGCGCCGGCCACGCCGTCTTTCGCGTCAGTGTTCGTGTCTGCGCCTGCGCGCATGTGAGCGATGACGATGTTCTCGCCGGCTGCGCCCGTCCTGTTCCGGCTCGACCGGCGGCGGGACGTGATCCGTGACGGAGCGGCTCTCCGCGCTCTCTTCGTCCTCTGACGGCCCGCCCCTCATAGAGAAAAAATAAATCAAGCCGCCGATCGGCCCGCCGATATAGGCCTGCGGCCCGTAGCCGAGAATATCCGCGCCCAGAACAATGCCCCAGCCGACAAACAGGGCGAAGCACATGTAGTACATGCCGTGTCGATCGACCGCCTGCGCCGCCCTGGCCCAGAAGGAGGGTTCGAGGGGTTGTGGCGAGACCAGCTCCGGCTGGCTGACGTCGGAACGCGACGCTGCGGCGGCGAGCGCCTCCTCCGCCTGCTCGACATAGACCATCCAATTGGCGCCATACTCCTCGATGCGCCCATCCGGGTCATGGCCATCAACGGCGCAGAGTTCACGCGCCTTCGCCACGACGTCCGGCGGGAGGCTCGCGAGCCAGCGCTGAAAAGCCTCCCAAGTCTCACGAGTCATTGTCATTGCGCGACGCCCCCCCCCGACTGCGGAGTAAGCCGGCTTTTTGAGCTTTTTCAGGCAGCGCTGTTTCGGTTTTACAACAAGCTCGATCAGAGCAATGAAGTGACACAGCAAGCGCCCGCTCTCCCGTCGTGATATGTGTCGGGCCAAGCCACAGGCGGCCAACGTCTTTGCATCTGCGGTCTTGCCGTCGCAAGCTCTTGTTGCAGGCAGGGACGCGTGCTGCGGGGAGGAACAGCAATGACGCTTGAGATTTCAAAACAGCTTGCGAAGGATCGCGTGTCGCTTTCCTTGACGGGGCGCCTCGACGCCAACACCTGCGCGCTGCTGGAGAAGGAGCTCGCGACAGCCGACGCGGACTGCGTGACGCTGGACCTGGGCGAATGCCAATATGTTTCAAGCGCGGGACTGCGCGTGCTTTTGCTCGCGCATCAGAAGCAGGCCGCGAGAGGCGGCTCTCTGAATATCTTGAATGTGACGCCGAATGTCCGCTCGGTTCTGGACGTGACCGGCCTCGGCGAAATCTTCCGATGGAAGCCGAAACCGCGCGAAATTTCACTGGAGTCCGCGGAACGGATTTCCGCCGGCGCCTTCGGCGACTGTTATCGCCTCGACCCAGAAACCGTCGTCAAGCTTTATCGCGAAGGCGTTGATCCGGTCGTCGCGGAAAGAGAAAAGCAATTCGCCCGCGCCGCGCTGATCCTCGGCGTCCCCACGGCGATTTCCTATGACGTCGTCGCCTGCGGCAACCGAACCGGCATCGTGTACGAGATGCTGGAAGCAGAGCTTTTCAGCTCGATCATCAGGAAGACGCCGGATGATATGGCGACTCACGCCCGTCAGCTGGCGGACATTGCAAAGACAATCCATCGCGCCACAGGCGACCCGGCCATGCTCCCGGATATGAAGACGCAGTTGCGCGCCTACATCGAGGAGATGGGGTTTTTCCTCAGCAGCGACGACATCCAGCTCCTGCAACGGCAATTGGAAAAAATTCCATCCGCCGAGACCTGCGTCCACTTCGACATCCACAGCAGCAACATCATGTTCAAGGGCGATCAACCCTTCATCATCGACATGGGAGATTTCTCGATTGGGAGTTATTTCTTCGACATCGGACTGATCGCGACAATCTACGACACGCCCGAATTCAACGTCTGCGAGCTCGCGACCGGATTGACGCCCGAGATGGGGCGCGAGCTGTTTGAAAAGTTCCTGCAAGCGTATTTCTCGGACAAGCCTGCGGAAGACTATCGGTTTTTTCAGGACAACCGCCACTTTCTGGCGTCCTTGAGAGCCATTTACACAATCACCGCCTTGCCCAAGATGCGCGACCAACTCGCCTTCGCCCTGAAGGAATTCATCCTCCCCAAAATCCGGCAGGAGACCTGACGCAGTCATCTTTGGCTTTGCTATTTGTTACGCCGTAACGAGAGCGCGCCTTCGGATCAAGTCGAGCAAAATCAGACCTGTGCGCGTGGTCGTCCACACGCAGCGAGAGCTCGTGCGGAAATGCTTGCCGGCGCCGCTCAAGACAGCCACAATCCCGGGTGATTGCACGCTCTCGTGCCGTCAATTTCATTGAAGACTGGGTGGGCAGATCCATGACAATAAGCACTCGTTCAGTAAAAGCCCGGCGCGCGGGCGCGGCGACTTTCTTCCTGTTGTCGCTTCTCTTCACCGGCGCAACCGGCTCCGCGCGAGCCTGGAGCGATGGTTACGATCCATACAAGCCAATCTTCACGCCGTTCGATCTCAAGAACTTTGAGACCAGCGATCAGCGATTCGCATTGAATTTTCGCAATCAGGCGGTCGGATACCAGCCATTTGTCACCACACGGGATACTGAAGTTCACATGGCCTTCTATTCGGGACCGGCCAAGACCTCGGACCCGGCTTCGGACAAATATAGAGGCAGCAACCGCGGCAAGGCCGTGCGGGTGGTCGAATCCATCAACCAGAAATCCAAGTTGAACTGGGGCTGTAACGCCAAGGACCCCAACGATCCGCAAACGCCGCAAGACACGCGCTGCGCTGTCTGGATCGAAGGCGCCACGACGACGAACCAGTATCCGCTCTTCGTCAGATTGCTCGAAGAGCACTGGTACGACCGCGCGTTCCCGAATTCGGACAAGTCGGTGACGATCTACGGCAAGAAATATCCCAATCTCTTCCCCTTGCCGGATGGCCTCAAAAGCGCGGATCAGATCTGGGGCAACGTCTCCACCCGCAATGTCGAGTCCATACGCGGCTTCTATCAGGCGACCGGGAAAAAGGTGCAGGTCTGGGCCCTCGTCCAGGGCGCGGGCCAGGATCGCATTTTCTACCAGTTCGAATATCCCGCCTTGCAGAAACTGGAAGAGGACAAGATCATCACGGTCCATTGCGCCATCGCCGATCTCGGCGTGCAGCCCGACTGGCAAAACGACGCGCATTGGAGCATCGGCCTCGGCTCGGCGGGCTGCAACAAGATCTCGGCGCCGCTGAGCGCGGCCGTGACGGGAGAGCCCATCACCGTCAACGAGCGCTGAGGAGCGCCGCTGGCTCTCTTGAAGTGGAAGCAACGCCGCGCGGAGGTTTCGCAGGGAACGTCCGCGCGGCCGGGGCTCATGCTCCCGGCCACAGAACGGCCCTTTCCCTCAGCTCATCGCATGCATCGCGAGGGCGTAGGCGATCCAGATGAAGCCAACGGAGGACACCACGAAGCTCAGCGCCGTATAGACCCGCCACAGCCGCTTGTCCCAGAAGTTGGGATCGAACGCCGCGATGGTGAAGACGGTGGGATTGGAGAAGCCGCCGATGGCGACGCACCAGCAGGCGATGACGGGAAGCTCCACGCCCGAGCCATAGAAACCCACGCCGAAGAGCGCCATGAGCGCATAGTCGACATGCGCCCGGATCATTGTCTTGTAGTCGATGACGAAGCGATCGACAGCGGCGATGGGGAACCATTTGGCGAAGGTCATCAGCCATGCGGTCGTGATCAGCGCGACAATGCAGGCGGCGGAGCCGATCAACAGGATTTTCATCTGCCTTCCTCTCTTCGATCGATAAGCGGTTCACTTGCGCGGGTTCTGGTTTGGATGCGCCGAACATTCTCTCGCCCGGTTCCGGGCAATTTGCCAGAGGGACTCCCGGCGTCTGCGTGACCTTCCAACAGGGGAATGAGCAGGCGACGCGCCGTGTTTCCTCACAGTTGCGCAATCACCTCGGACGGCGTCGCCGATTGCTGGGAGCGAAAAGGGCCAGCTCGGAAATGAAAATTCCGGCCCGAGCACAAAGCCCTACGGCGGCAAGCCGTCCATCATGACGTGGAGCTTTGATCAGCTTCCCTCGAGTTTCACCGGTCTGTAGACGCCTTGTTGGCGGAGCATGCGTCGCTCTCGGCGAACACACGGTGGCGGGGTCAACCCCGCCACGGATCAATACTTGCCGGGAGCTTTCGAGAGAAACTCATCCGAGCCCTTGAAATCCTCGAGAGTCCATCCGCGCGCGTCCATGACGGACTTCACCCATTGGGGAGGATATGGACCGCGTCCCGACCAGGTGTCTCCTGTCTCGGGGTTTGTGAACTTGGGAGTGAGCGGCGGTCGACCGCCTCCAGAGTCGCGGGAAAATTCCATCTCCGCGTCGGAGGCCGTGTTGGACAAGACGGGATGCTGATACGCCAGCATCCGACTCCCTCTTTCCGCGGGGTCTCGGCCGACTTTCCCGATCAAGTCGACGAGATCGATAAATTCGTCCGCCTGCCGGCGCAATTCATCTGCGACCATCACGGGGTGCGTGGAGACCGTCGAGATGACGGACACGCGCACGCCCTTCCGTTGGACAGCTTCGACCAGCGATCGGAAATCGCCATCACCGGAAAGCAGATACATTTGATCCATGTGATCCGCCATGCCAAGCGCGTCGACGGCGAGTTCGACATCGATCCTTCCCTTCACTTTGCGATGGCCCTGGGAGTCCACAAACTCCTTCGCCGCCTTGGTGACGACCGAGTAGCCGTTGTAATCGAGCCAGTCGATCAGCGGCCACAGCGAGACATATTCCTGCTCCTCAAGCAGCGCGGTGTAATAGAAGGCGCGTATCAGCCGCCCCTTGCCCTGGAACTCACGCAAGAGGCGTTTGTAATCGAGTTCAAATCCGAGCGCTTTCGCAGCTCCGTAGATATTCGCGCCATCAATGAATAGTGCAATACGCTCAAGCTCAGCCATTTCCCTGCTCTGTCTTGTCTATCGCAACGCAGCCACAGGGGCCGCCTCTGAGAAATCGGCGAGCCGCCGTCTGAGAGAATGCAACATTATACCACTTCTTGTAACAGACAAGAGAGCCTACCCAACGCATGAGGGCAGAGCGCCGGCATGAGCGCGTTCGCCTGACGCGGCGGCGCGCGCCTTGATTGCGACGAAACGAACCGCCACGCGATGCATTAAAATTTCGCAATGAAAGACAAAGTCTCAGACGGTCTCTGCCAGACATGTGAATTTCGATCCAAGCCGGGCCTTGTCTATCCGGAAAAACTGGGTCTTGCAGCATAGCGACGCCAATGCAACTGGCGCGCCGCATCGCCTTTACTTGATCCGATCGAATCCGTCAGGAGATCAGCATGAATATACCTGAAGTTACCGTCATAGCCATGGTCGCTTTCTTTGTGCCTGGATGTGTGATGGTCGTCGCGGGCGGCGTGGGGTTCATGCGCAGCAATCCCGTGCTCATGGAAAACAGGCATCGCCTGGCTCAGGCGATTGTGTTTTCCGCCGCCGCGTTCATGTTTGTCGCTGGCGTCGGCGTCCATTTCACCGGATCGAGCAACACGGCCTTTCTCAAGGGTCAGATGCAGCGCGCGTCTCAATGCGAACTCGCCAGCGAATCCGCCCATCCGGAAGCCCGAGGCGGCCGAAGCGGCGTGATTTCGCGACAGATTGTCGCCTGCATGCAGACCGCCGGCTACAAATGGAACGACCGGGCCGCGCAATGCCAAGACGCGCCCGTCCCGACAAACGGCTATTGTTACGAACCCAGCGCCTGGTTCGACCGGACAATCACGACAGCGCAACTCATGTTTGATTGAGCGCGACGCGCAGACAGGGACGCATTGCCTCGCGCGCCATCGCGAGGCAATGCCATATCATGAGCCGCCCGGGGCCGCTCTCCGCCTTCGGCCGCCCGCTCTTCTCGCGCCGCAGCACACATAAAGCTGGACCGTTTACCTTTTGTTAACCATTATCGACTCAAGAGCCGATTCGGCTTCCTGGTGGCGTGGCGTTGTTGCGTCTTGGAGTGAACTCGTTGCGTGGACCTTGCGGCTCCTTCGCGCGAAGGGGCCGCTTTTCCTCGGCTTCAGCTTGAGCTGGGATCAGCGCAAGATCAGATCATCGACCGGCAGGGATTCCCGGAGCGCGTGACGGCGCGGGACATCGGGGCGCGCCCACCCGCGAAAATGTCGCCGCACATCCGGCTCGAACAGGCGACACGGCCTCGATTTTTGAGGCAGAATAGGCCGTCCCGACCCTCAGCCGAAAGCAGCCATGGGCGCGTGCGTCGAAAATCTCTCGCTCGATCAGATCGAAGCTGGTCAAAGAATCGTGTTGCGCGCCTTTCGCGGCGACCATGAGCTTCGCAGCCGTCTCATGCTGCTTGGCCTTTTCGTCGGCGCGGCGGCCGATGTCATGCAGACACGGAAACGGGGCCCAACGCTGATCCGCGTGCGCAACACGCTTGTCGCCGTCGGTTATGAAGAAGCCAAAACCATTCTCGTGGACGTCTCGAGATGACTGGAAGCCAGGCCGTTTTGAAGATCGCGCTCGCGGGGCAGCCCAACGTCGGCAAATCCACCGTCTTCAACATGCTCACGGGCCTCAACCAGCATGTTGGCAACTGGCCGGGGAAGACGGTGGAGCGGAAAGAGGGGACGCTCCTCTTTCAGGGGCGCCGGATCGAGATCGTCGACCTGCCGGGCGCCTACGGCCTCACGGCAAGCTCTGAAGAAGAGCGGATCGCCCGTGATTACATCATTCAGGAAAAGCCGGACGTCGTCGTGCTTGTCGCCAACGCCGCCGCGCTCGACCGCAATCTCTATCTGCTCGCCGAATTGCTGACCCTGCCGGTTCCCGTAACGCTCGGCCTCAATATGATGGATGTCGCGGCGACCGAAGGCGTGGACATCATGCCGGTCGTTCTCGAAGCCAATCTGGGCCTGCCGGTCACGCCGGTCACCGCTGTCGCCAATGCGGGCGTTTCGGACCTGATTTCGGTCGCGGTGGCCCAGGCGGACGATCGCGCGCGCTTCCATCCCGCGCGCCCCGAACTGGGCGCGGGCCTCCGCCGTTCGGCGAACCGGCTGAGCAAGCAGATCGAAAAACATGTGCCGCGCCCCTACGAAGCCGGATGGGTCGCTCTGAAGCTGCTCGAGGGAGATGCGGAAGTGACCGCCCTGGCCCGACGGTGGACGCCCGAGCGAGACTGGCGGCAGGTCGAAACGCTTCTCGCCGAACAGGAGGATGCGGCACTCGACATCATTGGCGGCCGCTATCTCTGGGCGGACCGCATGGTGAAGGCGGCGGTGCGCAGACCGCCGCGCGGCGAGGCGAGCCTGACCGAGCGGATCGATCGTGTTGCGCTGCATCCAATCGGCGGCATGGCGATCCTCTTCCTGGCGCTGGGCGTGACCTTCGCCCTCACCTTCACGGTCGCCTGGCCGCTCCAGCGCATATTGGAGACCCAGGTGATCCTGCCGCTGAGGGAGTTTGCCGTCGCAGCGCTCGCAGGCGCGCCCCCTGCTCTCTCCCATTTCATCGCCGACGCCGTTCTGGGCGGCGCGGGGCTGGTCCTGACGTTCCTGCCGCTGCTTCTCGTGTTCTACGCGATCTTCGGCTTCCTCGAAGACACCGGCTATCTCGCCCGGGTGGCCTATCTCACCGACCGGTTCATGCAGAGGATCGGCCTGCACGGCAAAAGCTTTCTGCCATTTTGTCTGGGCTTCGGCTGCAACGTGCCGGCCATCATGGGCGCGCGGGTGATCGAATCGCCATCGGGACGCCTGCTCACCATTCTCCTGACGCCCCTCGTTCCCTGCAGCGCGCGTTTCGCGGTTCTGGCTTTTCTCGCGCCCGTGTTCTTCGGCGCAACCGCGATTTGGGCGTCTCTCGGCCTCGTCATGCTGAACATCGCCGTGCTGGCGCTCCTCGGCGCGGCGCTCAGCCATACGCTCTTCCGAAACGAACGCATGTCCTTCGTCATGGAGTTGCCGCTCTATCACGCGCCCAATCCACGAACCATCGGCCTGTTCATGTGGAGCCACACCTGGTCGTTCCTGCGCCGCGCGAGCACGATGATTCTCGCTGTCTCCACGGGCGTCTGGCTGCTGGCCTATTTTCCGGACGGCGTGATCCAAACGAGCTGGCTTGCGCAGCTTGGCCAGTTTCTGGAGCCTCTCGGCCGGCTTCTGGGATTCGACTGGCGCCTCACGGTTGCGCTGTTCACGAGCTTTGTCGCCAAGGAGAACGCCATTGCCACGCTCGGCGTGATCTACGGCGCCGATGGCGGCTCCCTGGCCGACGCCCTGTCGCATTCGGTGACGATCCCCGCCGGCCTTTCCTTTCTGGTGACGACCATGCTGTTCATCCCCTGCGCCGCGACCGTCTCGGCGATCCGGCAGGAGACCGGCAGCCGGGCCTGGACCCTGTTCAGCGTCGGCCTGCTGCTGCTCGTCGCAACGGCCGGCGGCGCCGTCTCCTATGCCGCCGCGGCCTGGCTTTTGTCCTGATATGCTCAGCGCAATTCTCAAATCAGCGGCCAAGCGCGGCACGGTGACGATAGGCGAGGTCGCGCGCGACCTTTCGATCGACGCCGGCCTTGCGGAGCGACTCTTTTTCGAACTTGAACGGCAGGGCTATCTCAAATCCGTCGGCGCGGCCTGCGGCGCATCCTGCGGCGCCTGCGCCGCATCGCAGGCCTGCGGCGCCATCAGGGGCCTGCGCCTCTGGACATTTACCGAAAAGGGCGCGACCGCCGCGCGGCGGCTGTCGGGGGGCGAGCCCGGCTGACGCGATCCGTCTCCAGGACAGACCATTGTCAGGCGGCGTGGTCACGCGTGATTGGCAGAACGATCCGTGCGTTCAATCCACCCGGCGCGAAACGCAGTTCCGCCTTTCCTCCAACGGAGCGCGCGCTCCGCTCGATCATGCCGGCCCCGAAGCCGAGACTGACCGGAGGTCTCACCGCGGGCCCGTTGGTTTCAATCCAGTCGAGCTTGATGTTGCGCCCGGACGCGTCGCCGACCGAGTCCCATGACAGATGCACAACGCCCTCCGGGATCGAGAGAGCCCCGTATTTGAGCGCGTTCGTCGTCAATTCATGCAGAATCATGCAGAGAGGGCGAACCTGCTCGGACTCGAGCCGAAGCGACGGGCCCGACGTAATCGCGATCTGATTCCGGTCGATCGAATCCAGGGCCTCGTCAACAAGAGCCGCGAGCTCGATCCCGGCCGCGCCCGATTGGTTGATCATATCCTTGGCCGAGAAAAAGGCTTCCAGCCGACCGAGAAAAGCGTCGCGATACTCTTGCGCTGATCGGCCCTCCACCTTGGTCTGGTAGGCGAGGGCATGCACGACGGCGGACAGATTTTGGATCCGATGACGGGTCTCCGCCAGCAGAATGTCGGTCTCGGCGCTGGCCTGGCGCGCATCCGTGACATCGCTGAAAACGACCAGCAGGCATGTGCTGTTATTGTCGGGATGCGCCAGTCGGCGCGCGCTGACAAGAACGGTGCGGGGCCCTATGGAGGGGAAGTCGTGGTTGACTTCGAAGCCGATCACCGCCTGGGCCCTCGGGATCACCTCTCCAAGGAGGCGTTGCAGCTCGGGTATGTCCCACTGCCCGTTTCCGAGAGCAAACAGCGAAAGGCCGAGCGTACTGTCTCGCTCGACCCTGAAATGCTCGAAAAATGCCGGGTTGGCGCTGATGACGCAGAGATTGTGATCGAGCACCACGAGCGGATCGTCCAGGGTGTCGACGATCCCTTGCGCCTGCACGTGGCTCGTGCGCAACAGGCGGTAGAGGTCTTCCAGGGTCACAACGGTCTCCGCGCGGATGATGTGCTCACCAAGGCCAGGATGGCCGCCTTCAGAACTGGAAATTAGGTCCACAGGTCGTCGCTGTGAAGTCCGCCGGGAAGCGGCCGCGACCTTTGCGCAATCGGAAAAGCGGCGTCTGACATCTTATGCCTGCGAGCATGGGTTTCGACAATCGCCGGCGGAAGCGGAACCTTTCCGGAGCTTGGGTGTTATCCTGCACATATTCGTTTTCGTTTTCACCGCAGGCCTTCGACCATGCCCCGTCTCACAAACTCCCTTTCAAGCCTCGCGCTCGTCTTCTTAAGCTCCCTGCCGGCAACGGCCCAGGAGTGGGGGTGCTACGACCCGCAGCCGGGTCATCCCACCGCCGCCGAACGCGCCAGCTATGTCGCGCACATCAGTCCCCTGGCGGTCGCCGCAGAGAAGAAATACGGCGTGCCGGCCGCCGCCCTGGCTGCGATGGCGATCGTCGAGTCCGGCTACGGATGGACGAGAACAGCTCTCAACGCCAATAATGTCTTTGGCTGGAAATACGTCTCCATTGCTTCATATCCACGGATGGGAAGGATACCCTGTCACGCTTTGCGATTATTCGGATATCGGCGTCACGGTGAAGACCTATATGCTCAACGCCGATCGCGCGAAGCAGGCGCGCTGGATCGTCACCGCATGTCATGACGCCCACGCCCCGAATATTAAAAAATGCGTGGATCACCTGGTCGGCGCGGTGCGCGTTGCGTCGAGCGGGGGCGTGTTTCCCGTCGCGGGCTACATCCCCGAGCCACAGGATGGCGGCGTCTGTTATGTCTTCCGTGATGGCGTCACGGTCTGGACGACCTTGCGGAAGCAATGGTTGAAGCCGAAAAACAACGCCTGCGGCGCCTCCAACGAGGAAGAGATGACGCAGCCGCTCTACAAGGCGTGGAAATTCGCGCGCATCGCGTCGACGACGCGCGCGGACTATACCGCGGCCGGCGGCGACCGACCCGTTGACGGACTGAAGTGGGTGGATGTCGTCCGCGCGCTCTATCAGAAGGCATGGAACGAAGACCGCAACGAATTGATTTCCGCGCGGGCGATCCAGGCGAAAAAAGACGGAGCCTTCTGATTTTCGCGTAGGGCGGCATCGTCGCTCGACCGGCGAAGCTTCCTGAGAGCTCGACGATATCCGACGCGCTTTGCAGTTGCGGCGCATGTTTCGACACCGGGAAAACCTGTGATTCCTTGGTGAGGCGTCCCGTTTGGATCAAGCCGTTTCTCGATGCGAGAACGCATCGCTTCCGTTTCATCATTCATCCAGCTGGGCGCGCGGCTGGCAGAAAAGGTGGGATATTTGTCCTTGCCGCAAATGGCCCCCGGAACCAAGATCGAGACATGGAGACGCATTGCTCACAACTGTCCCGCGCGGACCCTCACTTTCGCCGGATCGGGTTCCTGGTCTACCCGGACTTCCAGAGCCTTGATCTCAGCGGGCCCTTCGAGGCCTTCCATTGGGCAGACCTCGTCTTGGGCGTGCTTGGACGGGCAAGGGGGCCGAGCTACCAACCTCTCGTAATCGCCGAGGCCGCAGGGCCCGTGCGCACGATGTCCGGCTTGCAGATCATCGCAACCCAGAGCTATCACGAGATCAGAGACGGTCTCGACACTCTGGTTGTCATGGGCGGGACCGGCTGTGAGGCGGCGAGCCAGGACGCTCCGCTCGTGGCGTGGGTTCGCTCTGTCGCGCCGGCGACAAGGCGGCTGGTTTCAATTTGCTCGGGCGCTTTCATTCTTGCGGCCGCCGGGCTGCTGCATCGCAGGCGCGCAACCACGCATTGGATGTATGCGGACCGTCTTGCGAAGGACTATCCCTCGATCGACGTCGACGCGAGCCTGCTTTTTGTCCGCGACGGGAATGTTTACACCTCCGGCGGCATCACCGCCGGAATCGACCTCGCCCTGGCGCTGGTCGAGGAGGATCTCGGCACGGCGGCCATGCTGGGAGTCGCGCGACACCTCCTGGTTTTTCCAAGACGGCCGGGTGGACAATCGCAGTTCAGGGGCCACTCCAGCATCATCGAGAAAAGCCGGGTGCGGCCGAACATCAGCGAGTTGCAGGCCTGGATGCTGGCGCATCCGGAGGCCGACTTGAGCATTCCCGCTCTTGCGGAGCGCCTGACGATGAGCGAGCGGAGCTTCTCACGACTTTTTCGCAATGAGACAGGCCAGACTCCAGCTGAATTTGCCGAACGCATACGCGCCGACGCGGCGCGCCACAAGCTGGAGCAGACGAGCGCTGCAATCGAGACAATCGCGAATGAATGCGGCTTCGGGAACACCGAGCGCATGCGACGGACGTTTCAGCGTCTCTTCGAGATCAGCCCGGCTGATTACAGGGCGCGCTTTCGATCGATGATCGACGCCTGAGCCGCGCCCCAGCGCGCCTCGTCGCCCCGAGCCTTTTCCATCCAGACTCACCATGAAACATGGGAGAAACCCCGTGCGCATTCTCTTTTTGACTTCTGCCCATAATAGCCTCAGTCAGCGTCTTCTTGTGGAGCTCTCGGAGCGTGGCCACGAAATTGCCGTGGCCGTTTGCGGAAGCGGCCCGGAAATGGTCGAGGCGGTCGCCAGAGAAGCGCCGGAACTCATCCTGGCTCCGATGCTGAAGACCGCGATCCCCGCCGAAATCTACAACCGCCTTCTCTGTTTGATCGTGCATCCTGGCGTCAGGGGAGATCGCGGACCCTCGTCCCTCGACTGGGCCATCATGAACGACGAAAAAGCCTGGGGGGTGACGATCCTCGAAGCCTCGGAGGAATTTGACGCAGGCCCGATCTGGACCTCTCCTGAATTCGCGCTCGACTCCGAACCACCCCGCAAAAGCAGTCTCTATCGAGGCCCGGTGACGGAAGCGGCCTTGTGCGGCGTGCTCGAAGCGATCGCACGGCTCGAATCGGGTGAGCATCTGTCAGGACTCTGGCGCCCCGAGACGCTCTCCGAGGCAATGAACCATGCGCGCGGCCGACTGCGGCCTCCCATGAAGCAAGCCGATCGTGCAATCGACTGGTCGCATGACACATCGGCCGCGATCATTCGCAAAATACGCGCCGCCGACAGCGCGCCCGGCGTGTTGAGCAGCCTGCTCGGCGTTGATTGCTTTCTTTACGGCGCTCATGAGGAGGAGAGGCTCAAAGGATCGCCCGGTCAGATTGTCGCCAGGCGCGACGACGCCATCTGCGTGGGAACCGTCGATGGCGCTGTCTGGATTTCTCATCTGAAGATGAAGAGCAGCGCCGAAATGAAGGACGCCATCTGCCGCATGGCTCAAACAGGATTGGGCTGCGGGCCATGCGCCGAAGCGTTTTGCGCCGCCGCCGGGATCAAATTGCCTGCGGCGCAGGTCTTGGGTCCCTTGCTGCACGGCGTGGCTGATCGGCCCTTGCCAATCGACGCGCCGGTCGACCACCGCACCTTCCGGGAGATCGTCTATCGTGAAGAAGAGGGCGTGGGCTATCTCACATTCGATTTCTATAACGGCGCCATGAGCGCCGACCAGTGCCAGCGGTTGCGCGACGCCTTCCTGTACGCCCGATCGCGCCCGACCAAAGTCATCGCTTTGCTGGGCGGTCGCGACTTCTGGTCGAACGGCATCCATCTGAACGCCATTGAAGCCAGCGCCGATCCAGCGATGGAATCATGGCGGAACATCAACGCAATGAACGACCTGGTTCACGAGGTCATCAACACGATGTCGCAGATCGTCATCGCCGGCCTGCGTGGAAATGCCGGCGCGGGCGGCGCAATCCTTGCCCTGGCGGCGGATCATGTCTTTGCGAGGCCCAGCGTCATTCTCAACCCGCACTACCGTGGCATGGGCGAGCTTTACGGTTCCGAATACTGGACCTATCTCCTCCCCAAGCGCGTGGGGCGGGAAATGGCTCTGGAACTGACCCAATCCTGCCAGCCCCTCGGCGCGCAGACGGCCAAAAGAATTGGCTTCCTCGACGACATATTTGGCGAAGACGTCGAGACATTCGAACAGGAGCTGGCGCAGCGCGCGGCGGCGCTCGCGCGCGATCCTTCCTATGTTACGACCATCGTGGAAAAGTTGAAGCGGCGACTGGAGGACGAGTTCACCAAGCCGCTCGCCGATCATCGCGCGGAAGAGCTTGCCAGAATGCGGGTGAATTTCTTTGGGCCAAACCCCGCCTATCACGAAGCCCGTCGCCGCTTCGTCTTCAAGGGCGCCCCGCCCGCTCGACCTTCATCCCATCCGACGCCCGCTCTCCAGAGCAGGGCTGAAGGCTCTGCCGCGAAAGCGCAGTCAGCGACGGATCAAAGGCGGCGCAGGCCTGCTATCGCGTCTCCAAGCTTCATGCAGGGCGCCCTCAGGCGAGTCTTTGCAAGGCTCAACGCCGCTTTCGCAAAGTAAGGCGGGCGACCCAAAGCCCGCTTGCCGGAGCTCGTACTGTCGGGCCGCGTCGGAGCCGTTCCGTGGCGGCCCCTGCGCGCCCGTCGTTGTGTGAATGCAAAAGAATGACGCGCCCCCGACCAGACCTGTCAGCAGCCTCACGGTCGCGTTCACGCTAAGTCCTGCGCCTCGGAACAAGGTGGAGAAATCTCGCGAGGCGCCGCTCGGTCAGGAACGCAAGGCTGAACAACTGAACGATGTTTTCCGCTTCGATGAGCTCCAGGCCGATGCTCGCCGGAACCAGTTCCTTTCGTGTCCCGAAGATGATGTCCCAGATGGAGAGCACGATGCCGTAATTGCTGTCATGCTCCTCTCGCAACGTGGAATGGTGGGCGCGATGCAGGTGAGGCGTGATGATCAGATAGGAGAGCAGCCTCTCTCCCGGAAACGTGAAATTCCCATGATGGAACAGAACAAAAAACATGCGCACCACTTCACACACGACAACGATGTTTGCGGGGACGCCAAAGAGAACGACGCAGAAGCATTTCACCAGAACCTCGAGAAACTGATCCAGAACGTGGAATCGAATGCCCGTCGTCACATGATAGCTCTTGTCGCTGTGGTGGATTTTGTGAAACCGCCAGAGGAACTCGTATTTGTGCCCCAGGTAGTGCCAGACATAGACCGCAAAATCGAACAGAATGAAGCTGAGGAGCCATTTGGCAGGGCCATCGGACATCCTGCCGAGGAGGCCGAAGCCTGCGTAATTGGAGGCGACGATCAGGAGGCTTGAAATCGAGAAGATGCTCATAATCAAATTATTGAGCAGGAATGCGCCGGTGTTGGTCGCAAAAGATTTCTTCAACTCCTCTTTCGGCACGGGCATATAGGGAAACTTTTTTTCAATGACGAGGAGGACAGCGAACAGCAAAACCGCTGCGCCGAACAGATAGCCTTCAATTCCAGACGTCATCGCACTCTCCCCAAAGCGCATTCACTCATCCGGGTCCGATCGGGTCCCGCCAATTGTCCCAGGCGGCCGACGCCCCCCGCCCGGGCAGCCGACGCGGCGGATTCGGCTGAACAATGGCCAGGATTGACCGTTACAAGCTGTTATTGCCCTGATATATGATCCCATAGACAGCGACGATCAAGTGGCAAGGAGGGTGTGATGCTCGGCATCGGAGAGTCCAAACCTGTTGCCGGTCGGGCTGAGGACGTCATCGCCTGTCCGATCGCGAAGGCCTATGATTTCATTGGCAAAGACTTCTTCGAAAACTATCCGAAATGGTGTCCCCAGGTGATCGAACTCGAGCAACTCTCCCCTCCCCCGGTGCGCGAGGGCAGCAAGGGGCGGCAGGTCACGCGGGACAGGGGAATCGACAGCGAGTCGAGATTTGAAGTGTCCTGCTTTGCCCTGCAAAAATCATTTGAAATCGTTGGTGTTACCGAACCTTTCCGGTCTTCATACGCCTTCGAAAAAGAAGACGACGAGTCTACACGGATCGTCTTCACTTTCGAATTGAAGGAGATCGACCTGGTGATGAGGCCCTTCCAGAAACTCATCAGAACGGCTCTGGAGGAAGGCGCCATTCAGACAATTGAAAACCTCAAACAACTGCTCGAACAGGCCGTCACTGAAACGGCAAGCGTTCCAGCTCAGTAGCCCACACAGGGAGAAAAGCATGTTCGTCGTTCAAAAGGACAATGGCGTCATTCCGCATGTCCTGACCCAGATTCTCGATTCCTGCGTCAACGGTGTGACCTTGAGCGATCCGGACATCGAAGATTCGCCGATCGTCTACGCCAATAAGGCGTTCGAGAATATGTGTGGCTACGACCAAAGCGAAATCATCGGTCGCAACTGCCGATTCCTCCAGGGCGACGACAGAGACCAGCCCGATCTCGAGCGACTTCGCGCCGCCATAAAAAGGGGCGAAGCGATTGAAGTCACCTTGCGCAACTATCGCAAGAATGGCGAGATGTTCCACAACCGTCTCGTCGTGAAGCCGTTGTTCGACGAGAGGGGCAACGTCGTCTATTTCCTCGGCGTGCAATACGACATTACCCAGCAGGTCGAAGCGCAGGAGGAGATCCAAAATCTGACGGAAAAGCTGGCGTTTGCCGGCGCCTGACAATAGATGAGTCTCCGGGCTGTGGCGTGGAGTTGAACCGCGCTACGGCCCTGCCCGTCAAACTGTCAGCGTGTCAGAAAGCTGTTCTCGCATCTGTTTGATCACGACATCGCAAGCTTGCGCGCGATCAAGTGCGCTGTCGTCCCTCAGCGTGCAGACGCCCGGTAAACATCGAGGTGATCGTGCCCTTGACGGCAAAAGCGGCGCTGACATGGACGATGAGAAAGGCGGTCAGGATCAGCATTCCAAGGAAGTGGATGTGTCGCGCCTGGTCGTAGCCGCCGAAAAGCGTCGCCAGTTCCTGAAACTGAACCGGCTTCCATAGTGCGAGGCCGGAGAAGAACAAAAGGATCACGTCGCAAATGACAAGGACGTACAGGCCGCGCTGCATGAGGTTATATTCACCACTGCCGTGCAGGAGCAGATGCCTCATCTCAACCCTGATGTTACGGTAAGCCGACATCGCGCCGATGTTCAGGATCTTCCGGACGAAATGGCCGGACAAAACGCCGTAGGCCAGATAAGCAAGACCATTTACAACCAGAAGCCACATGATCGCGAAATGCCACGCGAGTGCGCCAGCAAGCCAGCCCCCAAGTGTAATGTCGGGCGGAAACCGGAAGTCGTAGAGCGGCGCCGCATTGTAGATCCGCAGCCCGCTCATCAGCATGGCGATCGTGGCGAAGGCGTTGAGCCAGTGCGTGATCCGAACGAAAAGCGGGTGAACGATTCGACCAGGTTTGGCCTGAACGCGATTCTCGACCTTTTGAAGCAAGCCTCATGCCCTCCCCCTTTCCTGATATATCAGGAGGCGTTCTCAGGGAGGGACGTCTGAGACAAAATGCAGACGAAATCCGCCAGGCTCAAAAGAGAGAGGGATAAAGGCGGCCTTTGTCGCTTCCGCGTCATTCTCAAACGCCGAAACAACCGCCGGCAAATCTCAGACGCCGGGCCTGCGCCGGCCCTTGGCGCGAGGCTTGAGCGTCACAAACCAGTGCGCAAGAGAAAGACTCGCAGAGAGGAGGGCAGAGCCGTAAACCAGACTGCCGAGACCTTCGTCCCTTATTGCATAGCTTAGCACGGCCAAAGACAGCCCCATGATCGTGACTGCCAAGGAAATCGTGCTCTGCTCGCTCATCTTGCCTCGCTTCACTCGCCTGGGAGTTTTCGGAAAAATCCACTCGAAGCCCGATTTTCCGGTCAAACAAAGGCATGATTTAGGCAAGCGCGTGCCCCCCTCCAGCCATGACCAGGAGCGGGCCCTGCATACTCCCACGGCGCATCCGCGAGCCAAGATCCCTTTGGAATGGGTGACTGCGATTCCGGGGCTGGCCGAACCCCATCCCGGCCCTCGTCTCCAGGCGATCGGGAGGTGTCCAGCATCGGCAGTTATCTCGATTTCCGCATCACGCGGGCCTGGCTTCACGACATTGTCTCACTCTGAGACAGATTTCCTCCTTCGCCACAATAGCGAAACAGCGAGACACACATTCTGATATTGCGAGACACATCGACGCAACACCCGTCTGATACCTGATCCCACATGAGTGAAAGATCGACATCTTAGACAAAAGGCGCGATGCCCCGCTGGACCAACTGACCCGGGCGCATTTGCATCAGGCCACATCGGCTCTGTCTCACCCACAAAACATGGACGTGTTCAATGAATGGCGTAGTGGTGCTTGCGCTTCGGAGACCCTACACGTTTGTCGTCTTATCGATCTGCATTGTAATATTCGGCGTCATGGCGGTATTCAAAACGCCAACGGACGTCTTTCCTAACATCAAGATTCCCGTCGTGGCGGTTGTTTGGGCGTATGCAGGACTGCTGCCGACAGAGGTCTCCGGTCGCATCACCTATCTTTACGAGCGTCAGCTGACTTCGAATGTCGAGGGCATCGAGCATATCGAGAGTCATTCCTATTACGGCAGCAGCATTATCAAGATTTTCCTGCAACCCGGCGTCGACCTGGCCGCCGCCGAGGCGGATATTGATTCCATCTCTCAAACTGTGACCAAGCAGCTTCCACCCGACATCTCGCCGCCGATGGTCATGCGGCTGGAGGCGTCCTCCGTGCCTGTCGCGATGCTGAAAGTGACGGCCGAGAATCTCACGCCTGCGGATCTCTACAACCTCGCGAAAAACAAGATTCGTCCGTTTCTCGTCACCATTCCGGGGGCCATCCTCCCACATCCCTATGGCGGACAGGACAAACAGCTTCTTGTTTCACTCGATCAGCAGAAACTCAAGGCGCGGCGCCTGACAGCCGCGGATGTGCACAATGCGCTCGGACGGCAGAGTATCGTGCTCCCGGCAGGCGATATGAAACTCAACGCGACGGACTGGATGGTGCAAACCAACGCCACGCCCATGCAAGTCGCTGACTTCAATAATATACCGATCAAGACCAGCGGAAACGCAACGATCTACATGCGCGACGTCGCCGACGTGCGACTCGGCGGCCCCCCGCAAATCAATGCGGTCCTCGTCGATGGCAAGCAATCGGTGCTGATCGTCGTGATGAAGAGCGGCGAGGCGTCGACACTGGATGTGGTCGACGGGATCAAAAAGGCGATTCCACGAATCGAGCAGATTGCGCCACCTGGCGTAAAGGTCGAGCTTCTCAATGACGCATCTGTCTTCGTTGAGGATTCCATTGTCGACGTGCTCCGTGAAATGGCCCTGGCGTCGGCTCTGACCGGCGTCGTCGTGCTGCTCTTTCTGGGCTCCTGGCGCGCCACCGTCATCATCGCAACTTCGATCCCGCTCTCCATACTCTCCGCCATTATCTGCCTGCATTGGGCGGGGCAGACGATCAATGTCATGACGCTCGGCGGACTCGCACTTGCTGTCGGCATTCTTGTCGACGACGCCACTGTGATGATCGAGAATATCGACACCCATCTCGAAATGGGCAAACCGCTTGAGGCCGCAATTATTGACGCGGCCAATCAAATCGTCATCCCCACCTTCGTGTCGACTCTGTGTATCATCATTGTCTGGTTTCCGCTGTTCGAACTCACCGGCGTCTCGGGGTGGTTGTTCACGCCGATGGCTGAAGCCGTGATGTTCGCCATGATGGCCTCCTTCATCCTGTCGCGAACGCTTGTGCCGACGATGGCCAAATACCTTCTCGTCGACCACAATGCGCCGCATGGTCACGCCAATGGCGTCATTCTGGACGACGAGCCGTCACTCTCCGGCGGCCGGAAATACCCCACAGCGGAGGAAATCTACGCTCTTGCGAATCTGGACGCAGAGACAAACGCCCTTGCCGGTGACGGCGGCGTTGCGCACTTTGCGATTCCCGTGCCTGATCCGCTTGATCATCATCATAATCGAATGGGCTTTTTCAATCGGATCCAACAGGGATTCGAAAGGGGTTTCCAGCGCTTTCGTGATCGCTACGCCGCGCTGCTGAGTCGCGTGATGCGGAACAGGACACGCTTTGTTGCTGGCTTTCTCGCCGTCGCGGTGGCGTCACTCGCCCTCTTCTCCTTCAATGGGCAGGAGTTCTTCCCCGAGATCAAATCGGGGACCCTGCAAATGCACATGCGGGCGCCGCTCGGGACGCGCATAGAGGCGGCCGGGCGTATCGCCACGCTTGTTTCCAATGACATCGAAGCGCTGCTCCCAGGCAAGGTGGAAGGCGTCGTCAGCAATTGTGGCCTCCCGGTCGGGCCGCACAATATGGCGTTCATACCGACTCCAACCATTGGCGCGCAGGACTGTGATCTGACGATCACTCTGAAGGAAGACGCCTCGCCGGTGTGGGATTATCGCGCCATTCTTCGCAAAGGCCTCAATGAACGCTATCCTGGCACGGAGTTCACCTTCCAGCCTGCCGATCTCACCGCGAAAATCCTCAATTTCGGCACTCCCTCGCCGATCGACGTACAGATTAACGGCGGCGACCAGACTGCAAGCTATGAGTTCGCGCGAAGGCTCGCGAGCCGTCTGCGCAGAATCAGCGGCGCGGCCGATGTCGTCATCCAGCAGACCATGCGGACGCCCACGCTCCTCGTCGAAGGCAACCGGAGCCTCGGGCTTGGAGTGAAGCTGACGGAGAAGGACATTGCCGACAATTTGCTGATGACGCTTTCGGGCAGTCAACAGGTCGACCAGCAATTCTGGCTCGATCAGAAGACGGGGAATTCGTACCAGATAAATGTTTACACACCGCAGCCGCAGGTGAATCGCGTGCAGGATTTGCTGACGATTCCCGTCAACAAGAGCGAGGGCGAATCCTCCCCCGACGAAATGCAATTGCTGGGCAGCGTCGCGTCCATCACGGCGGTCGGAACACCCGGCGTCGTCACGCACGCGAACATCATGCCGCTGTTCGACGTCTATGTTTCGGCGGAACGGCGTGATCTTGGAGGGGTTCTGGCGGACGTCAAGAAGACTGCGCAGGAAATGGAGCACGAACTGCCGCGCGGCGCGAGCCTCGAGATTCACGGACAGGCCGAACTCATGCACAGCGCCTACGTCGAGCTGATCGGCGGCCTGTTCGCCTCGATCGTCCTGATTTACCTGCTGATTGTCGTGAACTTTCAGTCATGGCTCGATCCCTTCATCATCATCACCGCACTCCCGGGCGCTCTTGCTGGAATCGCCTGGTCGCTGTTCCTCACCCACACCAACATCTCCGTGCCCGCTCTCACTGGCGCCATCATGTGTATGGGAACGGCGACAGCAAACGCGATTCTGGTCGTCGCCTATGCACGCGAACGGATTGACCTGCATGGCGACGCAGTCATGGCGGCTCTCGAGGCAGGCTATGCGCGCATTCGTCCAGTGATCATGACGGCGTCAGCAATGATTATCGGCATGCTGCCCATGTCCATGAGCAACTCGCAGAACGCGCCGCTCGGGCGCGCCGTGATTGGCGGCCTGATTGTCGCGACCTTCGCAACTTTGCTCTTCGTCCCCTGTGTTTACGCAATTGTCTACAAGCGCGCCCCGAAGGGAAGGGAGGCCGTCTGATGGCTACCGCACTGCTGCGATTTGTTCATTCCGATCTGCGGGGAAAGAAGGCGCAATATGCCGCCGCTCTCTCGCTGCTTGTCTTCCTTTGTCTTGTCTTCTACGCGCGCAAGCGCGAGGCGGACACGATCCGAGAAGAGACGCTCGCCAACGCCATTCCGACAGTCTCGGTCACCAGCGCGAAGCCCGGCGCACAGACCGAGACGATCACCTTGCCTGGCAATGTCGAAGCCTGGTTTCAGGCGCCGATCTACGCCCAGGTCTCCGGCTATGTGAAGATGTGGTACAAGGACTATGGCGCGCAGGTGAAGAAAGGCGACGTTCTCGCGGAGATCAACACGCCCGCGCTCGACGCGCAATATTCGCAAGCCAAGGCCGCGCTCGAGGCGGAGCGGGCCAAATACAATCTCGCCGTTGTCACGGCGCAACGCTGGGGCGCGCTCCGCAAGTCACATGCCGTTTCCGAGCAGGAAATCACTGTTCAAGAAGCCAATATGCAGGCTGAAAAGGCTCAGCTCGAAGCGGCGGAGCACAATGTCAATAATTTTGCCGCGCAGCTTCAATTCAAGACCCTTGTCGCGCCCTATGACGGGGTCGTTACCGCGCGAAACATCAACGTCGGCGATTATATCAACAAGGACGGCAATATCAGCGACAAGAACGCCGTGACGAATCTGTTTTCGGTCGCCGACATCCATCAGCTTCGCCTGTTCATTTCGGTGCCTGAAGCCTTTGCGCATGTTCTGAAGCCGGGGCTGACCGCTGAAATTACCGTGCCGCAATTCCCAAAGAAGCGCTTCGTCGCAAAGTTTCTGACGGTCGCCAACGGCTTTGATCCAGCGACGCGCACAGCCGTCACGGAATTTACGATCGACAATTCTGACCGCGCGCTCTGGCCTGGGTCATACGCCTCGGTGCGACTCACAGTCCCACTCGACGGGAACACGCTCACCATCCCTTCAAGCGCCCTGGTCTTCCAGGAGGGCGGCGCGCAGGTGGCCGTCGTGGAGAGCGGCGACAAGATTCATTTCAAGCCGGTTCATATCAATCGCATTCTCGACGGCGTCATGGAGGTTTCATCTGGCGTTTCGCACACCGACCGTATCGTCAACAACCCCAGCGCGGCGCTGCTGGAAGCCGACAAGGTGCGCGTCGTGACCTCTGCCCCCGGCTATGAGATCAATCCCGCCGACCTGAACTAGAGCATGCCCGAGTCCGAACCAAACAGTCCTCGTCGAGTCGTCTCAGCAATGCACGTCATTCGAACAAGATTTGCCTTCCGCTCCCTTTGGCTTCTGCCGTTCCTGCTTCTGGCGGGCTGCGACTCAATGCCCGGCGTCGATCTCGCGCCGGCCTATGAGCCGCCGCAATATGTTGTGCCGGCGTCATGGCATGGCGGGAGCCCTTTCGTGGAGGCGAAGCCCTCCGACGCCGAGATTCGCGGCGAATGGTGGCGATTATTCAAGGACCCGGTGCTCAACCGGCTCGAGGAACAGGCCATGGCGGCCAATGCCGAGCTGCAGGCGGCCGCCGAGCGCTTCCTGCAGGCGCGTGATCTGATGATGAAGGCCAGATCGCACATGCTCCCGCAGCTCAATCTCGGACTCGATGCGTCAAGCAACAAGGAGTCGGAATCCGCGCTGTTTCGCGGGCCTCTCAATCCCATCTACGACACCTCCGTTTCCGACCAGGCCGGCGCCTCGTGGGAGCCGGATTTCTGGTACGCGATCAGAAACGAAACGAAGGCGCGGACCTATCTCGCGCAGCAAAAGGCGGCCGAATTTGCCCTCGCGCGCCTCAGCCTTCAGGCGGAAATCGCCGCCGACTATTTCACGCTGCGGGGCTATGACGCGCAGACCGACATTTATAACCAGTCCATCGGCTACTACAAACAGTCGCTTGCCGTGGTGAATGACCGCTTCGCTGGCAAGATCGCATCGGAGCTCGATGTCGCCCGCGCCAAATCCCTTCTCTTCGGCACGGAGGCGAAAGCGCTGGAGGTGCAGGGAGAACGCGAGGTCGCAGAGCACGCCATCGCCATTCTCGTCAACACCGCGCCGGCGAGCTTCAGGATTTCGCCCGCGTCCAATCTGAAGATGACGCCGCTCAAACTGCCGAGAACGCTTCCATCGACCCTTCTGGAGAGGCGTCCCGACATTGCCGCCTCGGAGCGCGAAATGGCGCAAGCGAACCGCGAGATCGGCGTTGCCCGGTCTGCGTTCTTCCCCCGGGTCGAATTCAGGATCGACGGCGGTTTCGAGAGCCACGGACTCAACCTCGTGAAGCTCGCAAACAGCTTCTGGTCCTACGGCTCCGCCGTGTCGATGCCCGTCTTCGACGGCGGCCTGCGGAGAGCGCAATTGCAACGGTCGTGGTCCGTCTATCGTGAAACGGAAGACAAGTACCGTACGACCGTGCTCAACGCCTTCCGGGAGGTCGAGGACGGACTCAGCCTGACGAACAGGCTCAGCGCGTCGGCGCGCAAGCTTGACGCCGCCGTCGCCGCTGCGCTCGAGACGCAGAATCTCACCATGGACCTCTATAAGGGAGGCCTCAATTCGAGTCTCGACCTCATCTATGCGCAGGTCGCGACATTGACCGCGCGCATCGAACTCGCGCAGGTGAAGACGCGAGTCCTGAAGTCAGGCGTCGATCTTGTTCGCTCGCTCGGCGGCGGCTGGCAGCGCGGCGAACTCCCCCGCGAGGAAGACATTCAGCCCTTCCACGCGCTTCAATATGAGGGCCTCGACAGGCCCGCCGCCGCGGGCGGGATCGATGTTCCGGCGGATAATCATGCGCACGACGCCTTGACCGGGAGCGCGCTGTGAATCGGATCAGGGCTCAGTTGGCCGAAGCCGCGGTGTGGATGATCGTTCCGACATGCTCGCCGCGCAGGGCGGCCGTGAGCCGTCCCGGCGCCAGTCCGTTCACGATCTGAACATGTTCGAGATGCCGAGCTGCGGCCATCACCTCCACAAGCGCACGGTCGAAGGGGAGTGGGCCCTCCATCTTTGCAAGCTCCGCGGCGCTGGTCTCGGGAATGAATTGCGCCTGCCCTGCGGCCGGCCCGTTGGGGTCGGCCGTGAACACGCCGTCAACATCCTCCACAATGGTGAGGCCGGCTGCGCCCAGCGCGTCGGCAAGCAGAAACGCCCCGGTGTCCGCGCGGTGCGGGGGGATACGCGCGGTCGGAAATTCGTGATGATGATAGGGCGGAAAGGCGCTGCCGACGACGGCGCGGGCCGCCGACAGGTGGATGGCGAGCTGATTGGCGATGGTCGGATGCTCAACATAGGAGACGCCTTCCGGCGCCAGCAGCGACGCGAGTATGTGTCCATTCTGGCCTGCCTCGCTCGCGGCGAGCGGCGCCAGCGAACCCACCGGCAAACCGAGATCGAGGCCCACGCCATAGAGATGGCGCGCGCGAATCCCCGCGCCTGTCAGAATGAGCATGCGATGCTCGGGCAGGAGACTCCTGAGTTCCTCCACAATTGGCAGGATCGCATCGGCGCCGCGATCCATGATGGAGCGGCCGCCAATCTTGACGACCTGCAGCCACGGAAGAAGGCGAATGGGCCGTCGTCCGGCGACCGGACGGGTGAGATCGACGTCGAGGAGCGTTTGACGAGCGAGCGGCGAGGCGACGTGCTTGATGCTGTTGGCTGTCTCTGTCATGGCCGTCTTCCCTCAGCTTGCCGTGATGATGGTGCCGACATGTTCGCCTGCGAGCGCACGGGTCAGAGCGCCGGGGACAAGGCCGTTGACCACCTGCACCTGCCGGACATGCCGCGCCGCCTTGAGCAAGTCCAGCACAGGAAATTCGAGGATCGAATCGTGCAGCCCCTGCGCCTTCATCTCGTCCACGGAAATCATCGGAATGAATTTGGCGTCCCTGGACGTCTTCGGATTGGCGGTGTAGAGGCCGTTTTCATCTTTCACGTAAATCATCGCCTTGCAGCCGAATTGCTCGGCAAGGAGAAAGCAGCCGGCGTCGGTGCGATAGGGCGGGATCACGCCGTCGGCCGCCGGACGCATCCAGAGGTTATATGGCGGCATGCCGCTGAACACGACGGCGTTCACTTCCGCAAGGTAGAGCGGCACGGCCGAAAGGCCCGCGCCGTTGACAGCCGAGACGCCATGCTTGGCGAGAAGCTGCCCCAGCATCGCGGCGTTCTGATCCGCGACAGAGGCGCCAAGCTGAGAGAGAACGCCCGCCGGCAGGCCAAGGCCGGCCGCAATGGAATAGAGGTGCCGCGCCCGCGTGCCCGCGCCGGTGCCGATGAGGAGTTTGTGCGCGCTGCGCGCCGCGACAATTTCCTCCACAAGCGGATAGACGGCGGCGCGCCCGCGGTCGATGATGCTCTGCCCGCCGATCTTGATCACGGTCGCGTCTGGCAGAATGCGAAAGTCCGCCGCGTCCTCCGCCGCCGCCAGAAGAACCGGGTCGGTCAAGGACCGCTGCATCAGGAGCGTTTCCAGCTCCGCCGTCGTCGTCGACATGAGACGCCTTTCATGCTTGGCTCTTCACAGCGCGAAGAGAAGGCGCGCGGCGAGCCGCCGCTTTCGGAGGCCGTTCCGGACAAAGACCGGAAATCGCGCGCTGCGTTCAGGTAAAAGACGTATCCGCCTTTGGGCAATATGCGAAACTGCGGTATTTTTTGGCGCCCCCCCCGCCGGCTGGTGAAATTTTCGCCAGTCTCGCAGGCGAACGGGCGCCTCGTTTCAGAGCTGAACACAGAAGCGGCGCCGCTGCCATGATCGTCCGTGCGACCATTGCAAAGCGCCGCCCATGCGCCGACGGGACGCTTCCGTCAGCTTACCTCCGACGCTCACTCGTCATCGGCTTTGCGGAAACCGACGGCGCTCCGTGGTGGGGTAGAACAGATCGAATCTCTTCGGCAGCCCCGGAAAGACAGTCATGAGAAGCTCGAAAGAAGCCAGGCGAATAACTTGAAAAAGGTTATGCTGATCATGAGCCTATCCTGGCGCCGCCTTCGACGCGGGCATTTGCGTGCGCTTCTTTTTCGATGGCGACAATGCCGCCCGATTGCAGCGCGCGCGAAGCGGCTCAGGACGCTTTCGGCCGTTTCAGCTTGTCTCTGATTTCGTCGATCAGGATCGAGAGCACCGCTCCCGTTTCAACGAAGCGACGTTCCGCGCCCGCGGCGCGCCCGTTCATCGCTCCCAGATCCTTTTCCTTGCCTGCGACAAGGTCCTTGAGCTGAGACAGCCGAGCCTGCGCTTTACGCAGTTCTGCGTCGAGCGCGTCTACCTCAGCCATCGCCTGGCGATGCGCCGCATCTGCATCCCTGGCGCGCGCCTCGGCGCTCGCCAATCTTTCACAAAGCGCCTTGAGAATGCGTTCGAGTTCAGAGACGAGATGGGTCGCGTGCCCCTCGCGATTTCTGACCGCCTTTGCAACTTCATGAATCAATTCGACGGCGCCATCATCCGGCTTCGCCGCCTCGGCCAATGAATGATTTTCGTCGTCGGAGGCGTCGGCGCTGCGCTTTCCCATGTCTTCACTCGGCTTTGATCCTGATCACTGCAAATCAAGCCGAGGATGTGGCGCCAAAATGCGCCGCCAAATCGAAATTCTCAGGAAGAAACAATGGCGGCATCAAGCCTTTGTGCAACCCCGACGGTTGCGCCTGGGCTGCTTCCGGGCGAGGGCGGCGGCGCTCAAGCTCGCCGCGAACTCTCCAGCTTAATCCTTGTCGTTCTGATCGGTGAACACCTGGCCCACCGGTTCGCCATTGCCGCCGTAAAAGAAGTTATCGCGAATGGCTTTCTCGTTCTCCGCTTGTCCACGGGGCCCTCTGCGGCCATCGAAGAATTTATCCTTCTTTCCGGATTGGTCGTCGCCGATATATTGCCCGCCGCCCGTTATGATGGATTCGGTTTGAGCAAGGGCCGGTGACGCGGCCAGCATTGCCACAAGCATGAATGTCCGAGCGATCATGTTTCCTGCCTCCGGAAATCTGAAACAATCTGGTTATAGCGTGTGCGGTTTTATTGCTCCAGTCACGCTTGTCAATCCGCTCGCCATCCAATTATCTTGAGCTTTACAATAGGGCGCTTTACGCAGCCTCTCGGTCGGCCCCTTTCACAGACGACAGGAACAACGCGCCCGGGCGCCCGTTGAACCTGCTTCCGCAGGTCGGCAGGGTGGAACAAAATGTCGCGCAAGCTGGTCGTCGCGCTCGTCGCCTGGTTCGGAGCCATTCACGCGGCGTTCGCTCTGAATTGCGGCACGCGCATCGTAACCGAGGGTCTCAGCGCATATGAAGTGTTGCGCATCTGCGGCCCGCCCGCGTGGGTCACCGCCCCGGTCAACGCCTTTCAGGACGAAGAGTGGATTTATGATCTGGGATCCACAAAGTTCATGAGACGCCTCACATTTCGAAATGATCGGCTCGTCCGGATAGAGGAATTGGGTCGCGGCGGCTGAACAGCCTCGCGCGCGCGAGCCGCATAGGCGCTCGCGGGCCGCCGCTAGTCGGCGAGCAAGCCTGCCGGCTGGGCAGGAGAGAGCCCTCTCATGGCGTTGCGCAGCGTTCGAAGCGCCTCGACTCGCGCCTCGTCGTCCTTGCCGGGAGGCGCGGCAATCGCGAAATTCGGCGGCGGCGCGTCCCCGCGGCCCGGATTCAGAATTTCGTGCACCATGTGGAATCCCAACGCGCGATAGGCTTCCAGCTGCTCCTCGCCGAAGAACTGGTCGATCGTGGTCTCATGCGGAAAATCGGGGTAACGCCGCTTGTAATCATAGATGACGTCATTCTCGTCGCCTGTCAGGGACGATTTGAAGTAGAAGAGCAGCCCGTCCTCCGCCGGATCACGCGAATAGACGATCTTCCCAACCGCGCAGTGAGGCCCTTGCCTCTTTTCGACGATCTTGCTCGGATCCTGCGCCGCCGCCGAGAAGGCGTTGTTGACGGCGAGGGAGGAGAGTTTGATTTTCTCCCAGGGAAGATCAATCACGACCCCGAGGTCGGTGCGGGCATATCGCTGCAATGTCACCAGCGAGGGGAACTCCAGATTTGGGTCGGCTTCCGCGTCGATCGCGATGATGACCTTGCAGCGCCGCCGCAACAATTCGTAAAGCCCGAGGTTTTCGAGATTGCCCCCGTCGGTGAGATAGATGTCGGAACTCGTCTCGTTGATGCGGCTGAAGACCTCGCGCCAGAAGAGCAGGACGCTGCGCAGGGCGCCGCTCCAGATATCGCCGAGGATCAGTTCCGATCCGCTCCTGCTGCCGACCCAGCGGGGGTTTTTCATCCATTACCCGAGACGGACATTCAGCAGCGCAAGGGTTGCGACGAGCGGACGCACGGTCGACGAGCCCATGTTCGGCGAAACGGCGGCGCCGGAAATCGCCATGGCGGTCCCCAGATCGAGGTCGCGTTCCTCCGTCCACATATCCCTGGCTGAAACATAATTCGTGGCGAGACTGCCGACATAGAGCGGCGAGAACATGAAGAAATCGGCGTTGCGCCCGCGCTTGTTGGCGAACTGCGAACCTTCGAGATTGAGGGTCGCGTTGATGATCGGATAGGGACATTCCGCGGTCTGGATGTCGTGCAGCTTGATGGGAGCCGCGCGCAAGTCGTTGCGGCTGTCGCGCGCGCCTTCCGGATCGAAGACGAAAGCCTTGTTGAGCCGGTCGCGGTAGAGCCTGAAGAAGGAGGTTCCGTTGGGATTGATGAACAATGCCCCGACGAAGAAGATCAGCAGCAGTCCGAAATAGACCACTGTTTCGTCGGTCGGGAAAAACAGGCCGAGATCGAGATGCGTAACCCGTTCACGAAGTCCGGCCGCGACATCCTTGGCCTTTCCGCCAAGGAGCTGCGAAATTTGCGATCCCTCGCCATCGTGCTGCAGCCCCCCCTCCACGAGGGAGAGGTAAAGATACCAGATGAAGGACGGGATGATGAGGCCGATGAAGAACCAGATCGTCTTGGTGAAGAGGGACAGCGCCCGCACCCAAAGCTTTCCGGAATGACTGGCCAGGACCTCGATCTTGAACAGGAACTTCGAGAGGAACGCGAAGGCGGCGCCGAGAGGCGCGAGGGTCGGCGTCACCGAAGCGAGCCAATGGGTGATGAGCTGGAGGGCGTCACGCCATCCCTCGACGGAAGCAGGCGGAGTGGTCTTGGCTTCCGCGAATTGTTGCAGGATGAACGGCTGAAGCTCAAAAAAGGCCGAAATCGCCGTGACGATGAACAACATCCGCGCCAGGGAGGGGAAGAAGCCTGTCAGTTCCGCGCTTTTGTCGGCCGTGTTGCGGTAGTCGTCAACCGTGCCGATGTCCCATTGGCCGAAAGTCAGTTTGAGCACCACCGCCCGCAGGCCCGACCAGCCCTTCGTTTCTCTGAGTTCCTCCCACAGTTTCCACTCCTTGAGAGATCGCCAGCTCGACGACGTGGCGATGGATTTTCCGAACATCCACAGCACGAGGATGACAAGCCCGATGAGCAGGAGGTTCTGCGTCACCGCGAAGCAGCTCGTCCGCCACAGGGGCGCTGCGCCGCCGATGGCCCAGGCCGGAGCGACGTCCGCCAGGTCCCACCACAGGATTTTCTGGTGCGAGAGCGAATGCCAGTTTGGGTAAATCGAGAGTGTGAGCCAGGCCGCGAGCAGCAGGAGCGGCGCGAGGAGAATGGCGTTGGCGAGCAGGCCGCGCATGAAGATCGCGCCGCCCGTGAGGTAATCCGGCCAGCCGTTGGGAACCAGATATTTCGAAAAGTCACGAATATGCCGGACCGCGTCGGTGTCGCGATAATCCATCGTCGAGGAGAAGGGAAATTTCCCTCCGCGACATTGCAGGCCGGCCGTCAGGCAGCAGCCCAGATAGCCGCCGCCCGAAACCGTTGAAAGATAATCGACGCCTTCTATGCCGACCGCGTCGTGAAGCGCCTGAACGGCCCCGAGACTGACCGAAGCCGAGCGCACGCCGCCGCCGGACAGGGCGAGTCCGGTCAGCGGCGCCGAGCCTCCCGTCGGCTCTCCGGCCTCGTTGATCGCGCCACGGTCGCACAGGCCGCGCGCCTTCGCCGTCGCTCGCCGGGTGTTGATGATGCGGGCCTCGTCAGCGCGGATTTTCGCCAGCGCTTCATCTTCGCGAGGCGACGCAATTTTCGTTGGAGTTGAATTTTCCATTTTCGAAACCCGCAACCTTAAAATGCCAGACGTGCAAAAAAATGCCGGCGGGACGCAGCCCGCCGGTCAAGGATGCTATAGAGCTGGCGATGTGGCAAGCCCGCTCACACAAGCGAAAGGGTGAGGGCGGCGCCGGCAAAAGGACTTGCCGCGAGCCAAGCGGCCTGGCCCTTCGCTCTGGCGACTCCCTATCCTTGGCCGCCCGCTTGGGACGGCCAAGCGGTTCGCGCCTTACCAATCGGCGACGTAACCCCGGGTGTCGATGTGGATGAAGTTCTTGTCGGGGTAATAGCCGATCCCCCCGGTGAACCGGCCATCCGAGGCGCGAACCTGCCGCGCCACGTCGCGCCACTCCGACGCCGACCCCGAGGCGCAGGTCCAGTCGATGGCGTTGAAGCTCTTGTGCCGGCTCTCGCTCGCGCCGCTGACACAGCGATTATAGGCGTCGCTGCGATAGGCGGAGAGGATGCGGATCGGAGCCGCGAGGCGGCGCCGGATCTCGTCGAGCATGAGGGCCGTATTGGCGAGATTTGGCCATTTCTCTCTGGGCGGCAGCTCGTTCGTATTCGCGCAGCGGCCCGACTGATTGCCGGCTCCGAGGTAAAGAAACTCAATCGGCTCGAAATAGCGAAGGCCAAGGGCGCGAATGAAACTGTCGAAGCCGGCGTAATCGAAGCCGGCGACCTCCGCATTGCCGAAGAGTCCTTGCAGCGCGGTAAGGTTGCGCGCCGTATCGGCCCCGAAAACAGTCGCGTCGAAGGCCGGCCCGATCCTTTCCGAGCTGAACTCCTCCACGTCGTTTTGCGCGTCGTTCCCCACTGCCCGGGCCAAATTCCGCGCGATGCCGACAAGGGCGATCTGCCGCGCCTGGTCTGAAGCCGCCGCCATCATCATCTCAGCGCCGGCGAGGGCGATCTGCGGCCCGCCCGCTTTCTCGACGACCCAGAAGGGCCCATTGCCGAACGCGTCGCGCTTGGTGACGTTTCGGTCGATGGGGACGCCGCCGACGCTGTCTCCAGGCACGATGCGCTGGACCATGCAATACCGCGCTCGGGAATGTCCGGAACGTTGCTGCCGGATTTCCAGTAGGAACGCGTCTTGAGGCGCCAGTAGAGCTGGTCGCCGCTCAGATTGCTGTTGGCGCCGACATAAATCCCCGTGACATAGCCCGCCTGCTGGACCTTCGCGAACCACGCGTTGCAATAATCGATCACCGTCTCGGCGGACGTTGTGTGATTGACGCCCTCGAGATCGAGCCAGATCGTGACGCCCTTGAGAAGGCCGGCGGCGGCGGCGTTGGCGGCGGCGTTGGCGCCATATTCGCTGCCAAGCGCCTCCGAGGGCTCCCACCCCGCCCGCTCCACATGCTGGACAGCCATCAGCGCAAGACCCGAAGCGAGGATGATGTCCGCTTCATCCGCCGTGAGATCGCTAGACGCAGGGTCGCGGCGGGAGAGATAGCGAATGGCGAAGGAGAAGCCCGCGGCTTTGAGCTTGGCCGCGCTGCTGGCGGTGAGTGTGGTGTTGGCGTCGAAGCCCTGGAGGCCCATGGCGGCCTGTTCAACAATTCTTTGAGCACACATCGAAACGCTCTCCCGTAAAACATTTTGGCGGCGGGCGCGAAAAGCGCGGGGCGCCTCGGCCGGGGGTGCGGCGCAAGCCATCATCCGCCTATAGCCAAGCTTTGGCAAGGCGTCTCCGCAGGAGGCGCGGGAAGCACGGGAATTGGGCCGACGCCGCTCCATGCGAGGGCCGCCCCAAGCGCCTGTCCTGCGCGCCTCGACCGAAATTGATCGCGCACGGCGTGCCAAGCGCGCCGCGCGCGCCTATTTGTTTCGATCCAACCTGCAGGAATCGGGAAGTGGCCACCTACCTCTTTGAAACGCCTGCGTCTCAATCGCAGGAACCGCTCGCATTGCAGTGGCGCCGGGCTGAAGCGCTTGGCGTGACAGTTGACCAGGCGCTGGGCTCCGACGCCGCGCCGTCCCGGGGCTGGCGACGGCGAAAAACCCCCCACGACAAGCTCAAGGCCGGCGATACGCTTGTCGTGAGCGAGGTTGGCTGCCTCGGTGAAACCTATGCGGAAATCTCGGATGCGATCACGGCCCTCATGCGCCGGCGGGTCTCGCTGCGTTCAGTGAAAGACAACCTCACCTTCGATGGCGCCGTCGAAGACGTCGGCGCGTTGGCCTCGAGGGATGCGCTCATCGCCTACGCAGCGGCGGCTGCGGAGACCGCCAAGGCCGCCCGGCGCGCTGCGGAGGCTCGCCAGGCCCTGCTCGAGGAGCCGCCCTGGTCGCATCGCGTCGACAAGGACAGCAATAGCGCCGTTCTGCAAATCGGAGTGATCGCGGCCCAGCTCGGCGCCCTGGCGCTCGCCGCATATCTTCTCGGCTTCGTGGCGCCTGACCTGAAGCGACATGCGCCAGCGGCCCCGTCCGCCCAGATCGCCGGCGTGGAACAGACGGTCGAGCCGCCCCGCTACGCCACAAAGGAATTTCTGTTCGAGGTGAAGCCCACGACAACCGAACCAAAGCCGAAGGAGCAGGAAAGCGCCGCGCCGCCGCAGACGGACAAGGCCCCGGGTGAAACGGCAAGCGCGGCGCCGCCGGAACGCGCCGCCCAGGCAACAGGATTTTCTCCGCAGGAGGAAAGCCAGATCGTCTCGGTCGTCGGCGACTGGCGATCCGCCAGGGTCAGAAACCCGAATTTCTCCATCGCGATCGGAGAAACCATCCCGGCGGGGCTTCATCTCGCCACGTTCCCCCGCCGGCTGGTGCGCCAGCAGCCCACTCTCTCCCGATACAAATTCATCACCGTGGACGGGCGAATCGTTCTCGTCGACCCGGCGGCTCGCCAGATCGCGGCGGTGTTGAGCAGGTGAGAATCTCGTGGCTCCGGGGGCCTGTCACGGAGCGAATGTAACGCTTGCCACGCAGCTTGGGAGCGCTAGCTCGAAGTCTCATGCAGCCTGCGCGGAGCCTGATCGATGCATGCGATGTCGATCCCGTCCTTGACCCTCCTTCTGATCTGCTGCGCTTCGGAGGCTGTTGCGCATGCGTCTCTCCTTGAGGCCGTTCCCGGCCCCGACGCGCGCGTCGGCGGGGACAGCGTCTCCATCGAGCTTCGCTTCGACAGCCGCCTCGATCCGAGGTTCTCCCGCCTGAAACTGGTCAGATCGGACAACAGCCCCGCGACGCTGATCCTGCGACGAGGGATGGCGCCGAGCGTGCTCAGCGCGACGAGCCAGGGCCTCGACGAGGGACAATACATTCTGCGCTGGCAAGTTTTGAGCGTCGACGGCCACGCCAATCAGGGCGAGATCAAGTTTCAGGTGGGACGATAGGATCATGCAGTCATTTCTTGCGATTTATGGTCTGATCGAATGGTTCCTGCGCGGGCTCTCGATGGCGGCGCAGGCCGCGGCTGTCGGAGGCGTCGCCTATTTCGTCTTCACGATCCGGCCGTTCAGACCCGCGGAGCGTGGCCAAGGCTCGTCCTTCGAGCGCCTTTGCATGCGGCTCCTGTTCTGGTCGGCCTCCGTTTTATGCGTCGCGAAACTGCTCTCGGCGCTGGCGCTGATCGCTTATCTCGTCGGCTCGGCGGGGGTTGATGTCGAGACCGCCGCCAGCGCCGACGCGGTGACGTTCGACGTCATTTCCGCCTGCGCGGGCTTCGCGCTGGCCTGTCTTGCCCGCGCGCCCGCATTTTCCGCTCCGTTGCTGCAAGTCACGCTGTCATGGATCATCGTTGGCGCGCATGCGGGCGTGACCCACGCCGCGAGCAGGGTCGCGGCCTCTCCCATGCTGCTCGGGGCCGAGACGCTTCATCTCTATGCGCTGGCGGCCTGGATTGGCGGACTGCCCTATTTCATCGCCTCGCTGCGCATGCTCAGGGAAAGCGACGCGCGCGCGCTCCTGGCCTTGCGCTTTTCATTCACCTCGCTCGTGTCGGTGGCGGTCATCGTCGCGACGGGCGTCTTCATGGCTCTGCCCTATGTGGGGACGCTCGACGGCCTCTACCAGACGAACTACGGCCTGCTGCTCAGCACGAAGCTTGTGCTGCTGCTGTTCCTGATCTGCCTGGGGGCCGCGAATTTCCTCGCGATCCGCAAGCTGCGGCGCAAGGGGTCGGCCATGCCGCAGCATGTGCCGGTTCTCGCGGAAGCGGAAGTCGGCATCGGGATCATTACCGTTCTTTGCGCCGTCGCTCTGGCCTCTTCGCCCCTCTCGGCCGAAAGCCGGGCCGCGAGACCGGAGACGACCGAGATTTCGAAGCGCTTCGAACTTGCGTGGCCGCGCCTGGAGGCGCCGGCCTTCGCCCAGCTCTCCGCCGCGCAGGCGCCTGAAAGCGCTGCGGGGGCGACCGCGGTCGAGCGCACGCCCTTCGATATCGCCTGGTCCGAAGCGCTGCATCACTATGCTGCGCTCGTGGTCGTCGCCATGGGCCTGGCCGCGCTTGCCGCGCAAACCCGGCGCGTGAAGCCGCTCACCCGGCACTGGCCCCTGCTGTTTCTCGGCCTCGCGGCCTATCTCTTCGTCGTCGCTGACGAAGACGCGTGGCCCCTTGGCAAGATCGGCTTCTTCGAGAGTCTGGCGGTTCCGCGCATCGCGCAGCACAAGCTGATGATCGCGATGGTGGCGGGCTTCGCGTTGTTCGAGTGGCGCGCGCGGCTGAACAAGACGAAGGCGGCGTGGCCATCCTATATGTTCCCGCTGACGATCGCGGCGGCGGCGGCGTTCCTGCTGACCCACTATGGCCACACCGGCGACAAGAACGAGGTGCTGATCGAGATCAGCCACACGCCTGTCGCGCTGCTCGGAGTGATCGCGGCGACCGCGCGCTGGCTCGAAATCCGCCTGCCCGCCTCGGCCATCAGCCGCGTCGCCGCCATGGTCTGGCCGCTGGCCTTCACAGCCGCGGGCGCGTTCCTCTTGCTGTACAGGGAAACCGCGTGAAGCGCCGCTGACCTGTCCATTTTGGCCAGGCGGCTGCTTGACGGCCAAGTTTCTGAGCGAAACAATCGGACGTTTTCGACGCGCCTCGGGCGCAAGAGTTTGGGCGCGCGCCATGAACTTCACAAAACGCTTTCGGGTCGAGGCCGGCTCCAGGGTTGATCTCTCCGCAATCGACGCCGCTTTCCATGGGCCGCACGCAAACGACGCGGAGGCGGCCGCCGAGCTCCAGCACCATTTGCAGCGCATCACGAACTCCCAGCGCGCCCTTTACGCGGAGCGCAACCATTCGCTTCTGATCGTTCTTCAGGGCATCGACGGCGCCGGCAAGGACGGCACGTGCTGGCACGTCATGAGCGCCATGGACCCGCAGGGCGTTCAGGTCCGGGGCTTCAAACAGCCGACGGCGGAGGAGCGTGACCACGATTTTCTCTGGCGCATCCATCCCCATGCGCCGGCCCGCGGAAATGTGGCGATCTTCAACCGCTCCCATTACGAGGATGTTCTCGTGGTGCGCGTGCACAAGCTCGCCCCGAAGGAAATCTGGAAGCCGCGCTACGACTTCATCAATGAGTGGGAGAAGCTTCTCGCCGTGGAGAACAACACCACGATCCTGAAGTTCTTCCTCTACATCTCCAAGGACGAGCAGCTGGCCCGCTTCAAGGAGCGTCTCGACGATCCGTCGCATCAGTGGAAAATCAGCGCTTCGGATTATACGGAGCGCAACAGATGGGACGATTACATCGAGGCGTTCGAGGCCGCTCTCTCGCGCTGCTCGACGAAGCAGGCGCCCTGGTTCATCATCCCCTCGAACCACAAATGGTTCCGCAATCTGGCGGTGTCCGCGATCGTCGCCGACGCGCTGGAGGACATGCAGATACAGGTCCCCAAGCCGACGGTCGATATAGAGGAAATTCGGCGCCTCTATCATCAGGCGAGCGAGGCGGAGCACAGAACGAAGAAAGGCAAGGCCGAGAACGCGACGCCAGCGGCGGAGGGAACTTGAGCGCCCGACCGGCCAATCCGTCTACGGCCTTTTTCGCGGCGATCGACCAGGCGCCGATGACATGGCGCCATTACGAGCTGTGGCTGGTGGCCAGCGGCGGCGCCTTTCTGGATGGATTCTCGGTCGTCTCGCTGGGGCTTGGCCTGCCGCTGCTGAAGCATGACTTCGCCCTGAGCCCTCTGATCGTCGGACTGATGGGCTCCGCCCTCGTGCTCGGCGCCGCCGCGAGCGCCTGGCTCGGCGGGGTCCTCGCCGACAGGCTTGGCCGCAAGCGCGTCATGATGCTCGACATGGCGACGATCGCGGCGGCCGCCCTGCTCGGCGCCTTCGCGCCGCAGCCCTGGCTTCTGGTCGTCGCGCAGTTTCTCACCGGCGTGGGAGTCGGCGCCGATTTTCCCACCAGCTCTTCCTATGTCTCGGAGATGATGCCCCGGGCGGCGCGGAGCCGGATGACGGTGGCGACGATCGCCATGCAGTCGGTGGGCATGTTCGTCGCCGCGCTGGCCGGCATGTTGGTGCTGACGTTTCATCCGGACGTCCACGACTGGCGCCTCTTGTTGGGCGCGGGCGGCGTCCTCGCGCTTGCGTTTCTTGTCGGACGCGCGCGCGCCCCCGAGAGCGTCCGCTGGCTCGTCTCGAAGGGCCGGATCGAGGAGGCGAGGGCTCTGCTGACAAAGCTGACCCGCGAGTTCCACGAACCCGAACGGGCGGCGCCAGCGCCCGAAGCGCCCGCGGCGCAGCCTGGCGTCGCAACGCCGCCCGCGCAGCAGGGCGCGGGATTGCGGACGCTCTTTGGCGCAAGATTCCGGGCGCAGACGCTGCTGGCGTCCTTGCCCTGGATGCTGATGGACGTCGCCACCTATGGCGTTGGCCTGTTTACGCCGGTGATCCTCGGCGCCCTGCATTTCGGCGGCGCAGGGTCCGGTCCCGTTGCGGCGGATGTCGCGGACGCGCAGGGAAGCGCCGTCGTCGATCTGTTCCTGTTGATCGGCTTTCTCGCGAGCCTGTGGGCCGTTCCGGCCTTCGGACGCATTCCGATGCAGGTCGCGGGATTTTGCGGAATGGCCGTCGGCATGGCGCTGCTGCTGTTCGCGGCCGTGGCGAATGACGGCGCGAACGCGCATATGGGTTTCATCATCGCGGGCTTCGTCCTGTTCAATTTTTCGATGAATGTGGGTCCGAACGCCACGACCTTCACGCTCGCCCCCGCGCTGTTTCCGACAGCCATCCGCGCGTCGGCGAGCGGCTTCGCGGCCGCGGCGGCGAAGGTCGGCGCAACCTTTGGGACCTTCGTGGTTCCGCAATTGCAAGCGGCCTGGGGACTGGACGGCGTGGTGGCGCTGATGACGCTCGTCAGCATCGCCGGCCTGATCGCAACCGCCGTCCTGGCCCATGCGGTCAATGAAGAAGGGGCGCTCGTAGAGTAGCGGAAGCAACTTTTCAGGAATGAACCACATGCATGGCGTCAGCCTCGCGGCTTGGATTGGCGCGCGGATCTGATTTCAGGAAGGAGCGTCGCGATGGATGCGCCCGTAGATTTGTCGAAATCCCCAATTCCCGAAGTTCTCGCGGCGCTCGCGACCGATCCGCACAAGGGGCTCGACGCGAAGGAGGCGGCCGTCCGGCTGGGCCGATATGGTCCGAACGCCCTGGAAGAAAAGAAAACCAGCGCATGGGTTCTCTTTTTCCGCTTCTTCTGGGGGCCGATTCCCTGGATGATCGAGGCCGCCGCGCTGATGGCGGCGGTTGTGCGCGACTGGGGCGATTTCACCATCATCCTCGCCCTGCTCCTGTTCAACGCCGCGCTCGGATTTTTGGAGGAGCATCAGGCGTCCAACGCCCTTCAGGCGCTGAAGAACGCGCTCGCGCTGAAAGCCAAGGTCCTGCGCGACGGCGCCTGGAGCGAAATCGACGCCAAGGACATCGTCCCCGGCGATATCGTGCGGGTGCGGCTCGGCGACGTCGTTCCGGCCGACGCGCGCATCGTCTCCGGGGAGTATCTCAGCGTCGATCAGGCCGCGCTCACCGGTGAGTCTCTCCCCGTTTCGAAGAAGCCCGGCGACAGTCTCTATTCCGGCTCGATCGCCAAACAAGGCGAGGTGCAGGCGGTGGTGACCGAGACGGGGTCGCATACGTTTTTCGGCCGCACCGCGTCTCTGGTGCAGAGCGCGGGAGCGACCTCTCACTTCCAGGCCGCCGTCATGCGCATCGGCGATTTCCTGATCGCCGCCGCCGGCGTTCTCGCCGTGATCCTCATCGCCGTGCAGCTCTCGCGCGGGGCTGACGTGCTGCGGCTCGCCGAATTCGTTCTGATCCTGCTCGTCGCCTCGGTTCCGGTCGCCATGCCGGCCGTTCTCTCCGTCACCATGGCGCTCGGCGCGAAACTGCTGGCGCGCGAGAAGGCGATCGTCTCCCGCCTCGATTCGATCGAGGAAATGGCGGGGATGGAGATCCTGTGCTCCGACAAGACCGGCACGCTCACGCAGAACAAGTTGACGCTCGGCGATGTGAGCCCCTGGCGGGGCGCCGATCGAACGGAGATTCTTCTCGTCGCCTCGCTCGCCTCCAGGGCCGAGGATCGCGATCCGATCGACCTCGCCGTGCTGGCCGGCCTGCATGACGATGGGGCGCTGAAAGCCTATACGCAACAGGCCTATCAGCCCTTCGATCCCGTGACCAAGCGCACGGAAGCGACCGTGAAGGGGCCGGATGGCGTGGTTTTCCATGCCGCCAAGGGCGCGCCGCAGGTCATGACGGCGCTGGCCAAACTCGAAGGCGCCGATCTCGAGGCGGCCAACAGGGCCGTCGACTCCTATGCCGCAAAGGGTTTCCGCACGCTCGGCGTCGCGCGGACGGACGCGAGCGGCGCGTGGCGCTTCCTCGGCTTCATCCCGCTCTATGATCCGCCGCGCGCGGATTCGAAAGAGACCATCGCCCGGGCGGAGGGCTACGGCGTCCGCGTCAAGATGGTGACGGGCGACGACGTGGCCATCGCCCAGCAGATCGCCGGCGATCTCGGCCTCGGGACCGGCATTCAGCCGGCGACGGACCTTTTCAGCGGCGGAGTCGGCAAGGGCGACATTCCTGCGGACATCGCCGAGCGCATCGAGGCGGCGGACGGTTTCGCCCGCGTCTTTCCCGAGCACAAATATGCGATCGTCAAAGCGCTTCAGCAGCGCGGCCACATCGTCGGCATGACCGGCGACGGCGTCAATGACGCGCCGGCGCTCAAGCAGGCCGACATCGGGGTCGCGGTCTCCGGCGCCACGGACGCGGCGCGCGCCGCCGCCGCGCTCATCCTCACGGCCCCGGGCCTCTCGACCATCATCCGAGGCATCGAGGAGGCGCGACGAATCTTCGAGCGGATGATGAGTTACACGCTCTACCGCATCGCCATGACGCTGGACATCATGGTGTTCATCGTGCTCGCGACGATCGTGTATGGCTTCTTCCCGCTGACGCCGGTGATGATCATCATGCTGGCGCTGCTCGACGACATCCCGATCATGACCATCGCCTTCGACAGGGCGCAGGTTCCGGGCCGTCCTGTGCGCTGGCAGATGGACCGCGTGCTCGTCGTGTCCTCGGTGCTGGGCGCCCTTGCCGTGGTGCAAAGCTTCGGACTCCTCGTTGTCGGACAGAATATGCTGCGCCTCGACGCGCCGCATCTTCAGACGATTCTCTTCCTCCAGCTGGTCGTGGGCGGGCATTTGATGCTGTTCGTCACCCGCACCAAGGGTCCGTTCTGGATGCCGCCCTTCCCCGGGATCGCGCTGTTCTGCGCCATTGTGGCGACCCAGATCGTGGCGGCGCTGCTGTGCGTCTATGGCGTGCTCGTTCCCGCCTTGCCATGGGAGCTGATCGGCCTCGTCTGGGCCTACAACATCGCCTGGATGTTCATTCAGGACCTCGCGAAACTGGCGATCTACCGCGAGCTCGGCCTGCGCGCCGACAGGGCGACAACCTTCCTGTCGCGGCTGCACCAGCGGCTGGGCGCGGCGCAGAGGCGCGAGGCGCAGCGGCCCGCCGGCCCGTCGCCGGACCCTCACGCCGGCCCCGCCGCCAGTTTTGTCGCGACGGCGCTTGGCCTCGGCGCCCTCGCGGCGCTTCTCTGGACAGGCCATCTGGCCAGCGGCGAAGGGGCGCCGCCGGCGCTCGCAAGCGCGGCGCGCTCCGCCGGGGAAGCCCATCCCGAGACGAGCGCCAGCGTGCACGCCCCCGCCCCGCAGCCGCCCGCGTCGACCGCCGCCGCCGAGCGCCCCGATGAGCCGGCCGCCCCCGCCGCAACGACTGCCGCCGCGTCTGCGCGAGCTGCGAAAGCCTCCGTGCGGCTGGGGGGCTTCCCAACCGAAGCCCGCGCCGCCGCCAGGTGGCGCCAACTGCAAAAGCGCACGCCAGCCCCAATCGCCAGCAGCCGGGTGGCGATCCGCAAAGCCGCCAGAGACGGCAAGGACGCGTGGTTCGTCGAAATATCCGAGTTCGCGAGCCAGTCCGAAGCCGCCGCATTCTGCAAGGACATCGGCGCCAGGCGCGCGGACTGCGAGGCCGCCACGGGAGAGTGACGCGCGGCGGGGGAGCGCGATCGCGTCGGATCGCCCTCCCCCCTTGCCCGGAGCGTCCGCTCACATTGAGCGCCGCGGACGTTGACCGGTCGCCGGCCGCGTCTATCCTTGCGGTTCATGAAAGACCCCTATGAGACGCTCGGCGTCGCCCGCACCGCTTCGACCGAGGAGATTCGGAAGGCCTATCTGCGGCTCGCCAAGAAGCTTCATCCCGACCTAAATCCCGGCGACAGCCATGCGGAGGACAGGTTCAAGGAGGTTTCGGGCGCCAATGATTTTCTGTCCGATCCCGAAAAGCGCCGCCGCTACGACGCGGGCGAAATCGACGCGACCGGCGCGGAGCGGCCGCAACAGCGCTATTATCGCGATTACGCGAGCGCATCGGGACATCCCTACGACTCCCAGGCCGCCTATTCCGATTTCGAAAGCGACGATCTGTTCGCGGAGCTCCTGAGACGGCGAGCGCAGGAGGCGCGCCGCGCGCGCGGCGCCGATCTTCACTACCGTCTCGAAATTGATTTCCTCGACGCGGTCAATGGCGCGCAAAAGGAGATCGTCCTTCCGCAAGGCGGGGCGCTGAGCGTGACGATCCCGGCCGGCGCGGAAGAAGGGCAGATCCTGCGTCTGCGCGGGAAAGGCGCGCCGGCTCCCGGAGAGGGCGAAGCCGGCGACGCCCTGATCGAACTGCTGGTCCGCCCGCACCGCTTCTTTTGGAGAGACGGCGACACCATCCATCTCGATCTGCCGATCACCATTTCGGAGGCGGCTCTGGGCGGCGAGGTCAAGGCGCCGACGCCCAGTGGGCATGTGCTCCTGAAAATCCCGAAAGGGTCGAACAGCGGAACGGTTCTGCGCCTGAAGGGCAAGGGCGTGCAGCGCAAGGACCGGCGCGGCGACGAGTTGGTGAAACTCAAGATCGTGATGCCGGCGCAGCCGGAGCCCGAGCTGGAGGCGTTTCTGTCGGACTGGACGCCTCAGCGGCCCTATGATCCGCGCCGGGACATGGAGTGAGGCTCATGAAAGAACAGGAGTTTCTCCAGCAGATCCGGCTCGACCGCGTCACGCTGAAGGCGTGGATCGAGGAGGACTGGCTGATCCCCGCAAAGACCTCGGGCGAGCTGGATTTCACCGAGATCGATCTTGCCCGCGCCCGGCTGATTGTGGAGTTGCAGACGGATATGGGCGTGAATGATGAAGGGATCGGCGTCATCCTGCACCTTCTGGATCAGCTTCACGGATTGCGCCGCGCGATGAAGGATCTGCTCGGAGCCGCGCATGCGCCGGGAACGCCCACTCGGGAGAGCTGAGGGACAGACACGCCCGCCTGGCGGGTTTGCGCAAAGAGTTGCGTTCGGGGTGGCCCCGGTCTGGAACCAGACGCCGGCCAACAAGTTGAAAAGCCAATCGCCAATCCTTCCCGGCGCGTCAGACGGGCGCAGGATATGGCGAGCAGGGAACGGCTTTCGCTCCGTCGCAACAGGGAAAGACACCGCGATGCGCTACAGCTCCGCACATAGCCTGACTGCGAAAGAGCTCGCTCTGTCGGCGGCCCGGCGCCTTGCTCTGCTCGCGCTGACCACGCCGCCGGAAGATTTCGAAAAACTGTGCCCGGCCGAAATTGAGGACTTCGAGAACCAGCGTGACCTCGCAGCCGAGGAAATGCGGCTCGGCCACGGAAAGCTCAGGTCCCTGTTCGAAGAAGACGCGCTTGTCGCCTTCGAGGCTGAGACGAACCGGATTCGTTCGTCGATCATGTATCCCACCTCGGTCCAGCAATAGAAACCGCCTTCCGGCGTCGGGCAAAGGGCCAGCCGCGCGAAAGCCGATCCCGACAGGGAGGCGGCGTCCCTGACGGCCCTGTTCTCCAGGCGCAACGCAAGTGGCGGACATTCTCGTAACAGCGGTCGTGGTGGTCGCCATCGTCTATGGGCGCGAAGTGCTCATGCCGCTGTCGCTCGCCGCGGTGATCGCGTTCATGCTGTCGCCGGCCGTCGCCTGGCTGGCGAGACGCGGCGCGCCGCGCGCGGTCGCGATGGCAGTGGTGCTGTGCGCCTTTGTCGGCGCCGCGCTGCTGTCGGCGACAGTGTTCAGCTCCCAGATCATCAGCCTCACGGGAAGCCTTTCGACCTACAAGAACAATCTCGCCGAGAAGGTGCGCTCGCTGAGCCCCGCGACCGGCGGCGGCGCGTTGCAGAGGGCGGTGGATTCGCTCGAGGCGTTGCAGCGGGAGGTCGACAGGGAGACTCGCGGCGCGGCCCCGGACGATCACATTCGCGTCGTTGTGGAAAATGAGCGCGCCGCCGGCCTGCAAGGCATGGTGGAGACGCTGCGGGCGGCGCTCGGTCCTGCGGAGATGGCGCTCCTGACCCTCGTCTATGTCGCCGTGCTTCTCGCGGGCCAGTACGATCTGGTCGACCGTGTCGTGCGTCTCGCCGGCGTCGAGAACATGTCGGAATCGACAGCCGCCCTGAGCACGGCGGGGGAGCGCCTGTCACGATTTTTTCTCGGCCAGGGCGCCATCAACCTGGCTTTCGGCGTCGCGACGGGCGCCGTGCTGGCCGCGCTCGGCATCCCCAACCCCATCCTGTGGGGGATGGCGGTCGCGCTGCTGCGATTCATTCCCTTCCTCGGGGTCTTTGTCGCGGCGCTTCCGCCAGTGCTGCTCGCGGCCGCGGTTTCGCCCGGGTGGGGATTGCTGACCGGCGTGCTGGCCTGGTTCGTGATCGCGGAGCTCGTGACGTCCAATATCGTCGAGCCCGTTCTGATGGGGCGTCACGTCGGACTGTCGCCCCTCGCCTTCATCGCGGCGGGCAGTTTCTGGTGGGTTGTCTGGGGACCCGTCGGCCTCCTGCTGGCCGCGCCGTTGACGACCACACTGGTGGTCCTAGGCGATTTTTTCCCGTCGATGAACTTCATCAGCCTGCTCTTCGGGGACCGGCCGCCGCTCACGCCCGAGCAGGAATATTATCATCGCCTGCTCGCGCGGGACGCGGCGACGGCGGCGGAGGCTCTGGAAAGCGAGACGGCGGCGAGCGGCTTGGTCATGGCTTGCGACGCGGTCGCGCTGCCCGCCCTGGCGATCGCCGCGAGAGACTTTCGCGAGCGTCGCATCCCGGCTGATCGCGCCGAGGCGATCGCCGAGACCATGCGCGAGGCGACGGCCATCGTGGTGGGCGAGACCGCGACGGACGCCAGAACGATCGTCGTTCCCGGGCTCGGCCCGATCGACGCCGCCTCCGGCGCGCTCGCGGCGGCCGTCCTCTCGGAGACAACCGGGAAGCCTTGCGCCTGCGTGCAGGAGTCGACCGGCCTCCTCGCCCTCGCCTCCCTGAAAGATGAGGAGAACGGCGAGCCGGAAGCTGTGGTTCTGCTCACGGTCGGCGGTCTTGGGCGCGTCCAGATGACCCACATGGCGCGGCGCGCGGGCGCCCTGTTCCCCGACAGTCGGGTGATCCTCCTCGACATGCAGGACGGGGCCGCCGCTGTTTCGGGCCAGGACGAGGGACCGATCATCCGCTGTTCGTCTCTCGGCCGCGTCGATCAGCTCCTGCGCTTCGCCCCGACGTGAGTGCGGCGGTTTCCCGCGCAATCTGGACGCGTCCCACCATAAATGTCACAAACGAAACGCCTGACGTCCGCCAGAAGGACGGCGAACCTATCCTCTGGTAACGCCAAGTTTTTCGGCGAAGGGGCGGCTTCGGATCGAACGCGCGTGGAACGAATGAAAAACCTGTTGTTTGGCTTCATCGCAAGCGTGATGTTTCTGGCTCTGGCCTTCGTGATCGTGAACATCGGGTCGTTCGCTTTCCTGAAATCCCGGCGAAACCTCGACATGTTCGACCCTGCCTCGTTTTCTGCCTATCTGGAAAACAAGATCAGCAAGAAAGGCTTCGCCAAGCCGACGATCGTCCACCCATTTTTTGGGAAAATGCAGCTTGGCGACGTTTTGTTCTCCAGTGAATTGTCACAGGAACCACTGTTCAACAGAATAGACGGACCGACCTCCGGCGATACCGTGAAGGTCCTGATTCTGGGAGGCTCCGTCTCGATGGGGCTGTCCACCGATGGGAGCGGAGGCATTTTTGCACGCAAATTGAACGAGGTCTTTGGACCGGGCAAGTTCACCGTCTACAACGCGGGAATTGGCGGAGGAAAACAGCCAACACAATACTTCAAGGCAGTCTATCTCGACTTGCTGGGATTCCACCCCGACATCGTCATCAACGTCGACGGCTACAATGAGGTCGCTCTTCCGTTGACGGAGAACTACGCCCTGAAAAATCCCGCGATTTTTCCCCGGTATTTCTCAGCGCATATCGAGACCTCAACAAATTCGACGCACGGCTGCATGGAAGAAGCGGAACCGCGGCTTAAAGCAGGCGGCAGATTGCCTGTTCAGGCCCTATATGCCGACCTTCGTTACGATTACTGCAAATCCCTCTTCGAAAGGCTTGAGACCCCCTGGTGGGCGAAAATGTTCCCTGACGAGAAGCTGGATGAGGTCGTCAGACAGGCCCATTCGATCTGGCGGGAGTCGTCCAACAAGCTCTTCGCCTTTCTGGCCCAGCAGGACATCGATTACATTCACGTCCTCCAGCCTAATCAATACCTTGATGGCAGCAAGCCGCTTTCCGACGAAGAGCGCTCGTACGCCTTGTCGAATGAAATTTACGGGAAGTGGATCAGGAAATATTACAACATTCTCTCCCAGGACGGACTGAAGACCCCCCATTTTTACGACCAGCGATTGCTGTTCCAGACGACGCGCGACACGGTCTACAGAGACAGTTGTTGCCACTTCACGGAACGCGGCAACGAGATCGTTTCGTCGGACATCATTCAGAGATTCAAGGATGTTTTCGAGAAGCGCCTGTCCGCGAAAAAGTAGAGCCGCCACGCTCGAAGCTGCGGTCCGCGCTTCTCCGATCGCCAGAAATTTGCCATTTTTACATTTCCGGAGCAGATTTTGGTCGCATTGGTTCCTTTGCATGGGAAGGAATGGCCAATGAGAGACTTCTTGCTTGGTATCGTGGCTCTCACGGCCTTCGGATTCCTGGTGTTGTGGACCTTATCGCCGCTCCCTCATGCGCCGGCCGAACTGGCCGGCGCCAGGTCGGCGCAGTCTGAACCGAAATTGGCCATGCCAGTGCCGAAGCCGCCGGCGCCAGAGCCGGCCCCCGCTCCAGCCAAAACCGCGCCGCCGCCTCCCGTCTCACCCGCGCCTGTTGTCGCTGGCCCCGTCGCCTCTCCCGCACCGTCGCCCGCGCCTGTTGAAGCCGCCGCCGCCACGGTCTCCCCCGAGGCGCCGGGCCGCAAAATGGAGTCGCCGCAACCTGTGGCCAGCCCGAACAGAGGCAGGCGCATTCGGGAAGTGGGGCAGCCGAAGCCTGCGCGGGCGAGTGCGGCAAAGGCCCCCATATCCCGCCCAGCGCAGAAACCGGCGCCAGCACACCCGGCGCCGGCCGGGAAGAAGCCCATTCGTCATTGACCCACATGAACGGAGAGAGCGACGGCGCGCCTTTCTCGATGGCGCCTCGCTTGTCTCGGCGAGGGATTGATCCACGCCCTTCCTGGCCGCATTCTGCGTGTCGGACAGCCTGACGCCGAATGCAGGCGATTCGAAACAAGGCTTGGCGATCGTCGCAGCGGGTCTCAACCTGCGCGCGCACAGGTGGTGAAGCGGGTCGGATTTCGCGGGAGAGTGGCTCTGGTGCGCAACATCAAGGACGACAAAGCCCGATCGGGCGTGCTCGATCTGGCGCTGGTGATCGTGGCGGCGCTGGCGATCGTCAAGCTCGTCGACTCCCTCGTCGTCGACATCCTGACGCCGCTCATCAGCCATTTTGCCGGCGACGCCCGCACTATGGCCAATGCCTTCATTCCAGTCGGTCCCGGCGTCCATTCGGACATGACCTCCGATGAGGCCAGGCAGATTGGCGCCGTGATCGGCTATGGCCAATTCGTCGTCGCGCTTGCCGATGTCATTATCGCAGCGACGCTCTTCCTCCTGATGTCGCGCGGGCTGCGCGCATGGCGCAGGCAAGACGGAGCCGAGCCGGTCTCTCCGACCGAGTGACGGCCGCGACGCGGATCGCAAGACACAGCCATGGCGAGCCACGAATTTCGATTTCGAGAGAAGCTTCACGCCTTTGCGCAGGCGGCGCGAGAGGAGTTCTTCAGCGACTTCGAACTCATCGTCGAACATCGCCATCTGGTCATCGCTCTGGCGACGACGCTCGTCTGCATTGTGCTCTTCTCCAACCCGCCGCCGTCCAGCCCCGTCGTCCTTGCCACAGGCGCCCCCGGCTCCGCCTACAGCGCATTCGCCGAGGACTACAGGAAATTCTTCGCGACGCGCGGGATCGCGCTCGAGATTCGCCAGACGCAAGGGGCGCTCGAAAATGCGCGCCTCATCACCGATCCCACAAGCGACGTGGAAGTGGCCTTTATCCAGGCGGGGCTGATCGATCCGCCGGCGGCGGCGCACATCCGATCCCTGGGCAGTCTCAACTATGCGCCGGTCTGGCTGTTCTTTCGCGGCTCCGACAATGGCGGGAAGTTGCAGAAGTTCATGGAGCTCGGCCAAAGGCGCATCGCGATCGGGCCGGAGGAGAGCGGGTCTTACGCCGCCGCCATGCGCCTCCTGGCGCTGAATAAGCAGCCTGTTTCAAGGAATCTGGTGATCATGCCCTCGGCCGAAGCCGTCGCGGCGATCAACCGCAACGAACTGGACGCTGTCCTCCTCGTCGACGGCGCCCATTCCGTCAACATTCGGGCGTTGGTTCGGAACCCCGAGCTGCAACTGGCGAACTTTGCCCGAGCCGCCGCCTACGCCCGCATCGTCAATCACTGGCAAGCCTTGGTGGTCCCCATGGGCGGCCTCGATCTTGCCCACAACGTTCCGCCGCAAGATACGCATATCATCGCAACGACCACCGACCTTGTGGTCAAGGACTCCGTTCATCCAGCGATCCAGATGCTTCTCTTGCAGGCTGCGGAGGAGGTGAACGGGAAAGAGTCGTTTTTCGAGAAACGGGGAGAATTCCCTGCCTTCAAGAACGACGACATCATGGAGAGCGACGAGGCGAAAATCTTCTACAAGCGCGGCGCGCCGATCCTGATGAGATATCTGCCCTTCTGGCTGGCCGAGTTCTTCAGCCGCATGTCATTCTACCTTCTGCCGCTCTTCCTCCTGTCCTATCCGACGATCAAGCTGCTCTTCGATTATCGGTTGAAACAGGGGCGGATCAAGATCAACGCCGTCTACCGGCAGCTTGCCGAGCTGGAACGACAGGGCGCCCGTTCCTTCACGGACGGCAATCGCGAGGATTGTCTGGCGAAGTTGAACAGGATGGAGCGCGCGGCCATGGCCCTGAGACTGCCGCGCGAACTTGCCGGTGAGTATTTCCTGCTGCGCTCCAACATCGATTATATCCGCACCTGCCTCATGCGCGGCGCGCCTTACGCGGACGCGCAAGCCTCGCTTTCTCCCGAAACGACCTCGCCAAAGTCCTGACGCGGTGAAGCGCCACTGATCCCGTCAGCCTCTTGCGGCGCCGCGCTCGTTGAGCCAGGCGTCCGCCAGATTCCAGGCCACGGCCACGACGATCGGTCCGACGAACAGGCCCAATATGCCGTGCGCCAGGATGCCGCCGATGACGCCGATGAAGGTGACGATCACGGGGGTCGTGAGTCCATGGGAGAGAAAGAATGGCTTCACCAGCGCATCGGAAAGGCTGACGGCGCCCAGACACAGGCTGAGCGCGAGCGCTGGCGCGACAGGCCGTTCGGCCCAGGCCCAGATCATGACGGGCACGGTGACGAGGCCCGGTCCGATCTGAACGATCCCCAGGATCAGCACCAGGAGGGTCAGGACGCTCGCGGCGGGAACGCCCGCCACGGACATGCCGATCCCCGACACGATCGCCTGGAGAAGCGACATTCCAATGACCCCGCGGGAGACCGCGCGTATGGTGGCGCCGGCCAGCTCTACAAAGCGCACGCCATGCCCCCTGTCGATCTTGCCGGCAAGATTTTCAGCGACGGCGACGAGCGGCTTCGCATAGAGAAATAGAAACCCCGTCACGAGCACGGACACGAGGAATTTCAGGCTGCCCACGCCCGCGCTGCTGACGGCTTCGATCAGCTTTTCTCCCAGCGGCCGCAACTGCGGAAGAAGAGGCGCTAGGGCGCTCCGCGCATTGGTCGATGCGAGGGCCCAGAAATCATACAGAGGCTGTCCGACAAGAGGCCACGACTTCACCGACTCCACAGGCGGCGGAACGGCGAGCCGCCCATTGCTGGCGCTGTCGATAATGCGCGTCGACGCCTCGATCAGATCGATGCCGAGCCAGGTGACGGGACCGACGACGAGCAGCAGACTGACGCAGGTCAGCATCGTCGCGGCCGCCCGGGGCCTGCCGCCGAACGTGGCGGAGAGCCAGTCGAAGGCAGGATAAAGCGCGACCGCCATAATCACGCTCCAGGCGATGATCGGCGCGAAGGGGAAAACGATGACCGACGTCCAATAGATCAGAATGGCGATGAGGCAGAGCCGGATGGCAAGCTCGATCGCATTGTGGTCATCGCGTTCCGCAGCGTCCGATGTTCGGCTGGCCCTCGCGGGAGGCCAGAACATGTCGGTCCATCTCCGACTTGGGGAAGCAACGGATCGTTCGTTCCTCGACGCGCTCATGTGAGGCCGTTCGTCATGCGCTGAACCTCGACTACTCTTGCGTCTGAGCGGAGACTTGGCAAGTCCCTTGGCGACTCCTGCAGACGCTCGGGCGCTCAAATCGAGCAGGCGCCTCATTGGTCGGCTTGTGGGCGGCAGGATGCTTGAAAGTCGTAACGGTGGGATGACCCTCGGCGAAAGAGATGGCGGAGGCCGCTAATACGTCGTGTCGAGCAGATCGTAATAGGAAAGGTCGAGATACCCCGCCTGCTCGCCACGACGCCTGAAGTTCCATTCATTGAACCAGTCGAGCGTGGCCCAGAAACGCGCGCTGTTGCGCAGCACGCCATAGCGGTTCCGCAACGCGTTCCAGTCGTCGAGCGTCTGAACCGCGCGCAATTCCTTCAGGAACGCGGGCGCCTGGGCGAGATCGAGATCGATGAAGAGGTTGGGAAAACCGCCGACAATTGTGGGGTAGACGCTCATCGTGTCTTCGTCGGGGAGCGCCTCGCCATTCTGGAAGAACATGTTGAACTGCGTCTTGTAGACGCGATTGGCGACCAGCGAATAGACCCGCGAGTCGCGGCCGTGGTTCAATCGCAGCAGCACGACGCTCGGCAGAAAGCGGGGGAATCTATAGGCCGTCGTGTCGGTCAGCAGCGAGACGGCCTCGGCCCAGCGCCGATAGCCGTCGATCGGGCTTTCCAGTGAAATCTTCGGCTTGATCCTGGGGTTGAGTCTGTCGACCGGCCCGCTGATCGCCGGCCCCATGCGCGCCTGGATGCGGTCGACAATTTCGAGCAAGGGCTTCGACGGGTCTTGCGCGCCAGCGCCGGGCAGGGTCCGGTCGGGAAAGGGCACAAGCAAGCGCCCGATTGCGCCAAAGACGCCCTGTGCCCATTGGCGGCGGATCGGCTCGCGATCCGTATCCGGCAGCAGGAGCAGGAAATTGTCCTCCATCTCCTGTCGAAGGAAATTGAAGAAAACAAGCGTCTCGAGCTTGCCGGTGTCGCCCTCCCAATATTTGTAGCTGGCGACCGTATCGTAATAGAGGCGCTCCAGCCCGCTATAGCTGACCAGCCATTGGCTGGGCGGCATGCCGCCCTGTCGGCCCTTCATCACCGAGACATTGGTCTCATGGCGCAGAACGGTCAGCCAGGCGTTCGGATTCCTGCCGCCGCCGTTCCAGATCGCGTCGACGGTCAAACCTTCGGGCGTAAGTTTCTTCTGGGCCTTTGCGTAAGCGTCCGCATATTTGGCGTCGCCGATGGGAGAGCGGTCCATCATCGCGGACCATGTCTCCAGACCCAGTTTCGGGTCCTGCACCGAAGGGTCGTAGCGAGGGTCGAGGAAATAGACCCAGAAATGGTCCTTGACCGCATAGGTCGCCGTCTGTCCGAGGCATACGGGGCCATAAGTGATGCCGCCGACGATGACCTCGGAGTTTTCGAGCAGAAACAGCGAGCGCGCTTCCGCCGGGATGGCCCGGTAGATCCGAAACGGATTGCCGACCCCCCAGGGCGGGTTCATGTCCTGCGTCTTGTCCCAGTCGCGCCCCAGAAAAAGCGCCTTGAGACGCGCGAGCGACTCCTTGTTCAGACTCCAGACGAAATGGTTCTTCTGAACCCTTGGCGTCGTGACCTTCTGGAGGCGGTACGAGAACTGCTCGACCTTCGCATGTGCGTAAGGATCGTCGTAGGGGAGCGGCGTATCGATGACCTTGATCGGCTGCTCTTCGGCCAGGGCGGTCCTCGCAGCGGCCGGGGTCGAAGATCGAACCAGACGGAAAAAGTCTCCCGGGCTTTCCTCCAGAACAATGCTGGCCTGATAGACGTGATCGAAGATGTAGCGGGCCACCAGGCGGTTGCGCGGATCGAGGTCGTTGAGGAAATCCTCCCATTCCGCGACAGCCGCCTTGCCGCTCACCGTCGCGGCGCGTCGAAGCGCCTCCGGCGTCGGACCCGGCGCGCCATTGGCGATCCAGTCCGCCAGTTTCCCGAGGTCTGCGTCGGAGACGGCTGGCAGGCCGAAGGGCATGCCGGCGGCGGGATTCGCCTGCAGATAAGCGTCCAGAGCCTCGGGGCTCCCCGGGCACTGGTGGTCGAAGCGCTTGGCGTAGAGCGGCATCGTCGCCGCGCGCGAGAAGCCTGGCTGGTTGTGCCGATGGCCGGCGAGCGCCATCTTGTAGAGCAGCGAGTGGTCCTGGCGGTCCGACTGCGTCCCTTCGCGATCGAGAATGGGGAAGAATCCGCGCCGCCGCCAGTCTGCGGTGGTCTCGACCACATCCATGCCGACGCGCGGGCTGGATTCGATGTGGCTGCTGTAGGGGTTGACGCCGAATCCGCTGCGGTCGGCGCCGCGAAAGGAGTCGAGCTTCACATTGCAGGGCGAGCCGAGACAGCCGTGACAGGCGATGCAGCGGCGGATGAAGATCGGCTGGATGTCGGTCGTGTAATCCACGGAGGGGACGGTCTGCGCCACCGCGGTTTCAGTCTCGGCGAATCCGGCCAGCAACAGGAGCCCCGCGACGATGGCCGCAAGGAGGCTGGAAGAGCGGTCGAGACGTCTCTCCGAATGCATGAACCACCCCTGTGCTTGCATCCTGCTTCACAAGACAAGAGGCGAGTGTATGGCGCAGAACAAGCCAGGGTCAACGCAGCGCAACGCTCTCGCCGCCTCGAGCCCCATGTTCTTGTCCAGTCGCTGTCGCGTTGGAAGCCAAGCCTACCTTGGCCATTGTCTGATTGCGCACCCCAATTCCCGCTGCGCTTCATTTCGAAGCGCGCGCTTGCGGCCGAACTTGCTCGATGGGATGGACTGCAGAGCGATCAATTTCGTGGCCGCACGCTTCGCCATCTGCGTGGCGTCCACTGCGAGTTGAGCGCCTTGCGGTTTGAATGGTTTCGTCATTGGCTTGGCCCGCGCCTTAAATCACACCCGACAGCCTAACCAACGCCGAGAGACTTGGTGACGTGGCAACTTGCCTCAGGCGCCGGGGCGAGTGGGATACAGTGACTGCTGATCTCGCGAGAGCGGCGGTGCACGCCGCAGGCGTCCGACGCCAGGCGACTGTTCGCGTCAGCTTGGGCAGCGCTGCATTCGAATGCGCTCCACCGATGCGGTCGATGACTCGTGGGTGACGCGCACATCGGCCGCATATCGTACGGGATATATCTATGGCGCTTTCCCATAATTGGCTTCTCTTCTGGATATCTGGAATCATACCAACTGTTTTTGTTCGCGACCACATTATCAATCATCATCGCATCCGCTTCGTTTCACATCGTCGAATTACGAGCGCTGCGAATGAAGAGACTCTTCTCTGCCGATGCACGCGGCAGCACTACAATGCGCGGATGAGCATCCGTTCGTGGAGGGATGCGCTATGGGCCAGGTTCTCCACCGGAGCGCGGTGGCGAAGGTCTGGCCGATGATCAGCGCCCTCTCCTTAGCCCTGTCTGGCAGCCTGAAATTCGTGTCGGGCGGCGCTTTCTTTGCTTTCGCGCCTGTCCGCGAGGCTACCGGCGCGCCAGCGAGCCCCTGGCGTCGCTCATGATATGAGCGTCGCTGGATCGGAGCGGCCGCGTAATCGCCATGGTTGTTCGTCTACTCTCGCACGGGGGAATCAGCAGGCGCCGAATGTCCCGTGAATTATCCGATGTCGACATTGCCCTCCTCTGCGAGAGAATCGCTGCGGCAGCAGATCACCCTGAACTGACGTGCCATGAGGCGGAGGCGCTGGACTCGATAAGCGTCCGGTTGCGCCGGTATGGCTCCAACCTGTTTTTGAGCGCTGGGGAGCGCCACCGGCTGTATCGAATTTTTGAGAAAGCGGGTTGCCTGCCTCGGCTACGACAGCCGTGAACGCCGCAGCGCCTCAAAGGCGCGGGCGTGGCCGTTTGTTACCGTGCAGACATAGCTCAGAAACGATTGCGGGATATTGCGGCTGCGCGCGACGGCTGCGCACCGGGTGGCCCGCGCGGGGCGGCTCGCTCGCTCCGCCAGGATTCGGCGGGCGGGCCGTCTTCACCCCAGCCCGAAAAAATAGGGCAAGATAACGGTCCACGAAAGCGATGCGACGTTTGTTCGCTTGTACCGACACGACTGTGTGGCTACCGCGATGCGACTGAGGGATTCGCGACGCGCCTGGATGCGCCATGGTCTCAGCGCCGATCGCAATGATATCATCGATAATACCGATACGTTGCCTATGCTCGAATGCTTCTTCGATCCGCTCCTCCGCAGATAGCGGAACCAAGAAGACGAATCTTCCAAATCGACAACTGTCCACGAAAGCACTTTTTCATTCGGTTATTTCAAAGCTATCCTCCGCAATTCACGAAGAAGGTTTTTGAGCTGATTCAAAAAGAGACCGCGCCACAGGCCGTCGAATGCTATGAGCCCCGACGGCTCTGCAGAAAGATCGACCAACTCTGGCCGCCCACTATCTCCACGCTTCCCTGCTAAAGTTCATGCTGTGATTTCAAGGCATGAGAATCTTGCAGGCCGACGAGAAGGGGCCAGCCGATGCCCAAGCTCTCCGACAATTTCGCCTGCTCCGCCTTGCCCCACGCCACGGGTTCAAGCTGGAACAACGGAACGCCGCTCGCGTTGCACGCGTGGCCGAGGGGCTTTGTCACGCAGGGACCCGGAGAAGCGGCAATGAGAAATTCGAGCAAGATGCTTACAACGGCGCTCGCCGCAATCATGCTGGTCAGCACAGTGTCCATTTCAACCCCTGCCTCGGCATGGAGCCGTTGGGGTTGGGGCGGCGGATGGGGCCGTCATATGGGTTGGGGCGGCGGTTGGGGTGGTCGCTGGGGCTATGGTGGCGGATGGGGCCGCTGGGGTTATGGTGGATTGGGGCTGGGAGCTGGCCTGGCCACTGGCTTGGCGCTCGGCGCTGGCTACCCATACGGCGGCTACGGCTATTATGGGTCCGCCTATCCATACGGCGGTTATGGCTACTACGGGTCTGGGTATGGCGGCTGCGGCACTTACGGAATGGCCTCTCCCACTTATTCATACCCAGCCACTTATGGCTACGGCGGCGGGTGCAACTGCAGCTGCTAGCGAATTTGGCAGCCGCTCGCCAGTTTGCCCGGCCCGGATTTAGCCACGTCCGCGGGCCGTCGCAAAAGTGCAACCGCGCTATCGCGCGGTTGCACGACGCCCTCGGCTCGGAACTTGGTATTTCCCTTCAGTCGAGGGGGACACGGCAACCCTTGTGATTTCTGCAGCGACTGTCCCCCGCCTCCCTCACTGTCCGATGAACTTGAACGGCTCGGCCAGCGCGAATTTGTCGGAGGCCTCGCCAAAACCGCGCGCCAGATCGTCGAGGCAATGTTCGGCTGCTTGGGATCGGCGAGGCCGAGCGGGACGGAAAGCGCGCGCACCAGCGAGAAAACCTCCGCAGTCGCGAGCAACGGGTTCCCCTTCACCTTGGGCGCCGCGTAGAGGTTCCAGCTCATGCGGGCGAAACGGTCCGACGCGCGGGCCGTGCCTGGCAGGAACTCTAGACCGCCGACCGTCTTCCAATAGGCGTTGACAATAGCTTCGAGCATTGTTGTGGAGATCACAACAACGCTCACGAGCGAATTAAAGACCGCTTCCGTAGAATCCGGGCGCTGGTCCTGACAACCATCAGAACACGCCGCCCGGCCCTGTCGTCCCTCCCGACGACCCGGGAGAAGTCGACTGGTCCTGACGAGTGGAGGCTGCCGACGGCTTCGTTGAGAGCAACAGCGTCATCATGACGGGCGGAGTCCATTTCGCCGTCGCAAGCAGAAGCGCGCGCCGCTCTGCGATGCGCGCATCGCAGCCCTCGCCATCGTCGGCAGGGATTTGTCGGGGAGAGCCTACCCTCTCTGTCTTTCCTTCTCCGGCACCCATGCGTCCCACCTCGAATGACCAAGTTTTACAAGGAGCCAGGGAGCCTCGATGGCCACCGGCCATGAATTGAGACTGCCTTTCGTCCGCAGTCAGGAGTTCTTGCAGACGAGCTGCATCGACTTGTCGGTGCTGTCCATCGTGACGCTCACACCCGCGAAGAAGTCCGCCATGCTCAGTGGGTAGCCTCTGTTCGCCGAGACGTCGTTGAGCACGCAGTTCGCGAAGGTTTGCTTGTCAGTCTGCATCCGAATGCGCACAGTCGCGCCGACCAGGTCGCTGTGGATGACGAAACTCCACGCGCTGACGCCGGTCGCTGACGGCGTGCGGTAGTCCGAGACATAGTCTCCCGCCTTCGCGCCCCAGTCAGGGTGCGGAATGGTGACGTAGAGAAAGTTCGACGTGACGAAGTCGGGCTTGGGAAAATACGCCACGTCCTTGCCGTCGTAGCCCGGAAGCGATCACCGTGCCGACACTCGCCGTTTGCTCCGAGAGGCGACGTGCGTCGTCATAGACCTCGAGCACAGCAGACCACTCGCGAGCCGTCTTGCCCGCAGCCGCCGGCGAAACCCGCCTGGTGGTCGCGCTGGACGACGGGGCGCCAGGGTTCACTGTCACCGCGCCAGGTCCAACAAACGGCGGACGCGACGATGAAGCCGCCGGGATCAGCAGCACGACATCGCTTCTGCCAATGACGCCGTCGCCAACGTTGACGAAGAAAGACTGGAAATATCCAAGATTCGCCGAAACCGTGGCTGGCTGCAGATCATTGAACGTGTGATAGGCGCCCGCCTTCGGGTTGAAGATGCTGATCGCGTTATCGGCGAGCAAGACGGGATTCGCTTTAGTGCCTGTGCAGCTCGCGTCCGTACTGTTGGCCGCCTGGCAAGGCGTGTAGGCGGCCGTGCAGGTTCCTGCCGACGCATTATATCCCGCGCAGACGCGCACGCTGCTCCAGTCCACCGGATAAGGCAGAGGATTGGGAGCAAGATTCCAGGCGTTGTTTCCGACGCCGACTGCGCGGGGATTGGAAAGCGGATAGACGAAGCAATTTCCGGAGGGGCAGTAGGTCGTGTTGGCGAAGGTTCCCTTGGGTTTCGATCCGCCAGCGTTGGAGCACTTGACCGACATCCTTCCAGCATTGGGCTGTTGGTAGCTCTTGATCCAATAGCCGCCGCCCAGGGGCGTATTGCCCTGATTATTGTAATTCAGCTTGTCGCCCGCATTGACATAATCATATGTCCCGGGGGTAGAGGTGTTGCTGATCTTGTAGAAGTCGACGACCCAGCCCTTTCCGGAGCAGTTCACGCCGCCGTTTGTGCCGGAGTTCAGCTTATAGCAAGCGGCCGGGAAATTGCCGCCGAGAGCCGACGTGACCTCTTGTGTGCCAATTGGATTGCACGGCAAAGCGAACATTTGCCATGACACGGCCGTGGGATTCACCACCTGGCCTGGGCCGCCGAGCGGAGCGCCGGCGAGCAGATAGCCGTCTCCCGTCGCCATCACGGTCACAGCCGCGCCGTTGAAAATCGAGGTCGACGGCGTCGGGCCCTGAAGCGAGAGAATCGCGTAATCCGAACTGGTGGTGTTGCCGTTGCCCCATTCGCCGTTGGCGTTGGCGCCCCAGCAATAGAGCGTGCCGTCGTAACGAAGCGCGCAGTTGTGGTCCGAGCCGACGCTCAGGTCAATGACATTGGTCAGCGGCGTGGCCGCCGCCGTCAGGACCTTGACAGGCGTGTAGGAACTGTTTGTGTTTCCCGACGTGCCGTTGCCGAGGCGCCCGGTGTTGTTGTTGCCCCAGCAATAGGCCGTTCCGTCGGTCGCACGCGCACAGGGCCCGCCGGAGGTCGAGCCGGATCCATGATCGACATCCGCGATCGTGGCCGTGAACATCGACGTGTTCACAGCGGAGGGGCAACTGATCTGCGCCGCTGTGCCGGAGGCCACCATACCGGATTCGCCGTTGTTGTTTTCACCCCAGCAGAAGAGCGAACCGGCGCTGTTCACTCCGCAGGTCGATCCACGCGCGGCCGTGTTCCCACGGCCGACGGACACATGCAGAAAATCCATCGTCGACGTAATCTGACTTGTCGTCGTCGCCGCGCCGCTCGACGTGTAGGCGTTCGTGGCGCATGTGCCGGTCTTAACCGCTGTCGGCGTCGGCTGAGGCGATGGACTGCCCTGCGTGGAGACGCCATTGCCAACCTGGCCTGCAACATTCGATCCCCAGCAGTAAATCTGATGCACGGATCCGCCCATGGAGGCGGAGGCGCAGCCATGCTGTTGTGTCACGTCGATGTCGACCACCCCGGTCAGAAACGAAGTCGCGCTGGTTCCCGGCTCCACGGCGGCGCTCGACGCATAGGTCGCTGCTGTGAATGCGGGGTTCCCCAGCTTTCCGGTGGTGTTATCGCCCCAGCAGCGCGCCGTGCCGTCGTTGAGAATGGCGCAGGTGGCCTGGTAACCCGCGTGGATGAATGTCGCGGGCAGGGGCAGCGAAACCTGGAGAGGCGTCGTTTGCGGATTCAGGGCTCCGCTTCCGACCTGGTTCAAGGCGTTCGAGCCCCAGCACCAAACGCCGCCGTCCTGATCGAGTCCGCAGGCATGATCGAAGCCCGCGCTCATCTGGATGAAGCTGACGTTGGTTCCCAGCAACATGTTGACCGGGCTCGTCTGGTTGGTGGAGCTGGACGAGCCCCCATTCGCCAGCACGCCGTTGAGCTCGGCGCCCGAGGCCCCGAATACGCCCACGGCGCTTTGAGCAAAGGCGTGCTGGGCCATGAGGGCTAGCATGAACGTGACAATAATCCGCAACATTCCGTTGACCAGCCTCTTGGAATTGTCAATTGAGGGATAATGCTTACGTATAATCACGTATTTTGCGAGACGAAAAGCATGCGACCCCAAGAGAAAATTGCAGATATCTGAAAAGTCTGGGTATTTTTTCGTTCGCTGTTTCGGCATTGAAATTTGGAATTACTGTATGTTACGTTACGTTACATCAAGCCCAACATCCCGGCGCTGTTCACGTTGGGTCGATTCGGGGCAACGAGCGTCTCAACTTCGCATAACGAGGCGAGGCGCTACCTAAGGCTTGGCTTATCGGCCGCCCGGCGGTCTTCACGACCGCCGCGGGACGGGATCTGTTTGATTGCAGCGGGTGACCGGCGCTCTTCTCCCGCTTTCCGACAATGTCACTTTTCATGCACGCCAGCTCATTGTGCGGCTGCCGTCATTGGTACATGGTGCCGCCAAACGGCGTTTTTTTGGGAAGGGATTCCGGATGACCAGATGGCTGGCTGCGAACAAATGGATGGCGATCTTCGCGATCAGCTTTCTCGGTCTCTCCGCGGTCGGCGGCTGGGCGTATTTGTATCAAACGCTTCCGGGAGGCGTTTGGCACCGTAACCGTCTCACCGGGGCGACCTGCTATAAGACCGTTTATTGCTGGACCAGCACGAAGGATCCCTTCGGCAAGGGTCTGAAGTTGCCAAACGAGCCCTTTGGAAAAATCGAAGAGTAGGAGAGGCCGCGCAACCACGCGCGAGAGGGATGCGCCCCGCGGCACTGCAACCGCGCGCGGCTGCATGTCCTTGTCACAGTCCGGATGGAGATGGATGCAGCCGCACCCGCCGCCGGAATAGCCGTAATAGGCGGGGTATGAATAAGTGGGATCGGCCGAGCCATAATAGCCGCAGCCGCCGATCGTCCGGGATCATCGACGCCCGCCTCGATGGCGGGTTCAGCGTTTCATGACGTGACGGCGGACACGATCGGAAGATTGACGCGGATCGAGGCGCTGACTCTTTCCAGAGATTCGTGCAGATCATGCGCGCGCTTTTCGGCGCCGTCGGCCCGCGCGCTGGTCCCTTCGAGATCGTCCAGCTTCACGGCGACGAGTTCCTGCAAGGCTTTCGCGCTTTCATGGGCGCGGTCGAGCTCCAACAGCAGTTCCTCGATCCGCGCCTGCGCTGCTTCGGTCATCGCCTCCGCCTTTTCGACGCGCTCGCTGGCGTCTCGTAACTTGTCCTGCAAAACCCTGGTCGCGCCGTGCACGCGCGTGACGGCTTGGGTCGATTGGGTCTCGCGTTCCCGAATGGCGCGCGACGCCGTCACCACGAGATCAATCGCGGCGGTCGCCTCATCCGTCTCCGGCGCGCGGCCGGCGGAGTGGCGCTCCCGCTTTCCTGTCGCGGTCGAATTGCGAACCATTGCAGCGTCATTCGTGACAGTCGCGGGCGCCATGTCCTTCTCCCGGTTCCGGCGGATCGAAGGCCGCCCCGAATCACATCCAGTAATTCTGCCGTCTCATTAGGATGAAAATGCAAAAATGTAACATCAAAGAACCATCCCCAAGCCGCCAATCCACAGATAATCCCGCCTCCGCCTCAATATCAATCTCAAAAACAGAGGCTTAAATGCCATCAGGCGGCCTCTCAAAGACGATCGCACACGTCACATCACGTAACGCGTTTCCGCTCGCCACGCCCGGATCAGGCCAAGGAGTCGAGCAACGCCTGAAGATCCTCGAAACTGGCGGGCTTGGTGAGCTGACGATCGAAGCCCGCCTCCCTTGCGCGCCCGCTGATCTGCTCCTGGCCCCATCCCGTCAGCGCGACGAGCATGACGTCGCGCCCTTCCGGGAGGGCGCGCAGGCGCTCGGCGGTCTCGTAGCCGTCCATCTTCGGCATTCCAATATCGAGAAAGACCAGCCGCGGCTTGAAGTCCCGGACAGCCTCCAGCCCGGCCGCGCCGCTGTAGGCGACGCGCACCTCGGCGCCGAACGTCTCCAGGAACATGACAAGGCTGTCGGCGACGTCGTGGTCGTCGTCGATCACCAGAATGCGGTGCGCCGCGCGCGCGGCGCTGTTGTCGGTCATGGGCATCCCCTCGTCGCCTCCCTCATTTGTGCGCATCGGCAGCCGGACCACGAAGGCGCTGCCGCGCCCAAGTCCCTCACTGTGCGCTTCGACCGTTCCGCCATGCAGGCTCACCAGGCTTTTCACCAGCGACAAGCCGATGCCGAGACCGCCTTGAGCGCGGCCGAGGCTGCGGTCGACCTGCGTGAAGAGATCAAAGACATGCGGCAGCATCTCGGGCGGTATTCCGACGCCGCTGTCGCGCAGCGTGACGACCGCCTCGTCGCCGTCCTGTTCCGCGGTCAGGCCGATGAACCCGCCCGGCTCCGTGTATTTTGCAGCATTGTGCAGGAGATTGGTGAAAATCTGCGCGAGGCGCACGGGATCGGCGTGCAGCCTGATCGGACGCGCCGGAAGATCGACGCTCAGGCGATGCCCGCCCTTCTCGATCATCGGCTGGGCGGTTTCGATGGCGTGACGCAGCACCTCGGCCAGATCGACCGGCTGAATCCGCAGTTCGATCTTACCGCGCGTGATGCGGGAGACCTCCAGAAGATCATCGACGAGACGCACGAGATGTCTCGACTGGCGATGGATCATCGACAGCAAGGCGAGCTCGCGCGGCGGCCGCTTCGTCGCCTTGTCCTGCAAGAGCACGTGTACCGCGTTGCGGATCGGCGCCAGCGGATTGCGCAGCTCATGCGCGAGAGTCGCGAGAAATTCATCCTTGCGTCGGTCCGCCGCCTTCAGCGCGTCCTCCACGCGCTTGCGCTCCGTGATGTCGCGGCTGACGGTCGCAAGGCCGACCGGCTCGCCGGCGGCGTCACGCAGGAAAAACACATTGTAGAGCATCCACACGGCGTCGCCCGTGTCGAAGCGACGAAAACGGATTTCGACATTGGCGTGGCCATCCCGCATGACCGCTGGAAAGAACTCGTGGAGGATGTACGCCTGATCTTCGGGAAAGAAGAAATCCGCGACCTTGACGCGCGCCGCCTCCTCGAAGCTTTCGAGACCCACCAGCCGAAGGCCGGCGGGATTGACGTAGATCGGGCGGAACGACAGGTCGCAGATGCCGATGAATTCGACGCTTTGCTCGGCGAGAGAGACGAAGTTCTGACGCTCCATCTCGGTGCGCTTGCGCGCCGTCACATCCTGCGCCGTCCCGATCATCCGGACAGCGCGGTTGTTTTCGAAGAACACCGACCCGGTCGCGGAGATCCATCGCTCGGGTAGGCCTGGCGCGAGCACGCGGTATTCTGTCTCGATGCGCCCGCCTTCCACCGGATCGAGCGCGCGACGAACGTCCGCCTCCACATGGGCGCGATCGTCGGGATGCACCCCGGCGAGCAAAATCTCATAGCTCGGGGCGGCGCCGTCGGGGAGTCCCCATATCCCGCGCAAGCGGTCGTCCCAGACCATTTCTCCCGTGTCGGGACGCCAGTCGAAAATGCCCGTGTCGCCCGACTCGAGGGCGAGCTGGAGGCGCAGCTCGCTTTCCCGCAGAAGCGCCTCGGATTTGCGACGGTGCGTGACGTCGCTGAACAGAACGGCGACCCTGTTCTCGCCAAGCGCCCCGATGCGATAGGCGTAGACGTCGAAATAACGTCCCATCGCCTTCGAGTAATCCTCGAAGCGAATCGGGCGGCCTGTGCGGGCGACCTCGCCATAGACGGCGAACCAGCCCGACTCGATGTCGGGGATGAAGTCGCGAATCGTGCGGCCCACGGCCTGCGTCAGGCCTGACTGTTTCTCGAAGGCGGGATTGGCCTCGATGAAGCGATAATCGCGGGCGCGTCCGTCCTCGCCGAACAGCACCTCGATGATGCAATAGCCCTCGTCCATCTGTTCGAAAAGCGTGCGGTAGCGCTCCTCGCTCGCCCGCAATGCGGCTTCGGCGGTCTTGCGCGCGTCGATGTCGATGTTCATGCAGGTCCATTTGACGAGCGCGCCCTCTGAATCAAGGATCGGCGTCGCCCGCATATTGGTCCAGCGCCAGCAGCCGTCGCGGCCTCTCAGGCGAAATTCGGCGTCGAAATCATCCCGCGCCTCGACCGCCTGCGCCCAGCGCCGGCTGACGCGCTCGCGATCCTCTGGAGACACCGCATCCAGCCAGCCGTCGGCCTCTCGCTCCGCCTCCGTCTGCCCGGTGCAGGCGCGCCAGGACGGACTCTCGGCGACGACACGGCCGTCACGGTCGGTCTCCCAGACCGCCTGCGCGGAGGATTCGACGAGACTGCGAAACCGCTGCTCGCTCTCGCGCAGCGCCGCCTCGGCGCGTCTCATCTGGGTGATGTCCATGAACGCGCCGACGGCGCCGCGCGGGACGCCGCCTTCATCGAAGAGCGGCATGGCCGTGGCCATGACGGTGATCTGACGCCGGTCGGCGCGAACGACATCCAATATCTCGCCGCTGACCGCTTCGCCGCGCGCCGCGCGCTGCATCGGCAATTCCAGGGGCGCCAGCTCGCGTCCGCCGCGCAAGGCGCGAAGAGCCGGGGCGTTGGGCGCGGCCATCGAAAACTCGCCGTGCCGCGCAACGCCGAACATCCGCTCGAGCGCCGGATTGCCCCGAATCCGCTCACCGTGCGAATCGAGGGCGATGGACAGCCCGATCGGCGCCGCGTCGAGGATCGCCTGAAGCTCGGCTGCGTGACGCCTTTCGCGTTGCGCGCTGTCCGCGAGAGCCGCCTGAAACTGGACGCGTTCGGCGCCCGGCTCAAGCAGGCGGAGCAGAATGGCGCGCGGCTCCCCGGGCAGGGCGCGCGCGTCCAGCAAGACGGCCGGCCCGCGCCCATCGTCGAGCACGGCAGCGTCGAGCTGAAGCGTCTCTCTTTGACCCGCCAAAATCTCTTCGAGGCCGGCAAGGAGACGGCCGGCTTGGAGACGGCCGGCCTGCTGGAGACGGCCGGCTTGCGCGTCGTCCCGCAGCCGGGCGCGCAGCGCCGCGAACAGACTGTCTCCCGGGCCGAGCGCGCCGAGACCGCCATGGATCGGCGCGGGGCTCTCCGCCCAGCTCATGTTGATGGCGACAATCGCGCCGTCGGGGCCAAGGATCGCGATTCGTTCGGGGACAGCGTCGAAGGCTGCTCGAAGAAGAGCGAAAGCTTTGCCGTCGTAGCTACTGCGAGAATCCGTAAAAATCAAAGAACAGGACTCCCGATAATCGACCGGTTGCACGCGGGGCCGCAGCTTTGTTTACCAGCTTTTGCGTATAAGACGCCACACGCACTTTGGCGCAGCCCCGCCAGGGGCTTGCCGACTACGGGTTTTTTCTTAGTTCCAGCAAAAGGCGGTCCGCGCGGCGTCTGATCAAGGGACGGGTTTCGTTGCTGATTTGTAAGTTTGACCCTGAAACAACGGTTCTTTGTCCCCCGCATCCCGGGCAAAACGCGCTGATCGGGGAGGAATGCGCGCGGGTCTTGCAAAAGTCGAAAAAACCGATCAGGGTCTGCCACCTTCACACAGGCTGCAGCCTGCCTGATCTCGCAAGCGAGACCGGGCCAAAACCGTTTTACGCGAGAAAAATGCACACCATGGGCGTAGATTTGATTGCGGCGCGTACAATTATGAAAGGCGCGCGCAATCAGATTTTGGGCGACCATATTTTGTCTCCGCCGGCGCCCTCGAGCGACGTCTCTTCCATTTCTAAGCTTGCGCTTCAGGATTCGGATTTCGCCTCATGACCGACCCGCGAGTGGTGCACCTGATCGATGACGACGCGGCCGTCAGGGACGCGGTCGGGCTCCTTTTGCGCACCGAAGGCTTCAAGGTCCAGTCCTACGACTCAGCATTGGCCTTTCTGAAGGCGGCGCCGACGCGCGCAGAGGGATGCGTCGTCACCGATGTGCGCATGCCGGAGATGAACGGGATGGAGCTCATCGCCCAGATGAAGGAGCAGCACATCTCGATCCCGGTCGTGGTGCTGACGGCCCACGCAGACGTGCCGCTCGCCGTCGAAGCGATGAAGCTCGGCGCGGTCGACCTTCTCGAAAAACCGTTCGAGGACGACGCGCTGATCGCGGCCGTCAGCGCCGCGCTGGAGCGGCGCAACGCCGAAGAGAACAGGAGCCGCGAGTCGCAGGAGATCAAGAGTCGCCTCGCCAGCCTCACGCGGCGCGAGAACGAAATCCTCGCCGGCCTCCTCAAAGGGCTCTCCAACAAGGTGATCGCGCACGATCTCGGGATCAGCATTCGCACGGCCGAGGTGCATCGCGCCAATATCATGGCCAAGATGCGCGCCGGCAATCTCGCCGAACTGGTGAAGATGGCGCTCGCGGCCAACACCGCCACCACGACCGGCAACGAATAAGGCGCGTCGCGCGCGCGGAACATCACGCCCTCCCCCCGGTTCATCCAGCGCCCTTCTTCCGTGAAAGGGTCGCCCGGGAGGGCCACATGCGTCCGCGTCCGCTCGCCGTCGTCACCGGCGCCTCCACCGGAATTGGTCTCGAATTCTACGACCTCATCCGGCGGCTCGCACGGCCGGTCGACGTCTTGATCGCCAATGCGCGTCGAAACCGGCAGATGTCCGCCCCCGAGCGTGGAGCCGCGCAATGAACGTCGGAGCGGAACGCAGCATCTCGATCTGGGGCGCGCCCCGCATCGACGCGCCGGCGCTGACCGGAGCCATCACCACGGAAGTTGCGATCATCGGCTCGGGCATTGCCGGGCTGTCCGTCGCCTTCGAGCTCGCAAGCGCGGGCCGGGACGTTGTCGTGATCGACCGGGGACCCATTGCCGGCGGCATGAGCGCGCGCACCACGGCGCATCTCTCGTCCTACAGCGACGACGGCTTTCGCGAGCTGATTCGCATGCGCGGGCTCGACGTCGCACGCGGCTGGCAGGAGAGTCAGGCGGCCGCCATCTCCCGCATCGAGGCCATTCAGCGGCAGCTCAACGCGGACTGCGATTTCAGACGCCTCGACGCCTGTCTCTTTCTTGCGCCGGGAACGGACCCCGGAATCATCGACGCGGAACTGGTCGCCAGCGCGCAGGTCGGCATGATCGCGGTGAAGCATAAGGGCGCGCCCTTCGCCGGCCATGAGGCGACTCCCTGGCTGCGTTTCCCCGACCAGGCGACGTTTCATCCGCTGAAATATCTCGCGGCGCTGGCCAAAGCGGTGCGGGGCGCGGGCGGGCGGCTGTTCGCCAATTCGCCGGTCATGTCGATCGAGGAGACGGGCGGCTCGGTTCAGCTCACAACAGGCGACGGCGCGCGGGTGACGGCGGCAAAGGTGGTCGTCGCCACCAACGCGCCGATCAATGATCGTCTTGCCGTGCACAGCAAGCAGGCCCCGTATCGCACCTATGCGGTCGCTTTCGAAATCCCGCGCGGCGCCCTTCCCGACGCGCTCTACTGGGACACGCTCGATCCCTATCATTATGTGCGTCTGCAACCGGGAACGGACGACGTCGATACACTGATCGTTGGCGGCGAGGACCACAAGACCGGCGAGAGCAACGACGGCCAGGACCGCATCCTGTCTCTCGCGCGCTGGACGCGGGAGCTTGTGCCGGCCGTCGGGCGTGAGATCACACGCTGGTCCGGGCAGGTTCTGGAGCCCATCGACGGCGTCGCCTTCATCGGCCGCAACCCCGGCAATGAGCGCGTCTTCATCGCAACCGGCGACTCCGGTCAGGGCATGACGCACGGCGCCGTCGCGGGCTTGCTGATCGCCGACCTCGTTCAGGGGAAGGACCATCCCTGGGCGCCGGTTTACGAGCCGAGCCGCAAGCCGATTAGGGCCATGGGCGAGATGGTTCGCGAGAACGCCACCGCGGCGAAGAACTTCGCCGAATATCTCACGCCGGGAGAAAAATCCTCCGAAGCGGAGCTTGCGCCGGGCGAAGGCGCGATCATCCGTCGGGGCCTGGGAAAGGTTGCGGTGTATCGGCGGGCGGACGGGTCGCTGTGCGAACGCGCGGCGATCTGCACGCATCTGGGCTGCCACATCCACTGGAACAGCTTTGAACAGTGCTGGGACTGCCCTTGCCATGGCTCGCAGTTTTCGCCGGATGGCGAACCGCTCAACGGCCCCGCCACGACTCCGCTCGGTCATCTCGACAGCTAGATGCCGCGCGACCCGCCAGCGCTGCTCATGATGTTCTTCGTCGTTCCCCTGTGGCTGCTGGCGGGTGTCGCCGACTGGTCGTGCCATCGGATGACCCATATCGAACGGACCAGCGGCTCACGGGAATCGCGCCTGCACCTCCTGCTGTTTGCGGAGATGGGGCCGCCCTTGCTGGCCGCGCTGTTTCTCGACGTTAACGCGCTCATCATCGCCTTCATGATCGTCATGTTCGTGCTGCATGAGCTGACATCCTTCTGGGATGTGAGCTACGCCATCGGGCTTCGCCGCGTGACGCCTTTCGAGCAGCACGTCCACAGCTTTCTCGAAATCATCCCGCTGCTGGGGTTGTCGTTGATCGCCGCCCGACACTGGCCGCAATTTCTCGCACTATTCGGCGCCGGGCTGGAGCCCGCGCGTTTAGACATCGCATTGAAAGCGGAGCCGCTGCCCTTGCCCTATACAGCGGCTGCGCTGCTGGGGGCGGGCGTCGTCGCCGCGCTCTATCTTGAGGAGCTTCTGCGCGGATTGAGCGCGGAGGGCCGCGTCCCACACCTTTTCTCAAGATAGACGGCGCGCCGCATGCAGCGGCGCGGCCGCAAGGCGTTCACGCTCTGCCCGACTGACCGAGTTCGGCGCCGGTGGTGGGATTGGCGGTCGGGTTCGACATGGTGCGCGCGGCGAAGCTCGACAGATCGCTCTGTTCCGAACTCGTCAGCCCCACGCTGGCGTCGCCGTCGCCGCCGTCGACCGGAATCCCGCCAATCACATCGTCCATGCGCCGCCATTGCGCGCCCGTGTTCCACGGCCCCTCAGCGTCGCCCTCGCCCTGCGAGGCGTTGACGTAGAGATTGGCGTATTCCGGAATGCCCTGCAGCTTGCCGGGCGGGAAATTGCCTTCGATCGCGTACAGCGCTTTCTCGAAGGACTTCTGGTGCGCAATTTCACGAGTCATCAGGAAGCCGAGCGCTTCCTTCACGCCTGCGTCGTCCGTGACATTGATCAGCCGCTCATAGACGATCTTGGCGCGCGCTTCCGCCGCGATGTTGGAGCGAAGGTCGCAGGCCGGATCGCCGATCGTGTCGATATAGGCCGCTGTCCAGGGCACGCCCGACGAATTGGTCAGCGACGGACCCCCGCCATAGAGGATTGCCTGTGTGTGGCTGTCGCCGCCCTGCGTCAGCGAGCGATAGAGATCGGCCTCGGTCTGCGTCGCTTCCGCCAGTTCGCCTTTCACGCCCTTGTTCAGCATCGCGACAATGCTGCCGATGACCTCCAGATGGCTGAGCTCCTCCGTTGCAATATCGAGCAACAGATCCTTTCGCCCGGGGTCGTCTTCGGCGAGAGCCTGTGTGAAATAGCGCATGGCCGCCGCGAGTTCGCCCTGCGGCCCGCCAAACTGCTCGAGGATCAAGCTCGCGAGCACCGGGTCGGGCTCGGAGACGCGCACGGTATATTGAAGCTTCTTGTTGTGCGTGAACATTCTCGACTCCTGTCGGAAGCGTTAGTCGCTAACGCTTGCCGACAGGCGAGGTTCCTCCTGGGGTCACTCGGCGGCGACCTGTGTGCGCACGCGGGCCGACCGGTCGACCGGAACGTCCTGGCAGATCCGACGGAAGGTCGAGAGCGCCTGCCCCACGACCTGGTCCATATTGTAATAGCGGTAGGTCGCGAGCCTCCCGACGAACCAGACGTCCGGTTCGGACAGCGCAAGCTTCTCGTATTTCTTGTAAAGCTCCATGTTCTCCGCGCGCGGAACCGGGTAATAGGGGTCCCCGACGTCGCTCGGATATTCGTAAGTCACGCTGGTCTTCTCGTGACGCTGGCCGGTAAGGTGCTTGTATTCGGTGATCCGCGTATAGGCCTGCGTCTGCGGGTAGTTCACGACGGCCACGGGCTGAAGCCATTTGCGATCCAGCGTTTCGTGCCGGAAATGCAGCGAGCGGTAGGGAAGCTTGCCGTAGCAGAAGTTGAAATATTCGTCGATCGGTCCCGAGTAGATGAGGCGCCGATACGCCACTTCCTGTCGCGCCTCCTCGAAATCCGTCTGGAGCATCACCTTGATGTTGGGATGCGTCAGCATGCGCTCGAAGAGCCGCGTATACCCATGCTCCGGCATATATTGATAGGCGTCCGTGAAGTAGCGGTCGTCGCGATTGGTTCGCGTGGGAACGCGGGCGGTCACGGATTTGTCGAGCTGCGAGGGGTCGACGCCCCATTGCTTCGTCGTGTAGCCCTTGAAGAATTTTTCATAGAGATCGCGACCGACGGCGCTGACGACGACGTCCTCGGACGTGCGGATTTCAGCACGCGGCTCGGCCCGTTCCGCAAACCACGCGGCGAGACCGTCCGAGTCGAGATCGAGCTTGAACAGCTTGTTGACCGTGTCGAGATTGATCGGGATCGGCGCAAGCATGCCGTCGACCTCGGCGAGCACGCGATGCTCGTAAGGCCGCCAATGCGTGAATCTGGAGAGATAATCGAAGATCTGCTCCGAATTGGTGTGGAAGATATGCGGCCCGTACTGGTGGATCAGAATGCCGGAGTCGTCATAGCGATCATAGGCGTTGCCGCCGATATGCGGCCGCTTGTCGATCACAAGCACACGCTCTCCGCGTTGCGACGCCAGCCGTTCTGCAAGCACGCTTCCGGCGAAGCCCGCGCCGACGATGAGCCAATCAAACACGACGCGCCTCCATCTTCGTGGCCTTGCGACCGGGAATGAAAGCGTCGAGCTGACGTCGCATGGCGGCCCAGGTGTCGTCCCAGGACATGTCGGCCAGGAACGCGTCGACGGACTTGAGCCACGGTCCGCGCTTGCGCGCCAGCAGCGCTTCCGCCTTCGCGACGAAGCCTGCCGCGTCCTCCGCGATTTCGACGAGTCCCGCGCGTCCGTACGGCTCGACGACATCCGTGATCGGAGTGGATACGACAGGCACGCCGGCGGCGAGGAATTCGGGCGTCTTCGTGGGGCTGATGAACCGCGTGGCTTCATTGATCGCAAATGGCATGACGCCGACGTTCCACCCTGCGAGGTAATGCGGCAGCTCCCTGTAATCCTTGCAGCCGAGCCAATGAATGTTCGCGGCGCGCGGCAGTGACTGAGGATCAATCTTCGCGATTGGTCCGATCATGACGAGCGACCAGTCCGGACGCAGGGCCGCCATCTGCTGCACCAGATCGAGGTTCATGCGCTCGTCGATGACGCCGAAGAAGCCGAGCCTCGGATGTGGAAGATCGCGCTGGTCGGCCGGATCGTCGAAGAAGCCTCTCGCCTGGCGGAAATGCGCGGCGTCGACGCTGCTGGGAAAGACATGAATGTTTTCGTGCCGGTCACGCTTTGCCCTGTAAAGCGAGTGTCCGCCCACATAGACCACGTCGCATTTCGCAAGCAGCCGTTCTTCCCATTCGAGGAGGCCCGGCGGGGCGCCGACAAATGTCGAGAGCTCGTCCATATTGTCGTAAACGCAGCGATCGGGCTCGAGCGCATCGGTGAAGCGGAGCGCCATCGGCGTATAATACCAGGCGATGAGACGCCTCGGCCGCAATTCGGAAACGAGGCCCGAGAGCATCTTTCTCAGCAGACTGTCCCGGTCGTCCGCGCGATGGCGCGGCAGAAGGGGCGTGACGACGGAGACGTCGGAACTGTCGCGCTTGATGCGGAGGAAGGGAGGGCCGTCGAAATATTCGGGTTCCTCGACATACCAGGTCTTGAACTCCTGCGCCGCCCGGCTCATCAGATGCTGCGGACGCTGGTAAACGAAACTCCATCGCAAATGTGAAAAGCAAAAAAGATGTGTCGATACGCCTGAACCCTGCTCGGAAACATACGCCATTTCTGTCCTCCCGGCGGGCGCTCGACACGCTCGCGCCCGCGGCCCTTGGCCCCTTACCGTAACGGAAGAAAATGCGCTTTTGTTCCAGCCTTGCTTTTGCGCAAGCCTAGGTTGCCTTTGCGAGATCAGCCATCACCGTCGCAAGAAACCTGCCCGCCTCGCCGCCTGACACCACCCTGTGATCGAAGGTGAGGCTCAGCGGGATGACGCGGCCGACGCGAATCTCGCCGTCAGTCACGACGGCTTCCTGTCGCAGACGGCCGGCGCCGAGGATCGCAACGGTCGGCGGCAGGACCACAGGGGCCGCATAGCGGCCGGCGATCGTGCCGAAGTTAGACAAGGTGATGGTCGCTCCGCGCATCTCCTCGGGAGGGACGCGACGCTCAGCCACATCCGCCCGCATACGATTGAGCCCCTCCCTGAGATCGGCCACGCTGCGATTGGCGACGTCGCGCAAGACAGGAACGAAGAGCCCGTCGGGCGTGTCGACTGCGATGCCCAGGTCGATCTTGCGCAGCACGCGGCGGGACAAGGTCGCGCTTTCAAACCAGCAATTGAGGACGGGCTCCGCCTGACAGCCCTTCACCAGCGCCCGGATCAGGCGCATGGTGATATCGCTTCCCGGCGCCCAGGCGTCGACGCGGGCGTCATCGACGATGGTCGCGGCGGCGACCTCGGCCTGCGCAAACGCCATGTTCTGCGCCATGGCGCGGCGGAAGCCGCGCAGCGGCTCGGCCGGCTCCGTTTCGCTCAGCACGCGCGCGACGCGCTGCACGTCCTCCGCCGTAATGACGCCGTCCGCGCCTGAAGGCGTCACCATCGACAGATCGACGTTGAGCTTGCGCGCGAGGGCGCGGACAGCGGGCGTGGCGCGAATGGCGCCGCCGCCGCGCGCGACCGTCACCGGCGCGTCGGTCATCACGCCGGCGCCCGTCTCCACGGCGCCGACGACCGTCCCGGCGTCTTCTTCCTTTTCGCCCTCGAAGGTGACCAGCGGCGCGCCGACCCGAATGATGTCGCCCGATTTTGCAAAGATGCGCTCGATCCGGCCGGACTGCGGCGACGGGATTTCAACGACGGCCTTTGCCGTCTCGACCGCTAGCAGCGGTTGATCGACCGCAACTTCGTCTCCAGCGTGCACACGCCATTCGACGAGTTCGGCTTCCTGAAGACCTTCACCGAGATCCGGCAAGCGAAAAGTTTTCATGTTCCCTCCATGAGTCCGCGAACAGCGTCGACAATGCGCTCGAGACCAGGGATATATTGCTTTTCGAGACGGGACAGCGGCACGACCACGTCATATGCCGTCACGCGCTTGACGGGCGCCACCAGCGAATAAAGCGCGCGCTCCGCGATCTCGGCGGCGATCTCCGCGCCGACTCCAGCGGTACGCGGCGCCTCGTGCACGATGACGCATCGCCCGGTTTTCTCCACCGATCGCAAGATCGTCTCGACATCGAGCGGCTTGATGGTCGCCACGTCGATCACTTCCAGATCGATTCCCTGCGCCTCCAGCGCTTCGGCCGCGCGCATCGCTTCGGGAATCATCGCGCCCCAGGCGACGAGAGTCGCGTCGCGGCCCTCCCGGCAGAGGAAGCATGTATCAAGCGGCAGACTCTCGCCGTCGTCCGCGACCTCCTGCTTGAACAGGCGATACAGACGCGTGGGCTCCAGAAACACAACGGGGTCGGGATCTCGCATGGCGGCGAGGAGCAGCCCATAGGCGCGCGCCGGCGAGGACGGGATGACGACGCGCAGCCCCGGCATATGTGCAAACAGCGCCTCCGGGCTTTCCGAATGGTGTTCGGGCGCATGGATGCCCGCGCCATAGGGAGACCGCAGGACCATGGGGCAGCTCAACCGCCCGCGCGTTCGATTGCGCATGCGCGACGCGTGGTTGATGATCTGATCAATGGTTGGATAGATGAAGCCGGTGAACTGGATTTCCGCTACCGGCCGCAGACCCATCGCCGCCATGCCGACCGCGACGCCCGCGATGCCGCCTTCGGCGAGCGGCGTGTCGATCACCCGCCCGCGGCCAAAGCGCGCCTGCAACCCGTTTGTGGCGCGAAACACGCCGCCATTGGCGCCGATGTCTTCGCCGAGCAAGAGGAGATTCTCGTCGCGCGCCATCTCATGGGCGAGCGCGGCGTTGATGGATTCGACGAGATTGAGCTGGGCCATCGCGGGCCTCACTTCGTGGGTGCGTAGCGCCGCGCGATCTCGCGCTGCGCCTGCAGCGATTGCGGCGCTTCCTGGTAAAGATAATCGAACATGGCGTCGCTCGCCTGCGTCGGCGTGGCGAGATAGGCCGCGACGGCTCCCTCGACCTCTTCGGCGCACTGCTTGAGCAACGCTGTCTCCTGCTCCTTGGACCAGAGCCCCCTGCACAGGAGATAGGCGCGCAGCCGCGCGATGGGCTCGCGCATCCATTCGCGCTGCACGACCTCGGGATCGCGATAGCGCGTGGCGTCATCGGCGGTCGTGTGGTCTCCGAGACGGTAGGTCAAGGCCTCGATCAACGTCGGGCCCTCGCCGGCGCGCGCCTTGGCGATGGCGCGGCGCGCCGCTTCATGCACGGCGATCACGTCATTGCCGTCGACCTGAAGGCAGGCGACGCCCGCCGCCACGCCCTTCTGCGCAAGCGTCGCGGCCGCGCTTTCCAGCGACCGCGGAGTGGAAATCGCCCATCCGTTGTTGTTGATGACAATGACGACGGGCGTGTTCCAGACGCCCGCGATGTTCAGCGCCTCGTAGAATGCCCCGTTCGAGGTGCCGCCATCGCCCACGAAGGTCACGGCCACGCGCTCTTCCTTGCGAAGAGCGAAGGCGTAGGCCGCGCCGACGGCGTGCGCCACCTGCGTGGCGACCGGCACGCAATTGGGAAAATCCTCGCGCGGTCCCGCGAAATCGCTCCCGCGCTCGTCGCCGCCCCAGTACAACAGGCATTCGGTCATCGTCATGCCGCGCAGAAACTGCGCGCCATGATCCCTATATGATGGCACGAGCACGTCTCGCGGCGTCATCGCCGAAGCGACGCCCACGCCGACGGCCTCCTGTCCCAGCGCCGAGGCGAATGTGCCGAGCTGCCCGGTGCGCTGCAACGCGATCGCCTTGCCGTCGAACATGCGGGTTCGCGTCATCTCGCGATAGAGAAAGAGCAACCTCTCGTCATCTATCGGCAAGGGCGCGGTCTCGCAGGGCGCGCCTTCCGGCGTGAGAAAGCGCAGCAATTCGATCCGGCCGTCCGTGAGGGTATGCAAGCCCATGTTCGACTCCGCCTCGTCGCAAGCGCGTCTGAGCGCAGCGAAGCAGTTTGGAGGTAGCGCGCCCAGCGGGGAAGTCACGCGGGACGACGCAAATTTGACCGACGCCCGCCTGCTCCGCGCGGGCGCGGTAGCATGATCGAGCCCACGGCCCGAAGACGACCCTTGAAAGAACGCGCCTGCGTACGAACTAATCCGCATGAGCACGTATCGTGACTCGGACCCCCTCGCCTTCGGCGATGATCTCGGCCCGGAAAAAATCGTCTATCTTCGCACCCCCTCGGTTGGACTTCGCGCCATCGTCGTCATCGACAACACCGCCGCCGGTCCCGCCATTGGCGGCACGCGCATGGCGCCGGATGTGAGCGCGATCGAATGTTTCCGGCTCGCACGCGCGATGACCCTCAAGAACGCGACGAGCGGGCTGCGGCACGGCGGCGCAAAATCCGTGATCTTCGGTGATCCGGGCATGCCAACCGCCCAGAAGGAACAGTTGATCCGCGCCTTCGCGACGGCTATCGCGCCCCTTGAGACCTATATTCCCGGCCCCGACATGGGCACGGATGAAACGGCGATGGGCTGGGTGCATGATGAAATCGGCCGCTCCGTCGGCCTGCCGGCTGAGATCGGCGGCATCCCGCTCGACCAGATCGGCGCAACCGGTTTCGGCGTGGCCATCGCGGCGGAAATCGCGGCGCCTTTCGCGGGCGTCTCTCTCGAAGGAGCCCGCGTCGTTCTGCAGGGCTTTGGCGCGGTGGGAGAACATACGGCGCGCTTTCTCGAAGAGAAGGGCGCGCGCCTCGTCGGCGTCGCGGACATCGCGGGCGCCGTGACGGACCCCGAGGGGCTCGACATCGAAGCGCTCGCCAGGCTCAAGAAAGCCGGAAAGAGCGTCGCGGAATATCCGCGCGGCCGCGTGCTCTCCAACGAGTCGCTCGTCGCCGTGCCGTGCGATATCTGGATTCCCGCCGCGAGACCGGACGCGCTGCGCGGCGACAATGTCGCCCGCCTCAATTGCAGGCTCGTCGTGCAGGGCGCAAATGTCCCCGTCACGCGCGAGGCGGAGCGATTCATGTTCGAACGAGGAATTGTCAGCGTGCCGGATTTCATCGCCAACGCCGGCGGAGTCATCGCGGCGGCCGTCGAATATGATGGCGGCGTGAAGTCGACGGCCTTCGCCGCGATCGAAGAGAAAGTCGGCGGCAATACGCGGGTGACTCTCGAACGCGCGCGCGACTTGAAGATCCCGCCGATCGACGCCGGACTATCTCTTGCAACGGATCGTCTGCAAAAGATCATGCAACTGAGACGCTGGAGATAGGCTCTCCCGAGAGAAGCAAAAGCGCCCTCAAATGCGCTCGATGGCGACGGCGGTCGCTTCGCCGCCGCCGATGCACAGCGCCGCGACGCCGCGTTTGAGGTCGTAGCGCGCCAGCGCGGCGAGCAGCGTGACGATGATGCGCGCGCCGGACGCCCCGATCGGATGACCGAGCGCGCAAGCGCCGCCGTGGATGTTGACCTTCTCATGCGGAAGCGCCAGGTCGCGCATCGCCGCCATGGCGACGACGGCGAAGGCCTCGTTGATCTCGAACAGGTCGATGGCGTCGGCGCTCCATTCGAGTTTCGTCATCAGCTTGCGCATGGCCGCGATGGGAGCGGTCGGAAATCCCGCCGGGGGACCCGCATGCGCGCTATGCCCGGCGATCACGGCCAGCGGCGTCGCGCCGAGCTTCTCCGCGCACGACATGGTCGTGAGCACAAGCGCCGCCGCGCCGTCCGAAATGGCGCTGGAATTGGCCGCCGTGAGCGTTCCGTCCGGCTTGAACGCCGGGCGCATCGTGGAGATGGCGGCGGGATCCGCCTTGAGCGGTAGCTCATCCGCCGACACCAGCTCCTCTCCCTTTCGGCCCTTCACCTTGACGGGAACGATTTCCCCTTCGAACCAGCCGCTTTTCGTCGCCTGTTGCGCCCGCTCGAGAGAAGTGCGCGCGTAAGCGTCCTGCATGTCGCGCGTGAACTGATAGGACTGTGCGCAGTCCTCCGCGAAGGACCCCATGAGGCGGCCGGGCTCATAGGCGTCTTCCAGACCATCGAGGAACATGTGATCGATCACCCGGTCATGTCCAAGCCGGTAGCCCGCGCGCGCGCGCGCCAGGAGATAAGGGGCGTTGCTCATGCTTTCCATGCCGCCGGCGACAATCGCGCCCGGCGCGCCCGCGCGCAGGCGATCATGCGCGTCCATCACCGCCTTCATCCCGGACCCGCACATCTTGTTGACCGTCACGCAGCCCGTCGCCTCGCTCAGGCCGCCGCCGAGCGCGGCCTGCCGCGCCGGCGCCTGGCCAATCCCCGCCGACAAGACGCAGCCCATGACGCATTCGTCGATCTCGTCCGCCGCGACGCCGCTCTGGGCCATCGCGGCTTCAATCGCCCATGCGCCCATCTCGGGCGCCGGCGCATCCTTCATCTTGCCGAGGAAGGCGCCGATGGGCGTCCGCGCGGCGCCGACGATGACGACAGGATCCAGCATGAAACGACCCCTTGCGTTGCGCATGCGACATGCGCAGGCGCTCTTTTGCTAACTGGCGCTTGCGATCGGGGCGTAAAGCCCGGCCCTACACGGCCTCCGAAAAGGGCTCTGTGCTGCCGACGCCGCGAAGAATGTCATTTACAGAGTCCAGCGAAACCTCTTGAAGAGTCGCCGGGCGCCATTTCGGCGCTTTGTCCTTGTCGATGATCGCAGCGCGAATGCCTTCGTAGAGGTCGTGGCGTTCCAGCAGACGGCACGCGGCGCGAAATTCCCTGATGAGACACTCCCGCAGAGTCGCGGCGTTCGTCGCGCGTCGCAGCAGCGCTTGCGTGACCTTCAGACTCGTTGGAGACTTCTTGCTGATCTCGGCCGCCGCCCTGCGCGCGAAAGCGGAGTCTGCTTCAGCGAGGCGGGTCAGAACCTCCTCGACGCTCTCTTCGGCCGTCAAATTGTCCAGCACGGCCCGGTTTTGGGACAGCTCGCCGGGCTCGAGCGGATGATTGAACTCAGCGAGAACTGCGCGGACATCCTCGGCGCAGGCGATTTCATGAAGCCTCGCGCTCAGCTCAGCAATCTTTCCAGAGTCGATCGACCAATCGGCAAGCCCTGCCGCGAGAGCGTCCGCGCCCGACACGGTGGCGCCGGAGAGCGCCATATAAACGCCCGCGCCCCCCGCGCGAGACAGAAGCCATGTGCCGCCGACGTCCGGAATGAAGCCGATCCCCGTCTCCGGCATCGCCAGCCGCGTGCGCTCCGTCACGATGCGGCAGGAGCCATGCGCGGAGACGCCGACGCCGCCGCCCATCACAAGCCCGTCCATCACCACGACATAGGGTTTCGCATAGGACGCAATGAGGGCGTTGAGTTCATATTCCTCTCGCCAGAAATCCCTGTAATAGGTCTTGTCGCCGTCCCGCAAGTCATACAGCGCCCGAATGTCGCCGCCGGCGCAGAGCCCACGGTCTCCTTCTCCCGTCACCAGAACGGCGGCGACCTCATCATCGCGCGCGAAGGTTTTCAAAGCCTCCGTGAACAGGCGCACCATGGAGAGCGTGAGACTGTTCAGCGCCTTCGGACGATTGAGCCGGATGCGCCCCAACCTCCGGCTGCGCGACATGAGAAGCTCCGCCTGTTCCGTCATGCGTTTCGCTCCTCCAGAAGATCGCGGGCGACGATCAGCCGCATGATTTCATTCGTGCCTTCGAGAATGCGATGCACGCGCAGATCACGCAGCAGCTTTTCGACGCCGTAATCGGCGAGATAGCCATAGCCGCCGAACAATTGCAGGGCGTCATCGACAACAGAAAACCCCGTGTCGGTCGCGATGCGCTTCGCCATGGCGCAAAGGCGCGTTGCGTCTGCGTGGCGCGAATCGAGCGCCGCCGCCGCGCGCCACAGAAGTGCGCGCGCCGCCTCCAGCTCCGTCGCCATGTCGGCAAGCCGAAACTGCAAGGCCTGAAATTCGAGCAGAGGACGGCCAAACGCCTGGCGCTGGCGTGTGTAATCGAGCGCAGCCTCGAGAGCGCGGCGCCCGCCGCCGAGAGAACAGGCGCCGATATTGAGCCGGCCGCCGTCGAGCGCGGCCATTGCGATCTTGAATCCATCGCCCTCGCGTCCGAGGAGATTGGCGGCGGGCACGCGGCAATCGTCGAATGTGACGCTGCGCGTCGGCTGCGCATTCCAGCCCATCTTGCGCTCATTGGCGCCGAGAGTCAGTCCCGGAGCGGCGCCCTCCACCAGAAAGGCCGATATGCCGCGCGGTCCCGGCTCGCCGGTGCGCGCCATGACGATGTAGAGATGCGCGTCGCCCCCGGCGCCCGCGCCGGAGATGAATTGCTTCTCTCCGCTGAGAGAGTACGCGTCGCCGCGTCGGACGGCCTTCGTGCGCAGGGCCGCCGCGTCCGATCCGCACCCGGGCTCGGTGAGACAATAGCTCGTCAGCGTCTCCATGGCGCCGAGACCCCGCAACCACCGCCGCTGTTGCTCCGCCGAGCCGTAGGCGTCGATCATCCATCCGCACATGTTGTGAATGGAGAGATATGCGGCGATCGCCGGACAGCCTGTTGCGAGCGCCTCGAAGATCAACGCGGCGTCGACGCGCGACAGTCCCGCGCCGCCCATCTCCTCCCGCACATAGATCGCCGCCATTCCAAGCGCCGCGGCGGCGCGAAGCGTCTCCACCGGGAAAATCTTGTCCCTGTCCCACACGGGAGCGAGCGGGGCCAGTTCCGCGCGCGCGAACGCCGCGGCCATCTCCTCGATGGCGATCTGCTCGTCCGTCAACCCTGCCTGCGACCAGACCGGCATGGCGTTTTCTCACCTTCCGCCGCCCGAGGGATGTGCGTCCATCGCTCTCGCACGCTTTGCGGCGTCAGCGCGCGCGACCCTGCCTTGGGGCGGATGACCGAGACATGCGCAGATGAACGCGCCTGCGTCCAGCAGACGTTCGAGATCGACCCCCGTATCGACGCCCGAGCCCTGGAGCATGTAGACGACATCTTCCGTCGCGACATTGCCTGTCGCGCCCGGCGCGAAGGGACAGCCGCCGAGCCCGGCGACCGCACTGTCGAAGACCGCAAGACCAACTTCGAGACAGGCAAAAATATTGGCGAGCGCCTGACCGTAGGTGTCATGAAAATGGCCCGCGAGGCTCTCGATCGGCGCGGCCCGCGCCACGCGTTCGACGAGCCTGCGCGCGGCGAAGGGCGCGCCCACGCCGATCGTGTCGCCGAGCGAGATTTCCTGGCATCCGAGTCCGTGAAGCTCCTGCGCGATGTCGGCGACACGCTCGACGTCCACCCGGCCTTCATAAGGGCAACCGAGCACGCAGGAGATATAGCCGCGCACCGGGACAGCCTCGGCCCGCGCAGCAGCAGCGATCGCCGCCGCGCGATCAAGGCTTTCACGAATGTCGCAATTGAGGTTGCGACGCGAGAAACTCTCCGACGCCGCCGTCAGAACCGCAATCTCTCCGGCGCCGGCGGCGAGGGCCTCCCGCGCCCCGCGCAGATTTGGCGCAAGCGCCGATAGACGCACGCCCGCGAGCGGGCGCAGCTGCCGGATGAGATCGCCCGTTCCGGCCATTTGCGGAACGAGCTTCTCCGGAACGAAGCTTCCGGCTTCGATATGCCTGAGGCCAGCTGCCGCGAGACGCGCCACGAGCTGCGCGCGAACCTCCACGGGCGTGACGGTCGGCTCGCCCTGAAGCCCGTCTCTCGGCCCGACTTCGACGAGCCGGATGGATCGCGGGAGCATCATGGCGGCGCCATCGCGACAAGTTGCTCGCCTTCCTGCACGGATTGGCCCTCAGCGCAGAGCACGGCCTCGATCACGCCGGTCTGCGGCGAATTCATTGGAATTTCCATCTTCATCGCTTCCAGCACGAGAATCGGCGCCCCTCTGGCGACGTGGTCTCCCTTGCTGACGAAGATGCGCGTGACGCGCGCGGGAAGCGGCGCAAGGAAGGACTTCGCCCTGTCGGAGTCGCGCCTCGGCGGTTCGAGCGGATCCATCCACTCGAGCCGGACATTGCGGCCCCTGTCGACGACGACATATTCATTCCCTCTCACCACGATCGTCAGTTCGCGACGCAGGCCGTCGAGACTAAGCGCGAGGCGATCGCCCTCCATAACGGCGAAGACGAACCAGTCGCGGCCCAGGGCCTGCATCGAGAAATGTCTGTCATCGACCGCATGGAATCGACAGGCGAGGACGGCGCCGCCGCGCCGGAAACTGACCTCCGTTCGAGACGCGCCATAGAGTCGCCAGGAATCCGCCGCAGCCCATGGCGACCAGGGATCCACGCCGGCCATGCGCGTCGCATGGACGCCTTTGCATCGCCAGGCCGCGACGGCCGCGGCGAGAAGCCATTCATCGCCGAGCCCGCCTTCGCCTGGCGCATGGGCAATCCGGCCCAGCAGGCCCGTGTCCGCGCCGCCCGCCTGAAAGGCGCTGGAGGCGATCAGGCCTTGCAGGAAGGAGATGTTGTTGGCGACGCCGACGAGCTCGACCTCCTCGAGCCGACGCTGCAACTGACGCACGGCCTCTTCGCGAGTCTCGCCGTGAACGATGAGTTTCGCAAGCAGGGAATCATAGAACGGCGGCACGGCGTCGCCCGTCTGCACGCCGGTTTCGACGCGAACTTTATCGCTCGCACAGGGGAACGCCAGATGCGCGATCACGCCGGATGATGGCCGAAAGTCCTCGTCGGGATCTTCCGCGCAGATGCGCGCCTCGATGGCGCAGCCCCTGGCGCCGATGCGATCCTGCATGGCGGGGAGGCGTTCGCCGGCGGCGATGCGAAATTGCCACTCCACAAGATCCACTCCGGACACCATCTCCGTGACCGGATGCTCGACCTGCAGCCGCGCATTGACCTCCAGAAAGAAGAAGGCCTCGTCCTTCACGAGAAACTCGACTGTTCCCGCTCCCGCATAACCCGCCGCGCGGGCGATTTCCGTCGCGGCGTCGCACAGGCTGCGGCGCAGCTTTTGAGAGACGCCGGGGGCGGGTGTTTCCTCGATGAGTTTCTGGTGGTGACGCTGGAGCGAACAGTCGCGCTCGACAAAGGTGGCGACATCGCCAAAGGCGTCGGCGAGAATCTGCACTTCGAGATGCCTCGGTCGATCGAGGTATTTTTCGATCAGCAGCCGGTCGTCGCCAAAGGCGAGCAGCGCTTCGCGGCGGGCGCTCGCCATCGCGGGCGCGAGGTCCTGCGCCGACGCGACGACGCGCATCCCCCGCCCGCCGCCGCCCGCCGAAGCCTTGATGACGACAGGAAAGCCGATGCTTTCCGCCGCTTCGAGAAACGTCTGGGCGTCCTGCTTTTCGCCATGAAAGCCGGGAAGCGTCGGAACGCCAATCCGCGCCATGAGCTTCTTGGCTTCCGCCTTGCCGCCGACCGCGCGCATCGCCGCCGCGGAGGGGCCCACGAAGGCAAGGCCCGCCTGCTGGCAGCGTTCCGAAAAATCAGCGCATTCGGAAAGAAAGCCGTATCCCGGATGCACGGCTTCCGCTTCGCTGCGTCGCGCGACGTCGAGAATTTTCTCGATTGACAGGTAGCTGTCTTTCGCCGGCGCGGGACCGATCGGCCAGGCCTCATCCGCGCGGCGCACATGCAGCGCGTCACGATCCGCGTCTGAGTAGACGGCGACCGTCGCGAGTCCCAACTGACGCGCCGCGCGCATGACGCGGCAGGCGATCTCCCCGCGATTGGCGATCAGCGCTTTACGGAACATGCGCGCGTTTCCCCAGCGCGCGCCAATCTGGCGGCCGCTTGTTCAGGAAGCCATCGAGTCCCGCGACGCCCTCGGCCGATGCGCGCCGCTCGGCAAGCAGGCGAGACGTTTCCCGCACGAGGGACGCGTCGATCGGGCGATCCGCGCAAGCGGCGACAAGCCGCTTCGCCTGCGCCTGCGCGCCGGGCGCGCCGAGGAGAAGCGCTTCGATCAGCCGGTCGCGCACGGCGCTCAATCCGCCATCAGACGCGACCTCATGCACAAGTCCGATATGAAAGGCGCAATCCGCCCCGATGATTTCGGCGGACAGAAACAGGGCGCGCGCGCGGCGCGCGCCGATCGCCTTGACGACATAAGGTCCGACCACCGCCGGAATGAGCCCGAGGCGAACCTCGCTGAGGCAGAATTTCGCGCTTCTCGCGGCGATGGCGATGTCGCAGCAGGCGACGAGTCCGACGCCGCCGCCGAAGGCCGCGCCTTGAACAAGCGCGATCGTCGGCTTGGACACTTTGTCGAGCGCCTCGAACAGCGCCGCGAGCGCGGCCGCGTCCCTTGCATTTTCCTCTGGCGGCGCCGACGCTGCGAGGCGCATCCATTCGATGTCGCCGCCAGCGCAGAAATTCTCGCCGGCCCCGCTGAGGATGATCAGACGCGCGTCGGAATCGCTGTCGAGGCGGCGCAGCGTTTCGGTCAGCGACGCCACCAGAGCGGCGTCGAAGGCGTTGCGGCGGTGCGGACGATTGAGCGTCAGCGTCACCACGCCGCTCTCATCCATGGACTCCATCAGCTCCATGATCTCCTCACATGCGAAAGAGCCCGAAGCGCGTGCGTTCCGCGGGGGCGTTCATGCTGGCCGCGAGCGCGAGCGCGAGCGCCCGTCGCGTCTGCGCCGGGTCGATGACGCCGTCGTCCCACAGGCGCGCGCTCGAATAGAGCGCGGCGCCCTGCCGTTCATATTGCGCGCGAATGCCGGCCATGAAAGCCTGCTCCTCGCCAGCCGGCCAGCAATCGCCGCGCGCCTCCAGCGCGGTCTTTCGCACGCGCGTCAAGACCGTCGCCGCCTGTTCGCCGCCCATCACGCTGATGCGCGCATTCGGCCACATCCAGAGAAAGCGCGGAGAATAGGCGCGTCCGCACATGGCGTAATTGCCCGCGCCGAAACTGCCGCCGATGACGACGGTGAATTTGGGAACCGCCGCCGTTGCGACGGCCGTCACCATCTTCGCGCCCTCCTTGGCGACGCCCTGCGCTTCATACTTCTTTCCCACCATGAAGCCGGTGGTGTTCTGCAAGAAGACAAGCGGCGTTCCGCGCTGGGCGCAAAGCTCGATGAAATGCGCCGCCTTCACCGCGCTTTCAGGAAAGATCACGCCGTTATTGGCGATGATCCCGACCTCGAAGCCCCATATGCGCGCGAAGCCTGAGACGATGGTGCGGCCATAGAGAGACTTGAATTCATCGAAGACGCTGCCGTCGACGATGCGCGCGATGACGTCCCGCACGTCGAACTGCTTGCGAAGATCGGAAGGGATGATCCCGTAAAGCTCCTCCGCCGCGTAAAGCGGCTCGGCCGGTTGTTGATTGGCGCCGCCATGGCGATTGGGCGGCAGACGCCCGATGGCTCCGCGCGCCAGCGCGAGAGCGTGCGCGTCGCTTTCCGCCATATGGTCCGCCACGCCCGACTGCGTGCAATGCACCTCCGCCCCGCCCAGCTCCTCGGCGGAGACGCGTTCGCCCGTCGCCGCCTCGACCAATGGCGGACCGGCGAGAAAGATGGTCCCCTGCCCGCGCACGATGATGGTCTCATCGCACATCGCCGGCACATAGGCGCCGCCCGCCGTGCAGGAGCCCATGACCACCGCGATCTGCCCAAGGCCATCCGCCGACATGCGCGCCTGATTGTAAAAGATGCGGCCGAAATGGTCGCGGTCGGGGAACACCTCGTCCTGCGTCGGAAGATTGGCGCCGCCGGAGTCGACGAGATAGACGCAGGGCAGACGGTTCTGCATCGCGATCTCCTGCGCGCGCAGATGCTTCTTGACCGTCATCGGAAAATAGGCGCCACCCTTCACCGTTGCGTCATTGGCGACGATCATCACGTCGCGGCCATGGACGCGCCCCACGCCAGCGACGACTCCGGCGCAGGGGAGCTTGCCGTCATACATGTCGTGAGCGGCGAAATGGCCGACTTCGAGAAATGGCGACTGCGGATCGATCAGCGCCTCGATGCGGTCTCGCGCCAGCATCTTTCCGCGAGCCAGATGACGCGCCCGCGCCTCGGCGCCGCCGCCCTCCCGAATTTTCCCGGACGCCGCGCGCAGTTCGTCCAGGAGCGTCGTCATGGAGTCCCGGTTCTGCGCAAAGGCGCTGGCGCGGGGGTCGATGCTGCTCTCGATGATCGCCATTGGCGCCTGCCCGCTAACGTGTCTCCAGAAACAGTTCACGGCCAATCAGCATGCGGCGAATCTCGCTCGTGCCGGCGCCGATCTCGTAGAGCTTGGCGTCGCGCAGGAGTCGCCCTGTCGGATAATCATTGGTGTATCCATTGCCGCCGAGGCACTGGATCGCCTCGAGGGCCATCCATGTCGCCCGCTCGGCGGCGAAGAGGATGGCGGACGCCGCGTCCTTGCGCGTCACGCGTCCGAGATCGCAGGCCTTCGCCACGGCGTAAACAAGCGCGCGCGTGGCGCTGAGCGCCGTATACATGTCCGCGAGCTTGCCCTGCATGAGTTCGAATTCGCCGATCGGGCGGCCGAATTGCTTGCGGTCGTGGACATAGGGAAGCACGACGTCCATGCAGGCGCGCATGATGCCGATGGGGCCGCCCGCCAGAACCGCGCGCTCGTAATCGAGGCCGCTCATCAGCACCGCCACGCCTTCCTCGGGGCGTCCCAGAACATTCTCGGCCGGAACGACGCAATCCTCGAAGATCAATTCGCTCGTGTTGGAGCCGCGCATGCCGAGTTTGTCCAGCTTCGGCCCTGAGCGGAACCCCTCGAAGGCGCGTTCGACGATGAAGGCGGTGATGCCATGGGCGCCAGCTTCCGGCTGGGTTTTTGCGTAGACGATGAAGACGTCGGCGTCGGGGCCGTTCGTCACCCACATTTTCGCGCCGTTGAGACGATAGGCGTCGCCATGTCTCTCGGCGTGAAGCTGCATGCTGGCGACGTCCGATCCCGCGCCGGGCTCCGACATGGCCAGCGCGCCGACGCGCGCGCCCGAGACGAGGTCGGGCAGGTAGCGACGCTTCTGGTCGGCAGCGCCGTTGCGATGGAGCTGGTTGACGCAAAGATTGGAATGCGCCCCGTAGGAGAGACCGACGGACGCCGAGGCGCGGCTGATCTCCTCCATGACGATCACATGGTCCAGATATCCGAGCCCAGCGCCGCCGTACTCCTCCGGAACCGTGACGCCGAGCACGCCGAGGGCTCCGAGTTTGCGCCAGAGATCGCCGGGAAAGGCATTGTCGCCGTCGATCTGCGATGCGCGCGGCGCGATTTCACGCATCGCGAAACTCTCAACCTGCCGCCGCATCAGCGCTGCGGTGTCTCCGAGATCAAACTCCATGTCGGGCGTGAAGTGGCGCATCGCGCCCTCGCTCCTTGGTCAGACGGCGGCATGAGGGCTATATTTGGCAGCGCCTGAGCGTTTCAAGATCCTGCCGCGTCCGGCTGAGCCGAAGGATGCGCGGCGCGGAAGGCCGGATGATCGGCGCAGGCGGCGGCGGCGGCGCGGATGTTGGCGAAAGGCGCGAGATCAACGCCGAAACGTTCGGCGTTGAAGACCTGCGGCGCGAGACAGACATCCGCGATCGTCGGCTCGCGCCCAAAGCAGAAAGGCGCCGGACGGATCAGCTTTTCAAGCGCTTCGAAGCCGAGCCGCATCCAGTGCCGCCGCCACACCAGCACGTCGCCTTCGCTCTGGCCGAGCTTTTTTTCAAGATAGGCGCCGACGCGCAGATTGCCGAGCGGATGTACGTCGCAGGCGATGACGAGCGCCGCCGCGCGAGCCTGCGCCGCGAGGACGGGGTCGGCCGGGATGAGGCGCGGCTCCGGCCTGATCGTCTCCAGATAGTCGATGATGGCAAGCGACTGCGTCAGCACGACGCCGCCATCGAGTTGAAGCGCCGGCACCAGCCCCTGCGGGTTTTTGGCGAGATAATCGCGCTGCTTCTGCTCGCCCCCGTTGCGCAGGAGATGGACGAAGCGCCGTTCGACCTCAAGTCCCTTGAGCGCGAGCGCGATGCGGACGCGGAAGGCGGCTGAAGACCGGAAATAATCATAAAGCAGCATGTGCGGCCCTCCAGGGTTCGCGCCAAAGATTCAGATAGGGCTGTTCCGGGGCGACGGGCGCAATATCTTTTCAATACGCTCCGGTGTCCGCAAGACAGGCCAGTCATGACGACGATCGTGTCCGACCCTGCGCTCCGTCCCGTCGACAATCCGATGGGGACGGACGGCTTCGAATTTGTCGAATTCGCCCATCCCGAGCCCGCCCGGCTTGCCGCTCTTTTCGAGACGATGGGCTTCGAGCCCGTCGCGCGGCACCGATCGAAGGACGTGACGCTCTATCGCCAGGGCGACATCAACTATGTCCTCAACGCCGAGCCCGACAGTTTCGCCGCGCAGTTCGCGCAGGCGCACGGCCCCTCGGTCTGCGCGCTCGGCTTCAGGGTGAGGGACGCGGGCGTCGCCTTCCGGCGGGCCGAAGAGTTCGGCGCCACCCTTGTTCCCTCCCGCACGGGTCCGATGGAGCTGAACATCCCGGCGATCGAAGGCGTGGGCGGGGCGCTGATCTATCTCGTCGACCGCTACGGCGACACCGGCTCGATCTGGGACGTCGACTTCCGCTGGACCGGCGTGCGCGACCCGAAGCCGGAGGGCGTCGGCCTGACCATCATCGACCATCTGACGCATAACGTGCGCCGCGGACGCATGGACGCGCTCGCGGACTGGTATGCGCGGCTCTTCAATTTCCGCCAGATTCGCTATTTCGACATCGAGGGCCGGTTCACGGGCCTCTATTCGCGCGCCATGACGAGCCCCTGCGACAAGATTCGCATTCCGATCAACGAAAGCGCCGACGCGACGAGCCAGATCGAGGAGTTTCTCGAAGCCTACAATGGCGAGGGCGTGCAGCACATCGCCTGCGCCTGCCGGGACATCTACGAGACGGTCGGGCGCCTGCGCGCGCGCGGACTGGACTTCATGCCAGCGCCGCCGGACGCCTATTACGAAGCGATCGAAGCGCGTCTTCCCGGCAATGGCGAACCGATCGAACGGCTGAAGGAGCTCGGCCTTCTGATCGATGGCGGGACCGATGGCGGGGCGCGGCCGCGCCTGCTTTTGCAGATATTTTCCAAGACCGTCGTCGGGCCGATCTTCTTCGAGTTCATCGAGAGGAAGGGCGACGAAGGCTTTGGCGAGGGCAATTTCCGCGCGCTGTTCGAGTCGATCGAGGAAGATCAGCTGAGACGCGGCGTTCTGAAGCCGGACGATTGACATGACAGATTACATGAGCGGCTTCGGCAATGAATTCGAAACCGAAGCCTTGCCGGGCGCTCTGCCGCGCGGGCGCAACTCGCCGCAGCTCTGCCCCTATGGGCTTTACGCCGAGCAATTGTCGGGCGCGCCCTTCACGGCGCCGCCGGGCGCCAACCGGCGCTCCTGGCTGTATCGGATCCGCCCCTCCGTCCTGCACGCGCGCCGCTTCCGCGCGGCCGCGCCGTCGCTTTGGAAAACCGCTCCCGCCCGCGCCGCGGAACCGCCCCTCGCCCAGTTGCGATGGGGCGCCATTCCGCTCCCAAACCAGGCGCAGACATTCGTCGAGGGCGTGAGAACCATGACCACCTGCGGCGACGCCGATGCGCGCGTCGGTATGTCCGCCGCGATCTATCTCATTACCCGCTCCATGGAGGAAGAGGTTTTCTATGACGCGGACGGCGAACTTCTCTTTCTTCCGCAAACGGGCGCCCTGCGCTTCGAGACGGAGATGGGAATAATCGAGGCCGCGCCCGGCGAGATCGCGGTTTTGCCGCGCGGCGTGAAGTTTCGCGTGACTTTGCCCGATGGTCCCGCGCGCGGCTATCTGTGCGAGAACTACGGCGCGCTGTTCACCTTGCCCGGCCGCGGCGTCATCGGCGCCAACGGGCTTGCGAATGCGAGAGACTTCCTCACGCCCGTGGCGGCCTTCGAGGACAACGATCGCCCCTGCCGCATGACGGTCAAATCCGGCGGCGCCTTCTACGCCGCCGAACTGGACCATTCGCCCCTCGACGTGGTCGCCTGGCACGGAAATTACGCGCCGTACAAGTATGACCTGCGCCGCTTTTCGCCGGTCGGCGCGCTGCTGTTCGATCACCCGGACCCGTCGATCTTCTGTGTGCTCACCTCGCCCTCGACGCAGCCCGGCGTCGGCGATGTGGACTTCGTCATCTTCCCCGAGCGCTGGCAGGTGGCCGAGGACACATTCCGCCCGCCGTGGTTCCATCTCAATGTGATGAGCGAATTCATGGGGCTGATCTTCGGCGCCTATGACGCCAAGGGGGAAGGCTTCGAACCCGGCGGCGCGTCGCTCCACAACGCCATGCTGCCGCACGGGCCGGACGCGGAGTCTGTCGCGGCGGCCACCAGGGCGCCCTCCTCGCCGGTGAAGCTGGAAAAGACGCTCGCCTTCATGTTCGAGACGCGCCTGCCGCAGCACCCGACAGACTATGCGCTCACGCTGGACACGCTTCAATCCGATTATGACGACTGCTGGTCGGCTTTGCCGAAACGCTTCAACGGAACGCCCGGAGGCGCATCATGAAACTCGCTTCGCTGAAGGGCGGCCGCGACGGCCGGCTCGTGGTCGTGTCGCGCGATCTGACCCGCGCCGCCGTCGCCGACGATATTGCGCCGACATTGCAGGCGGCGCTGGACCGCTGGGCGGAGACGGCGCGCCAACTCGAGGCGCTCGCCGAGCGGGTGGAGGCCGAGAGCGCCATGACATTTCGCTTTCGCGAAAGAGACTGCGCCTCGCCTCTGCCGCGCGCCTATCAATGGGCCGATGGCTCGGCTTACGTCAATCACGTGGCGCTCGTGCGCAAGGCGCGCGGCGCCGACATGCCGCCCGCCTTCTTCACCGATCCGCTGATCTATCAGGGCGGCTCGGACTGTTTTCTGGGCCCGCGCGATCCGATTCCGCTTCACGATCAGCCGGACGGGCTCGATCTCGAAGCGGAAGTTGCGGTCGTCACCGACGACGTGCCGATGGGCGTGACGCCGCAAGAGGCGCGTCAGCACATCAAGCTCGTCATGCTCGCCAATGACGTCACGCTGCGCGACCGCGTTGCAGGCGAACTCGCGAAGGGCTTCGGCTTTTTCCAATCGAAGCCGTCGTCCGCCTTCTCGCCTGTCGCGGTCACGCCGGACGAGCTCGGCGCCGCATGGGACGGCGGGAAAGTTCTGCTGCCGCTTCACGTCATGGTGAATGGCGCGCCGCTCGGCCATCCCGAGGCCGGCGTCGACATGACATTCGACTTCGGCCAGCTCATCGCCCATGCGGCGCGCACACGGCCGCTCTCGGCGGGAACCATCATCGGCTCGGGCACGGTTTCAAATCGCGGGCCGGACGGCGGACCGGGCTTGCCGGTCGCGCAAGGCGGCCTCGGCTACAGTTGCATCGCCGAGCAGCGCACCGTCGAGAAGCTGCTCACGGGCGAGGCGCGCACGCCCTTTCTCAAGGCGGGCGACACGGTGCGCATCGAAATGCTGGACAAGGACCGCCATCCAATCTTCGGCGCCATCGAGCAGACCGTGAAAGCCTTGTGACTATTCGGCGGCCATGCCCCTGGCGCGGAAATAATGCTGATCGCCCTGCGTGAGAACGCGATCGCCCGCGCACAGCGCATGCGCCTCGATGTCGGGCTGCGCGCGCAGGTCGTCATACAGGGCGCCGAAATCCTGATAGCACTCCGCGAGCAATTGCTCGAAGCTTTCGACCACGAAATAGGTCTGCTGATAGTCGCTGATGATGTATTTCGTGCGCATGATCCGTTCCAGATCGAAGGCGATGCGGTTGGGTGAGGAATCCTCCAGCGAAAACACGCTCTCGCCCGGCGACGACAGAATGCCCGCGCCAAAGATGCGCAAGCCGGCGGGCGTCGCGAGCAGGCCGAACTCCACCGTATACCAGTAGAGCCGCGCGAGATTGTGCAACTGGCCGCGTCGCAGGGCGCGCTGGCCGCCCTTGCCATAGGCTTCCAGAAATTCCGCATAGACGGGGTCCGCCAGCAGGGGCACATGGCCGAAGACATCGTGAAAGACGTCCGGCTCCGAGAGATAATCGAGTTCGCGCTCCGGACGGATGAAGGCGCCCGCCGGGAAGCGGCGGTTGGCGAGGTGATCGAAAAAGGCGTCGTCGGGGATGAGGCCGGCGACCGGCACGACGCGCCAGCCTGTCAGGCGCGCCAGACGCTCGCTCAGTTCCGCGAAATCGGGAATGCCCGCGCGCGACAATTCGAGCTTCTGCTTGGCGGCGAGAAAGGCGTCGCAGGCGCGGCCGGGGAGAACCCTGGCCTGTCGCGCGAAGAGCCTGTTCCAGCGGTCGTGCTCCTCAGGCGTGTAAGACGCCCAGTCCTGATCGATCGTCCAGTCCGCATTGCGGGGCGCATGAGCGTAGCGGTTCTTGTCAGCTAAGGCTTCGGCCATGGCGGGCCTCGCTTGGTCATCTTTTGTTATTTATGTCGCTTCGGCGCGGGTTGAAGGCGCGACGCGAACGGCCTGCCTGTGCAGCGCCGCCTCGCGCCCTAAGTGGACACTGACATGTCTGACCTGACCCATTTCATCGGCGGCAGGAAAGTCCGGGGAACCGGCCGTTTCACCGACCTTTACGAACCCATGACGGGCGCCGTGATCGGCCGCGCGCCGCTCGCCGGCGCCGCCGACGTCCGCGCCGCCGTCGAAAATGCGCGTGCGGCGCAACCCGGATGGGCGGCGGTCAATCCGCAACGGCGCGCGCGCGTTCTCATGAAGTTTCTCGAGCTGGCGACGCGCGACCTGGACGCGCTCGCTGAGGGGCTCGCGCGCGAGCATGGCAAGACGCTCGCGGACGCGCGCGGCGACATTCAGCGCGGGCTCGAGGTTGTCGAGTTCTGTGTCGGCGCGCCCTATCTGCTCAAGGGCGGCTTCACGGATTCGGCGGGGCCGGGAATCGACGTCTCTTCCATGCGCCAGCCGCTTGGCGTTACGGCAGGGATTACGCCCTTTAATTTCCCGGCGATGATTCCGCTCTGGATGGCGGCGCCCGCGATCGCCTGCGGCAACGCCTTCGTGCTCAAGCCGTCGGAGCGGGATCCGCAAACGCCGCTGCGTCTCGCCGAGCTGATGATGGAGGCGGGCCTGCCGGCGGGCGTGTTCAATGTGATCCATGGCGACAGGGAGGCCGTCGACGCCCTGCTCGACGATGACGATGTGCGGGCCGTCGCCTTCGTCGGCTCCAGCCAGATCGCGGAATATGTTTACGCGCGCGCCTGCGCTCACGGAAAGCGCGCGCAATGTTTCGGCGCCGCCAAGAATCACATGGTCGTCATGCCGGACGCCGACATGGGCCAGGCCGTCGACGCGCTCATCGGGGCCGGCTATGGCTCGGGCGGCGAACGCTGCATGGCGATCTCGGTCGCCGTGCCCGTCGGCCAGGACACGGCGCGGGCGCTGCTCGAACAGCTTGTTCCGCGCGTCGAAAGCCTGAAGATCGGCCTGTCCACGGACCCGTCCGCCGATTTTGGCCCGCTCGTCTCACGCGCGCATCTCGAGCGGGTGAAAGGCTATGTGGCGCTCGGGGTCGAGGAAAGCGCGCGGCTGCTCGTCGACGGCCGCGATTTCAGGATGCAGGGATACGAAGACGGCTACTTCATGGGCGGCTGCCTCTTCGACGAGGTGACGCCCGACATGCGCATCTACAAGGAAGAAATCTTCGGCCCCGTGCTGAGCGTGCTGCGCCCGCAAAGTTACGAGGACGCGCTCGGTCTCGTGAATGCGCATGAATATGGAAATGGCGTCGCCATCTTCACCCGCGACGGCGACGCCGCGCGCGATTTCGCCTCGCGCGTCCAGGTCGGCATGGTGGGCGTGAACGTGCCGATCCCGACCCCGCTCGCCTATTACACTTTCGGCGGCTGGAAGCGCTCCGCCTTCGGCGATCTCAATCAGCATGGCGACGACGCCTTTCGCTTTTACACGAAGACGAAGACGGTGACGTCGCGCTGGCCGAGCGGGATCAAGGACGGCGCGAGTTTCGTCATCCCGACCATGTCCTGACGCGAAAGGAACGCCATGGCCCGCATCGCCTTCATCGGTCTGGGCGCCATGGGCGCGCCGATGGCCGCGAATCTCGTCGCCGCCGGCGAGAAGGTGACGGGGTCCGACCGCGCCGGCGGCGCGCGCGAAAGGGCGGCGGCGCTGGGCGTGCCCTGCGCCGCGACGGCGGAGGAGGCGGGCGCGGGGGCCGAGGTCGTCGTCACCATGCTGCAAAGCGGCGAGCAGACGCTCGACGTCTGGCGCCGGCTGCTGCCGCGCGCGGCGACGGGCGCGCTGTTCATCGACTGTTCGACGATCGACGTCGAAAGCGCGCGCCATGCGCATCGCATCGCGGAAGCGGCGCTGGCCAGGGCGATCGACGCGCCGGTGTCGGGCGGCGTCGCCGGGGCGCGGGCCGCCAGTCTCACATTCATGTGCGGCGCGGAGGCGGAGACGTTCTGGACCGCGAAGCCCATTCTCGAAAAGATGGGCGCGCGCATCCTGCATTGCGGCGGCCCCGGCCTCGGCCAGGCGGCGAAGCTGTGCAACAATCTGATGCTGGGCGTGACAATGATCGCAACCGCCGAGGCGTTCGCTCTCGCGGATCGCATCGGCCTGTCCGCCGAGGCCCTCTACGAGGCCGCGGCCGTCTCCTCGGGCCAATCCTGGTCGCTGACGAGCTACTGCCCGGTTCCCGGGCCTGTCCCGGCTTCGCCGGCCAACCGCGATTACGCGCCCGGCTTCCTCACGGTGCTGATGCTGAAGGATTTGCGTCTGGCGGAGACCGCGGCGGCGCAAGCCGGGGCGGTGACGCCGCTCTGCGCGGCGGCGGCGCAGCTCTACGCGCTCTATGCGGCGCAGGGCGGGGCCGAAAAAGATTTCTCGGGCGTGATCGAGATTCTGCGCGGAAAGGCCTGACAGACGGAGGCGCCGGCCAGGCTTCGCGCCCGCCGCCCCCCCCAGGAGGGGGAGGGCGGACGGCGACGTTTACCTCTTCTTCTTCTTGCCGCCGGTGTCGGACGCGGCGCTGGCGATGCCGAGTTCCGCGCGGCAGGAGCCCGAAACCGCGCCGGCGTTGGCGCGCAGGCATTTCTCGATGGCGATCGCGTCCGGCACCTGCGCCTGACAGAATCGATAGGCGTCATCCTCACAGGCTTCGCGCTGGGCGGCCGTGCCCTCGGCAAAAGCCGGCGCGGCCAGGACCATCGCGAGGAGAGCCGAGAGGCGGATAAACATGCGCATTCACACGTCCCTTCGATAAAATTTCGTCGATTTCCCACGAACTTGCGCGCAGGCTGCCGTGATCATAAGCGATCGCCGCCGGTTGAGAAACCGCCGGGATGACGGTCAGCGGCCCAGACGCGTTGGAGAACGGCGTTTCTGACCACTTCTCCACAGGCGGAGCGTCCGCCGGCCCGCAAGCGCACAAAAAAAGGAGCCGCTGGTTTCCAGCGGCCCAAGTTCAGGGAGGAAATGCCCAAGGAGAGCACGACTCATCAGAGGCGCGGGCTGTGGCAAAACTATGTTCAGCTCGCGATCGCCGTCCGAAGCCGCGCGGCTGTGGCCGCGAAGCCACAGCGGCGCGAGGGTCAACGGCTCTTGCCGCCCCCCTCGATGCTGCGCAACTCGGCCGTGGAGGGCGCCTTGATGCTGGCGTTGAGCTTGCGCAACATGGTGAGGCACAAGTCTTTGACCGCCTCGTCCTGCACCGTGTCCGTCAGCCGCGCGACGTGGTAGAAGGCCATCGCCCGCTGCGAGATGAGGTCCTCGTAGGTGAAGGGATCGGACAGGCCGTCCATATCGTCGTCGTCGGTATTGTCGGTCATGAAGCAAGCGCCTTCCGTGATCGGTTGCATATTGGGTCGCGGGCGCCGGAATTAAAGACCGCGCGGGGCGGGCTGCGGCGCCACTCCGCTATAGACCTCCTGCCGGGCGGCCTCGTGCGGGCTCACGGCATAGAGAAAAAATGACCCGACGGCGGCCACGCTTGCGGCGGCCACCAGCGCCGCCAACGCGCCTTGCGCCCGCGGCGACCTCTTGGCCTGCGAGCTGGCGAGGGCGAAAAGCGCCACAGCGCCGACGAAGGCGCTCATCAGCGCCGTCAAAAAGAGCGTCTCAACCGCGACAATCATCGGACGTCCTCCCTGCGCGCGCCCGCTGGCCCGATGGGACGTAACGCGGGGCCCCGGCGGAAGGTCCGGACGGCGGATCACACGCCGCTGCGTCGTCTCGTCGTCTCGGCCGCGCCGCTGGCGGGCGGGGCGGCGGCTTCCGCCTCCGGCGCGCCGTCTGGCAGCATCTTCTTCAGCAGGTCGGCGTAGAATTCGCTCACCCGGGCGGCCTGATCGAAAAATTCCCGGTAGGAGGCGAGCACCGGATTGGCGCGCGCGCGCGCGGCCAGCCTGTCCCGGGCGATTTCGTCCAGCCGGCATTGCACCGCCGCCCAGAGCTGCGTCATCTCCCGCGCGGCGGCGCCGTCCGGCCGCAGCTCCGTGACGCCGAGCCCCAGCCGCACGGCGTCCTGATAATCGACGCGGGCCGAGACCATCGGGGTCAGCAGCGCCCCCATCTCCTGCAAACCTTCCGCGCCGCGCGCCAGGCGCGCGCCCTGCCGCGCTGGCGGGCACTGGTTGAGCAGGAACGCGTATGCCTTGCCGGCGGCACGAACCCGCGCAAGCGTTTCCTCGCTCGCCCAGAGATCGAGCACATTGGGCCGCGCCGGGATGACGCAGAAATCGGCGGCGTCGATCGCTTCGAGGCAGCAGGCCGATTCGGCCCCCGGCGTGTCGATGACGACGAGGCCGACGCCGCTCTTCTGCAAGGCCGCGAGCGCCCGCGTGAGCTTTTGTCCCGGTATGTGCTCGACCGGAATGTCGATCGCCTGGCGCACCCGCGACCATTTCACCAGCGACTGAAGCGGGTCGAGATCGCAAATGAAGACGCGCTGGCCCGCAAGATGCGCCGCGACGGCGAGATTGCTCGCCAGCGTGCTTTTGCCCGCCCCGCCCTTCTTCGACACGAAGGCCACGATATGCATGGGCCCGGAAGCCTCGCTTGGACGGTGACGCGCAATGCGCGGGATGAAAGGAAACGCAAAAACGAGAGTTGCGCGAGGATAAACGAGCCGAAATGGTCAATAAAGCCAATTCGACAGACGCGACGCCAACTTGTCCGGCAGCGACGTGGGCGTTAAGAATTTTTCCCAGAAAAATAAAGCAAAAAACTCGGGTGTATTAAGTTTAATTTTTAGTAGTTAACATCAGCTTGGCTTTATTCAAGTCGATCCTGCTGCTTTAACAGCCGTCATCCCCGACGGCCAAGCGCATGAAAGCTTGCCGCTCCTCTTCCAATCCTCGGAGGAATGGCTGATGCGACAGAAAAAGCTCTCCAATCGTAAGTATTACCGCTCCTCTCTTGCCGCCCTCTTCCTGTCGGCGTCGGTGTCGCCGGGCGTCGCGGGGGCCCAGCAGGACCTCTTGCGCGAGCCGCAGGTCTTCGCGAGCGAGAACAATGTCCTCGACCTCGTGATGGTGGCCAACGCCCGACCCGTGCTCGACAATGCGGCGACGGGTTGGGTCTATTCGATCTGCCGGCGCAAATGGGCCAACCAGAGGTCTTGTCCCAATGACGCCTCGACGGTCGCCGACTACGGCGGCGCGCGGCTGGCGGTTCAGCCTGGCGATCAACTGAAGATCCGCCTGGTCAACACGCTTCCGAAAATTCTCGACGCGTCCCACGCCACCGGCCATCACGCCTATCTCGGCGTCAATCCGACGAACCTGCACACCCATGGCCTGATCGTCGAGCCCCGGGTGGCGACGCCGAGCCAGCCGAGCTTTGGCGACGACGTCTTCCTGTCCGTGTTCAACTCCGCGAATGGGGGAATTCCGGCAGGCAAGCGCGATCCCGCGACGGGGATGAGGCTCGACATGCACGGCTCGGTCATCGCGCGGGACTATGTCGACTACCAGATCGACATTCCGCAGAATCACCCGCTGGGAAGCTTCTTTTTTCACCCCCACATCCACGGGATTTCGCTCAATCAGATCTCCATGGGCATGTCGGGGATCATCACCGTCGGCAGGGCGAGCGACTACGCCCATGGCAACAGGGACAACGCCGCCTTTTCCGACGCCAATGTCCGGCATCTCGTCCTGAAGGACATCCAGGTTCAGGGCAATGGAGTCGCGCTCAGCCAGCAGGACCCGGCGTTCTGCGACCCGGCGCAGCCGGCGAGCGCGGGCTCCTGCGCGGGCGTCGGCGACTATGACGGCGGCGCCTGGCGGTTCACCGTCAACGGCCAGTCCTATCCCCAGATTCGCGTCACCTCTCCGGAAGGCGAAATCTGGCGCATCACCAACTCCTCGGGCAATGTCACGTATAATCTTCAGATCGCGAGCGCCAGCGGACAGTCTCTGCTGACGCAGCTGGTCTCCGTCGACGGCGTCACCATCAGCCTGCCTGTCGACACGCCGCCGGACACGGTAGTGAAACTGGCCGGCGGGCGGTTCAAGGTCCGGCCCTGCCCCGGCGCCGCGCCCGACGCCCTGTCACTGCCGGCCTGCGTCAGCGAACTGACCATGATGCCCAGCGCGCGCGCCGAGATCTGGGTCGCCTATCGCGACGCCACCGGCAGGGTCGCTTCGACGCGCAACGGCGGCTTCGTGCTCAAGCAGAAGGGACTCCAGATGGGCAGCGGCGACACATGGCCGGCGGTCAATCTGGCCAGCGTGACCTTCGCCCAGTTCGGCGCCCCGCAACACGTCGACCGCAACCTCAGAATCTCCGGCGACGCGCTCAAGGGATTCAAGGCCACGGGCATCTTCCGCAAGAAAGTGCCTTATGCGGACAGGGCGCCGCTCCCGACAGGCTGCGCCGCGCTCCCGCCCGGCCACAAACGCCGCATCTTCTTTGGCATCGCTGATCAGAACGATCCGAGCAGCTTCGGAATGGGCTATGAACAGATCGATCAGTTCGGCAATGTCGTCGCCTCTCAGGACGTGACGCAGTTCGACCCGGCGAATCCCTTCGTCTGCCTGCCTCTCGACAAGGGCCAGAAGCCGGCGAATGAAACGTGGGAGCTGGTGAATCTCGCGACGGAAAACCACAATTTCCACATCCACCAGACGAAGTTCTATCAGTTGACGCCGACCACCTCGTCGCCCGACACGAAAGGCGCCGCCGTGATGCAGGACAATCTGCCGCTTCCGGTCGCTACCCCGAAGATCGACGTCGAGCAGCAAGGCGGCGCCTGCACCATGGACCAGTGGCATAATGGCGAATGCGACTCGAAGCCGGTTCTCGTCAGCATTCCCTTCCCGCAGGTCGGCGAGTTCGTCTACCACTGCCATATTCTTGAACATGAGGACGGTGGCATGATGGCGCGCATCAAGGTCGTCCCCTCGCCAAGGTGACAGCTTCCACAATCGGACACAGACGCGGCCGGCGCTCGCCGGCCGCGTTTTTTTAAGCGGCGTTGGCGGCTCATACAGGCCGGCGCGGTAGGGCTTTGTTATCTACGTTGCAATTGCGCCGTCGCGCCTTAACGCGTCTTAACCACCCGCCCCGAATAATCGCTTTCCGCACGCGGGCGACGCGTGTCTTGGTTTCATTTATGGCCTGCGCTCATGTTTTTGGGAAAAGCCGGGGTCGGATTTGTTTCCATCAGGGCGACCGGCGCGTTACTGGCCGCCGCCTATCTGGCCCTGACTCTCGCCGGCTGTTCGTCGGGCGGTCAGAGCGGCGACCCCTCATCCTTCCTCGCCCTCTCGCATGTGACTGCTCAAGGCGAGGTCCCGATCCTGGTCGCCTCGACCAGACGAGACGATGCTGGCGCGACCAGCCATACCCACTTCTCGGCGGTTTCCGTCAGCGTCCCGCCAAACCATCGCGCTGGCGAAATCGAGCACGGGCCTTTCGGCCACAACGTCGCGGGCCGCGATTTCGTCGTCGCCTCGCACCACAGGCTGACGCAAGCCGATTTTCTGGACGAGATTGCCGAACGGGCGTCGGACGCCGGCGCGGAGCGCGACATCCTGCTCTATGTTCACGGCTACGACATCAGTCTCAATGAAGCGCGTTTCCGGCTGGCCCAGATCGTCGTTGATTCAGGCTTCGCCGGCGTCGCCATACTCTTCACATGGGATTCGATCTCGCGCAGCGGCCTCGCCGCCTATGAGGCCGACAAGGAAAGCGCCACGGTGGCGCGTGACGCGCTCGAGAAGGTCATCACGGACCTCTCGAACGCGCGTGGCGTCGGCCGGGTCCATGTCCTGGCGCATTCCATGGGCGCATGGCTCGCCATGGAAAGTTTGCGAGCGGTCGCGATCGCGGGTCGGCCCGACCTGGACGGCCGGCTGGGCGAAGTGATGCTGGCGGCGCCGGACATCGATGTGAATGTGTTCAGCCAGCAACTCCAGCGAGTGGGTCCTGAGCATGTGACCATCTTCGTGTCGGGCACCGACAGGGCGCTCCAGCTCTCGTCCCACATCGCCGGAGACCGCCCGCGACTGGGAGCGATGGACCCGAGCGATCCCCGAAACCGGGAGGCGCTTGAGGCTCTTGGCGTTTCGGTCCGCGATCTTTCGAGGCTCAACACCGATTTCATGGGGCACAACACATTCGCCGAGGTTCCGGCCGTCGTGCGCCAGATTGGACTCCAGCTGGCAACAACTGGAGACAGCGGCGAAGCCGACCAAAGTCGCTGAGCGCCGCGGCTCCCGAGGGAACCTTCGATCCATCGGCTCCCGAACGCATGGGAAGCGCCCTGCCCTGCCCTTCGGGCGCGGCGCTCCCCGTCTTGTGCATGTGGCGAAGGTTGTTCAAGGCTTACATGAACGATCCGAAGATTGCGCCGCCGATCCCCGCCAGAACTGCGGTTGCGACGACGCCCGGCAGACCAAACAGCGCTCCGCCCAGTCCAGCGCCCAAAATCGCGCCGACGACTCCGCCGACACTCGCCATCGTGACATGTTCTCTGGCTGATATCATGGCTTCCTCCACGGCAAACGCCTTTCCAAGGTTCGAAAGGCGTAAGGTGGACGTAGAGCCAACTTCGCCGCAGGCAAGGGCCTGCCTTGGCCCCTGTCCTTGACCCACGCCCGCTCCGGACAATCTCATCATCAGACGTGTTCAGATCAGACGCGCCGCGAAGCGAAGGGAAGACCGTGATGGCGCTCTTTCGAGTTCGGGAAGTGAGAATTGTCGAGGACGGCGCCAAGGAGATGGTCACGCCCCTGCGCGAATATGAATTGGCGTCCGCCAGCGCGTCAGCCGTGATCGAGGAAGTGCGTCACTTCTTCGAGGTCGAGATCCTGAGCCTGAGGGCTCCGCAGAAGATCGACTTCGACGCCCTGCTCGTCATCGATGCGAGCGGCCTGGAAATCGCTCGCTTCAAAGTCTCGGATGTCTGGAGACGCGAAGCGGACGCCGTCAATACCGGCGTCACGCATGCGCGTTGGGTTTGAGGCGGCGCCCTACTTCTTCTTGTTGGCGTCCTGGCCCATCTGCTTTTCGAACACGCTCCAGCGCGATTCGGACGATGGCGCCACTTTCGCTCTTTCCTTCTTCGGCTTCTTCGGCTCGCGGCCGCTGCGCAGCTGACTCTTCGCCATGATGGTCTCCTCCCCCGCCGGCCTTTTCGAGGCGACGATGACCGCAATGACATGGATAAGCGGAGCAGCGCCGTCGAGATGGCGACCGCGAAATTTTGAAAGCCGTCGCGATCGTCAAAAGGGGGCGGAGCCATGATCGCGCCGGCAATCCTGAAAGGAAGGACGCCGCTGGTCGCCAGCATGCGACTGGTTGGCGACGCCTGGATGACGCGTGATTTCCCCGGGTTGACCAGGAGAGGCCAGCGCTGTCACCCAACTGACACATTAAGTCGATTTGTTCTTGATCCGCTAACGCTTGCGCTTCGATGGAGATAAGGGATGAAATTGGAAACTGCCGAGCTTGACCATGGCGTTTTGAAAATCCTGCTGGCCGGCCGACTGGACGTTACTGGCGCGCTCGCGATCGACGAGGATTTCAAGAGCGCGACGGCTGGAAAGAGGCATATCGTGGTCGATCTTTCAGAAGTCGATTATCTGGCCTCGCTTGGAATTCGCACCCTGGTGCTCGGCGCCAAGACAGCGTCAAACATCGGCGGCAAGCTCGTCGTGCTCGCGCCTCAGCGCAATGTGGAGAAAGTTCTCAGGGAAAGCAATATCGACACGCTCATCCCGATCATCCGCGATGTCGCGGAGGTCGATCTCGTGTTCGGGCTATAGCCTTGATTGAGCCGGCGCAACAATCTCAGACAGGCGAATGGAGCCGTGAGTTCGACGGCTCCCTGTCCGAGATATCGCGCGCTCTCGCCTGGATCGAGTCGATTGCCGGCGCATTGCGGTTGAGCGAAGACCAATCCTACGCGCTGATGCTCTGCGCGGACGAGCTCGTTTCAAACGTCATGATGCATAATGGCGATCTTTCCGATCGCCTGCATGTGCGCATGAGCGTCGAGGCGAAGCCAGACCGGATTGTCTTGACGATCGAAGACAATGGCGTCTTCTTCGATATTGTGAACGCGCCGGCGAAACAGGCCGATCAGCCCCTGGGCGAGATCAAGCCAGGCGGCCTGGGCATAGGTCTGATCAAGCGCTTCGCCAGCGGCCTGAGATATGAGCGAATTGAAAATCGCAACAGGGTTGTCGCGGAATTCATCACATGATCGCTCGCCGCGCCGGTCGCCGCCCGGTTGGCGTCACCGAAATCAACGCCGCCTGTCTCCATGAGGCAGGCGGCTTGACGCTTGTTGAGACCTGACGGAGTCGCAGGTCAGGGGAGCGACGGCAGCGGCAGCACGCTGAAACCAGTGCTGGCGGGTTGCAAGCTTGTGTCTTTTCCGCCGCCCGCCGCAAATATGAACCCATAGGCGACACCCGCCACGCCACGGGTCTGGATCGGAAGGGTGTAACGGGACAAGGAGCAAACCTTCCAACTGTTCTTGTCCGGGTTATAGATCTGGACAGTCTTGTTCGTTGCTCCAGCGCCTGATCCGCCAAAAACATAGAGCAAGCCGTTTTGCGCGATGGAGGTCGCCAGATTCACCGCAATCGGCATGGGCGCGAGCGTCGTCCAGGCGTTCGTGTCGGGGTCATAACGCTCGGTCACATTAATGACCGCGCCATCGAAGCCACCCGCGACATAAAGCTTGCCATCGATCACGCCGACAGCCGCATCGCTATGCGCTTTGGCGGAATCCGCCAGCCGCGTCCATTGGTCCGTGACCGGGTCATAAACATCCAGCAAGGGCTGGTAAGGGCCAGACCCCGCGCAAGGGGTTGTCAGATACAGCTTGCCGTTGATCACCCCTGCCGCGCCACAAGCGCTCAGATGGGAGATGCTGGACCTGGTCTCCCAAGCGTTCGTCTTCGGATCGTAGGCCCAAAGATTGTTGTTCGGCAAAGGCGGACTCCTTGTCCACCCGCCAGCAACATAGAATTTGTCGCCAAGAGTGGCGGCCGCGCCGCCGTAACGCACATCGGGCATGCTCGCGGCTGACGACCATTTGTTCTTGAGCGGCTGGTAGACCTGGGTCAGGGAGAGCGGGTTTGCATTCGCGTCAAGCCCTCCCGCTGCGTAGATCTTCCCGTTGATGCTTCCCCCGACGGCGGACAAACTCGCCGTCGGCATCTGGGGAATGTTTCGCCAAAAGACCAGATTGCCGCAGTCCGCTCCCGCCAGGGTAATGTTCACCTGCTCCGCGCGCACGGAACTGATTGGCAAGCCTGCGACAGCAAGAGACAGCGCAGTGGCGAAGAACTGTTTGAAAGAGTGCGTACGCACCATCTGAACGCTCCATCCAGTGACAAATGGGAAACCAATACAAAACATCGTAACGCTGTGAAGCTAATCTTAACAAGATGCAAACATCGCGCGCGAGATGCGGCAAAGGCGCACAGACCCCGATTGTCCGCGAGAATGCTCTGGCGGCGTTCACAAAGGCGAATGACGCCGCCATCATGGCTGGAGTGAATTGTCGTGCCGAAGCGCGCGACTTATTCCTGCCGCTGCGCGGATCCGCCTTTTTGGACCGGCGCGATGTTGAGACGCGGATCGTCCTTTGGGTCCACGTAATCAATGCCCCAGGGTCCGACCGAGGTGATTTGCAGGACCGTCTCCTCGTCGGAAAAGACGTAGTGCGGCGTTTGCGGCGGCATCGCCATGAAGCCGCCGGCGCCAATCGGCCTGGCGGAGGCGCGGTCTGCTTTCGGCCCCATCCCCAGGCTGAATTTGCCGGTCAGCACGGTGACGACTTCAGCGTTTGGGTGGGTGTGCGGAGGAATGTAATAATCCTTCGGGATTCGCACGCGCAGGGCGAACAAGCCCTCCTTCGCCGGGTCGCCATACAGGAGCGCCGCCTCGGCGCAACATGGCAGCGAGGCGGGAGCCGCCGCCCATTTGATATCCTGCGTCGAGGTGATCACCCCTTTTGCGGAGTCCGTCTCCGACCTGGCGACGGAACCAACGGCGAGAGCGGCGACGATGGCGACGCCAGCAATGGAAGCCGCAGCTTTGCGAGTCATGAGCCCCTCCTGGAGGTTGAGTGGCTTAGTACCTAGGACTTCATTCGGGTTGTTCGATGCCGAGACGGAAGCTGGCCTGACGCCGGACGCAAGCGCGGGGGTCTCGGCTGCGCAATGAAAGGCTGATTTTGCTTGCTCCCAAACGCTGCAGGGGCTGCATGTCTATGCGACTGACAGACCGCGCTTCCCGGCGAGTTCCGCCCTACATAAGTCGCTCGCAGAAGAAGGGCCTGGAGCATGAGGGATTACGAGGTTGTCGCTTCGCTGCAACAGGAAGCATTGCGCGACCTGGAGGCGAAAGCGGAAACGCTGAGGACGCATATCAAACGTGAAGGCGGCGATCCTGGCGCCGAGAGTCGCCTTGAGCTGATCGAGCGCATTCTGGGGCGGATCTACGAGCAATCGCCAAAGGCGCCTTAGGACGTCTTTTGCATTAATGTTCCCTTCATGTCAGCCATCGCATGCTCCGCGTCCGTGAGGGGCGCGTTTGAGTAGGAGTTGGCTGTGTCTAAGCTTGATCGAGGATTTTCACTCGTCCTTGCATGCGCAACGCTCACGGCTTGCGCCGGGTCTCAGCCTGGCTGGCAGGACAGCTACGCAGCGACATCCGGCGGCTATTATGACCCGGGCTCGTCCTATGGCTATGGGTACAACCGCCCGCCTCGTCGGCCGTCATGCCAGTGCAGCGATGACCGGTACGAGGACAGCGACGGCGACTATTATCGCTACCGGTAGGAAAAGCGGAGACGAAACGCCCCGACCGTGGATGGATCGGCGGGGCGCTTTCGGCGGCATAGCGGGTAAAAACCGCCGCGCGAACGAACACGAAGGGCGACGAAGTTTTCGGTGCATCTTTCCCGAGCGCCTGCCAGAACTCGCGAACAAAGATTGCCAAGCGAAGGGAATCGCAGCACACCCGTCCTTGCGTTCCGATCGTCGAAAGGATTACCGATGAAACGCCTTTTAATCGCGGCCGTCGCGCTCTGCGCCATCGCTTATGCTGTCTACGCCGGGTGGCTGCGGAAACCCGGCGCGCCCGAGACTGCGGGCGACGCCCCAATATCCGCTCAAGCGCCCGCCGCGACCTCCACGGCGCCTGACGCAACCCCGGCCGCAGAAGCGACCACAACGCCGCCGGCGGCTCCGGAGCCCGCTCCCGCCGCGGCGCCGGCGCCTGGCCCCGCCCCGGAAAAGGCGGCGGAAACATCTGCCGCGCCACCCGCTCCGGCGCCGAAGGCGCACCAGGCCCCGCACGCAAAGAAGCCGAAGGCCCACTGAATGGAATACGCCCCGACGCCAGAAGGTTCGGGGCGTTTTCTCGTCATCAGGGTCGAAGCGCAAGCCTCTCTATTGCTTGCGCGAGCGCCTCCGGCAGGCCGGCCAGCCTCCTGGCTGCACGGCTCGTGAAGGAACGTATCAAGGCAAATCCCGAGTTCCTGGCGTTCGCTGCGATCATGGCGATTAAACTCCCAAAGAACCCAGCCCGCTTCGAGGATGATCGCCCGTTCGTGAAAAGAGGCTTAATGAGGCCGGACACCAGCAATCTCCCGGTGCGCAATCACTCGGGGATCGCCTGTTTGCCCTGTCTGGCGTGGTGGAACAGCCGTTGATTTACCTCAGGCAACGGAATGTGCCGTCTGGCAAGCGAGTGGCTCGATGGCCCGTCTGCTTCATGCACCAATCCTGGTTTTGACCACCGAATCCACAATTGCCCCTGCCATTCCGATGCCCATTCGGACCGCAACCGCCCAAGGCCAAAGCGGGCGTCGCCACGGAAGACAAGGAGGCCGCGAGAATTGAGGCGCAAACCACAATGGACAGTTTCCTCATGATATTTACCCCCGTTTTTTCGTCATTCTCACAAATGGCGGATGTGATGTTAGCACGTGAAATCAACCGGGGCAGGTGAGGTCGGATTCTGGGTCGGGCCATTGCTGTCGCAGCCTTACCCCGCCCCTCGCCGGGGCTCAGGTGGAGCAGATGCGTGGGCGCGATCCGAAAGTGCCAGGACGCGTCACGGGCGCCAGTCGCGTGACCACGCCGCAGGCGAGACGAGCGCGGGTTTTTGTCAAGTCTTTGATTTGAATGGTGGGCGGCACAGGGATTGAACCTGTGACCCCTCCCGTGTGAAGGGAGTGCTCTCCCGCTGAGCTAGCCGCCCGTCGCGTCGTCGCGAACAGCTTCCCTGTAAGAGACGCCGAGGGCTCCCGTCAAGTGCGGACGAAGGACGAAACGCCCAGAAGCGACGTCGCCGCCTCCCAGAGTTCGTCGTAATGCGAGATCACGCGGTCGGGCGAAAGGTCGGCCACGGGCGTGTCCGTATAGCCGAAATCGACCGCCACCACCGGCGCGCCGGCAGCTTTGGCTGTGTCGATGTCCGTTCTGGAGTCCCCCACCATCAGCGCACGGCCGGGGTCGCCGCCGGCCGCCTCGATCGTCAGCAGGAGCGTTCGCGGGTCGGGCTTGTGCATCGGAAACGTGCCGCGCCCGCAGATCGCCGCGAAACGGTCGACGGCCTCCAGCTTTTCGAGCAGCAGTCGCGCCAGCCGCTCCGGCTTGTTGGTGCAGACCGCCAGCCGGAAGCCCGCCTCCGCAAAACGGTCCAGCGCCGCGCGCACCCCCGGGAACAGCGCGCTTTCATCGGCGATATGCGCTTCATAATGGGCCAGAAAGTCCCGGACCAGCGGGTCCGTCCGCTCCGGCGTCAGCGCGACGCCGTTCAGGGCGAAGCCCCGCTCGATCAGCGCCCGCGCCCCCGCGCCCACGAGACCGCGCGCCGCTGAGGGCGCCACGATCGGCAACCCCTCCCGGTCGAGGAGCACGTTCAGGGTGGCGATGAGGTCCCCGGCGGTGTCCGCCAGAGTGCCGTCGAGGTCGAAAACAAGGATGGGCGCGCGCTGGGTCATGGCCCATGTGGCTAATGGCCCAGCCCACGGGGATCAAGCGCCGGCTGGCAAATTTCGCGCAGCTTGCGCTCCCTGCTTGTGTAGACTGCGTGAACCGATTCGGGACGGGAGGGAGAGATGCGTCTTTCGCATTATGTCAATTCGCGGCGAGCGCTCGCGCTTGCGGTCCCTTTCCTGGCGGGCGGCCTCGCCCAGGCGCAGGCCGCCGGGAATTACGAGTTTCTGGCCGCGCCCCAAACCGATCTCAACCGGGTTTTCCGCCTCGACAAGGCGACCGGCGAAGTCGGCGCCTGCCAATACGGGCTCAAGGAGGGCACGCAGATCGGCGTCACCTTGTGCTATCCGCCGGGCGAGGGCGCCAAGGCCGGCGCCTTCAGCGAATATGCGCTGATCGCCTCGCGCCATACCGGCGAAGGCGGCGTCTTTCGCGTTGATCTGCGGTCGGGCATGATGTCCATCTGTTTCGTGCTCAACGAAAGTTCCGTGGTCTGCACCCCGCCCGCAAAATAGGACGCCGCCTGTCGTGACCCCCACCCTTTCCGCCGACGCCATGAAGCGCGCCGCCGCCCAGGCCGCGCTCGACCACGTCGCCCATGGCATGCGGCTCGGCCTCGGCACCGGTTCGACGGCCGCGCATTTCGTCGATCTTCTGGGCGCGCGGGTGCGCGAGGGGCTGGAGGTCGTCGGCGTGCCCACCTCGGAGCGCACGCGCCTGCAGGCGGAGGGGCTCGGCGTCAAGCTCACGACCCTCGACGAGACGCCGGAGCTGGACCTGACCATCGACGGCGCCGATGAGTTCGACTCCTCCCTGCGCCTGATCAAGGGCGGCGGCGGCGCGCTGCTGCGCGAGAAGATCGTCGCGGCCGCGTCCGGGCGCATGTTCGTCATCACGGATGCGACGAAGGAGGTGCAAACCCTCGGCGGCTTCCCCCTCCCGGTCGAAATCGACCGCTTCGGCGCGCGTTCGACACGGCTGCACATCGAACGCGTGGCGCGCGGCCTCGGGCTGATCGGAGCGATCACGCAAAGGATGAGCGCCCCGGACGCGCCCTATGTCACGGACGGCGGCCATTACATCCTGGATTGCGCCTTCGGCGCCATCGACGCGCCCGAGGCCCTGTCCGAGCGGCTCGCGGCCATTCCCGGCGTCGTGGACCATGGCCTTTTCATCGGCCTCGCGACGGCGATCTTCGTCGCCGGCGCCAGTGGGGTCCGGGTTCTCGGCGACGCGACGGGCGGCGCGGCATGAGCGACGACCAGTACGACCTCGTTGTCATCGGAGCCGGCTCGGGCGGGGTCCGCGCCGCGCGGATCGCGGCGAGCCACGGCGCGAGAGTCGCCATCGCCGAGGAATTCCGCGTCGGCGGCACCTGCGTCATTCGTGGCTGCGTGCCCAAGAAGCTCTATGTGCTGGCGAGCCGCTTCAGGGATGATTTCGAGGACGCGCGCGGCTTCGGCTGGCATGTCGGCGAGACGCGCTTCGACTGGCCGACCCTCGTCGCGGCCAAGGAAAAGGAGATCACCCGCCTCTCCGGCCTCTATGAGCAGACGCTCGGCAATTCAAAGGTGGAGATCATCCGCGCCCGCGCCACCATCGCCGGGCCAAACGCCGTGCATTTTGCGGACGGCCGCACGGTCGGCGCGCGCTACATCCTCATCGCCACGGGCGGCGCGCCCGTGCTCGCCCCGCATGTTCCGGGCCTCGAATGGGGGCTGTCCTCCAACGAGATTTTCGATCTTCCGAGCTTCCCGCAGCGCCTGCTGGTGGTCGGCGCGGGCTATATCGCGGTCGAATTCGCCAGCATTTTCGCGCGGTTGGGGTCGCAGGTCGCGCTTGCCTATCGCGCCGATCTGCCGCTGCGCGGCTTCGATGACGACCTGCGCAGCCGCGTCGCCGAGGCTCTCGCCCATGCGGGCGTCGTCCACCATGCGGGCGCCCTGCCGACGCGCATCGACAAAAGCGCGGGCGGCTACACGGCGGCCATGAGCGACGGCGAAACGCGCACGGTCGACGCCGTGCTGATCGCCACCGGCCGCCGGCCGCTCACCCAGAACCTCGGGCTGGAGCGCGCCGGCGTCGCCACCCGCGAGAATGGCGCGATCATTGTGGACGCCCAGTCGCGCACCAATGTCCCATCGATCTATGCGGTGGGCGACGTCACCGACCGCATCAATCTCACGCCGGTCGCCATCCGCGAGGGCCACGCCTTCGCCGACGCGGTTTTCGGCGGCCAGCCGACGACGGTCGCCTATGATTGCGTGGCGAGCGCCGTGTTCACCACGCCGGAGATCGGCACGATCGGGCTGACGGAGGCGGAGGCGCAGAAAACCTTCCCTGCCATAGACATTTACGAAACGAGCTTCCGCCCCATGCGCGCCACGCTCTCGGGCCGGACCGAGCGAGTCTATATGAAGCTTGTCGTCGACGGCGACAGCCAGCGCGTCCTCGGCGCCCATATTTTCGGGCCGGAGGCGGGCGAAATGGCCCAGCTTGTCGCCATTCCGATGCGCATGGGCGCGACCAAGCAGGATTTCGACGCCACAATGGCCGTGCATCCGACGGCGGCCGAGGAGCTCGTCACCATGCGCAGCCCCGCCCGCCGGCATCGACGCGAGGGCTGAGGCGCCAAAGCCCCCCCCCGCCCCTGCCCTGCCGATCCGCTGGCGCCCGCGGGGTGAGACACGGCAGCCAGCCGAAGGGGTCGCGCCGGGTCCATTTTTCCTCTATAAGCCCTCTCGCGCCAAAGCCGGCGCCGAGCCGCCCCCTGGGGCTGACTATTGCGGAGTGGGAAAGTGGAACGCTGGACGCCGGGCAGTTGGAGAACCTTGCCGATCGAGCAGACGCCGGTCTATCGCGACCAGAAGGCGCTGGCCGATGTGGAGACCCAGCTCGCCGGATTTCCGCCGCTGGTCTTCGCCGGCGAAGCCCGCAACCTGAAGCGCCAGCTCGCCGATGTGGCGGCCGGCAAGGCTTTCCTGCTTCAGGGCGGCGACTGCGCCGAAAGCTTCAACGAGCACTCCGCCGACAATATCCGCGATTTCTTCCGCGTTTTCCTGCAAATGGCGGTGGTTCTGACCTATGCGGCGGGCTCGCCCGTGGTCAAGGTCGGCCGCATCGCCGGCCAGTTCGCCAAGCCGCGCTCCTCGCCCGTCGAGAAGAAGGGCGATCAGGAGCTGCCGAGCTACCGCGGCGACATCATCAACGACATCGACTTCACGCTGGCCGCGCGCGAGCCCGACCCGCAGCGCCAGTTGCTGGCCTATCGCCAGTCGGCGGCGACGCTCAATCTGATCCGCGCCTTCGCGGCGGGCGGCTTCGCCAATCTGGAAAACGCCCATCGCTGGATGCTCGGCTTCGTCAAGAGCAGCCCGCAGTCGGAGCGCTACCAGAAGCTCGCCGACCAGATCACCCAGACCTTGAGCTTCATGCGGGCGATCGGGCTCGATCCCGAGCATCATCCCGAGCTTCGCCAGACGGAGTTCTATACGTCGCATGAGGCGCTGCTGCTCTGCTACGAGCAGGCGCTGACCCGCGTCGACTCGACCACCGGCGATTATTACGCGACCTCCGGCCATATGCTGTGGATCGGCGACCGCACGCGTCAGGAGACCGGCGCGCATGTGGAATACATGCGCGGCCTCAAGAATCCGATCGGCCTGAAATGCGGCCCGAGCCTCACGCCCGACGGGCTCATGCGCCTGATCGACGCGCTCGATCCGGAAAACGAGCCGGGCCGGCTGACCCTGATCTGCCGCTTCGGCGCCGACAAGATCGGCGACTCGCTGCCGGCGCTGGTGCGCGCGGTGCGGCGCGAAGGCCGCAACGTCGTCTGGTCCTGCGATCCGATGCATGGCAACACGATCAGCGCGGCCGGCTACAAGACGCGTCCCTTCGATCGCATCATGTCGGAGATTCGCGGCTTCTTCGGCGTGCATCAGGCGGAAGGCTCCTATGCCGGCGGCATCCATCTGGAGATGACCGGCAAGGACGTCACCGAATGCACCGGCGGCGCCCGCGCGATCTCGGAAGACAATCTGCGCGACCGTTACCACACCTATTGCGACCCGCGCCTCAACGCCGAGCAGGCCATCGAGGTGGCGTTCCTGGTGGCGGAATTGCTGAAGGCCGAGCGCGTCGCGCGCGGCGTTCCGGAGCAGCACGCGGCGGAATAAGGCGCGCGCTCGCGCCTCCGCCAAAACGCGGTCATTGCGAGGAGCATGGCGCTCCGCTCGCAATGACCGGCGCGTCGCCGACGGGCGAGGGCGGGAATGAGCGATCCATTCAAGCTGCAACGCTTTCTCGACGCGCAGAGCGGCGATTACGACCGCGCGCTCGCAGAGATTCGCGCCGGGCGCAAGGCGAGCCACTGGATCTGGTATGTCTTCCCGCAGATGAAGGGGCTGGGCTTCAGCCGCGCGAGTGAATTCTATGGCTTGTCGGGCGCGGACGAGGCCCGCGCCTGGCTCGCCCACCCCATTCTCGGCCCGCGATTGCGCGCCTGCGTCGAGGCCATGCTGGCGCATACGGGAAGCGCCGAAGACATTCTCGGCGGCCTCGACGCCCTGAAATTTCGCTCGTCGATGACCCTGTTCGCAGCTGCGGCGCCGGGCGACGACCTCTTCGAGACGGCGCTGCGGCGCTTCTTTACGGGCCCGGACGACAAGACGCTGGCGCTGCTCGCCCGAAAGGCTCAGAGCCCCTCGGGCTGAGAAGGCGGCGCAGGCGCCGCCTCGCAAGCCGAGCGCTCGTCAGCCTGCCGTATCCTCCACCTCGCGCACGGTCATGGCGTTGCCATGCCAGACGAAGTCGTCGAAGAGCAGCGCGTCGACGAACATCACCGGCAGCAGCAGATCGCGCATGAGAAGCGCGAAGGGCTTGCGCCAGTCGAGCGGGAAACCGCAGACGCGGGCAAGCCACAATTCGCCGCCGTGCATCGCGCCGGCGACGGCCGCGGCGGTGAGCGCGACGATGGTGGCGTCGCCGCCGAATTGCCGCGCCGCATAGGCGCCGAGCACCACCGCCACGAAGCTGCCGTTCATGAATTCGGGCGCGTAATGGGCCGGGAAGGTCACGCGCCGCAGGCGCGCCCAGCGCACGTGGCGCGAATAGACCTCATGCGCCGAACGCTGGCCGAGCGGCTGCTCGAAGGGCATGTCGACGAGCTTCACATTCATGTTCTGCGCGCGGATGATCTTGGTCGAGGCGGCGTCTTCGGCGATCTCGCAGCCCAGCGCGCGAATGCCGCCGGCGCGGTCGAGAACCTCGCGCCGCCACATCATGTTCTTGCCCTGCGCGAAGCCGATGCCGATGGCCTCGGCGCCATATTGCCAGCGCGCCTGGAAAGTGTTGAGGATGGCGCATTCGACCATCGCCCAGAAGCCGTCGGGCCGTGAGCCGATGGGCATGGAGACGGTCATCGCCGTATCGGGCTCGAAGGCCGCGAGCATGGTCTGAATGTAATCGCGCGGCGGCAGGGCGTTCGAATCCGCGAGAATCACATACTCATGGCGCGCCGCGTCCCAACCCTTGACGCAATTATTGAGCTTGGGATTGGCGCTCACATAATCGTCGCCGACGAGAAGCCGCGCCTCGCGCTGCGGATGGGCCGCGATCAGCCGCTCGACGAGCGGAATGATGGGGTCGCTCGGCGATTGCACGCAAAAGATGATCTCGTAATGCGGGTAATCCAGCTCGAAGGTGGCGCCGAGCGTCTCCTCCGAGAAGGCTTCGAGACCGCGCAGCGGACGCACGATGCTGACCGGCGGCGCGTCGGCCGGCGCCGGCATGTTGCGCGGCCGGGCGCGGCATTTGCGGCCCATCAGCCACATGCTGGCGAAATTCATGGCGAGGATGAAGGCGCACCAGGCGGCGCAGATGTAAGCAAGGATCATGGAGACTCAGACGCCGAAGGTTGTGGAATCGCGGCGAAGCCGCAGGGTCGCGACGGTCTGGCGCCCGTGGCGGCGCGCGACGCCGGGGCGCGGCAGGTTCAATATTCCGACTGACAGGGACGCCGGCACTTGGCAAAAGGGTTGCGGCGCGAGACTCTTCTCCCGGCGCGCATTCTGGCAAAACTCCTGACGAAGCTTGCTCATGACCTCTCCGATCGTTCGTTTCGCGCCATCGCCCACAGGCCGCATCCATATCGGCAATGCGCGGGTGGCGCTCATCAACTACCTCTTTGCGTCCGCGCACCATGGACGATTCATACTTCGGTTCGATGACACGGATTTCGCCCGGTCCAGCGAGGAAAACGCGGCCGCGATCGAGGTGGACCTGGCCTGGCTCGGCGTCACGCCCGACGCCGTTTTCCGGCAATCCGAGCGCGTCGCGCTCTATGAGGCGGCGGCGGCGAAGCTGCGCGCGGAGGGGCGCCTCTATCCCTGCTATGAGACGCCCGAGGAGCTGGAGAAGCGACGCAAGATGCAGCAGGCGCGCGGCCTGCCCCCGGTCTATGACCGCGCGGCGCTGCGCCTGACCGACGACGACCGCGCGCGGCTGGAGGCCGAGGGCCGGCGCCCGCACTGGCGCTTCCGGCTGGAGCCCGGCGTCGTCGAATGGGCGGATCTCATTCGCGGACCTGTGCATATCGATTGCGCGGCGCTCTCCGATCCGGTTCTGATCCGGGAGGACGGCAGCTTCCTCTACACCCTGCCCTCGGTCGCCGACGATATCGACATGAGGATCACCCATGTCATCCGCGGCGAGGATCACGTGACCAACACCGCCGTGCAGTTGCAGCTCTTCGCGGCGCTGGCGCCGCAGGCCGCGCCGCCCGTTTTCGCGCACCACAATCTGCTGATCGGCGCCGGCGGCGAGGGCCTGTCGAAGCGCACCGGTTCGCTCTCGATCGCCTCGCTGCGCGAAGAGGGCTATGAGGCGATGGCGGTCGCGGCGCTGGCGACGCTCACCGGCTCCTCCGACAATGTTCATGCGGTGCGCTCGCTCGCCGAACTCGGCGCGCAGTTCGACCTCTCGCACATTTCGCGCAATCCGGCGCGTTTCGATCCCGACGATCTCGAAACGCTCACCCATCGGACGCTGGCGCTGTTCAGCTACGAGGATGTGCGCGAGCGTCTCGCGGCGCTCGACGTGGTCGGCCACAAGGCCGAGCCGCTGTGGCGGGCGGCGCGCGGCAATCTCGCGCGTTTCGACGATATTCTGACTTGGTGGCGCGTGGTCGACGGGGAGATTGACGCCAATCGCGAGGACCCGGACTTTCTTGCGCAGGCCGCCCGGCTGCTGCCCGCGGAGCCCTGGGACGAGGCCACATGGTCGGCCTGGACAGGCGATCTGAAGACGGCGACGGGCCGCAAGGGCAAGGCGCTGTTCCACCCGCTGCGCCTCGCCCTCACCGGCGCCGACAGCGGGCCGGAACTCGCCGCGCTGCTGCCGTTGATCGGACGCCCGAAAGCGATGGCGCGGCTTGTCGGCTAACCCCGTCTCCCTTGGCGAGCTGACGCGCGTCTTTGGGCGCATCGCGCTTTTGAGCTTCGGCGGGCCCGCCGGCCAGATCGCGCTGATGCATCGGGTGCTGGTCGACGAGAAGAAGTGGATTCCCGAGCGGCGCTTCCTGCACGCGCTGAATTTCTGCATGCTTCTCCCCGGCCCCGAGGCGCAGCAGCTCGCGACCTATGTCGGCTGGCTCATGCATGGCGTGGCCGGCGGGCTCATCGCCGGCGGCCTCTTCATCCTGCCGGGCGTCGCGAGCGTCATGGCGCTCAGCCTCGCTTATGCGAGTTTTGGCGCGACGCCCGCGATGAACGGCGCCTTCTTCGGGCTCAAGGCGGGCGTGCTGGCGCTGGTGTTTTCGGCCATCTGGCGCCTCGGCAAGCGCGCCCTGAAGACGCCCGCGCAAAGACTGCTCGCCGGCGTGGCCTTCGGCGCGCTGTTTCTATTCGACGCGCCCTTTCCGCTCGTCGTGATCGGCGCGGGGCTCCTGGGGCTCGCCGGCGCGCGGCTCGGCCTGGCCCTTCCCGCGCATGGCCATGCGGCGGACGACGACGGCCTGGATCACGCTCACGCGGCGCCCGACGGGCGGCGCGCCCTGATCGCCGCCGGGACGCTGCTCGCGCTCTGGCTGCTTCCGGTCGCGGCGCTGGTTCTCGCCCGTGGACCGGAGGATGTTTACGCGCAAATCGCGGTGTTCTTCTCGAAAATGGCGGTCGTGACCTTCGGCGGCGCCTATGCGGCGCTGACCTATGTCGCGCAGCAGGCGGTCGAACGCTTCCACTGGCTCGCGCCGGGCGAAATGCTCGATGGCCTCGGCATGGCCGAGACGACGCCCGGCCCGCTGATCATGGTGCTGCAATTCGTGGGCTTCATGGCCGCCTGGCGCGAGGCGGGCGCGCTTCCGCCGCTGGTCGCGGGCGCGCTGGGCGGCCTGCTGGCGACCTATGTGACCTTCGCGCCCTGTTTCCTGTGGATTTTCGCGGGCGCGCCCTTCGTCGAGACGCTGCGGGAGAACAGGGCGCTCGCCGGCGCCCTGTTCGCCATCGCCGCCGCCGTGGTTGGCGTGATCGCCAATCTGGCGGTCTGGTTTGCGACGCATTTCCTGTTTGCGGCGCATTGGACGCCCGCGTTCCTGCGCGCCGAACTGCCCGATCTCTGGACGCTCGACGCCAGGGCGCTCACGCTGTCCATTCTGGCGGGCGCGCTCCTGCGGTTCGGAGTCGGGACCGCGCTCGTCGCGAGCGTGGCCGGCGGCCTGCTGTTGCGGCTGATCTGATCAGCCGCCGAGGACGGGCACGCCGAACAGATAGGGATGCAGCACGAGGATCAGCGCATAGACCGCCGTCCCGGCGCCGAGCGCGATGGCGTCGCCCTTCGTGAAGGCGTCGAGACGCGGCGCGCCGAGGTCGCCGCGACGCTTGACGGCGATGCGGTCATAGACAGCGAAGCCCAGAATCGAGCCGAACAGCAGCATGCCGCCGAGATCGCCATTCACCAGAAGATGCCCCGTCGCCCAGCTCTTCAACGCCACGAGCGTGGGATGGCGCAGCCAGCCCCGGATGCGCGACGGCGGCGCGCGCCGGCTGGCGATGGCGACAAAGGCGAACCAGACCAGAAGCATGGCGAGATGGCGGGTCCAGTGCGGCGGGTCCCAGACCGCGATCAGGCCCTCGGCGCGATAGCGGGAAAAGCCCCAGATGATCAGCAGGAGCCCGAGGACGGCGACGGTCGAATAGGCGAGCTTGTAGCTTCGCGCCCCATATTGCTCCATCAGCGCCGCGCGCGGGCCGCGCAGCGTCGAAAAGACATGGACGCCAAGGAAAAGCACAAGTCCGAGAATGAGAATGAGCATGCCGGTCTGACCCCTGCCGCGAGAATCGCCCCGAGCTGGAGCGTTGGAGCTCCTATAGCACGGGCGCAGGCCCGGGGCGGAAGCCGGGGGCGGTCTAGAAGCAGCGCACCTGCGCCTCGGCCTGGGCGCGGCGCAGCGTGTCCAGCACGTCGCGGGCGGCGCCGGTGTTGCGCATCATGGAGCCGATCTGCCCGGCCTGCTGGTTGACGCTCGCCACCGTCTCGGCGGCGATATAGGACTCATAGGGCAAAATGCTCGCGATCACGTCGATGGAGCAGGCGCAGTGATCGAGCGCCAGTCTTGTGTCGCCATTGGCCTTCATGCAGCCGAACACATAATCGGCGCGGGCGGCGGTCGGGTAGTCGTTGAGCTCCGCCGCCGCGGCCGGGGCGGCGGTCAGCAGCAGCGCGGCGATCAGGCGGCGCATAGGGCTCCCTTTCGAGAAAGAAATTTTGCCGCCAGTCTATCGTCTGATCCCGCCAAGGTGAACCGCCCCCCTTGAAGCCGCGCGGTCCGGCCGCACAATTATCGACAGACCGCCGGAAACCCCGGAGAGCTCAGATGCGCCGCGCTCTCGCAGCCTTGTGCATGATCGTCCTGTTCGCCGCCGCCCCGCCCGCCGAGGCGCGAGGGGACCTGCGTCGCCTCGCGAACGCCTGCATCGTGAAGGCCGGCCCCGACCTGATGTATTTCACCGCCTATCTCCCGGCCGAGTCCCACCGCAGGTTCTGCGGCGACATCCCCGCCACCGGGGCGGCGATTTTCGTTCTGGATTACGGCCAGCCCGAAATGCGCGAGATGTCGGCGGACTTCCGGATCATCCGCGACCCGGGCGGGCGGGACGAGGACGACGAGGCGGACGCCGCCAGACTGCAGGCGGAGACGGTCGCCTATCTGCCGCCGAGGCGCTATCCCGCCGGAACGCTGAGCTTCCAGCATATCTTCCCGGTAGCCGGGGATTTCGTCGGCATCGTCACGCTCGACGGCCCCAACGGCGAACATTGGGTGTCGCGCTTCCCCTTCTCCGTCGGGCGCATCTACTCGGTTCGGGCGCCCTGGCTCCTGCTCGCGGCCGCCGCCGCGCTGGCGCTCATGCTTCTCCTGTGGGGCAAGGACGAGAGCGCCAAAGGAAAGTGACCGCAGGCGGGCCGCGAGAGTGTCATTCAGTCGTTACCTTTGGCACCTATCCAATCGGTCGGCGTCGGCGGCGTTTCTTCGCTCGGACGCCGAAGAACGCCGGGCCGGAGGTACGCCCGGCGTTTTTTTTCAAGCGGGGCGGGCGGTGACGCCAAAGCGAGAATCTCGCAAAGCCAGAGCCAAAATTTTATTGTTATTATAAGGCCTTGCGTAGTCGGACAGGAATGCTCATTGTGCGCCCCCGGAGGGGCCGATGAACGGTTTTGTCTGGAGATTTGCAGGCTTTGAATACAGCCCGCACGGGGGGCTTCGGAAAGATGGGGTCCATATCCCGGTAGGGCCTCAGGCCCGCCAGCTTTTGGAGCTGCTGCTCGAATCAAGGGGCGCGGTCGTCTCCAAGGCGGAGATCGGGGAGCGTCTCTGGCCCGGTCGGCCGCCTTCCGACGACTCGATCGACCGCTGCGCCTATCTCCTGCGCAAACCCCTCAGAGAGGCCGGCTTCGGCGATCTCATCGCGACGGCCTATGGCAGAGGCCTGTCCCTGCGCGCCAGGGTGGAGGTGGTCGATCCCGCAGCGGAGGACAGCCGCCTCGCGAGAAGCGAGATTGACAACCGCGTCCTCGAACTCTGGCAAACGGCCTATGAGCTCGCCGGCAGACTGACCCGCGACGGCTTCGCCCGCGCGCAGGAGGCGGTTCAGGCGGCTGGCGCGCGGGACGATTCGTCTCCGGCGATCTGGTCGCTCTCCGCCGATATCGCCGCGAGCCGCGTCACCTTCGGATATCTGAGGCCCGCCGACGCCGCGCAGATGATCGAGCGCGACGCGGGTCGCGCGCTGACGCTGTCACCGGATTTTCCCGCGGCCCTGTCTGTCCTCGGCTGGGCGCGGGCGACGCTGCATGCGCGCCCGGAAGACGGCCTGGAGATGCTCGACCGGGCGGTCGCGAAAGATCCCTCTTACGGAAAGGCGCGCGCGCATCGCAGCTGGGCCCTCGCGCGGCTCTCCCGGCTCGACGAGGCGATCGAAGAGATGGAGACCGCGTTATGCGCCGAACCCCATCACCGGTGGCTTCTGTCGATGCGCGCCTGGCTGGCTTTCTGCGCGGGCGACATCGACGGGAGTGCGAAGCGCGCCGAGGACGGCCTCGCGATCAGGCCCGACGCGGCGGGGCTGCACAGCATTTCCGCCTTGTCGGCGAGCCTCTCCGACCGACACGCCGAGGCCGAAGGCAACGCCCGCCGCGGCCTGTCCATGATCCCCGGGCACCCGATTCTGCTGGCGGTGCTCGCCTATGTGCTCGCGAGGGCCGGGCGTTTGGAGGAAGCGGATGCGACGCTGACGGCCGCCTGCCTGGACGACGGCGTCGCGCCTCCGTCCAGCTTCCACGCGGGAGCGCAGCTTGCGCTGGGCCGGAAAGAGGAGGCGGTTGCGACGCTGCGCCAGGGCGCGGCGGACGGCTGCCCATGGTTGGCCTTCGCGCCCTACGATCCTCAGCTCGAGCCGGTGCGGGGCGAGATCGACGGTCTCTCGCGAGGGACCGGAGCGGCCGGTTGAAATTGCGGGGTTATGGCCTTAATCCCCCTGTCTGAAACGCGGAACAGCCGCGACAGCAGGGGAATTGATATATGATTGGTCGTCTGAACCACGTCGCCATCGCGGTCGCAAGCGTCGAAAAGGCGTCGGCTGTCTATCGCGGCGCGCTGGGCGCGAAAGTTTCCGAGCCGGAGTCGCTCTCCGAGCATGGCGTGACGGTCGTCTTTGTCGAGCTTCCCAACACGAAGATCGAGCTTCTCGAGCCTTATGGGGACGACTCGCCCATCGCCGGTTTCGTGGCCAAGAATCCTTCGGGCGGCATTCACCATGTGTGTTACGAGGTCGACGACATCATCGCGGCGCGCGACCAGTTGACCTCGACCGGCGCGCGCGTTCTCGGCGACGGCGAGCCCAGGATCGGCGCCCATGGCAAGCCGGTGCTCTTCCTGCACCCCAAGGACTTCTGCGGCACCCTCGTCGAACTGGAACAGGCCTGACCCATGCCCTTCCCGCTCCCGCTCGCCCTGGCGATTTATGTGACCATCTGGTGGATCGTGCTCTTCGCCGTTTTGCCGCTCGGGGTTCGCTCGGCCGAGGAGGCGGGCGAGGAGCGGCCGGAAGGGACCGATCCGGGCGCTCCGGTGGCGCCGCAGCTCGGCCGGAAGGCGGCGCTGACCACGGTGATCGCCGCGGTGATCTTCGGCTTCGTGGCTCTGGGCGCCAATTATATCGCGAGATGATCGAATCCGGTCTGGCCGGGGGTTGACCGCCCCGGCGGGGATGGGTAGTTGAACGCGATCCGCATCCGCGGCCGAGGCGAACGGACCGACCCGCCCGCCTGAGCCGCGCATCGACAGACGCGGGCTGGATCGAGCGCGTAGCTCAGTCGGTAGAGCATCTGACTTTTAATCAGGGGGTCCTGGGTTCGAGTCCCAGCGCGCTCACCAACTGAAATCAAGGACTTCGTGGAGTTACTCGGAAGCCACTCTTTCCGAGCGGACCCATAGCCGACCCGCCGGGGAAATGGCGGGCCTGCTTCACAGTTCCCGGCATGCCCTTGTCCGCAGAATGACCGACGAGAAGAGCAGCGCAAGGGTGGGCTCGTTTTCAACGGTCGCCGTCATATCCATATTCATTCGTCGGAGCGTTGCCGTTCGACTGGCCGTAATACGGCTGGGTATAGCCGTAATCGTATCCATAAGCCTGGTTTAGAGCTGTGCCGACGACGCTGCCGACAGCCATCCCTTGTGCCGGGCCAACATCAGAAGCCGAGGCGGGCGTCGCAGACATACTCAAGACAAGAGCCGTGGCGAGGGCTGAGGCCATCATAAATTCGCGGATGTTAGTCATGACGTTCCCAAAAGCTGATCTTCTTCGTCGATGAGAGGAGGCTACACGTGGCCGTGGGGGCTGCATGTGCGCAGCAGCACAAGAAAGGGGGCGCGCGCCGACTTTCGTCACCCTCGCACCTACGGTATCGAGCCACGTTGGGGCTGGCGGCGGCACCCAGACGTGTGAATGGCTCCCCGAGCAGGACTCGAACCTACGACCTGGCGATTAACAGTCGCGTGCTCTACCAGCTGAGCTATCGGGAAATGTCGGCCGCAGGGCTATACAAGGTGCGCTTTTTTCTGCCAGGCCAGGCGCAGGATTGAGAGCGGCGCCGTGAAATTGGACTCGGCTAGCCGTCTGCGCGCCCGCCGCGCGCCCATTGCCGGAACCGGCTAAAATGGCCACCTCCACCAACATCGCAAAGCGCGGGGCAGCGACGAGGCCGGGACCCGGTGTGGCAGCCATTGCGCGATAAACGGCGACTTTTGGCATCTCGGAAAAAGGGAGTTTGCGTTGATAGAGAAATTGACGACCTTCTTTTCGCCGTTCGCGGCCCGCCGCAACGCTCCCTCTCCGCGCGCTCGACACGCACCTGCTGAAGAAATGCCCCTGAATGAGACACGCTCGTCAAGTGAAGTCGGCCCTGCTTATGGCCGCGTTTCTTTTGTGTTCAGGGTTCAGCCTCTTCGAGACCGTGCAAGTAGGAAATACGTTCGCCCCCCAGCCTGCCACGTCCGTCGAGCTAAATCGCTATCTCGGCCGCTGGTATGAACTCGGTAGCTACCCGGCTCCCTTTCAGGAGGGCTGCTCGGCCACTCATGCTGATTACAGCCTGAATACAGATGGAAGTATCCGAGTGCTCAATTCCTGCAGGAAGGGCGGGCTGAGCGGCAAGGAAGAAATCGCAGAGGGCCGGGCGGAGGTCGTTGGCGGCAGCAATAATACAAAGCTCAGGGTTTCGTTCTTTTGCCCCTTCTATGGAGACTATTGGGTTCTGGATCATGCCCCGGATTACAGCTGGTCCATCGTGGGCGAGCCTTCCGGCCGGTATCTTTGGCTCCTTTCGAGGTCTGCCCATCCTTCCAAGTCGACGCTGAAGCGTATTGAGGGGCGAGCCAGGGAAATGGGCTACGATATGAAACTATTGAGATGGACTGAGCAGCCTTAACCAGCAAAAGGCCGCCAGTTGATCTGGCGGCCTTCATCTCCTGCTGCGCCTTGCTGCTGGAGGGGAGATGGCGCAGCGGGCCCCCAGCTCCCCGAGATCAATCAGCCCTGCGGGGGCTGCTCTACAAGCGGGTTACGAACAGGTCTGTGCGCAGGCGCACTGCATCGTTTGTCAAAAATAGACCTTGGCGCGCATCTCGAGGAATGTCGGATGGGAGCCGCCTTCGTACGTCGACTGCGGGTTGAGGTTGAACGGCGACTTCAATGATAGCACGTGGGTGGCGTTGAACTGGAAAGCGACGCCATTGTCCGGATACCAGTTGACGCCGCCCGTCACATTCTGCTGGTAGCCGCCGTAAATGCCAGAATTTGCGATCGCGTTCTGCAGAAGCGTCGCATTGGCGATCTGCGCTGGCGTACCCGGCAAAGGTCCGAACAAGCCGAAACCATTGTTCGCGACGAACAGGGCGTTGTTGACAGCGGTTCCTCCGGAGAATGGCCCGTTATTCAGGTTGAGAACGCTCCAGCGACCTACCAGACCCCAGGCGCCCCATCCGCCCCTGGAGAAGGGGTCCTTGATTTTCAACTGTGCGAAGGTGACGCCGTTCCTGTCCTTCATGTCGTAGGACTGGGCTTTTTCTTCGCCAGTAATCCACCACTCGCCCTGGACATAGCCGCCGCTCGCCACGTAGCGCGAATTGCCAGGCGACAGATATAGCCCCTGGGCAGGCGAGGTCGTGCCCGCTTGGTTCAACTGAGCCAGCGCAAACTGAGCGGCCGCGGCCGTGTTGCGGTTGTAGTTCGCGACCAGCCACTCCCCCTGGACAAAGAGATTGCCGTAGGAAAGGGCGGCTTCGAGGTCGAGCTTCTCGATGTTATTTATACACTTGCCGGCGGCGTTATACTGATTCCAAACGATCCCAGCGGTTTGGAAAACAGCTGGCTGGGGGAAGCGACCGCACGAAAGATCCGGGGTTCCAAGGAAATTCGTTCCGAGTACGTTGGCTTCAGACCCGAGGCGGTTGCCGGGCGCAGAATTGCGATCATCGCTATAGGCCGTGGCGCTATTCGGCTGATGGTAACTCCCAGCCACGCCGATATGAACAAGCCGGTGCTCGTCCAAGATCGGCGCCCAGGTCACGCGGCCGGTCGTTTCCCAATATGCCCCGCCGCCCCAAGGTTGATACCAGTTGGCGTTTCTCACTCCGTATCCGTTATAGGCCGGCACATTGACGCCGTAGTTGCCCGAAGAGGTGTTGACCGGGCGTACGTTGTTATCCTGGAAGCTCAGCGAGTAAATGCCGAAGTGAGCGGTCCACGCGTCTTTACCGATCAAGCCAAAAGCGGCGCCGATGTGGCGAGCAGGCGCGATCGCCTCAACAGCCTGTGGGCGTTCGATCAAGTCCCGGAATTTTGAAGAATTTATAGCCTCTAAACTGAAAGACTCCCATTGGCTGCCGATCTTGAAATATACCGGTTCGGCGAGCCACGGCGCGGACAGACGCGGGTCTTGCAGGCCAAGGTAAGCGTCACGCCATCCCTGCCAGAGAAAATTACGGTCAGTCACGTAGTTTCTCGTCCAGAAGGCCAGGCCTGTCAGCGTGTTTGCGTTCGGCAGATTTGTATTCCAGGGCTGGAACGTGGCGCCGGCGAAATCAAACTGCATCTTGTAGAACCACGGCCTCATCTGGCCCTCAACCTCCAGTCGCGCTTGGCCAAAGCCGACATTGCCCTGCCAGCCGTTCCCTGGTGATCCAATGGTCCCCCCGCCATCTACGAACAGACGGCCGCCGATCTTGAATGCGAAAGACTTGTCCTCGGTCTCGACCAGAAGCCCACTCTTCAAGCTGACGAAGACCGGCGGCGGCGGTGGTGGCGCGTTCGGATCGCCCCGGCCCTTCACCACGGCGGCGTTCGCGATATTAGTGGCCGCATGCGCGGTGTTGGAGGCGGCGGCGGCCTGCTCGCGGGCCTGCTTCGCTTCCTTGCGCAGCTTGGCGATCTCAGCTTCCAACGCGCGCAGCCGGGCGTCGATGGAGTTCACATCTGTCGCATTCGCGGCAAACGACGCCAAAACCGCGCAAAGGCTAATAGCTGAAGCTGATCGCTTTTTGATCATTCATGCGCCTTCCAGAATCGAGCCGAGATCATCTGTCACGTAACCGTCATAGTCGGATCGATTGCGGCAAAACGGGGATTTGTACGGGGTATGGAAATAAATAGGAAACACATAAGCGCGCACGGGCGCCGCGCCTTTCCAGGCGCCAACCGGGATGGCTATGTGTTCGCCTTGGCAAACAGGTCCATTACATCTCGCGCCGGTCGCTGATCCCTTCTGGACGCGCCTAAACACCCCGCCTCTAACTCGCCGAAACCCTCCGGTAACAAAAGAAGGCCGTCGGACTAGCTAACGGCCTCTTTCCCGTGCTGCGTCTTGCCGCCACGGAGATGGCGCGCCAGGCGCCCCAGCCCCCTGAGATCAATCATCGTAACCGTAATGATGGTGGCGATAGCGGTAGCCGTAGACGGGGTAGGCATAGCCGTAATCATAACCATAGTACGGCTGGCTAGCGGCGGCCCCCACCATCGCGCCGACTGCCATGCCCGCAACCGCCGCGGGAGCGGTAATAATAGCCGCCAGCCAAAGCCGGAACTGCTCTGTTGATGAGAGGAACCTACAGGGGGCAAGGCGACCCGAATGTGCGCGCAAGCTCCGCAATGCGTTGTGCATTCACGTCATAGGACAAATCCAATGGCTTCGACATTGCGCAACCGGAATTGGCGAGAAGCTCGTTGCCGATGTTGGACGAACCTTGCGCCATCTGTGTATTGGAGCCGAGCAGCGCCTGCATCTCAGGCGTCAATGTCTGCGTTGCCCGGTATCCTCCAGGAAAGCTCGGGTCAGCAACATAGTTCAGAGACCCATATGGGGTGCTCTGATTGACCATGTTCATTTTCTGCTGCTGCTGAGCCGCCTGGGTATTGGCCTGAGACTGCGCCGCGCCAAGGGAATTGGCCATCATCATCGACTGCATGGGATTCGGGCTTGCGAGCTGTTCACGGACGCCTCCCCGGATCGCGGCTGAGGAATTCATGGCCGGCAGGACGCCGCTGCACACCCCCAGCTTTTCTACGAGGGCGCTACGAATAAATTCGCTCTGGCTGACGTGCGCGGCTCCGGCCGCCTCACGAATGGCGTCAGAGAACCCGCGGGGCGCTCGGATGCGGACGACCCCGACGAATCGAACTCGGCTTCTGCCTTCAATCCTGGATCGGTCTGCCTTCAGCATAGCTTCACCGTGAACTCGCCGGGCGGGCGCACTACAACGCTATTGCGGCGTCTGCGGAATTTGCTGAACTTGCGTATTCTCGAAAGTGACAGGCACGACCAAGCGCGGAGCCTAGCCTGCTTCTTGGCAAGACCTTCCTTGAACTTTAATGGACCCAAGGCATACCCTTGGCGCGACTTCATTACCCACTGCTAAGCTCGGATTGGAAATGATCAGACTTTTCCTGGTTGTGATGCTTATGCTTGGAGCCGGCCTCACAAGCTTGGCCAGTCCCGCTCCCCAACCAAAAACTCAGGTGGTTGTCTTCGAAAGCCCGCCCTTTGTCATGAAATCCGAGCAAGGCTACACAGGCTTAGCCATAGAGCTTTGGGAAGAGAGCGCCAAAAAGATCGGTCTCACTTACGAGTACCATGAAGCGCGGACATTCCCCGAATTCCTCAACGCTATCGCCGTTGGAAAGGCTGACGTCGGCGTCACTGAACTGACGATCAGCGGCGAACGAATGGAGAAAATGGATTTCTCGCAGCCGTGGTTTGATGCCGGGCTGCAAATAATGATGCACAAGCCGCCGGGTAACGGGGTTGTCCAAATTTTTGAGCAGCTCTATGAGAGCGGCTTCCTGAAGTCTTACCTTTTCATCGGCATTGGCGTCTTGGTCGCGTCCGTGCTTCTAACCGCGGTCGACCGTCGTTTCGATCCCGACTTTCCAAGAGAATGGAAGAAGGGGCTCGCCGAAAGCTTTTATCACGTCGTATCCATTGTCACTACGTCATCGACAAACCATAAGCAGATTTTCGGGAGTTTTGGGCGCGTAATCTCCGCGATCTGGCTCGTGGTGGGCGTCGGAATTACAGCATTTATCACCTCGTCTGTGACCAGCATAATGACCGTCAACTCAATGGAGCGGCGAATCTGGCGGTTTGAGAAAAGCCACATCCAGGACCTCCCTGACCTGAAAGGGAGGAAAGTGGGGGCTATGGCGGAAAGCGTCGCCAGCATGTACGTTACTCAGGCCAACCTCCCAGGGCAAAATTTTAGCACGCTCGAAGACATGGTAGCGGCGTTGGTTAACAACCAAGTTGATGCGATCGTGGCTGATGAACCGTCCTTGACCTATTACATGCATAAGCATCCGGAGACGCCGGTCGCTCCGGTAGGAAAGATCATCAAGCATGAGAAATACGGCTTCGGCTTGAAGCTGGGAAGCCCGCTTCGAGTGAAGCTTTCGAAGGAAGTTATGGAATCCTGGGAAACGGGCCGCATCCAGGAGCTAAGGAAGAAATACTTCGGAGAATGAGTCTGGATGTGTAAGCATCAGCAGCCTGGTCATTAGAATGGAAGGCGACGGGGATAGCGTTGCAGATCGCGGAGAAGAAGGCGCGCGCATCTATCTTAATGTTGCGATGCGCCGCCAGTCTTTGCGTTTGGAGAAGAGGTTTCTCGCCTTTGTGGCGTCGGCGCTCTGAAGCTTAGGCCTTGTCTGCGAACGCGGCCGCCACTGATCTCTTCACGGGCTGGTTGGACGACACCACGGCGGAACGCAACCTCCTCACCTTCGTGTTCCTTTCGCCCGTTGCCCCAAGCCTGATAAGCGACGGGGCTGATCGAGCCCGCCGACTCGTGGCGGAATTTCGGGCTGACTTTAATCGCCACCCGAACGACCCGGCGATCAACGCGCTCCTCGATCGCCTTGTCGGGGAAAGCTCCCTCCTCGCGTCCCATTGGCGCAACCAGGATGTCCTAGGTCGCGAAGGAGGCGAACGATGCTTCACCCACCCTCGGCGCGGTGAATTGCATTTTCAGCAAGCCACCCTCCTGGCGGCGCGAGTCGACGAAACGGCTCGGCTCCTTCCGGGTCTCTGGATACTTCATGGCTTGACCCCTGCACGATGGAAGTAGTCGAGAATCATGTCGCTAGAGCGGTCGCCGCCGAGGTATTTCTTCTGCGCCCTCTTATTGCCGTCGAGCAACATCAGCTGGCCGGGCGGCTCACCTGCCAGGGACCGCCGGCAATCCTGCGTCCGACAAGAAAAGTCTGACACCATGTCTGGACCGTTGACTCGGACCGTCCCGCAAGTTCGGCGGCAACGGGCAGGCTGATCGCTTCCCGCCTGTCATACGGGACCAAAACCTTCGGCTCATCGAGCATAGTCACACTCTCCCCGCCGTCGGGGCGCAATCATCGCAGCGCCAGACCTCGCGCCGGTTGCCCTCTGGCCACGCCAGCCGCGCGAGACGCCCACAGGAACACCAGCGGTCGGTTACGCCCTCGCGCAGCGCCTTCCGAGCCTGTCGACAATGTCCCGGATACTCGCTCCGCTCACTTTCATGGCGCGCATCGTGTCGGTGCTGTCGTCAACGGCGATCTCACCCACTACCTACTTGCCATCAACAAGCCGGGCCTCGAAGGGCGCGGCGTCTTCGCCCCAGAAACCGCGCGCCTTGGTGTATTACACCTTGAACCGCGTCCCCTCGTTGGCGTCATAATCTCTTGGGCGCTTGAGTGAGATTTCCTCCTGGCCAGCGCGCCGGGAGGCTGGAAATGCTCTTGCGCCGCATGGGCGCTGACGACGTGACCGTCGACGGCTTTCGCAGCGCCTTTCGTGACTGGGCGGGCTACGAAACTGGCCGCGTTGAGCGGATGGGGCCGCGCAGAGGACCGTAGGAAGCGTGTCGAGGCGGGGTTCGACCACCATTTTGTCAAGCCGATAGATTTGACGGCTTTGGAGAGGGTCTTGGCGGCGCCGCGCGAGAACAGGATGGCCGCATAAGGCCGACTTTGAGCTTATGCGGAAACGTCAAGTCGGCGCGCCCGGGCGGCAACCGGCGGAGCAAGCCGGCCTTCATGGCTCTTGGATTGCCAAGCCCTTCCCACTGCGCTGATTCAGGGCGCGCGCCTCAGCCCCACGATACAGTCCCTTCGACGAAGCATTCTCTCGGAAACCGCATTCAGAGACGAAAAATGAAAATCGACTGCACATGCGCAACGCGAACCCATGGCGATCGCCCGGGCTGCATTTCCTCAATTAAAATCGCATGCCAAGACCCGTAACTGGGCCATGAATCACCTGATTCACGCCATTTTCGCGGCCCTCGATATATTTTGCAAAATCCATCCCCAAGGCGCGATAGCCGACAAGCGCGGTGAAATGCGTGTCGCTATAGTCGAAATCGGCGCTGTAGCCCCCGTAAAACTGCCAGCTGAATTTGCTGCCCGCCCCGAAGCCGCCAATGTCGGCGCGCGCCTCGAATTTGCTGCCCTGCGCGAAACTGTGACGCATGCGCAGGCCGATGACAGGGTCCATCCACCACAGCGTCCCCGAGCTGAGCACGCTTTTGCCATCGACGATCGACACGCCCAGAAGCGGCGCGGTCGCGGCCGCGATCACGTCGGCGTCGAGATGGGCGCTCATATTAACGTAGCGCAGGCCCGTATAGGCGTCGATCGCGGTGAAGGAGTCCGGCGCGCTCGCGAGCTTCCAACGTGCAAGCTCATAGCCGAAACCTGCTTCGCCAATGGCGAAAGTGGACTTCAATCGGCCGCTGACGCTCGCCGAGACCGAGAGATCGGCGACCGGCGAGCGCAGCGAGAGCGCGGAGCCGCCAAAACGGATCTGCGCCCAGACAAGATCGCCATAGGCCCAGAACGGTCCGTTCTCCGCTTCCGCCCGACCCATGAAGGCGAGCGGGAAACTCGAACTGCGGGTGAGCGCGTCGATGAATGTCCCATTGACGTCCACTGTCTCGCCGCGCAGCGCCATTGTCCCATTGAGGTTGAGCGTCCAGAGATAGGGCATCGCCATGAACTTCCAGTCCTCGAAGCGCGGGCGTTCGACGGGCGCGAATTTCGGCGACGCGAAGAGCGGCGTCGCCGCCGAACCCGCTGTCTCCGGACTGCTGAAATCAAATCGGTAGTTGAGGCCCGCGCGAAGAATATGGCCGTTGTAGCGCGTATGCGCAGAGGTCGCGTCGGCGACAATGGTCGCCTGGGTTACAAGATTGTCATGATGCAGAGAGGGATTGGAGAGCCAGAGTTGACCGAGATCGTAATAGAGATATTCGAGCTTGCCGGAGAGATTACGCGTCAGCGCCATTTCGGCGCCGCCGCCGACCGTCCACCCGGTGAGGATGCCGAAATGGTCGCCGCGCACCGTGTCCGACAGCAGCAGACCGGGACTGAGATTCTGAGATACGCCGCCCGACAAATTGGCGCCGCCATAGGCCAGACCACCTGTCACATAAGCCATAAGGGTCGGCGTAACCGCATAGCCGAGCCGACCGCGCGCGGCGCCGAGAAATTCGAGATCGCGGTCAAGCTTCATGCTCGTCGCCGCCGCGCCATCGCGTTGCGCGGGATAGACCGTATTCTGGCCGCGGCCGCCGCGAACGCCGAGGCCCTGAACATCCGCCTCGACGCCCACGATCAGACGATCGGCGAACTGCCAATTGTAGCCAAGTTGCCCGCCGAAAAAGAATCCATCGAGCCGCGCGGCGACGGTTCCCGTCGCCCCCGCCGCCGAGGCCGCGCCGAATTTCAGGGTCGATGAATCATAGAGATTGACGGTCGAAATCGTGATTGGATCACTCGCCGTCCACGCGTATCCCCCATTGAAGCCCACGTAGAGGCCCGTCCAGGTGAAGGCCGGAGGCGGCGATGCAGGTTGATTACGAGAAGGAAGGTCTGCGGCGCCCGCCGGCGGAATCGCCGCGATCGCCAAAGCAGCCGCCAGACATGCGCGCGTCGTCATCGGTAAAAGATCAAGCCCTTGAATTGATAAGCCGCCTGTCATCTCTACAGATCGACTCTTGTTATGGTCCAGTCGACGGTAGGGATATGCGGCAATTCACGCCCATCATCCACGCCGATTTCCTTTTTGACGATCGCCTCAAGCTTACCGTTCATGGTCATGAGCAGATCGGAGTTCGCCTTCCGGTCGGCCGCCACGTTCTTCACCTCGCGGGGATCAGTTTGGAGATCGAAAAGCTCGACATCGTTCCAGTCGAAAAGCTCGTCGAGCGTCTTCGGACTATTGTGATCGAGAGGGGCAAAATAGCGCGAAAATTTGTAGCGTCCGTCGAAGACGGTGCGCAGGCTCCCACGCTTCTTCATGTTGGGCGCGTATCCGGCTTTCAAAAGCTCGACCACCGGCTTTTTACCGGCAATTTTTGCCTCCGCATTGATGCGGTACACCTCGTGGTCGTTCGTTCCGAGGCCGCTATAGGTGAAGAGTACGCTCTCGCGCACCTCGTGCATTTTAGCGGCGCGTGGATTCGACAGCGCCAGGGATATGTCAACTCCAGGCAACTGGCGTCCCGCGAACTCTGCACGCTTCCCGGCTTCGACGCCGGCCATCGACAGAAGCGAGGGCGCAAGATCGATGTGGCTTGTCAGTGCTCGGCAATCCTGCCCGCCCGCCACGTCCGGGTGGACGATGTAGAGCGGCAGATGGATCGCCTCTTCGTAGGCGAAAGGCCCTTTGCCGCGCAGACCGTGGGCCCCGGCGGCCTCGCCGTGATCCGAGGTGAAGATGATAATCGTATTATCGGAGAGCCCGAGGGCGTCCAACTCGTTCAAGACGACGCTGAGTTGCGAATCGACGCTGCGAATGCAGTTGATATAATAATCTGTAAACCGGCGCCAACGGTCCTTTTCCGGCGGAATGTGGCCCAGGACATAATCCCACACATTCGAAAATTCGCCATGCGCTCCAGGGCGGCTGGGCGCATCGAGTGGCTCATTCAGAGTTTCCGGCAAAGGGACGTTCCAACTCGCCTTGTAGAGAGGGTGATTGGGCGCGCGCGCAGCGTGCATCATTAGAAATCCGCCATCCTGAACGGACTGGCCGGGCGCGTCCGTGTCGAAATACATCACGTCGTGCGGATTGACGAGGCTGACAGTCAAAGCCCAAGGCTTTCCCTCATCCGACAGCGGCTGTCCATGCCTGCGAAGCCATGTGACAGCGCTGCCTGAAATGAGATGATCGAAGTGGTAGCCGCCCAGCGTGTGCCCAATAATGTCACCGGGTCCATAGAAATCCGAGAACCCGTATTTGTCCATCTCATGCGTGAATAGGCGATCTGGCTCCTCGGCGTCGATCTTGCGGTTAAGATGCCATTTGCCTTTGTAGGCCGAGTAATAGCCCGCTTTGCGAAGCATGTGACCGTAGGTCGGAATGTGCGGCGAGAGGCTGCCTATATAGGGTACGTCGACGTTTTCAAACATGCCGTTGTTCGGCGTCGTGAGGCCGGTCATCATCACGCTTCGCGACGATGTGCACATGGTGGCGGGGCAATAATGATTGTGGAAGGCGACGCCACGCCTTTGGAGAGCCTCATGGGCCGGGAGCGAGAGGCCCTGTGGCCATTTAGAAAAATAGCGTTCCTGATCTGTGAAGATGAAGAGGATATTAGGCCGCTTGGAGCGCGGGCGATGAACCGCCGGCGCCGATAATTTCTGCTTTTGCGCCGCTTCCCCGACCGCCGGCGCCAATGCTGCGGCAAGCATGCCGGTTGCGGAAGAAAGCAGATCTCGCCGTGTCGGCATTGGGGACTCCGTCGGGTCTAGAAGTCGGGCTCGGCAAGCCGAGGGGGGCTGAGCCCGCCAGCGCCGCCCGACATGGTCTGTTTTCGCCCCTTTCTACCTCTCGAAAGCGCTAAGGTATTGCCATTTCGCGCCAAAACTGTTCGATTCGAGGCGAAGGCGAGGCGCCCCCCGAGCAAACCTCCGCCGGGATCGGCGCAAATCTACCTAATAATCAATCAGATATCCGGATCTCAACATGTCCCATGGCTCTCCGGTTCGGGCAAGCATTCTTCACATGCTCCCGCAAATCTTTGATCAACGGGAGGGCCCCCTTGCGGTCGCCTATCAAAGGGCTGGCCTTGACCGCTCGTTAAACGACGGAATCATCACTCGCGCGCAGGCGTTGGCGGTATTCAACTATTCAGCGAGGCTGCTCGGCGTTGACGCCTTTTCGCTCACATGCGCTTCTGCAGCCGATCCTGGGCGCTTGGGCCTGCTTGGTTTGGCCATGACGTCTGGCTTGACGCTACGACAATGCATCCAGAATTTGTCGCGGGCGTTACCCGCGTTTGAGGCGGGCGCGACGACCGTTTTATCCGTCCGAGGAGACGAAGCGTTCTTGCGTCACCATCTCGCTGGCGGCGATCCCAACGCTGCAGGATTTTTATACGAGGGGGTCGCTGCCTTTCTTGTCCAGAGCATCCGAGGGCTGATGGGGCCTGGGTGGTCGCCGACTCTGGTTCAATTTCCCCATCGCCCACCCTCGAAGGTGCGGCCATTCGAAGAATTTTTCTGCGCGCCAGTGGTATTCGGCGCTCCAAACGGCGCAGCCATCTGCTTTCCAGCAGCTGAGCTAGACAAACGCGTCAGCTCCTTTCAGTCCGGCAATGGGTTGAGGTGGGAAAGTGTTCAAATTGCCGCCCAGGAAATCAACTCCTTCGAGTTGCGCGGAGAGCGCCTTATCGACTCCTGTGAAAAAATCATTGACGGCATGATGATGAGTGGCAAGGTTTCGTTGCCTGCAGCCGCACGTACGTTGGGTCTCTCGGTCAGAAGCATGCAGCGCCGTCTATCTGCGCTAGAGACAAGCTTCGAGGATTTGACGGAACGACGCCGGCGCCAGCGGGCGGTCGAACTTCTTGCCGATTCTAACTTGAGGATTGCCGATGTTGCCCTCGCGCTCGGCTATTCGGACACCGCCCATTTTATACGCGCGTTCAGGAGGTGGTATGGGAAACCGCCAGCTGCATTTTTCTCACGAGGCTAACCTAGGCTCAGGACTCATTGATTGAGATAGAAGGCGACGGCTGCTGCGATGCAGATGGCCGAGAAGAAGGCGTGGGCGCATCTGTCGTAGCGTGTGGCGATGCGCCGCCAGTCCTTGAGTTTGGCGAAGAGGTTCTCGA
>NZ_JBPFEB010000046.1:0-12019 GCF_051061225.1 Methylocystis sp.
AGGATGTCCGGAATGCTTATCTGAACCAGCCATCTGTTGGTCGTAGGTGACAAGCGCCTCTCCGATTTTTGCCACTGGAAGCACAAAGTCGACGGCGCCGGTCATGATCGCACTGCGCGGCATCCCGTCAAACGCCGCCTCCTCGGGGTCTTGCACGATAACCAGGCCACGATTTTCCTTGATGGTTTTCAGCCCCAGGCTGCCGTCGGTTCCGGTTCCCGAGAGGATCACGCAGACAGCGCGCGGACCGAAGTTCGTGGCCAGCGTATGCAGCAGATAGTCGAAGGGCAGGCGCGCCCCGTGACGCGCAAGCGGTTGCGAGAGCCGCAGCGCGCCCTCGTCCACAGACAGATAGGTCCCTGGAGGGATCACGTAGAAGTGATCGGGCTCAATTGGCATGCCGTCCATTGCCTGCACGACGGTCATCGACGTGTGCGCCGCGAGCAGCTCGACCATCATGCTTTCGTGGGTTGGATCGAGATGCTGGACGAGGATGAACGCCATGCCTTTGCTGGCGGAGAGGCTGCCCAGAAGGTTTTTACAGGCGTCGAGTCCACCCGCCGACGCGCCGATCCCGACGACCAGAAACTTTCCGCGGTTGCGAGGTGGCCTTGGCGCCTGCGCGATGCGCTTCTTCGGCTCTGATCGAAACCTCTTCGTATCCTTGGGGCGGCGCTTCAGCATTCGTTTTTCTGTCATTGCCCCAGAACATAGCTGTTTACATATATCATGCCTGGTTCTTCGCGTCGACGTTTGGGGGTCAGGCGCGGCCCACTGAAACGGGCTGGCGCTCGGCGAGCGCCGTCCCTGCCCCGAATGGACCGCCGCTAGGGCGATAGCCTGAGTAGTTTCCGTGCCTTCCCAGGGCGCACGATCGTCGGCTAGCGTCCAGCCTCAAGCTTTTGTGGTCAGGCCCCAAATTCTCTGCGCTCGTCTCATTCGCCGAGCGCCAAATTGACTCCGCCTTAGCCAGCGTTGGGAACTTCAGCTATGCACGCGACCAACAACACCCTATCTTAAAATGTTCGGGACCGATCCGTTGAACCCCTCGACAAGCATCTGGTCGCGACAAGTGATCTGCACGCCCAGGCGAAGCAGCCATACTGCCACGTGCGCGGATCGAAAAAATGATCAACGAAGGCGGGGGCGAAGCGACTCCATGAAGACTATCCGCATCCTCATCGTGGAAGACGACCCCATGCTCGGTGGCTTGCTTGCCGAAATGCTCCAAACGATGGGCCACGAGGTATGTGGCATCGAGAGCACCGAAGCGGACGCGGTGGCTGCCGCGCGCCGCTCCAAACCAGATTTGATGATCATCGATGCGGGGCTACGCGAAGGAAGCGGCGTCTCCGCAGCAGAGAAAGCATGCGCCGCAGGATTAATCCCTCACTTTTTTGTGAGCGGCGATATTTCGAGGATCAAGGTGCTCAGGCCTGGCGCGATAGCGGTTCAAAAGCCCTTTCGGGAAGCCGACCTCGTTCACGCCATTCGACTTGCGCTCAACGGCTTGCCGGCATGAGATTGACGAATAAGGAAGCGCATCAACCGTCCCCAAGATTACGAGCGTGGTGGGCGAGGCAAAAGCCCGCGCAACCCGATGAGTATTTTCCGAACCTTGCCGACGCACACATCCAGAATCAATCATATGCTGACAAAAACGTGTTTGCTGCACCAGTTACAGATTCATTCCGCGGCGAGATAAAACGTTGTCGTTGGGTTTTGTGAATAGGCGCTGCGGCACACAACAAAAAGAAAGGACATTATTGTGCTCGGAACCATCGTTCTCGTCCTCCTGGTCCTCTTGCTCGTCGGCGCACTTCCGAATTGGCCGCATAGTGCGAGTTGGGGTTATGCCCCGTCGGGGACATTGGGAACAGTTCTCATTGTCGTTCTGATCCTCGTCCTCCTCGGCAAACTTTAGGTGCGCGCGCGCGCTCGAAAGGCGCACTCGTCGACGCCGCGCCATGTTCGGTGGGAAATACCAAAGCTTCTAGTTTGTGGAGAGAGAAAATGACTGTTGGCTTGGCGCATCTGCAACCGATCGTATCGTTGATCGCCGGCATTCTCATCTTGATCATGCCGCAGTTGCTCAATTACATCGTGGCAATCTTTCTGATTGTCTCGGGTATCTTGGGCCTCGGGCTGATCAAATGACCCAAGGCCTCAACGCGGAAAATGAGGCGCCGAGAATAGGTATCCGAGCTTTTCACCAGAATTGCTCCAGATGGACACGCTCTCTCGATCTTTCTGGGGGGAAATCACGCCATGAAAAAGCGACCCGAACGGGCCGCTCTTTCATTATCTCGATATCTCGATCTGCCTAACAGTTAGGCCTTGTCGACGAGCTTCTTCACCGCGTCCTTCGCCTCGCCGACTGTCTCCTGGGCTTGACCCTTAAGCTTTTGAGCCGCGCCCTCGATCTCGAGATTCGGGTTACCCACGGCCTCGCCCACCCCCTGCTTGATCGTGCCGGCGGCCTGATTGGCCATTCCCTTGATCTTGTCGGTAGTACTGCCCATGATCGGCTCCTTAAAGAGTTAAGAGCAATGCTTCATCACACTGCGCGCGCCGAAAGTCTCTTTCGACATCGCTACCATAGGCGGATCGAACACGCGTCGTATAGGTTCGGAAGATACTCAAGCAAAGTCGAAAACGCGTATGGGATGCGCCGCCCCGTTCGACCGTCCTAGTCGTACATGATCGCCCAAGAGATCGTGGATTTCCGTCGACTTCGCCCTAGGCGCAGGCGCGAGGATCTGTCGCCCTCCCAAACTGAGCATCAGCAACAACATGGTCAAAGCCATTATTCCCACGAGAGCCGACGCGAAGCTTCTGCGACACTTTGCAAAGCTCTCCCTCGGTTTCTGGACAGGACCGACGCGCAGACAGGCCGCCTTATTTGTGCTCGGCCTATTCGGCTGCCTTGTCTTGAACCTCATCCCAGCAATCGCGGTGAACAGATGGAACAAGTCTTTCTTCGACGCGCTGCAAAACAAGGACCATCGCCTTATCCTGTTCAGCATCGGCCTCATGTTGGCGCTCGCTTTGATCTCTGCGTCGACGAGCGTCGCACTGCTGCAAATGCGCATGCGGTTCCAGTTACGCTGGCGAGAATGGCTGACGCGGACGCTTGTGCGGCGGTGGATGGAGCGCCGGCGCTTTTATCAGCTCAGCGTCCTTCGCCTCGTCGATAATCCGGAAGCGCGCATCGCCGAGGACGGGCGCATTGCCATTGAGCTTTTTGTCGACTTTGCGACCGGCGTGACGAATGCTCTGCTCATGGCGGCCTCTTTCGTTAGCGTGTTGTGGATCATCGGCGGCTCGCTGACCTTTTGGGGCCTTACGATTCCAGGCTACCTTGTGATTGCGGTCGTGATCTATTCCGCATGCACCTCCTATGGAATGCTGCTTTTAGGCCGTCCGCTCGTCGCATGTGTCGAGGGAAAAGCGGCGGCTGAGGCTGATTTTCGCTTTGAGCTCTCGCACACGCGCGAAAACGCCGAAACAATCGCGCTCATCGGCGGCGACGACGCCGAGCGAGAGCGGCACTGTTCGAGATTTGATCGAGTCGCCGTGCGCTGGGTTGCCGTGATTGGACGGCAGGCGCGCATGCTGTTCTTGTCGAGCGGCAATAACGTCCTCGCGCCGGTCATACCTCTCATGCTCGGCGCGCCCAAATATCTTGCCGGCGAAATGTCGCTCGGCGACCTCATGCAAGCGGCGGCGGCCTTCATACAGGTGCAACTGGCGCTCAACTGGCTGGCCGACAATTCGATGCGCCTCGCGGACTGGTTCGCCTCCGCCCGGCGCGTCGCAACACTCGACCTGTTCTTCGATAACCTCGACGAGCTCGCGATCGCAGCCGAGGAGAAGATGATCGATCTGGCCTTCAGTGACGATGGCGCCTTGCATCTCTGCGGGCTCTCGATCGCCCAGCACGACGGCACACTTATGCTCGCCGACACCGATGCGGTGATTGAACGAGGCGAGAAAGTCCTCGTGAAGGGAGAGTCCGGCGCGGGCAAGAGCACGCTGATCCGCGCGATTGCCGGTTTGTGGCCCTGGGGCAGCGGCCGCATTCTCCGTCCAAGGGATGCACGCATCGCTTATATGCCACAGCAGCCCTACATGCCGCGGGGCACGCTACGCGATGCGCTCGACTATCCCCACGACGAGGCCCCACCCGACCCCGCGCATATCGAAAAGATCCTCGCCGCCTGTGGCCTGGCTCATCTCCTTTCGCGGCTGGACGAGGAGCAGAGCTGGTCTGATGTGCTCTCCGGCGGCGAGCAGCAGCAGCTTGGCTTCGCGCGGGTGCTTCTGAAGCCGCCCGATATCATCATCATGGACGAACCCACCTCGGCGCTCGACGACCTCAGCCGGACCCGGCTGATGGAACTGCTCAACGAAGGGGCGCCTGGCTCGACCATCATCCATGCCGCACGCCGCAACCTGGACAAGCGCTTCTACGACCGAGAGATTCAGCTCAAGGCGAGGCCTGCCTCAAAAGCTCAAGGAGTTACTGATTTTCGACGGGCGATGTCATCCAATGCATTGCCGAGCCTCCGCGAATAGCCTGACCGCTAGAATGTCCGAATCCCTTCTGCCTACTGCTACTATCCACTAATTTGCATTGGACCCGCGGTCGGCGCTGGTCGACTACATGCGGCTTACTTATTGTCAAATCCGTCGGCAAGGGCAAACTGTGACGGAACATGCGAATGCGCGACACTGAAGACACAGCCTTACTGGCATTGATCTTGGCAGTATCGGTCGCCTTCGCCTGGATACTTTGGCCCTTCTACGGGGCCGTTCTCTGGGGGACCGTGACGGCAATTGTGTTTGCGCCGCTGTATCGCCGCCTGTTGAGTTCAATGCAGCCAAGACGTAACCTCGCCGCCATCGTGACGGTAATGATCATTGTATTGGTCGTTATCCTGCCATTGGCGTTGATTGCCGTGTCAATGGCGCAGGAGGCGTCCGGCGTCTATGAACAGCTTCAATCCGGAGATCTAGATCTCGTTCGCCTTTTTCGGCAGGTCTTCGAAGCCTTGCCCGCATGGGCCGCCGATCTCATGCGGCGCTTTGGCCTCGCCAGCCTCGGGGAAGCGCAGGAGAAATTGTCCGCGGAGGTTATCAAGGGAAGCCAGTTTTTCGCAACAAAGGCGCTCGGTATTGGGCAGAGCGCGGTGAGCTTAACCGTGAATCTTTGCGTCATGCTTTACCTGTTGTTCTTCCTGCTACGTGACGAGGAGGCGCTCGCTCACGAAATCAGGGATGCGATTCCGCTCCGCGCTGAGCAGAAAGACGCACTCCTCCGCAAATTCGCCGTTGTCATTCGTGCTACAGTAAAGGGGGATCTACTCGTCGCGGTCCTACAAGGTGCGCTCGGCGGCCTCATTTTCTGGATCCTTGGAGTCAGCGCCCCACTGCTATGGGCAGCGTTGATGGCGATACTGTCTCTGGTCCCAGCAATAGGCGCCGCCTTGGTATGGGGTCCCGTTGCGATCTATTTCCTGGCTTCTGGCGCAATTTGGCAGGGCATCGTTCTGATTGTTTACGGCGCGTTCGTGATCGGTCTGGCGGACAATGTTCTGCGTCCGATCTTGGTGGGAAAGGACACCAAGATGCCTAACTACGTTGTGTTGATCTCCACGTTAGGCGGCATTCAAATGTTTGGGCTAAATGGCTTTGTTATGGGGCCGGTGATCGCGGCGATTTTCATCGCTGCTTGGGATATTTATTCCATAACGAGGCAGGGAACGCACTGGGAGCTTGAGCTCCAGGGAAAAGCCGATGAAGTCGGCGCCGCCGTTCAGGACGCTGTCGGCGCCACGAAAGAACTAAACGCTGACTAAGCCGCCTCCGGGACTGAGGTCCTGAAATTGGAGATGCTACCATGTCAATCTCAACCCTCCTGATCATCCTCCTCCTTATTTTTTTGCTGGGCGGCTTCAGCGGACGCTTTGGCGGTTACGGTTACGGTTATGGACACGGCGGTGTCGGCGTGATCGGGCTTATTTTGATTATCCTTGTCGTTCTTATGCTGCTTGGAAGGATCTGATCTAACGAAAGGACCGCGGATGAGTAGTCTTCGACTTTCGCGGCGCGGTTTAGCCAACCGACTGTGAGCCCATCCAAATTGCCATGAATTGCAGTCGTTTGCTCGTCGCTGACGGCGTGGATCGCGCCCAGGTCGAAGCCCATGGCCTCGAGCACAACTGGAGATTTGAAAGCGCGACGTTTCGGAGGTGGCTGGTCAAGCATGATTGCTCCTTCGATGCTGACCAAACGCACCCTGGTACAGGCCGTGCGACTGTTCATTGAGCGGGGCGAAAGGAGCGACCTGAATGCCAACTGCGATCTCTCGCGCCAACTCGTATGCGAAGCGCTGCCGGTTGGATCCACGATTTCTACCAATCACAGGATCGTCTGTTGGGGAGGGCTGGCTAAATGATCGACACCCTGTCGCGTCTCGCCTTCGGGATCGCGAGCGTCACCTTGATGCTCTTGGCATTGACACTTGTCGCCTATGGCGCGATCAACCTGATCGTCGCATTGAACGAATCTTGGCGCGAGGGCGGCGACGCAGTTTTGACGGCGATCGGCTATGTCGTCATCGCCATGGCGGTCTTCGACGTAGCGAAGTTTTTCTTGGAGGAAGAGGTCGTCAGCGCGCACGGGTTACCCACAGCATTTGAGGCGCGGCGCAGCCTAACCCGATTCATCTCGACGATTGCGATGGCCGTATTTATCGAAGGCTTGGTCACGGTGTTTCAGGTGAGCAAGCAGAACGTCGAGAAAATGCTCTACCCGACTGCCCTGCTCGCGACCGGGATTCTTATCGTGGTCGGACTGGGGATCTACCAGCGGCTGAACATCGGGTCGGAGAGCGACCAAAAAAACGAGGCCGAGCAAACTAAGTGCGAACAAGGCTGAGTGAAGCTCGCGTTGCACGGGCAGGGTCGGGTCAAGGTCAAGAGCGGTCCAGCAGTGAATAAATTGCGTCGCTAAATCTCCGAAATCGGCCTGGCATCGAAACGACGAACGGGCTTTCGGATATCGAAATCGTCCTGCAATGTTTTTGGGGCGGTTGGGCGCCGATGGCCGCTTCCAGTCACGCGTCGCGATGGCGCAATGACTGAGATTGGGCGCAAAGCTGCCCCGTCATTGTGCACGCTATTCTACGCTAGAGCCCTATCGCCCTTTGAAACGTCTTTACATCATCCTGGAAGTGGGCGCAGATCGAACCTGTTCAGAAAGGCAGAAGGAGCCCAGCGGACTTGGGAAATGGATGCGAAAAGCACCTATACGGCAGCTCAAACTGCCGCAGCTACTCTATCGCCGCCGATTGCACGTCCCCTCACTCCCACTCGATTATGAATATTGCCCTTAAGCATCTGATATAGCGAGCATACTCTTGCTGGATGCGCCACAAATACCGGCGGGCATGCCGTCAAAAATAAACGCTCTTGATTTCAAAGGGAAAAAGGGCCGGAAAATTTTTCTTAGGTTTCAGCATCTATCGGCATCTACCGGACGAATTTTACGCCTTCAGCTCACCGTCTACCATTCAGACCCGGTAGCTGAAATATACCGTGAGCAACCTATAGACGTGCCTCCCGATTCGGCATGGGCCGAACGCTGTACAAGCGTCCTCCGTGATCGATGCGCCTACTCGCAGAGGCCCCAAGTTCGATCTGGAATGTTGCGGCGGTTGCCGACCTTCCGGGGGGCAGACTTCAGAGTGCCGCAGCCCAACACCATGCCGCAGGCTTCGTGGGCAGCTAAGCTATCGCCCGTCGGGCGTATCGACGCCGAACCACTTGGTTTTTACCTGCTCGAAATGGACGCCCGGATCATGGAGGGCGACATCGAGCTGCAATTCCTGCCCGGAGAGGCGACCAATCGAGCCGAGCACCGCATAAGAGGCGACGACGCGGTCTCGTTGCGACGTCACCAAACTCACGCGCGCATTGAGCAACGCCTGCTGCGCATTGAGCACGTCGAGCGTCGTGCGCTGGCCGACCTTTGCCTCTTCACGCACCCCGGTGAGCGCAGTTTCCGCCGCTTTCACCGCCGCCCGGCTGGAGATGATCGAGGCTCTGGCGGTTTCGAGCAGTCCATAGCTCGACACCACGCTCGCGCGCACGCTGTCGCGCTGCAAATCAGCGTTGAGCCGCGCTTGGCTCAATTGCTCTTTTGCTTGGCGGATCGATGCATATTCCGAGCCGCCCTGATACAGCGGCACATTGAGCTGAGCGAAGGCGGCGGCGGAGAATTGGCGCGATCCCGGAACGCCCAGGAAGGAATCCCATTTGCTGGGAAACCTGGGCGTTCACGGACACAGTGGGCGCCAGCGCGCTCTCGGCGACCTTCACCGCGGACTCCACCGCATCCGCCTGATGCAGCGCCGCGATGACGCCCGGATGTTCGACGAGCGCAATCTCGATCGCTTGCTGGAGCGAGCGTGGCAGAAAAGGTTCGAGCGAGCGCCCCGGCTCCAAATGCGAGGGCTCGACACCGATGATCTGACGGTAAGTGGCGAGGCTGTTTTTCAGCTGCGCCTGCGCGGCGTAGAGCTCCGACCGCGCCTGAGCGACGGAGGCCTCCGCCTGCGCCACGTCGGTGCGCGTCACCTCGCCCACTTGAAAACGGTCTCGGGTTTGCTTGAGCTGCTGCTCCAACACGGCGATGTTGTTCTTGCGCAGATTCACGACCGCCGTGTCGCGTAGCACGTTCATATAGGCGGTTGCGCCATTTTGCAGGGTTGCTTGCTCGGTGAGCCGCATGGTCGCGCGCGCTGCGAAGACGTTCGACTCGGCCTGTCTCACCGAATTGGTCGTGCGGCCTGCGTCGAAAATGCTTTGCGACACGTTGAGCGCCGCGCCGCGCGGATAGCCCGTATATTCTTCCTGCGTGAACTGACGCTCGCCGGTCATTGAGTTTCGCCCGGCCGGCAACCGCAAATTGCCATAAAGGGGACCGGCGGAAGCCTGGATATTGACTTTGGGCCGCATCCCGGCGAGCGCCTTGGGCATGTCCTCGTCCCGGACGCGCACGGCGGCGCGGCTCTGGTTGAGGTCAGGATTGCCGGCATAGGCCCGCGCCAGCGCGGAGAGAAGCGTTTCGGCCGAAAGAGGTTCCGTTTTCCCAAGCAACAAACCGCCGAGCGCCACGACGAAGAGGCACATCCGCTCGCGGCGGACCAAACGGGAAACGGACCCAATGGTCGTTGCCCCAGTCTTCTTGAACATATCTTTCCCTGAAGTTTCACTTGAGCGGCAGGCTGACTCCCGAAGCGGAAGTCGTTGACGATTTCGTCGAACCGAGCTCAGAATGAGGGAACGGGGCGATCATGACCCCTGTGATCAGCGTCTGCGTTTTGGCGAAGTGGCGAGTTCGCGAATCTGTTCGGCTGCCGCATCCAGAACGGATTGGGCGAGATCAGGGTCGTTGACGGCGCGCGATAGCGTCACCGCGCCAACCATCAGCGAGAGGACGGTCATGGCCTTGCCCTTGGCGTCCGAATCCTCGGTTTCGGCAACCAGGCGGCTAAGGACTTCAAGATGCGCCTTGATGCCGGCTTCGAATGACGCCCTCACCTCACCGCCCTGTCTGGCGGCGTCTGCGGCGAGCGCCACGAGCGGGCAGCCGTCCATCTTTTGTTCGCGATGGCCCATACTGAGATAGAACGCCAGGACCGCGCCAAGCGGATCCTCGGGTTTGGCCGCCATCGCAGCCGACCATCGGTTGAAGGCGCTCTCCAAGGCCCGCCTAGACGCCTGTGCGGCCAAGTCCTCCTTTGACGCGAACTGCTTGTAAAAGGCGCCTTGGGTCAGCCCTGCGCCCTTCATCAGATCCTTCAGGCCGATGCCGTCAAAGCCGCGCTCCCGAAAGAGACGACTTGCCACGTTGATTACAGTCGCGCGGTTCTCCGCTGCCTGAGTGCGACTGACGCGCATCCTCGACCTCCTTTTTTAGATTGCATTCGAAATCTATTCGAGATAGCGTTCGAACGCAATCTAAATTTCATTAAAGGAGAGGGGCATGAAAAAGAGACCCGCTGTTGTGCTGGGCGGCCTTCTCACGTTGTCTGGGGCGGTCGCGCTCGTCGCAGTTTCCATGCGCGCGCACGAAGCCTCGGCCATGAGCGACCCGAGGCTGGAGCCTCCGATCGTCAGATTGGCGGCCGCAGCCCGGGTGAATGGATCCGACCGCGGTTTCACCGGCGTGATAGGGGCGAGGGTGCAGAGCGATCTCGGCTTTCGCGTCGCCGGTAAGATCGTGGAACGGCTTGTGAATGCCGGGCAGCAGGTCAAAGCAGGCCAGCCGCTGATGCGGATCGACGAAACCGACCTACGCCATGCGCTCACCGCGAAGCGCAACGCCGTCGCCGCGGCCCGCGCCTCCGTCACCCAGCTGGTCCCGGATGAGCGGCGATACGCCAAGTTGTTAAGTGAAGGATGGGCTACCCGACAGCGTTACGAGCAGGCGAAAGCCGCATCAGATTCGGCCAAGGCGCAACTCGCGGCCGCCGAAGCCGAGGCGCGGGTCTCCGAGGACGAAGCGGCCTATTCCGTCCTGGTGGCGGACGCCGATGGAACGGTGATGGAAACGCTTGGCGAACCGGGACAGGTTGTCTCCGCCGGCCAGACCGTGGTTCGGCTTGCACAAGCCGGCCCCCGCGAAGCGGTGGTCGCGCTTCCCGAAACGATCCGACCGGCGATCGGCTCGGCGGCCGAGGCCAGCGTGTATGGGGGCGACGGGCGCCGCTATACCGCGCATCTGCGACAGCTGTCGGATGCCGCCGATGGTCGGACCCGCACTTACGAAGCGCGCTACGTGCTCGACGGCGCGGCTTCGGCGGCGCCTCTCGGCGCCACGGTGACCATTCGATTGGCGAGCAAGGCGAGCCGGCCGGAAGTCCAAGTGCCGCTCGGAGCCGTGCTCGATGACGGCCGGAAGACGGGCGTTTGGGTCTTCGACAGCGCCACCTCCACCGTTCACTTTCGGCCCGTCAAGCTTGTGCGTGTCGCCAGCGAAATCGCCGTGATTTCAGGACTGAGTTCCGGCGATCCGGTTGTTTCGCTCGGCGCGCATCTCTTGCAAGACGGCGCCCGCGTCAGGACCACGTCTGAAAGCAGGGGCGCCCAATGAACCTCAATCTTTCTGCGATCGCCGTTCGCGAACGGGCGGTCACCCTCTTCTTCATCCTCCTGTTGGCGGCCGCAGGCGTCTACGCCTTTGTCATGCTCGGGCGGGCGGAGGACCCCTCCTTCACCATCAAGACCCTGACGGTCACGACAGTATGGCCGGGCGCGACGGCGCGCGAGATGCAGGACCTCGTCGCCGAACCATTGGAGAAGCGGATTCAGGAGCTGACCTGGTACGACCGCGTGGAGACGACCACGCGGCCAGGTTATGCCTATATGACGGTCACGCTGAAGGACAGCACGCCGCCGTCCGTCGTGCAGGAAGAGTTCTACCAGGCCCGTAAAAAGCTCGGGGACGAAGCCCGCAAACTGCCATCCGGCGTGCTCGGCCCCTTCGTCAACGATGAATATTCGGACGTGAGCTTCGGCCTCTACGCTCTCAAGGCGAAGGGCATGCCGATGCGGGAGCTCGCAAGGCAAGCCGAGACCATTCGCCAGGACCTCCTGCACGTGCCCGGCGTCAAGAAGATCAATATCCTTGGCGAGCGTCCCGAACAGATCTTTGTTGAGTTTTCCTACGCCAAACTGGCGACCCTCGGCGTGTCGGCGCAGGATATTGTCGCCGCCTTGCAGAGGCAAAACAGCGTCACGCCGGCTGGCTCGATCGACACAAAGGGGCCGCAGGTCTTCATCCGGATCGACGGGGCCTTTGACAGCGTCCAGGCGATCGCCGATACGCCAATCGTGGCGGCGGGGCGCACGCTGAAGCTCTCCGACGTCGCCGAGGTCCGCCGCGGCTACGAGGATCCTCCCACCTACCTCATCCGACACCAGGGCGAGCCCACCATCATGCTCGCGGC
>NZ_JBPFEB010000047.1:0-15862 GCF_051061225.1 Methylocystis sp.
GACGCCGTGCGACAAGGGAAAATAAGGGGAAATCCGTGCCATCTGCGCTTCACTGAGCAAAAACAAATCACCCATCAAAGTCTCCATTTCGGAGACCTTGAATCACGCCTCAGTCAAAATTAATAGGTCCTGAGCCTAGCCAACCCCACCGACGACGCCGCGTCCGAAGGCTGGGCGCCAATCGGCTGCAACGCACGGAAGCCGGCCGAGGCGTCGGCGGGGATGGCTACGGCGCTTAGCTCGAAAACCTCCCAATCCGTGGCCCGGCGAGTGGGCGGCGAGGTCGTGTCGTCGACTTCGTATTTGTGGGTGAGGTAGCCGACGCTGACCGAACGCAACACCCCGTCGCGCACATCCTGCCAGGCCCGCTCGCCTGCTTCAGAACGTGAGAACTTCACTTTCCCCCAGAGAGAGCCGCGCTCGATCCTTGCGCTGCCAGGAACAACCGCGCCAAGAATTGCCTCTGTCCCGGTCCAATAATTGTGGCTATCAAGTAGCGGTGCGCCAGCGTTGAGCCGATCCATGCGAATGGCATTGGAGCTAATTTCGAGGACTTCGATAAAATCGCCGTCCAGCCAATCAGAACGTTTGACGGCCGCGCCCGTGCTCATCACTACGTCGACGGTGCGCGCGGCTTCGTCGATGGTGCGGGGCGCGTCGCCGATGAAAGCGGCTTTCCGAGTTAGCAGCGGCGCGCCATCAACGAAGCGTGTCGCAGGCGCGTCAGCCGCGACGCCAAGGAAGACAAGGGCGCTGGCTTCGTGCGGCGGAAGGGCGAGGACTTGTCCCGCACGGTAGTTTTGAAAGTCACGGATAATTCTGATCATCACAGCGCTCCCAAATGTTCGAATATCCCCCGCCGCGCCCCGCCTTGTTCGAGCAGGCGCTCAGCCTCGGCGGCCGGCACAACAAATTCCACTAGGCCTTCGTCGCCGTCGCGCCCTGCCATGTGCAACTGCATCCGAAGCCCACGCGCCAAGGCGTCCGCGAGCGACTCGACGCCGCCCCAAACCATGGGCGACGCCAGCATTCGGCGCGTGATCATGCGCGCCATTCGCGCCCATGCCTCGGGGTCGCGACCGCTGGCATAGCGCGTCAAACTAGCCAAGTTCGCTACCTGTCGCATGTCACCCTCATCACCGTGGCGATTGCCGGCAACGCGCTCCTGAGCCAATGGGCCGGCCAGCGAGACTAGCGCGCCTGGAAGAAACAGGCGCCAACTCTCGAAGGATTGCACCCACGACGGCGGCGGCCCAGGGTTTTCGAGGGGAATGTCCTCGACAGAAGGCCGCCGGCCGGCCTGGTATACGCCAACGTATCCGGCGAGCGTCGCCGCAGTCTGACCCAAACGCGCCTGCACCACGACGTCGGCGGATTTGAGCGCTAGGACGTGGATGGCGGCTGCGTGCCCAGCTTCATGAGCGGCGAGCGCGAAGATGGCGTCACACATCGGCACCGTCCAGCGTGCGGCGGCGGGCGTCCTCGTGCGCCCGGGATTCCTTCAGCCGGCGGCCAAAATCTCTGACGGACTCGTGGTGCACCACAATCGGTCCGCCGTCCCACCAATGACTCGGGCTCTGGCCAGCGGCCCGGGCGGCTTGGTCGTGTTGCTCGTGCGCACGCTTGACCGTTTCGAGCTTCGCCAGCGCGACTGTCATCGCTTGGCGGAAATCGTCCAACGCAACGTGCCTTGCGTCGAAAGTCTCCCGCGCCGTGCGCTCAGCGATTTCCTTTTTCGCCGCCTGGAGGCGGTCGCGCAGCTCGCCTTCAATAGCGTCAATTTTTTCAAGACGCGCGTGAAAACGCTCGGCCAACACGTCAGCTCGGAGTATCTCTTCCTCGGAGGTCGAACGATCGACAAGCATCGCTTTTCGGCGCCCAGCATAGTCAGCCAGCTGGGCATGCAGTTTCGCGCGCTCCGCCTCGATGGCGGCTAGATCATCCACGATCACAGAGACGAGCTCGGCTGGTTGCGCGGGTTCGGCGTCGCGGGTTTTCAAAAAATCAAAAAATGACATCACTTGCCCTCCGTCTGCTTGGCGACCTTCGATCTCAGACCAACCGCGGTGGCCACGCGGGAGAGAATTGGCTCGGCGTAGGTAGCGAAACCAAGGCTAACGAGCCGATCCGCGTCCTCTGACGAAAATGTCGCGCGCTCGCCGGGCCCATATGCGACCGCGCCGACATTGGCGGGTTTCGTGAAGATTACAGCCTTCATGGTGACTCCTGTGATTCGCTCGATGATGGCCGGCACGTGTTTCCAAGTTCAAGACGCTCGAATTAGAAACTCTGGTTCCTGTGCCCCTCCGCGATGTTTCGCACTTGCTTGTGCCCGATCGCGCGGCCGTCGTTGAGGCGGGTTATCTGACTCAACGCGGGGTCATCCACACCCCGAGTGACGTGCGCCACCCAATCAGCCGCAAGACGCATGCAGCGTCCGTGAAGTGCGCCGCGATAGCGCGTTTCGATCAGTTCTCTGATGAGGGCGTCCCGCCGATCCATTCGCGCGGCACGAGCGGCGCGCAGGGCGGCGTCGATCGAGTCGCGAAGGCTTTCGCGGCCGGAGTCGGTCATCTCCGCCGCCGCCGCATGGATAATTGCGATTGCGGCGGCAACATCGGCGTCGAGGGGCGGCAAGATGGCGATGGCCTCGGCGCGGCAGGGGTCAGTCATTGGCCCCTCGCGTCGGTGACGTCGCTGCCTGCTGCTATGCGAGCCTCGCGGCCTTCGCGGTAGCCTTTCATCCACCTGTCACGCTCTTCGGCGGGCCACTCCGCAAGCAGCGACTCGTCGAGTTCAAAACCGTCTACGCGGCCACATCTCCTGCCGACTTCCTCTCGGATCGCGAGGCGGTCTTCCTGCTTAGTATTAAGCGACCACGGCGCAGCGGCGGCACTTGGGCGCTCTGGCCGTTCGTTGATATTATCAACATTCGGTTCCGCCTCCTCCTGCCATTCATCTCTCCTCGGGAGGGCCATTAGCCTGGCGACAGACTCCGCGAGAATGCGGCTGTCGGCGATTGGCCGAGGCACTGGTATCGCTTTTCGCCCAGCGCAGCGCGGCGCAGACTCCCAATCATGCCCCTCAGCAATGAGCCGAGAGACCCTTTCCCTGCGAAGCTCCTCCGCTTCCGCGTCGTAATCATCCAGCTCCGGCCGACGCTCTGGCCAATCGATTCCACCGCATGCCTTGCGCTGCGCAGCAGCCGCCGAAGGCGGAATTTCCTCGCGCGTAGCAGTAGTGAATCCCTCGCCGCTACGCGGCTCGGCCGCGCTGGGATTTTTTTTAAATGGGATAAAATCCCGGGATACAATCTCGCAAGTTACTGATTTTTCATCGTCTCCGATTTGAGGTTGGCGGGTTGACTGCACCGGATTTGGCGGGTTGACTGCGCCAGATTTGGCGGGTTCATTTTCCGGTGAACCCGCCACGGATGGCGGGTTGATTTCTGGCTCAGTAGCGGCAGTCTCTTGCGGGTCCAGAACCAGAAATGTGACAGGGCACTTGTGGTAGCGCCGCTTCTGAACAAGCAGCCCGGCTGCTTTTAGCGCGGACATCTGGCGCTGCACGCTTCTCAAGGGAATGCCGTGCTTCTCGGCAATCGTCTCTTGGCCGATGATGAAACCACCGAGCTTCTTGTCTATCCACCTGTGAGCGAGTTTCGTCGCGACGGCGAGGGCAGTCGGCGCTTGCGTTGCGACTTCGTCGAGCCAGTCGAACCGCTCCACGAGCGTCACGGCCGCCTCTATCTCTACGGATCGATCGATATTCGTTACGAGCGTCATCCCGCGGCCTCCATCAGGAGGTCCAGCACGGCACCGATAATCCCCGCGGGGCGGCCGGCGGCGTCGCGAGTAACGGCACCACGGATCGCCTCCAGCGGTGTCCCGTGTTGCAGCGCCAAGCTGACTGCGACGGCCGCGTCACGGGCGTCGTCAGCTGCGTCCGTCGAAGCCTTTTCTGAATCGATAAAGAGCTCCGCGACGCGACCATCCGGAAAGCGGCCGACGCCTGCGATGTATGGACGGCCGCGAAACGTGAAGTTGTAGATTTCGTGCCGGCGGCGGTTGGGGAGGTGCTGGCGCGTCATGCGGCGCCCCCGAGCTCGAGGGCGTTGGCGATCCGCACCAGGCGCGCCGCGATGGCGTCCTTGGCGGCGTAGACGGCCTCCGGGGTGGCGCGCATGGGGTCATGGATGCGGCGCACAGCCCGGGCGAGCGCGCGAAGCTCGTTAGACGTTGACGCCCGGCCGCCGGCGGGGCATTCTTTTCGCTGAAGGTCGACCAATTTCCTTCGCGCTTCACCGCCGCCCCGGGGTACAGCCGTGGCGGCGGTTTCGTTTGGACCTTCCATTCTCCCTATCCTTTCGGTAGGGGGAACGTGAACCAACTAGATCAAGGCCTTCGGACCGTTTCCCAAGCTGTATGTCGAGGGTTCGATTCCCTTCGCCCGCTCCAGTTCGACCCGCCGCCCTCCCACGCTCGTCCGCGCAGCTTGCTATTTGCAATGGACGCCGGAGCGCCCGCTTTTCTAACTTCCATTCCAGCCGGCGTTTCGGTAAATGGAGCCTGATCGAACTGGATCAGTGCGTTAGAGTCTCTCGCCTTGCGATGCGCCGGGCGGTCGGCTCGCTTCGGCTGTTCCGCTTCACTTTCCGCGCGCTGGCCGCGGCGCCGATGCGGCGGCCGCGGGCGGCGCGCCGCTTGCCAAGGGCTTGCATTTTGGACGCCTCCCACGCTCCCGCCGCGCCGCTGAGCGCCTCCGCTTCAGGCCCGCTGACGGGCCGCGTCCGGCCGCCCGGCGATAAATCCGTCTCGCATCGCTGCATGATTTTCGGCCTCCTCGCGCTCGGCGAGACGACCATCGAGGGTCTGCTCGAGGGCGAGGACGTGCTGCGCACGGCGCAGGCGGCGCGCCAGCTCGGCGCGAAGGTCACGCGCCATGCGCCGGGAAGCTGGAGCGTCTGGGGCGCCGGTCTCGGCTCGCTGCTCCAGCCCACGGAGACGCTCGACTTCGGCAACGCCGGCACTGGCTCGCGGCTGATGATGGGCGTCATCGCCGGCCACCCCATCGTCGCGCGCTTCGACGGCGACGCCTCGCTGCGCAAGCGCCCGATGAAGCGCATTCTCGATCCGCTGGCGCTGCAGGGCGCGCAGGTGCTGGAGCAGGCCGAGGGCGGCCGCCTGCCGCTGGTGCTCCAGGGCTCGGCCGAGCCGCTGCCGGTCGAATACAGGACGCCCGTGGCGTCGGCGCAGATCAAGTCCGCCGTTCTGCTGTGCGGGCTGAATTCGCCGGGCCGCACGGTTGTCATCGAGGCCGAGGCGTCGCGCGACCACACCGAAAAGATGCTCGCGCACTTCGGCGCAAAGGTTAAGAGCGAGCCTTACGGCGCTCACGGCCGCAAGATCACGCTCGAAGGGCGCCCGGAGCTCGTCGCGCGACCGGTGCGCGTCCCGGCCGATCCGTCCTCCGCCGCCTTTCCGCTGGTCGCGGCGCTGATCACGCCCGGCTCGGACATTGTGGTTGAAGGCGTGATGACCAATCCGCTGCGCAGCGGCCTGCTGACCACGCTGCAGGAAATGGGCGCCGACATCACGCTCGACAACAGGCGCGACGAGGGCGGCGAGGACGTCGCCGACGTGCGCGCGCGCTTCTCGAGCCTCACGGGCGTCGACGTGCCGGCCGAACGCGCGCCCTCGATGATCGACGAATATCCGATCCTCGCGGTCGCCGCGGCCTTCGCGACGGGCCAGACCCGCATGCGCGGCCTCTCCGAGTTGCGCGTCAAGGAATCCGATCGTCTCGCGGCCATCGCGGCCGGACTGACCGTCAATGGCGTCGACTGCGAGATCGTCGGGGACGACCTCATCGTGCGCGGCGGACCGGTCAGGGGCGGGGGAACAGTCGAGACGCATCTCGATCACCGCATCGCGATGAGCTTCCTCGTCATGGGCCTCGCGGCGCAGCAGGCGGTGACGGTCGACGACGAGACCATGATCGCCACCAGCTTCCCGACCTTCCGCGCGCTGATGGAAGGACTTGGAGCGCGGTTCTCGTGAGCTTCGTCATCGCCATCGACGGGCCGGCCGCGTCCGGCAAGGGCACGCTCGCGCGCCGGCTGGCGGCGCATTTCGGCCTGCCGCATCTCGATACGGGGCTGCTCTATCGCGCCACGGCCTGCGCGCTCATCGAGGAGGGCTTGCCGCTCGATGACGTGGAGGCGGCGGTGGAGGCGGCGCGCGGCCTGTCGCTCACCGATTTCGACGAGGCGCGGCTGCGCAGCCGCGAGATGGGCGAGGGCGCCTCGCTCGTCGGCGCCATGCCGGCGGTTCGCGCCGCGCTGATCGACCTCCAGCGCGGCTTCGCCGCGCGGCCCGAGGGCGCCGTGCTGGACGGGCGCGACATCGGCACGGTGATCTGCCCCGACGCCACGGTCAAGATCTTCGTCACGGCTTCCGCCGAGACCCGCGCGCAGCGCCGCGCGCTGGAGCTTGCGGGGCGTGGCGAGGAGGTGGATTTCGCCGCCATCCTCGAAGACGTGCGCCGGCGCGACGCCCGCGACAGCGAACGCAGCACGGCGCCGCTGAAGGCTGCTGGCGACGCGATCACGCTGGACACGAGCGAACTGGATCGCGAACAGGCCTTCGCCGCCGCGCTGGCGATCGCGGAGCGCGGGCGTTTGAAGGCGAGGTGAGCGGCTTGCCCCTCACCCCAACCCTCTCCCCGCAAGCGGGGAGAGGGGGCGCCAATCTACTCCTCTCCCCGCGCGCGGGGAGAGGCCGGGTGAGGGGCAGGGCCGCAAGCACACATGCGCAATGAAGAGCGAGAGTCTTCCAGCCGCGTCTTTCGTTTCGCGCCATCGCCGAACGGCTTTCTGCATCTCGGCCACGCCTATTCCGCGCTGTTGAATTTCAGCCTCGCGCGCGCCTGCGGCGGGCGGTTTCTGCTCAGGATCGAGGATATCGACAAAGGCCGCGCCCGCGCCGAATTCGAGGCGGCGATCTACGAGGACCTCGCCTGGCTCGGGCTTGATTGGGAACGGCCCGTGCGCCGTCAATCGGAGCATTTCGACGATTATGCGCGGGCGCTGGAGCGACTCGACGCCATGGGGCTGCTGTACGCCTGTGACTGCAAGCGCTCCGACATCGCGCATGTTGCAGCCGCGCGGGCGGATTGGCCGCGCGATCCCGACGGCGCGCCGCTTTATCCCGGAACCTGTCGCAACAAGCCACGTCGCCCGGCGCGCGAGGTTCTGGCGCAGGGCGGCGTCGCGCTGAGGCTCGACATGGCCAGGGCGGTCGCGCGCGCGGGGGAGGCGGTGAACTGGCGCGAACGTCGCCCACCCGGTTCCACCGATGCGGTCGCGCTCGTGGACGCGCGTCCGGCGCAATGGGGCGACGTGGTTCTCGCCCGCAAGGATACGCCCGCGAGCTATCACATCGCCGTTGTCGTGGATGACGCGCTTCAGGGCGTGACCGATGTCGTGCGCGGGCGCGATCTCTTCCAGGCGACAAGCGTGCATCGTCTGCTTCAGCGCCTGCTCGATCTGCCGGAGCCGGCCTATCTGCACCATGATCTGGTGGTCGATCCGAGCGGAGAGAAACTCGCCAAGAGTCGTGGCTCGGAGACGCTCCGCGCGCTCCGCCGTCAAGGCGTGAGTGCGCAGGAGGTCCGGCGCCTTGTAGGCGTCTGATCGGGTCAGCCCGTGGTGACGATCACGAAATCCTTGCCGCTGCGGCTGTCGGGCGTGAGCGGGGCGTCGGTGAGCACCATGGTCATGCCGGGATGCATGCGGGTCTGCATCGCGTCGACGAAGCTGGGCTCCGCCGTGATCCGCTGCATCACCGCATCGTCGCGAGTCATCGCCGAGTCGGAATTGCTGTGGGTGATCGCGCTCCAGTACATGCCGCGCGCGTCATGATTGGCGCCGTTCAGCACGAAGACATGCGACCCCAGCTTTTCGCCGCCCTTCAGGGTGAGTTTCGAGCGCGCGACGACGCGGTCGTTCTCGATCAGCTCGATCGTTCTGTCGGCCGAGGAGACGATGACGCTCGTCACGGGCGCGTTTTCGGCCGCGACCCAGTCCGAAGGATGTTTCTTGCCGTCGAGGCCGGCGAGAACCTGCTCGAATTCCTGTTCCGCATAGCCGCTGAGCACCATGCCCGGATGAGTCAGCTCCCAGGGATCGGTATGAGCGCCGGCGATGATGACGGGCGTTCCGATATGGGTGACGCCGAACAGCAGTTCGGAGAATTGCGCCGGCAGCCGCACGCAGCCATGCGACGCCGGATAGCCCGGCAGATTGCCGGCGTGCAGCGCGACACCCGACCACGTCAGCCGGTTCATGTTGGGCATGGGCGCGTCGTCGTAGATCGACGAGTGATGGTTCTTGTCTTTCTCCAGCACGACGAAGACGCCCGTCGGGGTTTCATGTCCGGGCTTGCCGGTTGAACAGGTCGAAACCGCGATGCGGACGCCGTTGCGATAGACATGCACGCGCTGCTCGGGGATTGAGACGACGACCGAAACGGGACCCGCCGCCGCGCGTTCCGGGCGCCAGGTGAACTCACCCGGTTTCAGTTGGGAAATTTCCTTCAGCATCTCATTGGCGAAAGCCGACCCGGCCGGGAGGACGGCGCCGGTTCCGATCAGGCCGCCAAGAAACATGCGGCGATTCCAAAGAAGCGAGCTCATGATGTTCCCCCTGTGCCGGAATGTTTCGGCAAGTAACACAACCATGGTTAACGGTTGATAATTGCAATAGCCCGGAAACACTTGCGCAGGTGTGCGCGGCCGCACGCGGCGCGCGCAAAAAAGAAGCGGCGCCCGTGGGCGCCGCTTCGTGGTTTGGCTTGGGGAAGCGAAATCAGTAGTTGTAGGCGCGTTCGCCGTGATCCGTGATGTCCAGGCCTTCGCGCTCCTGATCGGGCGCCGGGCGCAGGCCGACGACGATGTCCACGACTTTGTAGAGAATCGCCGAGCCGATGCCGGAGAAGAGCAGCGTCGCGACGACCGCCGTTCCCTGCGCTTTCATCTGGACCATCATGTCGTAGGTTCCGGCGAAATTCTCCAGATTGGTGTAGTCGGTGATTCCGACGCCGCCGAAATTCGGATTGACCAGGAGACCCGTCGCCAGCGCGCCGGTGATGCCGCCGATGCAGTGCACGCCGAACACGTCGAGCGCGTCGTCGTAGCCCAGCTTGTGCTTCACGATATCCACGAAGAACAGGCAGATCGGCGAGACGGCGAGGCCGAGGATGATCGAGCCCATGGGGCCCGCATAGCCGGAGGCCGGCGTCACGGCGACGAGGCCCGCGACCGCGCCGGTGATGAGGCCGAGCAGCGACGGCTTGCCCTTGACCAGCCACTCCGTCACCATCCACGACAGGCCCGCCGCGGCGGTGGCGACCATGGTGTTCACGAAGGCCAGCGCGGTCACGCCATTGGCTTCGAGATTGGAGCCGGCGTTGAAGCCGAACCAGCCCACCCACAGCAGCGCGGCGCCAACCATCGAGAGCGTCAACGAATGCGGGGCGAGGATTTCCTTGCCGTAGCCGATGCGCTTGCCCACCATGACGGCGCCCACGAGACCCGCGATGCCGGCGTTGATGTGCACCACCGTGCCGCCCGCGAAATCCAGCGCGCCCTTTCCGGCGAGCCAGCCGACATTGCCGGCGATCTCGTCGATCTTCGCCTGCGCCGCGGCCTTGGCGGCTTCGTCCGTCGCGGCGGCGAGCTGCGTGGCGGCGTCGACGAGAGCGTTCGGATCGGCCACGCCCCAGACCCAGTGCGCCACCGGGAAGTAGATGAACGTCACCCACAGAAACACGAAGAGCAGCACCGCCGAGAATTTCATGCGCTCGGCGAAGGCGCCGAGGATGAGCGCCGGAGTGATCATCGCGAAGGTCATCTGGAAGCTGAGAAAGGCGTATTCCGGAATGACCTTGCCGGGCGTGAAGGTCGGCGCGTTGCTCGACGCCGTCACGCCTTTGAGGAAGAGCTTGTTGAAGCCGCCGATATAGTGGTTCAGCGCGCCGCCGTCGCCGAAGGCCAGCGAATAGCCATAGAACGACCAGATCACGCCCACGAGGCAGACGATGGCGAAGGTCTGCGTGAGGATCGACGCCATGTTCTTGGTGCGCACGAGGCCGCCATAGAAGAGGGCGAGGCCCGGAATCGACATCATCAGCACGAGCAGCGTCGAGGTCAGCATCCAGGCGGTGTCGCCCGGATTGGGAGTGGGGTCGTTGCCGGCGAGCGCCGGACCCGCCAGCGCGATCATCGCCGCTCCCGCGAGGGTCGAAGCCGCGAGCGCGCTTCGAAACGAAGGACGTTTCATGTTGGGAAGCTCCAGATTACGGGGAGAGACGGATCAGAGCGCGTCGGCGTCGGATTCGCCGGTGCGGATGCGGATGGCCCGTTCAAGCGGGCTGACGAAAATCTTGCCGTCGCCAATCTGTCCGGTGCGGGCGGTCGAGGTGATCGCCTCTACAACCTTGTCGACGACGCCGGCGCCGACCGCGACTTCGATCTTCAGCTTCGGCAGGAAGCTGATGGCGTATTCTGCGCCGCGATAAATTTCCGTATGACCCTTCTGCCGTCCATAGCCCTTGACTTCTGTCACGGTGAGTCCGTGCACGCCGATATTCGTCAGCGCGTCCCGGACTTCATCGAGCTTGAACGGCTTGATGATCGCTGTCACGATTTTCATCTGCCAATCCTGTTTGTTATCGACCCCTTTGACGGGCGCCGCTTCCTTGGAAAGCCGCACGCCGAGCGGCGCGGTCGCTGGAGAGGGCACTGGCGTGCCCGCGCCCCTTGCTTTCAAATGCCGTGCCAATAGGAAAAAGGCGCGAAATCCCCGAGGATTGCCCGTGTCGGCCATTCGGCCGCGCCCGAGTCCCGGCGGGGCGCGCGGCGGGGTGTTGATGAAAACGCAAGGAGTCTCGGGCGGCGCCGTGAAAATAGGCGTCCGCCGGCAGCCGCGCAGGGCGCCTATCCTGTAGGCAGGCGCCTAAAGATTGGTGCGAAGCCGAATGAGTCCCTCCTGCGCCGAGGAGGCGAGGAGGCGGCCGTCGCGGGCGTAGATGCGGCCGAAGGTCAGCCCGCGGGCATGCGACGCGGCAGGGCTTTCCTGAACGTAGAGAAGCCAGTCGTCCACACGGGGGGCCTGGTGGAACCACAGCGCGTGATCGAGGCTCGCGACCTGAATACGCGGATCGAAGATGTTTCTCCCATGGACCATGAGCGCGGTGTTGAGCAGCGTCATGTCGGAGAGATAGGCAAGAAGGGCGAGATGGGTCGCCTCGTCGTCCGGCAGCGGCTCCTGCACGCGAAACCAGATCAACTGGCCGCCGCGATGAGGGGCGAGCAGGGTCTCGGGGGAGACGACGCGCATGTCCAGCGAACTGGCGCGCTTCATCCAGGGCTCGGCGGGCGTCGGCAGGAAGGCCTGAAAGCGCTCGATCAGCGCGTCAATGGTCGGAAGGCTCTCGGGCGCCGGCGTCTCCGGCATGTCGGCGGCATGGGCGAGGCCCGGCTCCCGCAATTGGAAGGACGCCTCCAGCGAGAAGATCACGCGCCCCTTCTGGGTGGCCTCGCAACGGCGCGTGGTGAAGCTGCGGCCGTCGCGCACCCGCTCGACCGCGAAGTCGATGGGGATGCCTGGGTCGCCGGCGAGCACGAAATAGGCGTGCAGGGAATGCGCCGGGCGATCGGCGGGCACGGTGCGCGCCGCGGCGACGAGCGCCTGCGCGACAACCTGTCCGCCATAGAGGTGGGAGCCCGCCGAGGCCGGGCTGAAGCCCCGGAAGCGGTCTTCCCCGAGGTCGTCCAGATCGAGGATCGCGAGAAGCTCGCTTGCGGGATGCTCGGTCATCGGGGGAAGGCCCCTCCCTGTCCCGTCCCCGTTTCACGGGAGAGGGGACGCTCACGATCGGCGATATTCAGGCGGCCAACTAATCTATCTGTCGCGCTTCTTCCGGCAGCATGATCGGAATGCCGTCCCGGATTGGATAGGCGAGCCGCGCCGAGCGTGAAATCAGTTCCTGCCGGTTGCGGTCATAGTCGAGCGACGATTTGGTCAGCGGGCAAACCAGAATTTCCAGCAGCTTGGGGTCGACCCTGGTCGCCTCGTGCGCATTCGGCTCGTGAGGGTCAGCGCCGGCGTCGATGTTCTCGTTCATATGGCATCCCAATGGTTGGTTGAAACTCAGTGCCACTGCGGCCGCTCGCCGTCGCGCTCGGCCAGATCGAGCCTGGCGAGCGCGACCAGCGTCTCGGCGCGGGTCTTCAGGTCGATCGCCTCGACCAGCGCCTGCTTTTCATTCGCGCCAAACGGCGACATCATGGCGAGCGCGTTGACCAGTGTTTCGGTGGGGGCGGCGTCGATGCTGGCCCAGTCGACCTCAAGCTTGGAGGATTCCGCGAAGGTCCGCAACATGGCGACCATGCTTTCGCGATCCACGGCGCTTTCGCCGGCGCCCGGCAGAAGGTCGGCCTCGAAGCCGGCGTAGTCGACGCGGAACTGCCGATAGGGCGTGGTGGTCGCCATTTCCTCGATGATCCGGAAGCGGCTGGCCCCTGTCAGGGTGATCAGATACCGGCCGTCCCCCGTCTCAGCGAAGCGGGTGATCCGTCCGGCGCAGCCGATCTGGAACAGCGGCGGCGGCGTCGCGCCATTGCCGGCAGGCAAGGGCTGGATCATGCCGATGAGCCGCGCCCCGGCGATGGCGTCGTCGACCATCCGCACATAGCGCGGCTCGAAGATGTTGAGCGGCAATTCGCCCCGCGGCAGCAGAACCGCCCCGGCGAGAGGAAAGACCGGGAGGACGGCGGGAAGCTCCCGAATGTCCGAATAGGGGTGGTTGAGGCTCATGGCGCGCGGGCGGGGACGCCGCTCCCTTTACGAGAAAAGCAGCGTGGAGAGCCGGCGCCGCGCCGCGACGGCGGCCTTGTCCATCGGGCCCCACGCCTCGAAAAACTGGACGAGCTGCTTCCTCGCCCCGTCCTCGTTCCAACTACGGTCGCGCCGGATGATTTCAAGAAGCGCATTGGCGGCTTCCTCGCGCTCGTCCCGCGCGTTGAGCGCCAGGGCGAGGTCGAAATAGGCCTGGAGGTCGTTCGGGTCGAAATTGATCCGGGCCTTGAGATCGTCGATCTCGCCGAGGTCCTGCGCCGCGGCGGCGTTTTCGATCGCGGCGGCGGCGGCGGCGGCGTCCGGGTCCTTGCGCGCCGACTCCGGCAGGCGCTCCAGCAGGGCGCGCGCCGGGTCGAGCTGGCCGGCCGCGGCATAGAGGCGCGCCAGCAGCGCGACAGCCTTCGGATTGACCGGCTCTTCATTGACGAGTTCCGAGAGCAGCTCATGCGCGGCGCTCACGTCGCCGGCCTCGATCAGCGCCTGCGCGGTCTCCAGCGCGTCGGCGGCGTCGTCCTCGACCGGGCCGACGAGGCGCTCGATGAAGCCCTTGATCTGGCTTTCCGGCAGGGCGCCGACGAAGCCGTCGACCGGCCGGCCGCGCTGGAAGGCGACCACGGCCGGAATGGACTTGATGCCGAGCTGGCCCGCGATTTCCGGCTCGTTATCGATGTTCATCTTGACGAGAGTGGCCTTACCGCCCGTCCCGGCGACGACCCGCTCGATCACCGGCGCGAGCTGCTTGCAGGGGCCGCACCAGGGCGCCCAGAAATCGACGAGCACCACCTGGCGCATGGAGGGATCGAGAACATCCTCGCGGAAACGCTCCACCGTCGTCTCAATGGGTCCGGGCCTTCCGGCCGCCTCATTCGCCAAAACCATCACGCCGCTCCCTCTCGCCAAATCAATCCGCCTGTCTGACGAAGGTCAGATAGACCGGACGGCGTCCAGCCGCCATCGCTTTGGCCTCATATTTGGTCTGCGTCCAGCCATGCCAAGGCTCCAGCCAATCTTGGGCCGTCTCCGCCCGCCAGCGGAATGCGTCGCAAGCGCGCAGGCGGGCGAGCGTCCAGGCGGCGTAGTCGTCGATGTCCGTGGCGAAGCGCAACTCCGCGCCGGGCCGCATGACCCGCGCCAGCCGGTCCAGATTCTCCGGCGAGACGAAACGGCGCTTGCGATGACGCCGCTTTGGCCAGGGGTCCGGGTAGAACAGATAGACGCGCGACAGGCTGGCGTCCGGCAGCCGGTCCAGAACCTCGGCGGCGTCGCCCTGATGGAGCCGGATGTTCGCAAGGCCGCGCTCCTCGATGCGCGACAGGAGCTTCGCCATGCCGTTGACGAACGGCTCGCAGCCGAAGAAGTCCACCTCCGGCTCGCGCGCGGCCGCCTCGATCAGATGCTCCCCGCCGCCGAAGCCGATTTCGAGCCGGGTTTCACGGCCGGGGCGAAGGGGCAGGGGGCTGGAAGGGTCGAGCGCCAGTCTGGGCAGAAGCCCGGTCATCAGCTCGGTCTGATGCTGACGCAGCGCCTTGCCCTTGGAGCGGCCGTAGAGACGACGGCGAAGCGGAGCGGCGTCTTCAGTCATTTTTGCTGACAGGTGGGGGGCATGGGGAGCAATGCTTCCGGCGAAGCGGCGGTCTGCGGGCTCTCATCCCTCTCCCTTCGGGGAGGGTGGCGCGCGAAGCGCGACGGGTGGGGGACCGCATCTGCGATCCTTGCGGCAAGCCCCCTTTTGCTGAGGCGAACCCCACCCGACCCCGATCGGGTGGGGGCGCGCGCTCGCAATCAGCGGAAGTGCGACCTGAGCTGATCGACCAGATCGGTCTTCTCCCAGGAGAAGCCGCCGTCCGTCTCCGGCGCGCGGCCGAAATGGCCGTAGGAGGAGGTGCGCGCGTAGATCGGACGGTTGAGCTGGAGGTGCTCGCGAATGCCGCGCGGCGTCAGCCGCACGAGCTGCGGCAGCACGGCTTCGAGCTTGTCCTCGGGAACCTGGCCGGTGCCGTGCAGGTCGACATAGATCGACAGCGGCTCGGCGACGCCGATGGCGTAGGAGAGCTGGAGCGTGCAGCGGTCGGCGAGGCCCGCCGCCACGACATTCTTGGCCAGATAGCGCGCCGCATAGGCGGCCGAGCGGTCGACCTTGGTCGGGTCCTTGCCCGAAAACGCGCCGCCGCCATGCGGGGCCGCGCCGCCATAGGTGTCGACGATGATCTTGCGGCCGGTCAGGCCGGCGTCGCCATCGGGACCGCCGATGAAGAACTTGCCGGTCGGATTGATGTGCCAGATGGTCTTGCCGTTGATCCAGCCTTCCGGCAGCGCCTGGCGCACATAGGGTTCGACGACTTCGCGAACCTGGTTCGAGGTCATGTCCTCGACGAGATGCTGATGCGAGACCACGATCTCGCGGACGCCGACCGGCTTGCCGTTCTCATATTGCACAGTGACCTGGCTCTTGGAGTCCGGCCCCAGAACCTTCTCGCGGCCAGAGTGGCGCGCTTCCGAAATCAAGCGCAGGATCTTGTGGGCGTAGAAGATCGGCGCCGGCATCAGGTCCGGCGTCTCGTTGGTCGCGTAGCCGAACATGATGCCCTGGTCGCCCGCGCCCTCTTCCTTCTTCTCGCCGGGCTGCAGCGCGTCAACGCCTTGCGCGATGTCGGCCGACTGCGGATGCAGCAGGATCTCGATGTCGGCTTTCTCCCAGTGGAAACCTTCCTGCTCGTAACCGATGTCCTTGATTGCAGAGCGAACCACGCTCTCGATGTGGTCGTTGGTGACCGAGCTCGGGCCGCGCGTTTCGCCGGCGATCACCACCTTGTTGGTGGTCGCAAGGGTTTCGCAGGCGGCGCGGATCGCCCAGGGGTCGATGCCGGCTTTGGGCCCTTCGCGGTAGAACAGATCGACGATCTCATCGGATATCCGGTCGCAGACCTTGTCCGGAGGGCCCTC
>NZ_JBPFEB010000048.1:0-8344 GCF_051061225.1 Methylocystis sp.
ACACCGAGCCGGCTCCACCGGATGAAACGATTGTAGAGCGTCTTGGGCGGCCCATACTCCTTGGGCGCATCCTTCCATTGCAAGCCATGCTTGATGACGTAGACGATCCCGCTGACGACGCGCCGGTCGTCCACTCGAGGGCCGCCGTGCGACAAGGGAAAATAAGGGGAAATCCGTGCCATCTGCGCTTCACTGAGCAAAAACAAATCACCCATCAAAGTCTCCATTTCGGAGACCTTGAATCACGCCTCAGTCAAAATTAATAGGTCCTGAGCCTAGTTTGCGGCTTGAAGAGAGCCATCAGCTCGTCGCGACGCGGTGTTGAGAGCGGAATTTGAGGTCCTAGAAGAAGCTTCTCGTTTGTCAGAAACCCTTGATTAAGGTGGTCTCTTATTGACTTGACTGCTTCGGAAATCGCATCAGCACGATCCTGATAAAGTTTCGACTCCCCCAACCACAACTCGATAGGTTGCCCGTCACAAGCCCGCGCGTGCACTAGATCAAACGACTTAACCACGTCATTCGATGCCGTTTTGTAAAAAACTCTTGGACAGATGGGTATGGTTCCAAAAAATTGACGACATATTGCGTGGAGAGCTATTTCCCCAGCCTCGCCTCTTTTCCGATACTTTTCGCTTGTATAGACGCGGACAGCTGCTTGGCTTAGCTTCACGTAGATATTTCCGTGATTAACCAGCAACTCTTGCTCCGCCAGAGCGTACTCTGGAAGCCACTCAATCAAGTGCTTAGCAAAAGGAGCGCACCGCCAAGCCTGCACCTCGAAACCAGCGCAACATATACTTGCTGATAGTTTATTTACATCCGAAGAATATATACGCTCAAGAAACGGCTCAGGCATGATGTCGTAGATGCCCACCGAGTATAGCCTCCTATAATCAGTTGTTTAATGCTTGCATTATCTGTTCAATAAAAGTAACGGACGCTCCTCGACTTACACCTCTTCACTCTCATCCCCCTCCCCCACATCCCCAATATGCTCGACGGCCGCCACCCGCTCGTCCTCGGCCGTGTTGAACACGATCACGCCCTGCGTTCCGCGCCCGGCGATTCGGATGCCTTCCACCGGGCAGCGGATGAGCTGGCCGCCGTCTGTCACCAGCATGATCCCGTCGCCCTGCTCCACCGGAAATGACGCGACCAGCTTGCCGTTCCTCGCATTCACCGCCATCGCGACGATGCCCTTGCCGCCGCGTCCGGTGATTCGATACTCGTAGGGCGAGGTGCGCTTGCCGTAGCCGTTTTCCGACACGGTCAGAATGATCTGCTCGGCCGCCTGCATCTCGTAGAAGCGCGCGTCGGACAATTCCACCGACGGCGCGGCCTCCTCGGGATCCGCCTCCGGCGCGACATCCTCGCCCATGCGGCGGCGCAGGGCGCCGGCCTTCTTCAGATAGGCCGCGCGCTCCTCGCCCGTCGCCTCGAAATGCTTCAGGATCGACAGCGAGATCACCTTGTCGTCGTCGGCCAGCGACACGCCGCGCACGCCCATGGACGTGCGGCCCTGGAAGACGCGCACCTCGGGAACCGCGAAGCGGATGCACTGGCCGTCGCGCGTCGTCAGCAGAATGTCGTCGTGCTCGGTGGCCGTCGCCACATCGACGATGGCCTCGCCCTCGTCGAGCTTCATCGCAATGAGGCCGTTACGGCGCACGTCGACGAAATCCGAGAGCTTGTTGCGCCGCACCGTGCCGCGCGTCGTCGCGAAGATCACATCGAGCGTCGCCCAGCTCGATTCATCCTCGGGCAGCGGCATGATGGTGGTGATGCGCTCGCCCGGCTCCAGCGGCAGCATGTTCACGAGCGCCTTGCCGCGCGCCTGCGGGGCCGCCAGCGGCAGCCGCCAGACCTTTTCCTTGTAGGCCTTGCCGCGCGAGGAGAAGAACAGCACCGGCGTATGCGTATTGGCCACGAACAGGCGCGAGACGAAATCTTCTTCCTTCGTCTGCATCCCGGAGCGGCCCTTGCCGCCGCGCCGTTGCGCGCGATAGGTCGACAGCGGCACGCGCTTGATGTAGCCGGCGTGCGAAACCGTCACCACCATGTCCTCGCGGGCGATGAGGTCTTCGTCCTCCACCTCGCCGTCGGCGTCGACGATCTGCGTGCGGCGGGGCGTGGCGTAAGCCTCCTTCACCGCCAGCATCTCGTCCTTGACGATGCCGAACAGCCTTTCGCGCGAGCCGAGAATTTCCAGATATTCGGCGATTTCGGCGGCGAGCTTGTTCAGCGCCTCGGCGATTTCCTCGCGGCCGAGCGCGGTGAGGCGTTGCAGGCGCAGATCGAGGATCGCGCGCGCCTGCGCCTCCGACAGGCGGATCGTGCCGTCGTGGCTCAGCTTGTGGCGCGGATCGGCGATCAGCTCGACGAGCGGCGCCATGTCCTTCGCCGGCCAGTCGCGCGCCATCAAGGCCTCTCGCGCCGCCGCCGCGTCGGGCGAACTGCGGATGAGGCGGATCACCTCGTCGATATTCGCCACCGCAATGGCGAGACCGACCTGCAAATGCGCATTGTCGCGCGCCTTGGCGAGACGGAACTTGGTGCGCCGCGTGACCACCGTTTCGCGGAAGTCGATGAAGGCGCGCAGCACGTCGGTCAGCGTGAGCAGCTCCGGCCGCCCGCCGTTCAGCGCGATCATGTTGACCGCGAAGCTCGATTGCAGCGCCGTATGCCGCCAGAGCTGATTGAGCACGACATCGGCCACCGCCTCGCGCTTCAGCTCGACGACGATGCGCATGCCGTCGCGGTCGGACTCGTCGCGCAGATCGGAAATGCCCTCGATCTTCTTTTCCTTGACGAGCTCCGCGATGCGCTCGATCAGCGCCGCCTTGTTCACCTGATAGGGAATCTCGGTGAAGATGAGCGCCTCGCGCTCCTTGCGCAGCGTCTCGATCTCCGCCTTGGCGCGCATGATGATCGAGCCGCGGCCGGTCGCGTACGCATTGCGGATGCCGCCGCGCCCGAGGATCGTCGCCGCCGTCGGGAAGTCCGGGCCGGGCACGATCTCCATCAGCTCGGCGACCGTCATGTCCGGCCGGTCGATCAGCGCAATGGCGGCGTCGATCACCTCGCCCAGATTATGCGGCGGGATGTTGGTCGCCATGCCGACGGCGATGCCGCCCGCGCCATTGACCAGCAGATTGGGAAAGCGCGCCGGAAGAACCGTCGGCTCGCGCTCCTTGCCGTCGTAGTTGGGCTGGAAGTCGACCGTGCCTTCGTCGATGTCCTCGAGCAGCGCCAGCGCGGGCTTGGCCAGACGCGACTCGGTGTAACGCATGGCCGCCGGCGGGTCGTTGTCGACCGAGCCGAAATTGCCCTGCCCGTCGATGAGCATGAGCCGCATCGAGAAGGGCTGCGCCATGCGCACCAGCGCGTCATAGATCGCGGCGTCGCCGTGGGGGTGATATTTACCCATCACGTCGCCGACCACGCGCGCCGATTTCACGTAGGGCTTGTCGGGCGTGATGCCGTTCTCGTGCATCGAGAACAGGATGCGCCGGTGCACGGGCTTGAGGCCGTCGCGGACGTCCGGCAAGGCGCGGCTCACGATCACGCTCATCGCGTAATCGAGATAGCTCCGCTTCATCTCGTCGGCGATGGAAACCGGCCTGATGTCGGAGCCGTCTTTTTTCGTGTCGTCGTCGGCCAAGGGCGCGCCAATCCGGGCTGATTTTCTCTCGCCTTACCGTATAGGCGATTCGTCGGGGCTACGCCAGTCGCGCCGGGGAAACAAGAGCCAATCAAACCAAAGACTTAAGAAAATACCAAGCCTTCGCGCGCCGGCTTGGGGGCAACTGTCGCCAAATACGCCGTTCCGAAGGGTACAGCGCGCGCATCAAGACGCTCCGATAACGCTGTGCGCCGATCAACGAAACAAACCGGACCGACGTTAAGCCGGTCCGGCTAGTTTTCTTTATTGAACGACTTCCGGCTCTTTGCCGTTCGCCGCACTCTGCGCGTCCTGATTGCTCAACCCCGGGGCCCCGCAATTCGGATGACCCCAGCCCGAAGCACTTTTGCCGTTCGCGCCAATGTCGAAGACGATGTTGTCAGGACGCGACGCGCTGGTTCCAAAGAAGGCGTTCATCCCGAGCAGATGGTCCAAGCTGAGATTGTGGCGAACGTTCCAGGCGACGATGTGATCGGCGCAGGAGGAGTCGCCGCTGACGCCGACAGCGCCAACCTTGACGCCCGCCGAGGTGTAGAGCGCGAGGCCGCCGCCGAAGGTGTTGATGCCGCCGATGATCTGGCCAATCATCGGGTCCGAGGAGGTGCCGAAGTTCGCCGTGTCGACGGGGCCGGCGTAATTGCCGCCGGTGCTGATGCGGTCGCCGTAAGCGCCGGCTGCGGCCACCGGGTTGCTGTCGGAGAGACCGAACAGGGATCCGCCCGGCTGCACAGCCGAATAGAGGTTCGCGGTCGAGAGCGGCACCTTGCCTGTCTGCACGCCAGTTCCCGAGCCGGAGCTGGGCGTCGTGCCGAGGCTCAGCGTTGCGGCGGTATATGCCTTTTGAGCCGAAATAACGCGGCTCGCCAGCCACTGGCCCTGGATGGAATTGGCCCCGGGCGCGGCGGCGGTGCCGCTGGAGTTCGCGACGACGCAAACGTGGCCATCCGGCGCCACGACGGTCGCCCACATATTTAGACCGAAGCCAAGCGTGCCTGCTGTCTGGCTCACAGCCGACTTCAGCGCGCTCTGCAGGCTGGAAAGCGAGACATTCGGGCAGGCGGCGTTCGCGGCGAAAGCGTTGGTGGACAGCAGGGCCGAGGCGGCGCCTGCCAGTAGAATCTTGCGGATCATGTCCCCTCCTGAGAAGTATAAAAAACCCCGGCTAACAGCAAGCAAACACTATAAAAATTGCCGAGGCAGCGCCGATTGCTAGCAAAGGGCGTTAATATTATCAACCTTATTTCGTTGCAAATTCGCCACAATCCAAATTTTTCGAGAACTAGCGGGCATTTGATGCTTCAGTTTCATAGGTCTCTGTGGCTATAAACTGCGTGACAAAGGTGACGCCGACGCGCTTCGCCGTCTTATCATTGTGTTATGAGGAGCATTTGAGATGAACGCGAAGTTGTGCGCTGCCTGGGTGTCATTGTTCGCTTGCGCCGCGTCATCGGCTTTCGCCGCGGATCTTCCCTCCCGCAAGGCGCCGCCGGTCCTCCCGCCGCCCCCGGTCCTGACCTGGACGGGCTTTTATGCGGGCCTCAACGCGGGCGGAACCTGGAGCAACAACAACACCGCCACCTTCGGCGCCGTCGGCCTTGTCGATGATCCGATCTGGCTGCCGGGCGGCCCCTTTGCGCTGAGCGCCACGGGCGTCGCGACGGGCAACTCCGGCGCGGGCTTCATCGGCGGCGGCCAGATTGGCTACAACTATCAGTTCGGCTCGTCCTTCCTGGTCGGCTTCGAAACCGACATTCAGGGCGTCGCCGGCACGAGCGGCACGGCGCAGGCGGTCGGCGTCGCGGTCAACACCGTGACCTTCGACCCTGTCAGCACGCCGACGACGGTCACTCGCGTGAATCGGCGGATGGACTATTTCGGCACCGTGCGCGGCCGGCTCGGCTGGCTTGTGACGCCGACCCTTCTCGTCTACGGCACGGGCGGCTTCGCCTATGGCGGCTTCTCTCTGTCGGCCGCTCAGTACAGCTTCGATCCGTCGGGCCTGTATGGGACGGGCTTTGGCGCGACGTCCTTCAACCGCACGGCCACCGGCTGGACGGCGGGCGGCGGCGTCGAGTGGATGTTCTGGCCGAACTGGAGCGCGAAGGTCGAATATCTCTATTACGACCTCGGCCACGCGAGCTCCACGCTCAGCCCGGTCTCCGGCCTCGACCAGACTGTGTTTGCGGCCCCCGGAACGCTCGGCTTCATGAATGTGACGCGCGTCTCGACGCGGCTGTCCGGCAACATTGTTCGCGCTGGTGTGAACTATCACTTCAACTGGGGCGCCCCTGCGCCGGTCCTCGCGAAATACTGAACAAGGTTTCCATGAATACAGAAAAGCCCGGCAATCGCCGGGCTTTTCTACTTTAAGCCCCTGTCATTCAGTCGCTTTCGCCCCGAAGGGCGCGCGCGGCGTTGATCGCCGCCGTGGCGGCCTCGGCGTCGCCCGGCTCAACAAGCCCGAGATCATCCGCCGAGGAGGCCGAGCGCCCGGCAACCGCCGAACCCGAAGCCGCCGACTCCATGGCCTCCTCGTCCTCGTCGAGCGCCAGCGCCGCATTTCCCACCGTCCGAACAACCGGCCGCGCGGCGCGGGCGACAGTCACGGCCGGCGCAGGGGCTTCGGCTGCGCCCTTCATACGCGCGGCGACATTTCTGAGCGCCGAAGCAGGCGCCGCGGCGTCCTCCGCCTGCGACGCGGCTCGTGTTGCAGTCTTGCGCGCGAAACGGGCGTGCACTGTCGGCAACAGGCGGGCGAAGAGCGAAGCGGGGGCGGTCGCTTTCGGCGCGGAGGGAGCGGCGACGGGCGCGTCCTTCTTTTTCGTCAGGAGCGCGTGAAGCGTCGGCAACAGACGCGCGAACAGCGACGGACCGGCGGCTTTTGGCGCCACGACGGGCGCCTTCTTCGCGGCGGCGGCCTCCGGCTTCGGGGCGGGCTTCGTGACCGCCGGGGCCGGTTGGCCTGCGGGCTGGGCGGCTTTGGCCGCCGGGGACGGTACTTTCCTGCGGCGTTTTTCCCGCAGCCAGAGCAGCGCCATCGCGCCGCCGAGCAGGGCCAGATTGAGCGGCTCGGTGAGCCGGTCGACAATCGAGACCTCGGACACCGCATCCGGCGCCGCCGCCTCGGCGGGCGGAGCCGGGGGCGCGGCGGGCGTGGGGGAAGCGGCGGGCGCGGCGGCGGAGCTGACGTCGTGGATCAGCAGGTCCGAAACCGCATAGGGCGCAACTCTGTCGCTGGCTGGGTCGAAATCCTCGAAGGCCCTGCCATGGTCGTAAGCGATCGTGCCGACGATCGCGCGCGCTTCTTCCTTGAGTCGCGCGGCCTGCTCGGAGCCGTCGGCGACGCTCGCCTTGATGGCGCCGTCCCGGCCCAGCGCCCACGCCTCGCAATTGAAGAAGTGGTCCGGCGCGCCGGCGGCTTCGGCCGTGGCGACGGTCACGCATGCGGGGAGTCGGTGCTTCCCGTCGAGCACAGGCGGGGCCATCCATTCGCCGAGCAGGATTTTCGGCTGGCCAATCACGCCGCGCTGGGCGTTGACCTGCGGCAGGCTCGCATTGAAGGCGCTCAGAAGCTTCCCGGCGTCGAGCTGGTCGGGCGCTCCGGCGCCGATATGGCCGTCGTCGATCAATTCGATGGGGGCGAGCCAGTCCAGACCGCCGCCGGCCCCTGTGACGATGCCCTGCACGCCGGGGCGCAGATCAAGACCCACTTCGGCGGCAAGCTTGCGCGCTGGCTCAAGCGGGAGGAAGACGCGGCCCGAGGGCAGCCACATGGTGGCGCGGTCGGCGAGCCGGATGCGGGCCGGGCCGGCGACGCCCTGCGCCAGAAGCGCCTCAATGCCTGAGTCGCCCGCTGCGGCCGGCTCCGCCGCCGTCGGCCCGCCTTGCGTCGCGACGGCGGCAGGCGTCTGCTGCGTCGTCGCTTCTCCCGCGACGGCGGCGGGGTGTGGTTCGGCGGCCGGCGCCAAGGCCGCGAGCTGCGGGAGAAGCCCCGGCGCCGCGCCCGTCTGGACGCTCGCGGCGTCCAGCGCCAACACAGGTGCTTTCATTCGGACAAGCGCCAGGCGCGGCGGGTTGAGCGCCAGAGCGGGCAGCGTCGCTGGAGCGGCGGCGTCCGGGGCGGGCGCCGGAGCTTCGGCGACGGGCGCCTCGACCGGCTGCGGCGCCTCCGGAGCAGCCGCCGCATCCGGGGTCGCCGCCGCCTGAGCCGCCTCGATTTTCGGCGCTTCGGCAGGGACAGAGGGCGCCTCCGCAGCGACTTGCGCAGGGGGCGCGCCGGTCGCCGGGGCGGGCACGGTCGCTGGCGCGGCTGCGGTTTGCGGCGCAGGCGCCGCCACCGGCTCGGCCGGCGCCGTGGCCGCCTCCACCCTGGCGGGTTCCGCCGTCTCAGACGGTTTCGCCGCGACAAGCGGCGGCGCCTCGGGCGCCGTGGGCGCGGGAATGGCCTGCTCGGCCACGGCCGGGGAGGCTTTTTTCGTAAGCGTCCAACGCGTGGCGTCAGGGGCTTGCAAAGTTCCAAGGCATGAGTGCGTCGATGTCTTTGTTGGGCCAACCGGCGGCGATGCGCTCGAGCGTCTGTGTCAGCCATGCGTTGGGATCGACGTCGTTGAGACGCGCGGTGGCGAGGAGCGATGAGATTGTCGCCCAGGTGTCGCCGCC
>NZ_JBPFEB010000049.1:0-2508 GCF_051061225.1 Methylocystis sp.
GGTTCAAAGCGAGCGCCGCCACGACAAAAGGAAGAAAGGAGAAAGCAAAGCTCTTGACCACGGACCAGGCATGAAAACATAAATCAACCAGGGTCACTTCTCAGTGAAAATCCCGGGTCAACTCTCAGCGGAAATCAACAGCGCTATGTCGAAAAGCTGTCCGGCTCTTAGGTGGGCGAGTAAGATCTCGGCGCGCCGGCACCCTTGAAGACATAGTCAAAAGCTGCCAGGTCCTCAAGCCAGAAACTCGTCGCCAGTATGGCCGAGCTGCCCGGTTCCTGCCATGTTGAATGGCTCAGTAGTAGTAGAATTCAACTACTGGGCTGGCGGGCGACGGCGTTATCTTGCCCGGTGTTATTGCCGCTTCGTTTGAAGGAGTTATCTATATCTTGTCACTCGCTCGGTGAAGCGAAGCCCGCTAAGGGAGTCTCCTATGTGTACGAAAATTCTAACAGCAGCCTTAGTCGCTATAACGGTGGCTTTGGCCCCAGCTGCAGCATTAGCGCATGGGTGCCATCACCATCACCACCATCATCATGACATGGACGACAGCGCCAAGACGGACAACGGTAGCAAGTGACGCCACTAAGCCGCTGACGAAGGGATCGATTATGCCTCTCGCCAGCGGTTGGCCCATGGCTTCATTAGCGGTAAATCCAGTCGCATCAGCCCCGACAACGGTTCCTTAGTCGTCTGCGCCATCGGTTGCTGTTATCTCCGATAAGTCGAGGTCTCCCCCTCCTACAACGTCTCCGACATCACCGCTCTCGCGGGCGCGACGATGGAGTGGGAATATCTCTGTCTGGTTGCAGCTTGAAGCGAGTGCGCAGAATGTCCAACATCTTCCCAGGTTCGGCGATGCCCGATCCCGACTGGTGGCAGGAACTTTGGCCCCATCCCGCCCAGACGGTCGCGCTCTTGGGTGTCATACCAGGCATGTTCGTGGTGGACTTATGTTGCGGTGACGGGTTGTTCACCTTGTCAATGGCGAAACTGGCTTCAAAAGTCGTGGCGATCGACCTTGATCCAGAGATGCTCAAGCGTATGCAGGCAAAGCTCGATGCAGCAGGTATGCGGAATTGCAGTGCCGTCGAGGGGAACTCCTATGACGTTGGCAAATTGGCTGGGATGAACGCCGACATGGTCGTCATGGCGAATACATTCCACGGAGTCCCGGACAAGACGAGGCTGTGTCAGGCCGTCGCATCGGCCCTAAAGCCGGCCGGCCAGTTTGTTGTCGTCAACTGGCACCGGCGTCCGCGCGAGGAAACGACGGTTCTCGAACAACCACGAGGGCCGAAAACAGAGATGCGGATGGAGCCGGAAGACGTGGCGGCAATTGCCGCGCCGGCTGCTTCAATCCTGAGCCCCCAATCGAGCTTCCGCCCTTTCACTACGCCCTAATTCTAAGGTTGGCCTAGGGGGGAACAAGCTAAACTATAGCAAGAGGATTGTTGTCTGAGCACCCAGTCAATCCAGCCGGCGATTTGCGAGGCTGACGCTATGCGGAAGCTCTATACTGAACTTGCGCAACACCCCGACAAGGATTTCGGCTGGTGCAAGGGAAAAGAGAATGCCCGTGCGCTTGGCTATGAGGCACGCTGGCTCGACAGTTTACCTGACATCCTTTGGGAATCATCGTCCGCAGTGGGCAACCCTTTCTCCGCCGCGCCCTTGCGAGAAGGAGATGTCGTTGTCGATGTGGGCTGCGGCGCTGGAACGGACGCCTGCATTGCTGCACTCACGGTGGGCGAAAAGGGGCGCGTGATTGGAGTCGACCTCACGCCGGCGATGATCGAAAAGGCGAGACGTGTAGCTCAAGTGCTCAAATTGAGCAACGTCACCTTCTATGTCGGGGACATGATCAGCCTGCCGATGCCCGATGCTTCCGTGGACGTGGTCATCTCCAATGGCGCAATCAATCTGTCGGCGCACAAGCCAAGCGTGTTCCGTGAGGTTTACCGAATGCTGAAGCTTGGCGGGCGGTTGCAGTTTGCTGACATGGTTCGCACTTCGACAAGCCTCTCCGACGCGTGCGCGTCGTGGGAGAATTGCGTCGCGGGGACAGTTGAACCGGATCACTATCTTGAGATGCTGAGGGGGGCTGGCTTTGAACGGGCGGAGCTTGTCACGCTCACAGATTACAAGACTGCAGCAACGACATCCGGCGCGATCTTCCGCGCCGAAAAGCAAAGGTAGCCATGCCGAACCTCGAGCCCGGTCTCGGAAGCTGAGCGCCTGGATTCTTTCAAGGGCTGCGGATCGAGTCGGAAATCAAGCTTATTTTGACCGTGCTCATTCCGCCAACCCAAGGCGACTTTAACCGTAAGCGTCCAACGCGTGGCGTCAGGGGCTTGCAAAGTTCCCAGGCATGAGTGCGTCGATGTCTTTGTTGGGCCAACCGGCGGCGATGCGCTCGAGCGTCTGTGTCAGCCATGCGTTGGGATCGACGTCGTTGAGACGCGCGGTGGCGAGGAGCGATGAGATTGTCGCCCAGGTGTCGCCGCC
>NZ_JBPFEB010000050.1:0-2336 GCF_051061225.1 Methylocystis sp.
GCCGATCCCGCCGACCCTCCGGCGCCGTGGACGGCCGCCAAAAAGCGGAGGCGCCGATCGAGACATAGGCTGATCGCCATGCCCGCCAGACTGGGGAATTTTACTTAGGCACTTCTGGGGAATTTAAAATCGGCATTTACACTTGGCAAAACAAAGCCAAGGCCAATTCGGCGACGGCGGAAGGCTTGACGAAGAAATCCGTCCGGTCGATGAGCTGCTTCCGCGTTTGCGCTGGCGCGAACCTCACCCACATCTCCGGTACCGCGCCTATGTTCGCATCCGGGAATCGGTCAAGCAGGCCGCGAAATCCATTGGCAGGCATTACCGGGAGGCTGGATTGCCGCCGGCGGTGCTCTGGCCCGCCACCATATCGTTCAAGCTGGTCGCTTCCCAGTGGCGTCCTCCACCCAGACCTCGCATCCGGTCGCCCTCTCTTCCTTCACAATTTCTAGGGCGCGTTTGGGATCATCGCAAATGATCGTGTGCTTGACACCCGGAATGTCCTTGGCTTTGACAAAAAGATCCACGGCTGACCTTCAAGAGCTTTTGATGTCAGCGCTGAACAAGCGCTCCACAAAAATTAACGCTCGTTAGCGCGCGGGAAACGTTGGCCGTTCTTAATCGCATTGGCGGAAGCAGGTGCGAGTCGTAGGCGCGCGTATGCCTACCTCCGTTGAGGCCCGGCCCTTCCTGCCGCCGCTTCTTCGGCTCGGAGAAATGAAGAAAATGAGCTGCGGCTAGGATCCTCGACTACGAGGATGCAGGATTTACTTGGTGGGCGCCCGGCTTGCTCCAGAGAGAGGGAGCTCGCTATTGAGCTTGAGAGCGAACGCAAATCGCTGGGCAGAGGTTTTCCGCCGAGCGAGCGGCTTCATGCTGGCTTCCCGTCAGCGCCTCCTCGGTAATCGGGCGCGGCTCCGAGAGCCCGGAAAATATCAGGAGGTTGCCTTGGCGATCAGGGCGTTCAGCTTCTCATCGAGCGCCTTGGCAGCTTCTAGGAGCGGTGGATTCTCCTCAATAACGATCAGAGACGATGGGAGAACGTAGGTGATCGTGGCGCCCGGTCCCCTCTCATTCTCGGCGACCAAGACCTCCACCGGGGCGAAAAGGCCCCCCTTATGTCGTGGCGGATCATAGTAACTGCGATTAGCGGATTGCGGAGAATCAAGCGTATAAGGTGCCGATTTATGCCCAACCTCGGCAGCCATCCTCCATGATCAAGCTCCTGGAAGAGCATAAATGCGCTCCCTCCAACAAAATGACCTTGGACTTTCGCAATGAATTCGGCTTCGGTAGTCGCCTCCTTCGCAAGGGTCACAACCTCGGGCACGCTTGCATAGCCCATTTGTCCCCGTAGCCGGCTCAAGACGTCGTCGAACGATACCAGCGTGTCGACCTCGACCCGTATGCCTTGGAACGCCTTGGTCGAGATGATCGGATTCCGCGCTATGTTGCGATAGTTGTGGTCCTGGATGCCGGGGACGACGACGGCCCTTGAGAAAGAAGCTGAAGGCGCTCGATCTTGCCGATCGTGCGTGATGATGGGGCCCGGCGCTTCCCGGCGCCTGCCCCTCACTGCGGAACCGTCATGAGCTCCATGAGATGGCCGTCCGGAGTCTCGAAATAGACGCCCCGGCCGCCGCCCCAATTGTTGAGCTTTCTGTCGTCCCGGCTCCAGGGCGCGCTTCCAAAACCTATACCCTTATCCTTGACCCTCCCGAGAATGGCGTCGAATTCGATGTCGCTGACGTGAAAAGCGTAGTGCCGCGCTTCAAACGACGCCGCGTCCGCAAATAACAGCGTCAACGTCTCATTCACCCGCACGAGCGCAAAATGGTCTGCATCCGCAAAGACCAAACCAAAGGTTTCAGCAAACCAGCGCGCGGCATCCTGTTTGTTGTGAGCAGGAACGATCGTGTGGTTGAGCGTGATGGTCATCGCCTCGTCCCAAAATTCCGCCATCCTTGATGAGAAGTGGGATCGCTGGCGCCGAAATCACGGGCATTGTCCGCCAATCTTGCAAGTGGCAATGCCCGAGTTCGCGCCCCTGTCGCGACCGCCGGGAATAACAATCTATGCGTTTTTGCGCTCGTCGCCCCGTTTTGAGACAGGAAAGCAGATGATCCGCAAAGCGCAAGCTCTATGGCGGGGCTCCGGCCGAGACGGAACCGGCGAACTTACGAGCGCGTCTGGAACGTAAGCGCTGTTACGGCCCCACCTTCAAACGCGAGATGAAAGCGGCGAGTCTGATCTCCTGATTTGGAGATAAGGCTCGTGTCTAGACTTGATCCATCGATTGAGCCTAACGGCTCCGGGGTGCGGCGCATCGAGGTGAT
>NZ_JBPFEB010000051.1:0-64978 GCF_051061225.1 Methylocystis sp.
GGCGACACGATGCAGGCGGCTCGTCAAAGATTACGAGCGCTATGCTCAGACCCTCGCAGGCCTCCACGTCGTCGCCTTCGCATGTCTCATGCTCAAGCGCGCCGCAGAATTCATGCTCCAAGGTGCATAACACCCTCTAGCGAAAAGTCCCGGGTCTGAAGGTTAAGTTAAGAACTCTAACGCCGGTAACGATGTGGCTGTTCCAGAGGGCTGCTTATACGGGGGTAAGGCCAGGCAAGCCATAACCTTCCCCGCCACAACAGGGGGAAAGAACCCGAAAAGGAGCGCGGACAGAGTTTGGCATGGTTGACGCCAAACTGGGACGCCTTCAGGCGGGGGCGGCGCTGGATCAGGCCAGCTTTTTTTCGCAATCGCCCGCCTGTTACGCTCGCAGAGCGCTTTGCCTCTCCTAGTTCACCTGTCGCAGCATGTCTGTAGGAGGCCCAGATGCTCAGGAGAAGCTTGTCTGCGGCGCTATTCGTCACTTGCGTCGCGTCTTCGTTGCCGGCCACGTCATTCGCCGGCGTTATGCCCATGGCCGACAACGCCACCGTCAGCCTGTCGGCGCCCGCCGTTCAAGCGCATTGGGAGCCGTACCCTCATCGCCACCACCGCTGGCATATGGGTTGGCACTATGGCTGGCCCCGCTATCGCTATGGCTACGCGGGCTGGAACCCGGCCAACGCTCCGGGAGTCTACGGTTCCGCGGCGCCCGTGTATGGCGGTGGCTGCGGCGTCTACGGCGCTGCTTATCCGTCGTATGGCGGTTGTGGCGCCTACGGGGCGGCTTACCCGACCTGTGGTGGATGTGGCGCATACGGTTATGGCGGCGGCTTGTTCGGCCTCGGCTTCGGTGGAGGCGGGCTGTTCGGTTTGGGGCTTGGTCCGCTCTAGCAGCGTGACTTGAGCGCTCGCTCGCAATAAAAAACGCCCGCGCCTTTCATAGGCCGCGGGCGTTCTGATGTCCAAACCGCGGTCAGTGTGACACGCTAGTGTAAGATGCGACGCTGGCGCCAGCCTGTCTCGACTCCGCGCCTGACAACCACGCATCTCCAAAGAAGCGTTGGAGACTCGCGTCGTCAATGCGCGCGACAACGGCGAGGCGCTTCAACTCGCCGGATTCATAAGCTTGCAAGAAGACATGATAGTCCTTGAAGACCACGCATCCGTTTGAGTCTCCCTTCGGCCCGAGCATATAGGTGTGGGCAAGGAGTCCCGTCCTGCCGAACACTTTGCTGCGATCCGTCGGCGTCAGGCGCAACGCCCGGATTCCGTGGAAAGGTTTTTCCCGCAACGCCAGATCATAAACGCTCGGCGGCGTTGCCCCTCGCATCCGTTCATGGACATAGCGAGGATCATCCAGTCGCAAGCCAAGCCCTGAATGCGCCTCCAGTTTTGTCCCGTTCGGAAGGTAGACCGTATGGGCCGAGATGTCATAGACAGCCGTCCACTGATCGAAGCAGCGTCGTGAGTCTGGCCCTTCTTCCATGCAGCGATCCCGCGTCGGAGCTTCAGCGATGTCGGGGTGCGTCGCACTTTGCCCCTCGGCGACCAGTAAGGGTGGGGTGAATGGGGCTCCGGGCCGATCGCTTTGAGCCGCGATCAGGCTCGCAAAAACGAGAGACCCGATAATGAAAAGCACAAGCTCCATGCGCCAGCCAGGCAGGATGCGGCCCAGAGCCCAGGTCGCCAGACCCAGGAAGGGGCCGACCAAAAGGAGCAGATAGGGCTCGAATCCATGCATGGGGCGCCCGCCATTCGCCATCGGGGTCAACAAAGATAACGACAAATTTCGCGAACCGCTTTGCGCTCAGTCAAGATTATTGTGATGCAGAATGGTGAGTAGAAGCCATTGTTCCTGAATGCGTTGCAAATCCATCACAGCTGGACGGATCGCGAAACCCGGCGGCTCCCGCCGGTCGCTTGGGCTCGACCCATATCCGCTGTTCAGAAGGTCAAGCTCGCGCTCTGACCCCGCTCTGATCAGATGCGTCATATCCCCAACCTGTCGAGCTTTTTGCGGAGTGTATTGCGGTTCAATCCCAGCAATTGCGCAGCTTTCAGCTTGTTGCCGCGTGTCGCGTCCAGGACGCTGCGGAACAGGGGCGCCTCGATCTCGCGTAACAGCCGATCGTAAAGATTGGGCGGCGGGCTGCCTCCCGCCCGTAGCATGCCGGCGATGTAATTTTCGACCGCGTTGGCGAGACCGCGCTCGGTCAGCGATGCTTCTCTCGTCGCCGTCGGACGGCGCGGCTCATGCGCAAGCTCTGCACGCACCATCGCAGCGGTGATGACCTCGTCTCCATAGAGCAGAGCGAGACGGCGCAGAAAATTCGTCAGCTCGAGGATGTTGCCAGGCCAGTCATATTGCGTGAGGCATTCGAGGGCGCTCTCTTCAATGCGCTGCGCCGGCAGTCCGTCCCTGCGTGCAAGCTTCAGAACGGCGTCGACGAGGTCGGGCAAATCCTCCAGGCGTTCGCGCAGGGGCGGCAGGCGCAAGGGCGCGACATTAAGGCGATAAAAAAGATCTTCCCGGAACATCCCCTGCAGAACGCTCTGAGACAGATCCTTGCGCGTGGAGGCGATGAGTCGCGGGGCGCTCGACGACTCCACTTTCAGGAGACGCAGAAGACGGGCCTGCGCATCGAGGGGTAGGTCTCCAATCTCTTCGAGATACAGCGTGCCCCGTGTCATTGGAGTCACGCTTTCATCTGGAAAGGCCGCGATCTGCCGCGTCGTCAGCGCGCCAATGTCCAAATGTGCAAATGCCCCCTTCGACCGCGTGCCTCGCTTATGCAGTTCTTTCGCGACGAGTTCCGCCCCGGTTCCCGGCTCGCCCACGATCAAGGCGGGGAAATCGGTCTGCGCAAGCCGCATGAATGCGCGAGAGAGTTGCTGGGTTGTCGCCGATCTGCCGACCAGCGCAATGGCCCCGGTGTCGCCGGATGTCGGGCGCGCGCCGCCAGCCGTCTCCGAGCAGAGATCAACGAGGCGCCTGAGATCGAAAGGTTTGGCAAGCTGCGCGCGCAACTGCGGATGTTCGTGGCGCGTGGAGGCCGTTGTCGAGCCATGCGTGACGATGACCGGTAGATCGGGGGCCGCCTCGCCAAGAATGCGTCGTAAGCTCGCCTCATCGCCAAGCAGGCTTTCGTCGATGATCGCGAGGTGAGCGCCGGGGGTCGCGGCGAGGGCGCAAAATTGCTCGGCGTCCCCGGTCGTCAGCACGTTGAAGCCGAATTGCGATAGCGCCTGTTGCAGAATGGCGCGCATCGCCGCGCTTTTGTCGCCGACGATCACAGTCTTGCATCCCGCACGCGTCAATTCTGGCCGATATGCGTCGCTGCTGGCTTGCCCCATCGCGTCCGTAGCATTGAGAGAAACAATCCAGCAACATTTATAGATTTCCCTCTCGGCCGCAAGGAGGAACACGCTCAAAGCGCATTGGAATCCGACTGGCCTCAGTCGGTTTTGTCAAATTGGAGCCAAGAATACTACGTGGCTCCATATATGGCTTTAAAGCCGGCCTCATGAACCTGCGTTTGTCTCAACGCGCGAACGTCAAATATTCGTTCGTGAATGAGGTCCGGAACCGGGTGAGCTGCGCATATCAGGGAGCACGCGCATTTCCAGGACGCGCGGTCAGGTTTGCAGAGCGATGGCGTTGCATCGCCGAGGCTTGGACTGAATAGGCGGAAGCGAGAGGAGACCAGTCTGGCGATCTTTGCCCCCCAACGTATCCTGATGCGGCGCCGTTGAAAGAATCGGCTGCGCCGTAACCTTGCGGCTCTTCCTGAGCTAAGGCTTCAAGTGTTTCGGGTTGTTCAATTTTTTTGTCCCCTAGCTGAAACCTAATCATCCCCGCGTAGTTCTAACAACATTGTAAACTGCGTTATGGGGGTATCATGATTGAGGAAGCACGAAACGGACTTCTCGAACACGACTTCGCCCCATCCAGCCTGTCGGAAGGTTCAATCCAGCCAATTGCATTGATTGAGGCGAGGGCTTTGATCCGGGAATGCCTGGCGTTCTGCCTGCAAAAGAAACTCGGCCTGCCGGTCCTGACCTATGGCGACGTCGTCGCCTGGAGCCAGGATGCAGCCTTGGCCGGGGTCATCATTCTCAGCGGAGATCCAAGACACATCGACAGCGAACAGTTGAAGCTGTTTCAAGAGCTGGCGCTATGGGAGAAACAGATTCCCGTGATCCTGTTCTCTGATGGCGAGAGCGAAATTCAGATCGTCAATCGTCTCAGAAGCGGGGCGAAAGGTTATGTTCCCAGCGACACCCCGCTCGAGGTCGTCGCGCGGGCGATCAAGCTCGTGCTCGTGGGGGGCGTCTTCGTGCCCGCCGACATTTTGGCGCGGCCGATGCAAAGCGAGCCGGAGACCTTCCGCCGCACGACGAAGCTGGATTTCACAATGCGCGAGCACGACGTGGTCAAGGCGTTGCTCAAGGGCAAATCCAACAAATCCATCGCCTACGAGCTGGCGATGAGCGAAAGCAGCGTCAAGGTTCACATCAGGAACGTGATGCGAAAGCTGCAAGTGAGCAATCGCACCGAGGCGGTGATCAGAATCGCTGAAATGGAGCGATTCGACCCCGATGCGAACGGGGCCTGCTTTGCCTGAGCAAGAGGGCGAGTCGCCGCGTGACGGCGCGGCGACCCATCCGGTTCCTATTTGCCGAGCAGCGGCACGGGCGCGATCGGATCGAAGTGATAATTGAGCCCGAGCCGGGCGATTTGCCCGCTGAAGCGGGTCCCCGTGGTGAGCGCGGCCCTGTCCATGAAGAAGACTGGAGGCGTAATTGCGTTTGCGCGATCCGCCGTGACATCCGCTATTGATCCGCGGCTATTTGCATGGCCCAGATTGAAGTAGAGATACTCGGCCTTTAGGCTCATTGCCGGCGTGAAGCGCCATTCGACGCCGCCACCGACCGTCCAGCCCACCTTTGTCTCCGAGATATGCGAGACGTCTCCGATCGACTGGTAGAAAGGCGCGCCCACACTGACATGCGCGACCTGGTTTTGGAGTGTCACGCCGCCATATGCGAGGCCGCCGCTGGCGAAGGCCATGATCGATGGCGTCACCAGAAAACCGGCGCGAGCGCGCAATGTGCCGAACCAGTCGAGAGTCTTCTCGACGGCGGCCGATGTCTGCGTGTTTCCCATCTGGATGCCGGCAATCGAAAACGACGATTGGGCGCCGAAGCCGCCACGCCCGTGCTGAGCCGCGCCTTGCAGATCAGCTTCGGCGCCGACGACGTAGCGATCGAGGACGTAGTTGAAGCCGGCCTGGCCGCCGCCCAGAGCGCCATTCGCGGCCGCATTGACGACTCCGTTCGCCGTCTGCGCGGCTGCGAGGCCAAGCGTATTTCCATCGTGAGTTTGGTCGAGCATCCTCACCGCAGGCGCGGCGGTCGTCACGACTTGTCTGCTCGCATCCCAGCCGAAACCGGCGTTGAGGCCCGCATAGAAACCCGTGGCGAAAGCCGCCGGCGGCGGGGAGGCGAAGTCGACTCCCCCACCGCCGAAATGATAATTCAATCCCACGCGTCCGATGTCGCCCCGGAACTGCGTGCGCGCGTAGGAGGCCACGGAGTTGACAAGCGCGGATGGCGGGGGACTCGGATATGTGTAATTTCCCGTCGGCAACGTGGTGACCAGCGGCGAGAGCGCGTAGTTTACGCTGCCGAGGTCGTAATGCAAATATTCCGCCTTGAGGCTGGCGTTCGGCGCGAACATCCATTCCAGACCGGCGCCGATCGTCCATCCCGTTCGCGTTCCGGAATACCGCCCAACGGCGCCCGAGGATTGCAGGAGTGGGCCCAGCGGCCCGTCGCCGCTCCAGTTCTGCTCGACAAACGTGTTTGCCCGCGCCCCGCCATAGGCGAAGCCGCCGGTTCCATAAGCCAAAAGAGTCGGCGCAACGAGAAAGCCAACGCGCCCGCGCGCGGTGCCGAGCCAATCGACGTTTTTCTCGTGATGCGCGGTGATGTTGACGGCGTCGGTCTGCGGCACGGGCGGCGCGCCGACGAGAAGCGAGGAGCCGACATTAAGGGAAGCCAGGCTATGCCGGGTGCGGTCGTTCGACCCCTGAATATCGCTCTCGACGCCGACGACGAAACGATTGGCCTGGACATTGTAGCCGATCTGCGCGCCGCCGGAGAAGCCTCCGCCCGCCGCCAGCGAAACGCCATTCGCGCCCAGGGCGCCCGCGCCCCAGTAGGAGAAGATCGGAGCCGCGAGGAAGCCGTCGATTTCCGTTCGCACGGGGGCGCCGGCCATCGTGACGGTCGGACGGGGATCCCACGTATAGCCTGCGTTCAAGCCCGCATAGAATCCCTGCCACAGCAACGGCGCCGGCGCGACCGGGGGACCTTTCTTGAATATGCCCGTCGGCGTCGGCGCCGCGGCGTCCGGCGCAAAGGGGTCGCCCGCGAAGCGGATATTATAATTCACATTGGTGCGGTAGCCGGTTTGGCGGAAAGGGATGTTCGAAACATCGCGGCCAAACTCCAGCGCCAGCGTCTCGCCGAACAGAGACCCTGTGAAACTCGTGTCCGCTCTCAGACCGCCGCCGTAGGTCGAAACCCAGAAATGCCGATAAGCGCCCGCGTTGACATTCTCGATGATCCCGCTGCCCCACGCGCCAAACACGTAGGGAGAGACCACGTGGTTGTAATCCAGCAGGGAAAAGACGACCGGACGTGACAGTTCGGCGCGCGCGGTGACGCCGCGATCCGCGTTCAGCGTGCCGGCCGCATATCCCGACACCGCGTCGAAGCCGTCGAGACGGAAATTCTCGGTGATCATCAGCGGCCGGCCAAAATTCGTCTGTGCGCGGCCGATCGCGGTGAACTGGAACTGTTCGGGAAGCGCGACATCGACGCGCGCCTTCACGTTCAGGCGATTGAACGCCGTATCGGCGCCGATTCGGGAAAGATGCGGGCCGAAGAGATAATCCGAGCTGTCCAGGCGTCCCCCGAGCCCGCGCGCGTAGAGAATAAGGCCCGAAACCGTCACGCTGGGGAGCCACGGAAGGCGATAGGAGCCTTCTGCGCCGAATCTCGCCGCGACATAGCGGTCGCGCGTGATGTCGTTGACCGGTCCCAGAAAGAATGCGGGATCGACAAAGCCGAGCGGAAACGGCTCGAAGCGGTTACGATAATTGGTGTGATCGACGCTTGCCTGAACGCGGAGCGTAAGATCGTTCGTGAGGAACAGGGGATAGGCGGCGCGTGCGTTGACGCGATCGAACCTGCCGGCGACGCGCTCGCCGAGCGTGAGATATTCGCCGGGCAAAGTCGAGAGCAGCGGAGTCGCGCGCGTGCGCGCCATCACATAGCTGGCGCCCACCACGAGGCCATTCGCGCCGATCGGAACTGCAACGTCTGTGCTGTACGACTGACTCTTTGCGGTACCATCGAAATAGCGGTCAAAATCCGGCGTCGAGGCGACCGCGCCCGAAATCTGTTCGCCAAGCCCCAGCGAATTGTTGACCGCGAAAGACTGGGAGAATTCCCAGGTGCCGAATTGCTTGGGCAGACGGTTGGAGATCACTGTGCCCCCGGTGATCGGGGATTCGTTGGTTTCAAAGGTCAGCACGAATTCGGCAGAGCCCGGGCCGGGCGCGGTCTTGGCCATGCCGGTGACGCCCGCGACCGTGCCCAGAAGCATCGTGCGGCGCTCGAACTCCGCAGCGGTCAGATGGCGTTGACCCACCAGCGGATCGAGGCGCGCGCGCAACAGATCGACCGTTTGCGCGCGCGCGCCGACAATCTCGATCTTCCCGATGAACCCGTCTGTCACACCCAGATGAACGACGCCGTTCGAAAAATAAGGATCGGGCGTCGAGAGATAGGCCAGCGGATAAGCTTTCGCATAGGCCGCCTGCAGCTCGGCCGTCGCCTGATAAACATCCGCTACGCTGAGCCGCGCCCCCTGCAGCCTCGAGGCGAGCGCGGCGTTTTGCTCCGCGAGCTCAGGAAAGGCGCCGTCGATCACGACGCTGCGCACCGTCACAAATCGCTTGGCCGCGTCGGCGGGGATGACCAAGCCGCGTTGACCACGGGTCACAGCCACCCTTGCTTCGCGGGCCACCGGCGGCGCGGCCGGCGGCGCGAGCACCGTCGGGTTGAAGAACTGTGCGCTGGCGGGCGAGAAATGCCACACGCCGGCGACGCTGAGCGCAAGGCCACAAGCGCGGCGGTAGGCCGTGTTTCGTTGTTTCCGCTGTCGGGTCAAAGTTTCTTCTTCGCAAGCTAAATGGAACCTTCGACCGAACCTAACGAACGAGCGATGTCCATTCCATGGAAGCGACGGTTTTTTCGGAAAAAAAGCCCCCGTGCGCCCTTTGCGCAACATAAGTGTAAATACGTATTATTTTGCTTTTTTCTGTGTGTAATTATCCGGGAGGGGGAATGGCTCTGGCGCCGGCCGCAATGCTGCCTAAATCTTCAATTGGCGCGTTTTAGGCTTTGTAGGAAGTGACTCATTCGAGGAGGAAAATCTCATGAAAAAGCCTCTCTTCGCCTTGATAATCGCATTCTCGCCGACGAGTTTAGCCTACGCAGACCCGAGCGCGAGCGCCGGGATTTTCCAGTCAAGCCAGAACATTTTCGGTTCCACGATCAACAATCTGGCGGTCATTCAGCAGGTCCCGATTGCAATTGGAGGCGGCGGGAGCCCCTCGACCGGCGCTGTCATCTATCAGGGCTCCGCAAACGTCGTCAACTCGACGATCAACAACCAGGCGATGATCACTCAGGTCCCCATATTCATCTACCCCTGATGGGTTCCAATGCACGCGTGACGTTCTCGCGGCCACGACAAGCGACGCGCCGTCGTCTGGTCGTGCGCCGCGCGGCATTGCGCAGGAGAAAGAGCATGAAATATGCAGTCGCTTTGGTTCTCGTCGTTTGCGCCGCCGGGCGCTCCTACGCGAGCGACCATTTCTACGTCTACCAAACCAACATGGTGGACATTATAGCGGGCATGCAGGTCGGCCCGAACAATGTTTTCGGACGGAGCCAGGCGGGAGCCGCGAATTTATTCAACCTCACGCAGGTGGGGCCACAAAACACCGGTTATGTCTCGCAGCAGGGCTATCACAACATCGCGAACATCACGCAGATTGGAGCGGTCCTGCCTTTCATCTCGGCGGCCCCATGATCCGCGCAGCCCGTATACTTTGGGGTTAGTCCTTTTTTACAAGTATCCTTTTGCTTGGATCGTCAAAATAATGCCAGTTGTCGAAGGCCGCCCCGGTGGACTTCGGCAGAGAAATCGGAGGACCGGACCATGAAGAAATTTCTCGTCTCCTTTGCAGTCTTCACTGCGACCGCAGGCGCCGCCTATGCTGATTCGACCAGCATTGGTTCGCCTCAGATCAATGTCCCGACCTCAATCAATGTGGCGCTCCCAGTCCAGGTGCAAACAGGCGTCGCGCTCGGCATCGGCCTTATGGGCGGCACGGGAGTGGCTGGCGTCGGACAGTATGGCGGCCAGAGCGCCAACGCCCAGCAGTTCATAGCGAATATTCTTTCTCAGCACTTCGCTCCCTGAGCCACAATCACCTTTCGTCTCTAGGACAGTATCAGGATGGCCGTGTCGGAACCTCAGTCCGACGCGGCCATTTTGCCATTTGGTGGATATGCTGCCGCAATCCCTTCCGGTCGGCGAACGCGACAACCCGCCGATCCGGTTGCTGGCAGGGCGATGAGAACTGTTGGAAAAAATCGTCGGCCCGCTCTTGCTCGCCTCTCGCCCTTCAGCGAACAAACATCTTGCGAGGATCAAGAAGCGTTACGCCGCCGCCGTGCATCTCTGTGGAGCGGGGCGGCGTGAAAGAGGAAAATCCTCTGCGGAGCGCCGTTCGATGACGTGACCTCCAATGAGGCCCTTGCGTCTCGATAGGATGAAAGTCGTTTTGCCTCGGCGGCGAGGCGTATTGCCTCGCAGCCAAGGCTCGCGAGCATTTCCTGCCCATTGGGCGTGGCGGCAAGAAATGCCGCCACGACAGTTTCTCGGGACAGTTGCGCCCGCTTAGAAGTTCCAGTTGTTGCCACCGGCGATCTGGTTCGTGACGCTCTGGACGGCTGCGTTCCACTGGCTGGCGTTCTGAACGACGACGCCAACGCCGAGTCCCGAGCCGCTTCCCATGGAACCGATGCCGGTGGCAGTCGCCGTCTGCGCCTGGTTCGCGATCGCGGCGTTCGTGTTCGTGATGGTGGCGGTGAGGGACTGGCTGGGCGTCGGGGACGGCGGGGGAGCCGGCGGGGTGGCAAAGGCGGCGCTGGCGCTCAGAGCAACGAAAGCCGAGGAAATGAGAAGCTTTTTCATAGTCGTTCTCCATTTCTGTCCGATAGAAGCCCGAGTGACCGGCCTTCCACGAGATCATGTTTATCTGGAGACGACGCACAGCAATACTTGGAAATAAGCAGTAAGGAGAAACACGTAAATGATTGAATGGATGTCGCGGTGGACTCTTTCGATTCAGGATTCCTGTGTCAATATGGAAGAAGGTACATAAATTCTTTTCATGCTTTTGGTCAGACTCGACTGCCAAACTCGGCGACAAACTCTCCGAAGCGCCGATGTCGTCGCTCATTGAGCGCTCAAAGCCGACTCTTTGGCAAATCATTTGACTCGTTCGGCGAAAATCAGCCTGCCTGAAATATGGTCGAGCGGCTCATGAGCGCAATCTCAGGCCGCAGACTCACCGTTCTTCCAGATTGACCTTGCCCTCACCCTTGTTGACGAAGCTGGGGTGAGCATCGGAGTCGTCGCTGCGCGGTTTCACAACCTTTTCAGGCGCACGCGTGATCTGGGCGGCGACCGGCGCCGGCGCCGGCTTCTCGGGGATTGTCGGAGGCGGTGCGATGCGGGGCGGGGAGCTCTCGTGTCGAGCCGCCACAGGTTTGACATGCGCCTTCGCTTCGCTGCCCGTAAGGTTTGCTGGCCTTTGCTTCGGGCGAAACTGATCGTCGCGAAGCTGCCCACCGGTTTGGTTGCGCGGCGGGCCGAAGGGCTTTGGCGTGAGGCGCGGCGGCTCCTCGAGAGGCCTCGGCGCCATCAGTCTCGCGCTGTTGCGTTCGCGAGGAGGCGCGCGTTCAAACTCCGGTTCGATGGGAACGGGCCTTGGGCCGACATATCCGACAGGCGGCGGCGGAAGCCGATCGAGATAACGCTCATATGGCGCCAGCCTCGCGGCACCGCGCTCGCGCGGAAATCGGTCGAGTTCGGGCTCCATTGGCGGGGGGTCATCGCCAGGATCATAGGCCGGCGGCGCATGCGGATGCGGGATCGGCGCTGGCGGTATCGCGTCCTCGTCATCCGGTTCGTAGCCCTGGCCGAAGGCGACGCTCGTGCAAAGCAGAGCCAGGAGCGCAATGCCCGAGCAAAGCCGCCGTCCCCACGCATGCTCCATCATCTTGTGCTCACCTTCGCCGCATCGCGCTTATGGCGTCTGGATGGGTGATTGATCAAGCGCGGCGAGTTCTGACCTGACGCGCACGAGCCATTGCTCCTTGTCCTCGCCCAGTCGCCCTTGAGCCGCGAGCCTTTCCAATATCTCAAGAGCCGGGTTCAGATGGTCCCGCGCTCTCGGCCGGTTGAGCTCTGCGAGCCGCCAGCGTGGGGCGATGGTCGAAAGGAGCGCCTGGGCGTCCTCCGGATTGGCGCGCGCCAGCTTCTGATAAATTTCCAGCGCGCCCTCGAAAGAGGCCGTGGCGCCCGGGATGTCGAGGCGCTTCGCAAGCGTCGAGCCGATACGTTCATAGCTGATCGCGAGCCCCCGCTGAAAGCGCGTGTTGGACGGGTTGGCGTTTAGCAGCGCTTCTCTCGTCGCGCGCGTCTCTCCGTAAGCTTCGAGCGCCTTGTCGAACTCGCCCTTCGCGAAATAGGCGTCGCCCAATTTTTCCCGGCTCACCGACACGTCCCAGCGCCATTGCGGGTTGTCCGGGGCCGAAGACGCGAGCGCCTTGGCGATGTTCAGATCGAAGCGATAGGACGCGAGCGCGCCGTCAACGTCTCCCACCGCAAGCTGTGCGTCGCCGAGGGTCTCGTAGCTGACCGAGAGATCGCGCCTCCAGCCGGCGTTATTTGAATCGAGGCTCGTCAACTTCTGCATGAGCAGAACGGATTTTTGCGCAGCCGAAAGCGCCTGCGGCGCATTCATGGCGGTGATCAGGGTTTGCGCAATCGTATTGAGGCCGACGGATTGCGTTCGACGAAGGGTCCTGCTGAAGGCGTCCTGATCGTCGAGACGTAGCTGCATGTCGCTGACCCGGCTCGCGACATCCTTGACCAGACGCGTCTGTTCCGTGTTCCCCGTCGACAGCTTCTGAGTCAGATCTTTCAGCAAGCTGTTTGATGAACCAATTGCCGACTCGATCGACGCTTCCGTCCGCGCCAGACGCGCATCCGCGGCGCTCTTCTCCTGCAACGCCTCCTGCCATTTCCAGGCGGCGACTCCGGCGATGGACAACGCCACGACGGCGCCCGCCCAGGCCAGGCGTGCGGGCCGGCGTGTTCTTTCGCCTTTGCTGACAAACATCTCCGCTCGACGCGGCTCGATTTCGATCAGCGGAGCCTGCGCCGGCGTCTCCCTTTCGTGCTTCTTCACGTCGCGGCAGGCGACGAGGTAGGCGCGATCGGTCGCGTCGAGCAGCGCCAAAGTGTCAGGCTGCGCGTAGAGATGCTCCGCCGTTTCGAGCTGCGCGCCAGCATGCGCGATGCAGTCGGGCGATCTCACATTCCTGTCCCAATTTCTCGACGCACGCTTGAGACCCTCCACCACGGCGCCAAGCCTCGGCTCCTCGGCAAGGAATGCCCTGAGAAGACTCCAGCGCTCGAGCAAGACGTCATGGACGAGTTCGCAGGCTGTCTCGGGAGACTCCGTGTCCCGAACGCGCCGGAGCAGCCGCTCCTGCTCCAGCCGTTCAATCAGGGGTAGCGATGTGACGGGGATTTCGCGCATCATCGCGAGCCGCCGCCGTGGGGCGTCACCCTGCGGATCAATGCATGCAAGCCAGGGGATCAGGCCGCGTCGTAACAGAGCGAGCCGCACATCATGGTCCGGTGGCGGAGGCTGATCCGCACCCATTCCGAGAACGCGATCGCCTGCCGCGTCCAGACAAGCTGCGAGGCGGCCGACGCTATTGTAATCCGAAAGAGAGATCGCTCCATTCGGCGGCGACCGCCGTGCAAGCTGTTCGAGAACATAGGCGAGAAGCGGCAGGGGATTTGCGCATGCTTCCGCATCGTCCAGAAGGGCGGTGACGAGCTCGGCGTCGATACGGTAAGGGTTGGCCGACCTCTGCAACGGCCCGCTGATCACCAACTCGAGTTCGGCGCGGGAGAAGGCCGGTAAAGGGAAAACCCTTGTGCGCATGGCCGGAAGGAGCGCCGAGCACTGAAGCGACTCGAAGGCGCCGGCGGTCGCCGAATACAGAATGATGACGCCGCTGTCCTCCCAATCCGTCAGGGCTTTGAGAACGAGCAGGAGCTTTGCATGCTCATCGCGCGTCTGATCCCGAAACAGCATTTCCGCCTGATCGACTGTGACGACGAGTTTTGGCGAACTGGACGTATTCGCGTCGGCTGGCGTCTCTTGCCCCCGCAGCAGCGGGGCCAATGTTCTCACGCCGCCAGCAAGAGCCTCGGCGATTTGCTGCGGAGTCGATGTGCCTCCCTTCATGACCGCGATGGCCTGGACCAATCCCTGCGCACCACGAAAGCCGCCTCGGCCAGGACGAAGCACGGGAAGGACGCAGAAGCTCTCGCCTTCCCGCGCAAGCCGGGGGAGCAGGCCGGCGCACAGAAATGACGATTTGCCGGCGCCCGTTGCCCCTGTCAGAACGAAAGCCCCGCTGCCGCGTCCATGCGCGAGTGATCGCAGGGCTTCAAGCGATTCCCTGAGCGCGCGGTCGCGGCCGAAAAACACCCCCGCGTCCGCTGGAGTGAGCGGCTCGAGGCCCCTGTAGCAGGGACGGCTCTTCTCCTGCTCGGGAGGCCAGTCGAAGGAATGCGCGTCGAGACGGCTCGACTCCAGCGCGGCCTTGAGCGCTGCGAGCCTCTCAGCGGGGAATGCAGCCGCTGCGTCGATGTGAATGGGGAGTCGAACAACGACGACAGAGGCGGGGACAAGGGCGGCAATCTCGTCGTTGGAGAGCGACTCGGGTGCGACGCAAATCACGCGTTTACCCGCTCCAAGGACAAGTTCAAGCTGAAAGCGGAGCCCTTCCTGGCCGGCCGACGCGCGTGAGATCAGGAAAACGACAGCGTCGACGTCGAGATTTGACGACCAGGCCCGTGTTTCGGTCCCGGCAAACCGGACATCCCAGCCGTTTTCCCTCAACCAGGCGCCGAGCGCCTGAGCCCCAGAATGGTTTTCCGCAGGACCGGTCAATAACAGAGAATGCATCCAGGCCTCAAGGGACGCGGGCGTTGGTGAAGACTCTAAAAACACAAGAATGGCAAAGCAGGGGCATTTTGCCGGAAAATAGGCGGAACGCGCGCCTGTCCCGCATGCGAGCAAAGTGAGGTTAATATTGCGTTCCCAGTGGGACGCCGTTCAAGCCGGTCGCGACCCGCCATCTTCAGAGGTGTCTCTTGGATCCTTTACACCAGACCGTCACCGCAAAACCGCCGCCGCCGCAACCATCCACGCTGTTGCGCCGAAGCCAATGGTTGTCGCGACGCAACTCGACAGCACTGCAGCAAACAAGGCGGGGTTGGGCGCGGCCTTGAGATCCGGCCGCATGGCGTGCACGAGAAAGGCGAAGGGGTTGAAAAAGGCGCCAAGGCACGCCGCGATGATCAGCCAGTTCGGGGGCGCCGCGCCCGTAAGGCGGCACAATCCGTAGAAGCCGAAGAGGAACAAGCCCATCATCAGATAGTCGACATGGGAGCGGAGGAGGTCGGCGCGGTTCGGCACGAGCCTTTGAAGCGCGCCGCCGGAGGATGCGAGGAGTGCGACGAGCAGCCATGCTTCAAGCAACGCCATGGAGAGACAGACGGCGCCGCCGACGGCGAATGCGGAGAGCCACATGATCACCGTCCTCCATCGTAGAAGTGAGCAAAGTCCTGAACGGCGAGCGTCCGGACGACATTGAGTTGCTCATCGAGCGCCTGGTAGAGCGCGCCGCTTCCGTAAATGGCGAAGAGCACAATTGCATCCTGCTCGCCGCCGCCTTCCCGATGCGGCTCGTCGGATGGCGGCGCGACAGTGAAGCGCCCCGCCGGCCTCACCTCCTTCAGCTTCCCATCTGCATGATAGAGATGATGTTCGCCGGAAAGAGTCATGGTCTTGTTCAGGGTCAGGTGGCGATGAAGGAGAATGCGCTCATTCGCGGCAAATCTGAAAAGGACGTGGAGGACGCCGTTGCTTTCGTCCAGGTCGAGAACCGAGAGCGACAGATGGTCGATGCCCTCGATGGTCTTCCATTGGATCACACGTTCGTCGTCGTAAAAGGCAGCCATGCGCGCTCTCCTGAAGAATTCGAGAGCACATTGCAGCATGTTGGCGCCAGACGCCCAGGGCAGATTGCCCGGATTCAAGCGTGGAATCTTCCCGCAGTCCGATCGGCGGCGATCTGATCCCCTTCGGGCAATTTGCCCGAATTTGGCGGATGCGTCGCCCGCCCATTGGCGGCGCGCCCGCCTCGGGCTAGAGTTCGGGAGTCGCGCGAAAAGCAGCGGAGTGGGATGCATGCGCCTGATCATACGATTGATCGCCCAGCTCATTGCGATTGTGGCCGTCACTCTGATGACGGCCTCCGCCTTTGTCATGATCGACGCTCATCGGAGCGTGGAAGCCGAAACCGCCGCCACGGCAGATCGTGTCGCCTACGAACTGGAAAACCTGTTCTGGCGTGAGATTCTGTGGCGCGGCAGCATGCGGCGCGACAAGGTGTTGCCGGTTCCGAACTGGGAGTCGCTGTCGACCCTGAAGCTCATCTCGCCGGGCGTGTGTATTGCTTTTGCGCCCATCGGCGAGGAGCCGCGTCAGCTTTGCAGCCGATTGGAGGGCGTCGGCGCGACGGCGCCGGAGTGGTTTGCGCGCACCTATCGGGACATTTTTGGTCCGGAGACTCCACAGACCCGTCAGCTCACCGTGCGGCAGCCGGAAACCGGCGCGGTGGTCGCGACGGCCGACGCGGATGCGGCGGTCCGACAGGCATGGCGGCAGATATCCATCGTCCTCAACATTGCCGCGTCCATGGCGGCGGCGATCTGCCTTCTGGCCGCCATGGCCATTGCGAGGTCGCTCGCGCCGACCCAGACCATCATTGCAGGGCTCAGGAGTCTGGAGGCCGGAAATTGTCGACGGCCGATCGAAGCCTGTCAGGCGGACGAGTTTGGTCTCATCGCGCGGGCCGTCAATGATCTTGCCGAGCGTCTCGCCCATACGGCCGCCGAGCGCATGGCCCTCACCAAGCGCCTGTTCGAAGTGCAGGAAGAAGAACGGCGCGCATTGGCTCGGGATCTTCACGATGAATTCGGGCAATGTCTCACGGCGACGCTCGCGTTCGCGGCGGCCATAGAGGCGGGCGCCGGCGACCGGCCCGATCTCGCAGAAGACGCGCGTTCCATTTCCAATGTCGCCAAACGCATGATGGCGACGCTGCGTGAAGCGCTCGCGCGCCTGCGCTCCCAGGATTTGGAGGAGCTGGGGCTCGAGGCCTGCCTTGTTCAACTCGTCGCCGGTTGGAATGCGCGGCCGCGCGCCAACGCCATCGTGCATCTCGATCTGGCGGGAAATCTTGCGAGCGTTCCGCGCGCCGTCTCCACCAGCGTTTATCGGATCGCTCAGGAGTGTCTCACCAACGCCATGCGCCACGGTCGCCCGAGCGATGTTCGCCTCCGCATCGAACGCGGCCAGGCCGGCGACAATGCGATCGCGCTGACGATCGAGGATAATGGCGGCGGCGATCCAGCAAGCGTGATCGCATCTGCGGGTCATGGCCTGCTGGGGATACGCGAGCGTATCGCGGCGCTGGGCGGCCATCTCTCCATCGGCCGGGCGGCAGGCGGCTTACGCATCGCCGCAATCATTCCGCTCGCGATGTCGAGTGAATCGCGGAACGGGCTTGTCGGCATATGACGGCGGTCTCCATCCTCCTCGTCGACGATCATCCGATCGTGCGCGAGGGATATCGCCGCTTGCTCGAACGGCAGCCGGGCTACCATGTCGTCGGCGAAGCGGACAATGCGGCCGGGGCCTATCAGGCCTATCGCTCCGTGGCGCCCGATGTGGTGATCATGGATCTGTCTCTACCGGGCGCCGGCGGACTGGAGGCGATCCGCCACATTCGGCAGTGGGACAAAGCCGCTCGCATCCTCGTCTTTACGATGCATAGCGGATCGGCTTTCGCTTTGAAGGCGTTTGAGGCGGGCGCCGCTGGCTACGTCACGAAAAGCAGCGACGCCGGCGATCTCATCAAGGCGGTGGGCGCCGTCGCGCGCGGCGGCCGCGCGCTCAGCGACGACATTGCGCGGGAGATCGCCGCCGAACGTCTCGGAGACGGCCGATCGCTCATCGAAGAGCTGGGCACGCGTGAGACGGAAATTCTGCGACTGGTGGCGGAGGGCAAAACGACAGAGGAGATTGCCGACGTTCTCAACCTCAGCACGAAGACCGTCCAGAACTACCATTATCAGATCAAGTCGAAGATCGGCGCGCGGACCGACGCGCATCTGGTGTGGCTCGCGATCGGCGCGGGGCTGGTGGGAACGGCCGGCGCCGACTGAGCTGATGTTGCGGCGTCAGGGAATTTGCCCAGCCCAGATCAGGCGCTTTACCGAAGCCCGACGATTGTGCTTCATCCATATTTCTCCCGTCTGTCCTTCAGGACGAAAGCGGGAGAAACAAGATGGCGTCCGTGTCGTTCATCCATATCGCAACGTCTCTGGCACTCTCTTTATGTGTGGCTGTCGCGATTCCCGCGCGGTCGCAGGCGAAGGAGGCGCCACGACCGATCCGGCTTGCGATCTTCGATCTGGAGCTCGACGATTTCAGCGCGGGTGGGCCTCTCGCGGGAGAGAGCGCAGCCGAAACTGCGCGCCTACAGCGCATGACAAGGCTTGTTCGCGAATTGCTGTCGCAATCGGGCCTGTTCGAGCCTGTCGACGTCGGCGCGTCCTCGAGTCCGATGGTGGCGGAACACTGGCTTCGCAAATGCAATGGCTGCGACGCCGACGCCGCCCGCGCGCTGGGGGCGGAGATGTCCTTCGTCGGCTTCTTTCGCAAGATCAGCGTAATGGAACAATATTTGGAAATCCGGATTCGTGACGCGCGGACGGGCCAGCTCGTCCATGTTTCGCAGACGGATTTGCGCGGCGAAACGGACGACTCCTGGAGCAGGGCTTTGAAGTTCCTGATCAGATATGAACTTGTCGAGCCCGAACTCAGGCGTCTTGATCATGCCGCGCGAAGTTCCCGGGAGTGAGCCCCGGGCGCATGCAAACATGACCATGCGGGCTCGCAGAGACGGCTCTGTGACGCAACAGCGTCATCGAATTCGGATCAGGTCGATTTCGTAAAGATGCGGCCAGCATTTGCCGGTGACGATCAGGCGGCCTGTGTGCGTATTGACGGTGACGCCGTTGAGAACGAAGGGATAGATCAGAACCGAAGGGCTCGGGTTCAGACCGCCGAGATCGATCCAGCTGATGATTTTCCCGGTCGCGGCATCGATCTTTGCAATGAAATCGGTCTGCCAGACATTGGCGTAGATCGCGCCGTCAACATATTCGAGTTCATTCAGAAAGCCGACCGGCCCAATATCGTCCGTCACATATACAGCTCTGACAACGTCGAACGTCTGGGCGTCTCGGAACATGATGGCCGAGGAACCGTTGCTGGAAATCAGATGGACGCCGTCATTGGTCAATCCCCACCCTTGAGTCTCGTAGCGGAATTCGCCCGTGCGACGGAAGGTGCGCTGATCGTAGGTATAGCGCGTGTTTTCGATGTAGGTCATCTGGTGGATGGCGCCATTCAGGACCGTCACGCCTTCTCCAAAATATCGCGGATCGAGATCATGATGGTTGAGAACACGGCCGGTTTCGAGGTCCCACTGGAGCAATTTGGATTGCCCATAGAGACCGGTCCCCTCGTAAATCGACCCGTCCACCATCGTCAGCCCCTCAGTGTAGGACATGCGGTCGTGGGGATAGGTCCGAGCAACGCGGTAACGGTAGAGAGGGATCGACGTCTGTCGCTTGACGCGTTCGCGGGTCAGTTCGACATGCCCACCGGAAGGCGGCCAATTCGTTCCGGCTCTGAGCTCAGGGCTTAGACCCGCCGAGACCAGCGCCGAGGTCATGCCGAGAAGAACGTTTCGACGGGGCGCGCACAGCGTCCTCATGTGAGCGGGCATCGTCAAACCTCCAGGTCAGAGGCGTCAAGCCGTAGCGCAACGGGGGACCTTGTCAAGCTTGTGAAGCAAGTGAAATGCGCCAGCGCGAGCGTCGTCCTGCCTGAAATGAAAAATGATCGAAAATGAGGTAACTCGTAGTAACGCCATCGCGGTGGGCAGGGGGGGGCTCCTTCACGCTGAACCAGATGTGTCGCGCCTGTCGTCGGAGCTCAGCGCCCGTCGTCAGGGCCTGTCTTTCATGGACGCAACCGTCTTTTCGATCCGTTGATCCGGCACGAGCCATATCAACGCAACTCCAATAAAGAACGCGAGGCCGAGAAGAGGGGACAAGAGCCAGGCCGCCGCTATGCCGAGAGCGTATAAAACCGGTGAGATTCTCCCCTTGAAATCTCTTCCGATGGCTCTCGCAAGAAGGCTCTCGGGGCCGTGCAGCCGTATCAGCACAGCCTGCAGAAGGGTGTAGGCGAGGGCGGCGGCAAGGAGGTTTGCGCCGTAGAGACAGATCGGGGCTCGCGCGAAATGGTTCTCGCCCATCCAGCCGGTTGTAAACGGCAACAGCGACAGCCAGAACAGCAAATGAAGATTCGCCCACAAGGCCGCGCCATTCACGCGCCGGGCCGCCTTGATCAGATGGTGATGATTGTTCCAGTAGATTCCGATATAGATGAAACTAAGGACATAGCTCACGAATACCGGCCATAGCGGGAGAAGGGCCGTGACGTCTTCGCCGGCGGGAACTTTGAGTTCCAGAACCATGATCGTGATGACGATCGCCAGAACGCCGTCACTGAACGCTTCCAGCCGATTGGTCTCCATGAGGGCGCCTCGACATCATGCGTCGCCGTCCCGGCGGGGCGCCGGTTGCGGTGTCCGATCTGTCTATAGCAGACGCCGATCCGGACAGACATAGGCGAGCGCCGCTGCGAGAGCCATTTCACGGCCATGCTGGAAAACGCGCCTTCAGACTGGGATCGGAAGGCGCGCGAGCTCGACAGTGACTGAACTGGCCTTTTGGCCGTGCAGTGTTATTGAGTCAGGAGCGCGACGCCCTCCTTGCCGAGCAGCCGGTGCACATTCAGCAGGAGCTGGAGCACGACGCCGAAGACGCCCAGCGCCATCCACCCGAAGAAGACGAAGCCCCAGTGCAGCGGCGCGACGAAAAGTTCTTCCATGAACCAGAAGGTGTGGCCCCATTCGTTGAGACCGACATTCGGAATGATCATGAACGGACCGATCGACACGATGAGATAGGCGAGCGAATAGCCTTTCGAGAAATAGGGAATTCGCGTCTTGGCGTGGAAGAAGCAGCCGACCGCGAGGATGGAGTAGATCGGGTAGCTCATGTAGAACTCGATAATATGCGAGGGCGTGAAATCGGTGTCGCGGATGACCGTCATGTGCCAGGTGCCGTCCTGCTCTGTAAAGAAGGAGGCGCCCCAGTAGATGGCGGCCGCGTAGCAGACGAGCCACTTCACATTATCAACAATGGCGCGCATCTCCTCGCGCGGCGTCACGGCCGACATGTCGCGCACGCGGGTTTTCCAGAGATAGCCGGCAAGCGCCAGTCCCGTAATGAGTTCGAGAGGGATCTCCGACCAGAGGATCGACATCCAGTAGGTCTGAAACTCCGGCGCGAAGGAATCGAGACCTGCCCGCCAGCCGTAGATTTGCTCGTAAATTCGGACAATCAGATAGAAGCTGTTCAGCAGCCCCAGTCCGATCCACATTCCCCTGAGATCGACGATCGGCTTTTCGGCGGCCGTGGCGCTCGCCGCGCTATGTGTCGATACGCTCATCTTGTTCCTCCATTGGATCTCGAAAACGCGTCTGCGCTTTCGTGTCCTTGAGAATACGGGCCGGCGCGGCCTTGCCAGCCTGACAGATTTGCCATTACTCTCGCAAAACTGGACAAGTGTTCTGCCAAAACGCATGCAGTTTCCGCCATCACGGAGCGCGCCATGGACATCGCCATTCTGGGATATGACGACTGCCTGGGACTTGGTTTCATTGGCGCGGCTGATCTCCTTCTCCTCAGCCGTCGCATGTTGAAGAGGAAGGATGCGCCCGAGCCCTTCCGTGTCGTCACCGTCAGCTACGACGGCGCGACCATCCGCGACGGCTTCGGGCGCAGCCATGCGGTCGACGCGTCTTTCGCGACGCTCGACAATTGCGCGGCGGTGATTGTTCCGCCCTTTCTGTGCGACGGCGATCACGCCATTCCTGCGACGCCCGCGATCAGCGCCGCGGCTGGTTGGCTCAGGCGGCAACACGCTCTCGGCGCCATCCTCGCCGCCTCCTGCAATGGCGTGTTTCTGCTCGGCGAAGCCGGGCTTCTCGACGGACGCCGCTGCACCACCACATGGTGGCGGCATGATGAATTGAAGGCGCGTTATCCGCGCGCGGACGCGGCGCGGGGCGCGGCTCTCATCGAGGACGGTCGCGTGGTCACCGCCGGCGGCCCCATGTCCTGGATCGACCTCTCCTTCAACGTCATCCGTAACCTTTGCGGCGCCGAGGCGGCCAAGAAGGCGGCTGATTTTACAGTTGTGGACACTGTTCCGACGACGCAGAACGTCTATATTCCTCCCGGCTATGTCACGGCGTCCAATTCTTTTCTGCTGGAGGCGGAGCACATCGTTCGACAGGCTGGCGACGGGCCGATCACCTCCGCGCAACTCGCGCGCGCCATCGGCGTCTCGGAACGAACGCTGCACCGCCGCTTGAAGGACTCGACAGGCGAAACGCCCAAGCACTTCATCGACCGGCTGCGATTTGAAACGGCGCGCATGCTGCTCGAAACGACGAAGAACCCCGTCAAGCAGCTGGCCTCGGCCTCGGGCTTTGCCGACGAGACCAGTTTCCGGCGGGCGTTTCGCCGTTATGCGGGCATGACTCCCGGCGCTTATCGCTCCTGGTCGCAAGCGCGGCGTGGCGTCAAATCCTGATCGCGGCGCGTCCGTGAGGATGGAGGCCGTCGTGTCTCCCTGCGGGGCGTATCGTTATCTGCTTCTGCGCGAGTGGAGCGCGGCGCGACCCCCGCTCGCCTTCGTCATGCTCAATCCGGGTTTCGCGGATGCCGCGAGGGACGATCCAACCATCCGCCGTTGCATCGGTTTCGCGCGACGGGAAGGGTGGGGCGGAGTCGTCGTGGCGAATCTCTTCGCATATCGTACGCCCTATCCGAGCGAACTCGCCGCCGCCCCCGAACCGGTCGGGCCGGAGAACGAGGCGACGTTGCGGCTGCTTGCGCAGACAAGCAAAGCTCCGATCATTTGCGCCTGGGGGGCAAATGCGCCCGGTCCACTGTGTGATCATGCGATTGCTGTCCTGGGTGCGCATGGGGCCGCTCTGCTGTGTCTTGGCAGGACGAAAAGCGGGGCGCCGCGTCACCCTCTCTATGTGAGGCGAGACAAGGCGTTCGAGCCGTTTCCCTGAGTTGTTGCCCGCTCTGGCGGCATGTGCGACGCCGCACATCCAGTCGAGCGGTCGGCGCGTATCTTCTCCTCATGACAAGACACGGAGGACCATATGTTGACCAGGCTCACCACCACGCTGATCGGCGCCCTCATTGGAACGATGATGTTTGCGGCCGTTGGAATCGGCATGGCTCATGCGCACACGGTTGATCAGCAGACCGGGGTCGTCGTCTTCGGCGGCGACTAATTCTTGCAAGTTTATTTCCAGAAAGCCGCCGGATCAGCCTCCCGGCGGCTTTTTGCTGTTCTCTCCTGTCGTGTAAAAGATACAGCCGAACGGCCTCCTGGCGGTCTTCTGCAACATTGGAAAACAAGGAAGTCAGATGTTCGGCGACCTGGCAATCGACCACTATCCCGTCGGCGCGGTTCTCATATCGCTGACGATCGCCGCAGCCATCACGCTACAGCTCGGATTAAGGCGCTTGCTCGGCGCCGACACGATCAGGGACTGTCATGAAGTGAGCGGCTATTATCTTTCGACTGTCGGCGCTTTTTACGCCGTGCTGCTCGGTCTGATCGTCTTCGACGCCATGTCGAGATTCCAGACTGCGGACAAGACGGTCGACGCCGAGGCAAAATCCATTCTCACCATCTATTCGCTCTCCAGCCAGTTCCCCAGGCAGGAGGCGAACATCAAGGACCTCACGCGGCGCTATCTCGACGATGTGATCAGGAATGAGTGGACGCTCATGGAGAAAAACCAGATGAGCCCGCCGGCGGGGAAGGCCATTCTCGATCTGATGGAGGTGATCAAGACGATCGAGCCCGAAACAGAGAACCAGAAGGCCATCTACCCGAACATATTGTCCGAGATGCTGTCGTGGCGGGAGAGCCGTGGCGAAAGATCGCGCGTCGCCAATTTCGAAATTCCCGCGGTCGAATGGCTGGTGCTCATTCTCGGCGGTGGCATCACGATCGTCTTCACATTCTTCTTTACGCTCGACCGAAAGGCGTTCCAGTTCGCCATGACGGCGATGATCACCCTGATGCTGTCGATGAGCCTGTATCTGATATATCTCTTTGGCGATCCCTTCTCAGGGGATCTGAAAATTCACGAGGACGCGCTGGTAAATGTTCGCAAATTCGTGACGGAACACCCTTAGGCGCAAGCGCAGCATTTCGGCTCCCCGCTCCGAAGCAGCGGAGAGCCAACGCGCCCGCCAGAAGCGGGCTACGTCAGGTGTTGAAGCGGAAATGCATGACGTCGCCGTCGGCGACGACGTACTCCTTGCCTTCCAGTCTCAGCCGGCCAGCGTCCCTTGCGCCTGCTTCGCCCTTGTGCGCGACGTAATGCTCATAGGCGATGGTCTCCGCGCGGATGAAGCCCTTTTCGAAATCCGTGTGGATGACGCCCGCCGCCTGTGGGGCGCGCGTTCCTTTTTCGATGGTCCAGGCGCGGGCCTCTTTCGGGCCGACGGTAAAATAAGTGATGAGATGCAGCAGCTCGTAGCCGGCGCGGATCACGCGGTTGAGGCCAGGCTCGGTCAGACCGACGGCTTCGAGAAAATCCGTCTGCTCCTCGGCCGGCATCACCGCGATCTCGCTCTCGATCTTGGCCGAGACGACGACGCAGGCCGCGCCTTCCTCGGCGGCGCGGGCGGCGACCTTGGCGGACTGGCCATTGCCGTCGGAGGCGGCTTCCTCTTCCACATTGCAGACGTAGAGGACGGGCTTGGAGGACAGGAGACCGAGCCCGTTGAAGGCGGCGCGTTCATCTTCCGAGATTTTGGCCATGCGGGCCGGCTTGCCGTCGCGCAGCAGCACGAGGCAGCGGTTCATCAGATCGAGAAGCTCCTTGGCCTCCTTGTCGCCGCCCTTCGCCTTCTTCTCCAGAGGAAGCACGCGCTTTTCGAGGCTTTCGAGATCGGAGAGCATCAGTTCCGTCTCGATGGTCTCAATGTCGCGAATGGGGTCGACGCCGCCCTCGACATGGGTCACGTCGCCATCCTCGAAGCACCGGACCACATGGGCGATGGCGTCGCATTCGCGAATATTGGCCAAAAACTGATTGCCCAGCCCCTCGCCCTTGGAGGCGCCGCGCACGAGGCCGGCGATGTCGACGAAGGTCAGGCGCGTCGGGATGATCTGCTTGGAGCCGGCGATCTTCGAGAGCTCGTCGAGGCGCGGGTCGGGGACAGCCACTTCGCCGACATTCGGCTCGATGGTGCAGAAAGGATAATTCGCGGCCTGCGCCGCAGCCGTCTGCGTGAGCGCGTTGAAGAGGGTCGATTTGCCGACGTTCGGCAGACCGACGATGCCGCATTTGAATCCCATTTCCGTCCTGCTTTGCTTGGAGAGAGCGTCTTTGGCGGGGGGTATGCGGGGCCGCGCGCCAAAAGGCAAGGGGGGCGCCGGGCGCCAAAGGGCAAGGGGGCGCCGCGCGCCAAAAGGGAAGGGGGGCGCGCGCCCCTACAAAACGCCGGGTGACCCTTTGCGCTGAGTCCCTGGGGCAGCGGCGACGGAGGGAACGTCGCCTGCGTCCCCTCCGTCGCGCGTCCTTACAGGCTCTTCAGATATTCCAGCAGCGCCTTCTTCTCCTCCGGCGAGAGGCGGACGCCAAACTCGTGGCCGCAACGGCTGTTGCCGGAATCCCGCTTCGAGCAATCGTCAGCCGTATAGGTCGAGTTGAGCCCCGTCTGCTCGCTGGCGAGGCCGACATTCTGCACGTCATAGGCGGGTCCGACCTTGAACGAGGCCGGACGCTCGGCGGCGGGTTTCAGAAGATCGGCCAGAGTCGGGACCGAGCCGTTGTGGAGATAGGGGGCGACAGCCCAGATCCCCTGCATCACGCGCGATTCATAGGCGAAGGCGGGGGCTGCGCCGGGCTCCTTGTAAGTGTTTTTCAGACCCTCGCGCAGCTTTTCGAGCAGCGCCATGCGAAGCGCGGTGGGCCGGGCGGGCCGCAGCGGCAGGCATTCTTCGGCGATCGGGCGGAAGACGTCCAGACCGAAATGCAGCGGCGCCTCGAGGATCGAGCCGATGACGGACATGCCCAGAATGGAGATGATCTTCTCGCGCGGCTGCAAGGGCTTGTCGAGGTCGGGCAGCAGCGGGATCGAGGCGCCTTCCAGCACGCCGGTGTCGGCCTCGCGGACCAGCACGGAATATTCCTTCGAGTCGGTGCCGACGTCCTGAATGGGCGTGCGCCAGGTGTCCGGATTGCAGACGCGCGCGGCGCCGGTCGTGACCTCGTGGCAGCCCTTGGCGCAGCCGCCGTCCTTGGGATCGCGGTGGAAGATTTCGTCGCCCTTGGCCACGAGCGCCGCGTCGAGCGCAAAGGGCCATTTCGGCGGCTCGATCTGCTTGAGCAGGATCTCGAGCTGCTGAAGCCCGGCGAAATTCAGCGAGGAGTCGTTGAGGAAGTTGGTGACGTTCGGGAGGATGGATTTCGTGGGGTGATAGACGCCGAAAACGCCATAGACCTCGCCGACATTTCGCGCCAGTCCCAGAATATCGTCGCCATTGCGGGCGAAGCCCGGCCATTGCGTCGTGTCCTGCACAGGCGCCTTCCAGACGAAGGGATAGCGCACCGGCGCGTTGGCGGGGGCGATATTGCCCTCGATGATGCGGGTCGGCGGCTCGCCGATGTCGAGGCCGGCGACGCGGTTGAAGATCATCGACACGGCGTCCGCGCGGCCGACGCCCCAGCCGGGCGTGGGGAGGGCCTTGCTCATCAGCGTGTGATAGGGCGTGAACCAGGCTTCGACCTCGTCACGCAGGGCCTTGCGCGCATCGTCGCCATTGGCGCCGGCAGCCTTGGCGAAGTCGTCGAAGGCGGCGCCGTTCTTGAGAACCGCATCAACCGATTTGTCGATGTCGACGAGCAAAGACTGAAAATCCGTCAGCGCGGGGCCGCCGTCGATGCGCCAGGAGACGCCGTCGACCTCGATTTGCCGCGTATGACAGGCCGAGCAGGTCATGCTCAGCGTGCGGACATTGTTCTCCGAAGCCGTGAGAAAGCCCACCGGCAGGCCGGGCGTCGGGCTGTCGGGATTGGGCAGGTAGCCGTAGCGGCGCAAGCCGTCGTCGAGGAAAGCCGAGCCGTCCGCGCGCTTCAGCGCCTTGAACCAGGCGAAGGGCATGATGCGCGCGCCCTGATCGCGCGAGTAGAAGTCGCTGCGGCTCGCTGGCGTCCATTGAGCGCCCTGGCTGGCGTATTTCACCTCCGCTCGCAAAGGCGTCGCGACCGCGAGCGCAAGGAGGGCGGCCGAAACGAAAGAAGCCGTGGCGGAGAAGGGGGTTACGGTATGTTCCAACATGTTTCTCTCCAATTAAAAAACAATAGCTTATGCGGGTATTGATAGCCGAAAGCCGCGCTGGCGCCAAACGCCTTTGCAGACTGGGCGTCGCGTGCCTGTCTGCAATTTAAGTTGACCCTCGCGGGCATGCGGTTGAAAAACGCGGCCATAACGACGCTTCCGTCTGTGCGGCGGAGCTTATTGGAATTTGTGGCGCTCAGAATGGCGAATGTCATGTTCAACGGTCGCTTGCGCCGCCTCGGCGCGGGGATTGCCGTCGGTCTTGTTGTCAGCACGACGCCCCTGCTGGCGCAGAGCGGGCCGCCTGCCGCCACGCCTGCTCCGGCGCCGGTCGCCGGGCCTCAGCCGGCTGCGCCGCCCCCCGCCGCCGCTCCAGCTCCGGCGCCTACGCCCGCGCCGGCGCCCGCCACGGCGCCTGCGCCGGCCGAATCCGCGCCTTCCGCGCCCGCGACGGAGGCGAGCGCGCCGCGCCCGAAGCCCAAGCCGAAGCCCCCGGCGCCGCCGCGCGAGACCGCGCTCTCCGACGATCCGACCCCTGTTCTCCAGCCCGAGACCTTTTTCACCACCTCCAAGGCCTCGGAGCGCTATGCGCAGATCGTCGACCTGGGCGGCTGGCCGACCGTGGGCGTCCCGCTGCGCGCGGGCGCGAAAGGCCCGGCGGTCGTCGCATTGCGCCGCCGGCTCGCCGCCGAGGACGAGACGCTCACCGACACGCGCAAACAGAGCTGGGACCCGCAGCTCACGACGGCGGTGAAACGTTTCCAGTTCCGCATGGGCCTGAAGCAGACGGGCGTTGTCGCGGGCGCGACGCTGCGCGCGCTGGATGTGCCGGCCGATGTGCGGTTCCGCCAGCTCGCGTCCAGCGCACAGCGTCTGGCGGGCGTCGATTTCCCCTTCGGCGAGCGCTACATCGTCGTCAATATTCCGTCGACGGCGGTCGACGCGGTGGAAAACGACCGCGTCGTGCGGCGCTATGCGGCCATCGTCGGCGATCCGGAGCATCATTCGCCGGAGGTTCAGGCGAAGATCGTCGCCGTGAACGTCAATCCCACCTGGACGGTGCCGACCTCGATCATCAAGAACGAGATCGCGCCGAAAATGCTCAAGGACCCGGGCTATCTCACGCGCTCGCGCATCCGCGTGCTCAACAACAAGGGCGAGGAGATTGATCCGCGCAGCATCAACTGGGCGAGCGAGCGCGCCGTGAACTACACGCTGCGGCAGGATTCCGGCGCCGGCAATTCGCTCGGCTCAATCCGCATTTCCATGCCAAATCCCCATTCGGTCTATATGCACGACACGCCGTCGCGCAATCTCTTCGCCAATGATTACCGCTTCCTGTCGCACGGCTGCGTGCGCGTTCAGGGCGTCGTCGATCTCGCGGCGTGGATCCTCGACGGCTCCAATGGGCCGGCGCTGCTGAAGGAAGAGATCGAACTGAAGATCGCGAGCGGCGAGCGGGAGGAAGTGAAACTCGCGCGCCCTGTCCCAGTCGTGTGGGTTTACATGACAGGCTGGGCGTCGGCGGATGGAACCGTGCATTTCCGCGACGACGTTTATCATCTCGACGAAATCGGCGGCGCGGGGGAGCCGATGTAGCAAGGCCCTTCGGGGCGCTTTCTGGGAGCGGCGCTCCGCTCCCTCTCCCGCGAAGCGGGGGAGGGGGCTAATCCGCGCTTTCCCGCGCGCTCTCATGCCAGCCGCGCAGCAGATAATAAGAGAGGGCCGACAGCGCCCCATAGATCGCCAGCCCGGTCAGCGAAATCAGCGCCAGCGCCGCGAACATGCGCGGAATGTCGAGCCGGAAGCCCGCCTCCACGATACGATAGGCGAGCCCTTCGCCCTGTCCTGACGCCCCCGCCGCCAGCTCCGCGACAATGGCGCCGATCAGCGCAAGCCCGCCGCCGATGCGCAATCCCGTGAGGAACTGGGGTAGCGCCGCCGGCAGGCGCAGATGCACGAGTCTTTGCCAGGGCGATGCGCGATAGAGCGTGAAGAGATCGCGCAGCGCGTGATCCACCGAGGCGAGCCCAAGCGCCGTGTTCGAGAGGATCGGAAAGAACGCGACGAGAAAGGCGCAGACCAGCACCGCATTGTCGGGCTTCATATAGACGAGCAGCAGCGGCGCGATGGCGATGACGGGCGTCACTTGCAGCACGATGGCGAAAGGCAGCAGCGCCCGCTCCAGCCACTTGGATTGGGCGAGCAGCAGCGCCAGCGCGACGCCGCAGAGGGTCGCGACCGCCAGCGCCTTCAGCGTCACGCCGAGCGTCACCAGCAGCGACGAAAAAAGCAGCGCGCGATCCTCGACGAGCTTGGCGAAGATCGCAGATGGCGCAGGCAGCACATAGGGGGGGATCTGCTTGACCGCGACGATCCACTCCCAAAGGCCGAGCGCGGCGGCGAACACGAGCAGCGGCACGAGCGCGTCGCGCAGTTTCACGACCGTTCCCCCATCGCGGCGTGCAGCGCGTGCGAGGCGCGGCGCGTGATCTTCGAGAAGGTCTCGCTCAAGCGAAACGCGTCGTCCCGCGCGATCGCCGGATCGATCTCCATCTCGTCGACGAGCGCGCCCTGCGCGCGCGACATGACGAGAATGCGGGTGGAGAGAAAGGCGCTTTCGAAGATCGAATGGGTGACGAAGACGATCGTGGCGCCGAGATGCGCCTTCAGCGCGACGAGACCGTCGTTGAGCTTGAAGCGCGTGACTTCGTCGAGCGCGGCAAAGGGCTCGTCCATGAGCACGAGCGCGGGGCGGGTGATGAAGGCGCGCGCGATGGCGCAGCGCATCTTCATGCCGCCGGAGAGTTCGCGCGGCAGCGCTTTGGCGAAATCGGCGAGGCCGACGCGCGACAGCGCCTCCATGATCTGGCCGCGCGCCTCGGCGCGGCTGTGGCCAGCAAGGCGCAGCGGCAGGTAGACATTGTCGAAGACAGTCGCCCAAGGCAGCAGCGTCGGCTCCTGAAAGACGAAGCCGATGTTGCTGCGCGCCGAGGCGTTCGCCCAATCAATGGCGCCGGCACTGGGCTCGGTCAGGCCGGCGATGAGCCGCAGCGCCGTGGATTTGCCGCAGCCCGAGGGACCGAGCAGCGTCAGCGTCTCGCCCTTGCGCACTTCGAGGTTCAAGTCCGAAAGCGCCGTCACCCCGTTGGGGAAGGTCTTGCCGACGCCCTTGAGGGAGACCAGGCGCGGCGCGGCGCTGCGCGGACCATCGGCGAAGACATCCGCCGGCTTCGCGTCATGCGCGAGGACGTCGCTCGTCTGGTTCATTGCGGGCGCAGCTCCAGGCCGACCTTCCTGTTGATGAAGCGCAGCGTGTAGCCCTTGCCGTAATCCAGATCCGCGGGCGAGACGCCGGCTTTGACCATCTTGTCGAAGAAGCTCTTCATGCGCGCGTCGGTCATGGCGCCGACGCCGAGCGTGAGGGAGTCGCCGGAGTCGACGATGCCGCGCTCTTTCATTTTCTCGATGGAAAAAGCGATCTGGCCGTCAGTGATGTCCGGATTGCCGCGTTTGATGGCGGCGTTGGCGGCGGCGTTGTCGCCATACATGTAATGATACCAGCCGATGATCGAGGCGTCGACGAAACGCTGGACGAGATCGGGTTTCTTTTCGACCGTGTCGGCCCGCGTCTGGATCGTCGTGGAGTAGCTGTCGTAGCCGTAATCGTGGAGCAGAAAGACATTGGGCTTGAAGCCGCCCTGTTTCTCGACCGCATAGGGCTCCGACGTCAGCAGCCCTTCCTGAATCGACTTCTTGTCCGCGATGAAGGGCGCCGAATTGAAGCCATACGGTTTGATCTTCTCGTCCCGGAAGCCATAGGCCTTCTTGAGCCACTGCCAGACGGAGGCGCGAACGGCGCCGGCGATGAAGGCGGTCGCCTTTGGCAGATCCTCGAAGCGGTCGAATCCTTCTCCCGGATGCGACATGAAGATGACGGGGTCGATCTGGAACATGCTCGCGACCGCCACGATCGGTACGTTCTGCTGAACGGCTTCCAGCATCTCGATCGTATTCGCGCCCATGGCGAAATCGACGCGCCCCGCAGCCAGCAGAATCTGCGTGTTCACCTGCGGCCCGCCCTGCACGATCTTCACATCCAGCCCGTGGCGCGCATAGGTGCCGTCAGCGACGGCCTGATAGAAGCCGCCATGCTCGGCCTCGGCGCGCCAGTTGGTGGCGAAGGTCACCTTGTCCGCGGCGAAGGCCGGCAGGGCGGCGACGACTGCGAAAAGGATAGCGGGGAAACGTCTCGGCATGTGCGGCTGCGCTCCGATAAAACGCGCGCAGCATACACGAATTCCTCGCTCAGACGCCGCTGGATTTGGACGAGAAATGGAATTTCTCCGCCAGCATCGGCGGCGCCGCCGCCGCTCCGCCGCCCCCGGCCGCCCGCCAGGTGCGCTCCGTCGGCCCGAGCGCCGCGATCTTGCCGAAGAGTTCGCCCAGCCGCTGGTTGAAGCGCATGTTGCGCACCGGCGCGGTGACGCGGCCATTCTCGATGAGGAAGTTTCCGTCGCGGGTGAGGCCGGTGAGCAGCAGGCTTTTGCGCTCGACCATGTTCTCGTACCAGATGCGCGTGACCAGAACGCCGCGCTTCACCGAGCGGATCATGTCGTCGAGCGAGGCGTCGCCGCCCTCGATGATGAAATTGCGCGCGAAGGGGATGGCCTCGGCGCCGGTCTTCTGCGCCCAGGCGCGGGAGCGGTAGAGCGAGGTCACCACGCCCCTGTCGATGAAGGCGCGGGCGCGATGCGGCACGCCTTCCCAGCCGACGCCGCCTTCCGGCGCCAGCGGATCGGCGGGGTCGATGCGGATGGTCAGCTTCTCGTCGAAAAGCCTGTCGCCGATGAGCGCGCCGCCGCCGGGGCGGGAATAGAAGCTGCGGCCCTCGTCGGCCGCGCGGGCGTCCATCGCGCTCATGATCCAGAAGGCGAGCTCGGCGACCGCGACCGGCTCCAGCACGACCGTGTAATCCCCCGGCTCGAGGTCGACCGGCTCCACGTCATGCGCGGCCTTTTCGCAGGCGCGGCGCGCGATGCGTTCGGCGTCGAGGCGGCCGCTGAAGAACTGATGCGCGCCGGCCCAGCCCGACCAGCTGTCGCTCTTGTTGCGCGCCGTGGCCGAGAGATCGATCTCGCTCCTGCGGTCATAGGCGAAAAGGCCGGCGCTGGTCGCGAGCGTCTCGAAGCGCCGCGCGCTCGAGGCGCAGCCAAAGGTGTCGACGCCAATCCTCGCGCCTTCCGCGATCACCTGCGCCGCCTGCGCCGCCAGCGCGTCGAGACGCAGCGCGGCGGCGTTGTCGTCGTATCGGGCGGCGGTCTCATAGGTCTGCGGACCGAGCGGCGCGACATAGTCGGGATCGGCAGGCAACATGCGGGCGATCTCTTCCGAGCGGAGCCGCGCCGCCTCCAGAGCGTCGTCGTCCAGCCGCGTCGTCGTCACCGAGCCGATGCGCCCGCCGATATGGGACGAGATGCGCAGGCTGATCTCGGAGGCGGCGCGATTGGTGGTGGCGCCGCCGCGCGCGAAGCGCAGGCTCATGTCGTCGCCGCCGTCGATCTTCACCACGCAGGCGTCGGCGGTCGAGCGCGCGAGGATCTTATCGGCGATGGCCTTTGCGTCGTCGGAGGAAAGAAACATGCGCTTAAGCGTCGCCTGTGGTGTTCAGAACGCGCACCTTGCGAAAGCGCGCGGGCGGGCTGCCGTGGGAGACGGGCGCGACCTGAACCGGCTCCGCCTTGCCGCAGGTGAAGGTGCCGTCGAGGTGATAGGTCGAGGCGTCGCCCAGCCCATCCAGCGAATTCCAGAACGGGATCGTGCGACCCTGGTAGGCCCCGTCGCGCAGCAGCGCGCCGAGCTTCCCGTTTCTGATCTCGTAGAAGAGCTGGCCGCCGAACTGGAAATTGTCGCGCTGCTGGTCGATGCTCCAGCTCCCGGCGCCGACGACGTAAATCCCCTCGTCGATCCCGCCGATGAGGTCGTCCAGCGAACATCTCTCCGGGTTGGGCGCCAGCGAAATATTGGGCATGCGCTGGATCGGGAAGGCGGTCGGGCTGTCGGCGTAGGCGCAGCCGTTCGAGGCGGAAAGCCCGATGTAATGCGCTTGGCCGAGCGCCATCTGGAAGTTCCGGAACACGCCCTTTTCGATGATCTTGAATTCCGCGCTCGCGGCGGGCGCGCCGTCGTCGTCGAAACCGATGGTCGAGAGCGCGCCCGGCTGCGAGCGGTCGGCGACGATGGTCATGAGCTCGGAGCCGAAGCGCAGCTGATTGAGCATCGCCGGCTTCACGAAACTGGTTCCCGCGAAATTGGCTTCCCAGCCGAGCACGCGGTCCAGCTCGGTCGAATGTCCAACGGTCTCGTGGATGGTGAGCCAGAGATTGGTCGGGTCGATGACGATGTCGTAATCGCCCGAGACCACGGGCTTCGCGGCGAGCTTCGCCCGGGCCTGCTCGCCCGCGAGCCGCGCCTCGTCGAGGAGCCCGGCGCCCGCCACATATTCCCAGCCGGCGCCACGCGCGGGAATGAGGCTGTCGCGCGTCGCCATGCGGCCGGCGTCGCGATCGACGGCGGTGGCGGTGAAGGTCGGGTGGACGCGCGTGCGGGTCTGGCGGATGCGCGCGCCGAAACTGTTGGCGAAGAGCCGTTCTTCACACGCGATCGACAGAGACGCGGAACAGAAATCCGCGCCAGCGTCGCGGGCGGCCGCGCAGGTCGCGAGCAGCAGGTCGGATTTCTCGCGCGCAGGCACGGCGAATGGATCGACGCCCATGGGCATGATCCATTCCGCCTCATGGGCCGGAAGCTGCTCCAGCGCCACCGGCTGCGAGCGGATCGGCCGCACGGCGCGGGCGTTCTCCAGCGCGCGTTCGACGCCTTCGCGAATGCTCGCCGCGTCGAGCCGCCGCGCGCCATAAAAGCCCCAGCAGCCGTCGAGCAGCACGCGCAGTCCGAAGCCACGCGTCGAGCGTTCGTCGAAGTGCTCGAGACGGTCGTCCTTGGCCTGCGCATATTCGCGAAGCGTCTCGCCGAGCCGGATGTCGGCATAGCTCGCGCCGCCGCGCCGGGCGCCCTCCAGGGCAAGATCGGCGAGGTTGTCCAGCAGTTGGCGATCGAGCGCAAAGCGGCTCCCGCCCGTTGCTTCCGCGCGCTCCGGCGCGTCCCTGAGAGGCGCGACTCTCGGCCCCACTTGAGCTTCTCCCTGGATTCAGTCTGTTAATGTGGCCGCTTCGGCGGCGTTTGGCAATTGTGGGGCGTGCGGAGCGTCCGCTGCCCAGCCGCAGCGGGCCATGGCGGCGCGCATATGCTCCGGCGCGGGCGCTTCGACGCGCACCGGCGGCTTGCTTTCCTGCATGGGAATGACGATGGCCCGGGCGTGCAGATGCAGCGGCGGCGCGCCCTCCCGCCGTCCGTGGCCGTAGACCGGATCGCCGAGGATCGGCCAGCCCATCGCCTGCGCATGCACGCGGATCTGGTGGGTGCGGCCGGTGTGCGGCGTGAATTCGATGAAGGCGAGGTTGGCGTCCGGCGCCCGGCCAAGCACGCGCCAGCTCGTGCGGGAGGGAAGCCCCAGCGGATCGGGGCGCATCCACCAGCCGCGCGCGGCGTCGAGTCGCCCGAGCGCGAGGTCGATCTCGCCTTCCCCGGCGTCGGGCGCGCCCTCGACCACGGCCCAATAGGTCTTGGCGATGCGGCCGTTCTTGAACAGCTTGCCGAGGCGGTCCAGCGCCTTGCGGTGGCGGCCCAGCACGAGGCAGCCGGAGGTGTCCTTGTCGAGCCGATGCGCGAGGGCGGGTGCTCGGGGCAGGCCGAAGCGCAACTGGTCGAAGGCGTCCTCCAGGCTCGGCCCGCCCTTGGGGCCGCGATGCACCGGGACGCCCGCAGGCTTGTCTATGACGAGCATCAGCCCGTCGCGGTGGAGAAGGCGGGAGAGAAGATCCATGCTGTGTTTGCGGCGGCCCTATTTCTGCTGCGCCACCCGCCGGGGCAGCGTCAGGGCGTCGCCGATGAATTTACCATATTTGTGCAGATATTCATCTGTCAGATGCACGCCGTCGAACTGATAATATTCCTCGTGGCCGTCGAATCTGTCGATGAAATTGTCGAACTCGATGACGTTCAGGTCAGGGTGGTCGCGCCACAACGCCACGCGATAGACGTCGTTCACCTGGAAGTCGCAGCCGTCGTAGAAGCAGCGCAGGATATTGCGCTTCATGCGGCTGAACAGATTGGGGGGCTTGAACCAGCGCTCGTTGACGCGGGGGATGGAGATCAGCTCGACATCACGGACATCGGAGAAAAATTCGACCAGCTTCTTGGTGTACTCGACATAGGCCGAGGCGCCGACATGCTGAATGACGTCGTTGACGCCATTCAGGATGACGACCTTGTCCGGCGTCTTCCCGCCAAAGAGCGAATACAGCCGGGGTCTGGGATATTTGTCGCGCAGCTCCGTGTAGAGCAGACGGGAGTTGCGTCCGTTGAAGGCGACCGCGCAGGCGTCGACGCCGCGCCCGCCGAGCCGCTTCGACACCTCTTTGGGCAATTCCGGGAAAAGCTTGCCGTCGGAGGCCCAGGATTCGCCCACGATCAGCACGCGGTAAGTGTCGGGGCCGTCATTGACGAGGGAGCAGGTGACGACCGGCTCGTCGGTGCGTTTCAGCGACAGCAAGCCGAGCGCCGTCGACACGAACAGGACGAAGAACGCCCTCCGCAGATTCGGCAGAAGAACGGCAAATCCTTGTTTCAGCAAGACTGACGCCCCTACCAACCTTTGGCTGCATCGGGGCTTTTGACCACGATGCGCCACAGGCTAGCAGCTTTGCCGGACTGCCGCCACTCGTTGATTTTGGGGCAGGTCCACAGGGCTCGCGCCCGTTGCGTCAGGCCGGCATGGCGGCGATGGCGACGCCCGCGGGCTCGTCCATCAGGCGCCGGCCAGAGACCCAGGAGGCGCGCACCCTGCCGATCGGCCGGTCGAACAGGAGCCAGATCAGCCAGGAGATGACCATGATCACCACGACGGCTTCGGCGCAGAGCACGAAGCGATCGGCGTAGGAGCCTTCGCCCGTGCCGAGGGCGCCGATCACCGACCAATGCAGCAGATAGAAGATGTAGGAGAGGTCGCCGAACATCCGGTCCGTCGCGCCGCTCTTCTGCTTGGTGGTGTAGATCGCCCAGGGTGTCATCATGACCGCGATGAGAAGATTGGCCTTGCTGCTGAAGGCGAGGAGCTGGTGCTGCGAGGGATCGGCCGCGAACGCCTTGAAATAGAGCGCCGCATAGACGAGCAGAAGCGCGAAGGTCGCGATGAGCGAGCCATAGGCGAGGCGGCGGCTGGGCGCGAGCTCGTGGGTCGCCGCGGCGACGCCGATGCCGAAGAAATAGAGGAACGGCAGGACGGTGGCCGCGCCGCCGAACCTGGGGGCGACCAGCGAGAGCGCGACGCAGCCGAGCAGCGCCAGCACATTGCGGGAAACGAGGAAGATCACGACGGGCGCGACGAGATAGAACTGCATCTCCATGTCGAGCGACCAGCCCGGCACATTCGCCTGATAGGTGAGCGAATTATAGCCGAGAATCAGGACATTGGAGAAAAGCTGGTGCGCCACTCCGGCGAGGCTGCCGGCGAATTCCGGGGCCTGCCCGCGCCACCACAGCAGCGCCCAGGCGATCCCCGAGCAGAGCGCGAAGACCGGCGCGACGCGCCACAGCCGCGACACGAGGAAGGTGAAATAGGACAAGCTCGTCTTGGAGTAGGTCTTGTTCCACATGGTGGCGACCCAATAGCCGCTCAGCACGAAGAAAATCAGCACGGCGGACATGCCGAGATTGAACGCTGTCGTATGGTGCACGAAGACCGCGAAGGCCAGCGCCATTCTCAGCGCGCCGGGCGAAGCGAATTTATCCGTTCCAAAAGCCATGACCGCTCCGCCAGTCGCAAGGGGAGAAGAAATCCGACGCTTTCTTTACGCCCTTCCGGCGCGCCCGCGCTGTGGCAAGAGGTCGCGAAGGGGGTTCCCGGCCTGTGGCGTGAGGTCGCAGACCAGATCGCGTCAATTCGATCTATCCAGCGGCGCGCGCGGTTGTTACGAGTGGCCCATGCCGATCGTTTCCCCCACTCCGAAATTGCGCGTTGATGTACATCAAGGCGTCGCGCGCCTTCTCATCGACAATGGCGCCAAGCGCAACGCGTTCGATCTCGACATGTGGCGGGCGCTGCCGCCGCTGATGGCGGCCTGCGACTCCGCGGACGACGTTCGCGTGGTCGTCCTGAGCGGCGCGCCCGGTCTGCCGTTTTGCTCCGGCGCCGATATTTCGGAGTTTTCGACGGTGCGCGCGACGAGCGGCGGCGGGCGCGCCTATGAACAGGCGAATGTCGAGGCGTTCGACGCCATCTCGGCGTGCGCGAAGCCGACCATCGCCGCGATCTCCGGTTTCTGCATGGGCGGCGGAATGGGCATCGCCGCCGCCTGCGATCTCCGCGTCGCGGCTGAAGGAACGGTCTTCGCCATTCCGGCGGGTCGGCTCGGCGTCGGCTATCCGCCCTCCGCCATGCGTTATGTGGTGACGGCGGTGGGCGCGCAGCGGGCGTTGGAAATGTTCTTCACCGCAGGGCGCCTGAGCGCCGGGGAGGCGCTGGCGGCGGGTTTTCTGTCGCGCGTCATCGAGCCGGACAGTTTCGAACGCGCGGTCGACGACCTTGCGAAAGCCATCGCCGGCAATGCGCCCCTGACCCTTCGCGCCGCCAAGGCGGCGATTCGCGCGGCCGCCGGACTTCCGGGGGCGCCGTCGATGGCCGAATGCGAGGCGCTCGCCGCGCAATGTTTCGACAGCGCCGACTATATGGAGGGACGCGCGGCGTTCCTGGAAAAGCGCGCGCCGAAATTCACGGGGACGTGATCGTCCGCCAGAGCGCGCGTCAGATCACGTAATCAAACGAATCATAGGCGAGCCCCCGCAGGATCTGGTCCATGTCGCGGGCCGGCTGGGCGGAGGGTTCGACGCCGATGACCTTCGCCGGCACGCCGGCGACCACGGAATTGGCCGGCACGGCCTGCAACACCACCGATCCCGCGGCAATGCGCGCGCATGCGCCAATCTCGATGTTTCCGAGAATTTTCGAATCGGCCCCGATCATCACCCCGCGTCTGATCTTGGGGTGCCGGTCGCCGGCGACCTTGCCGGTGCCGCCGAGGGTCACGCCATGCAGGATCGACACCTCATCCTCGACCACCGCAGTCTCGCCGACGACGAAACCCGTTGCGTGGTCGAGAAAAATTCCCTTCCCGAAGCGCGCCGCCGGGTGAATGTCGGCGGCCAGCGCGTCTGAGGTCCGGCTCTGAATGTAGAAGGCGAAATCGCGCTTGCCGGCGCGCCACAGCGCATGGGCGAGGCGCGAGGCCTGAATGGCGTGGAAGCCCTTGAAATAGAGCAGGGGCTCGATCAGCCTCTGGCAGGCGGGATCGCGTTCGACGCAGGCCGCGATGTCGGCGCGGAAGGCGTCGCCAATGGCGGGTTCGCTTTCGAGAGCGGTCAGAAAGGCGTCGGCGATGGCGGCGGCGTCCATGGCCGGGGCGCCGAGGCGCCCGCTCACGCGATGGATCACCGCCTCTTCGAGACTGTGGCGGCTGAGCAGTTCGCCCATGAACAGCGGCGCGAGGGCGGGGTCGAGGCGGAGGGCGTCCTCCGCCTCCTGTCGCATATGCGCCCACATGGCGTCCCTCCTCGCGCAAAGCGCGGCAAGGTCTTCCGGCGGGCGCGCGGCGGCCATTCTAGAACTTCACCTGCGGCGCCTGCTGGGCGGATTCGGTCGCGGTGAATTCGGCCATCGGCTTTGTCCCGGCGAAGAAGGTCTTGGCCCACAGCAGGGTGGGGAAGGTGCGCAGCGAGAGGTTGAATTCCCGCACCGCGTCTATGTAGTCGCGCGGCGCCACATTGATACGGTTCTCCGTGCCTTCGAGCTGCGATTGCAGCGCCAGGAAGTTCTGGTTGGACTTGAGGTCGGGATAGGCTTCCGTCACGGCGAGCAGGCGGCCCAGCGCGCCGGAGAGCTGCGCCTGCGCGTCCTGGAACTGCTTCATCTTTTCGGGGTCGGTGATCGAGGAGGCGTCGATCTTCACCGAGGTCGCCTTGGCGCGCGCCTCGACGACCGAGGTGAGCACGTCCTTCTCCTGCTTGGCGTAGCCCTGCACCGTTGCGACGAGATTGGGGATGAGGTCCGCGCGGCGCTGGTATTGGGATTGCACGACCGCCCATTTGGCCTTGGCGTTCTCCTCGAGCGTCGGAATCGTGTTGTAGCCGCAGCCCGAAAGCGACAGGGCGGCGACAATCGCGACGGCGAGCGCGCGCCAGCGGGACAGGAGGCTCATCTTCATCTCCGTGAAATCGGAACGGCGGACCGTTCCGGCAAGGGTGGACGCGCGTGAACTTAAGCGTTTCGGCAAGACATGGAAAGGCTGCGCGTTTGGTCTAGAATGTTACGGCAAAAGGGGACGGTGAATGGCAATCGACGAGATCATCGGCAATTTCGAGCTGCTCGAGGAGTGGGAGGATCGCTACCGCTATCTGATCGAGCTCGGCCGCACGCTCGAGCCGCTGCCCAAGGACGCCTATACGGAGGACAACAAGGTCCGCGGCTGCGCCAGCCAGGTCTGGCTTGAGACGACCCACGGGCAGGACGCCGCCGGCGCGCCGACGCTGACCTTCCGGGGCGACAGCGACGCTCACATTGTGCGCGGCCTCGTGGCGCTGGTGCTGGCGCTCTACTCGGGGCGCCGCGCGCGGGAGATCGTAGACACCGACGCCGCGCCGCTCTTCAAGCAACTTGGGCTCGCCGAGCATCTGACGCCCCAGCGCGCCAATGGGCTGCGCTCCATGGTCGAGCGGATCAGGAAAGAGGCGCGCGGCGCGCTGGCGGGGTAAGCCCCCTCCCTGTCCCTCCCCCGCTTTCGCGGGAGAGGGCGGAAGGGGGCAAAGCGACTTTAGAAACTTGGCCGGTAATCCTCCGCTCCCCAGTGCAGCAGCCCTCTGGCCCGCGCCGGCCCTGTCGCCGCGTCGCCAATTCCATAGTGCCGCGCCAGTCGCTCCAGGGCGATTTTCAGCACGACCTTTCCCGAGCGGGCCGGCCAGCCGCGTTCGCATTCGACCGTCTCCAGCCCTTGGAGACGGTCGCAGTCGCATGGCTCAAAAATTATTGTTGAAAACCAACGCTTTACGTAAAATTCAGCCGACGCTTGAAAGCTCGTTTTGGCGAAAATCGGCACCGGATCGGCACCAAGTGCCTCCGCCAAACAAAAACGGCCCGTCGCTACATCCGCGCTCGGGCCGTTCTTTTTGCAATCGGGATATGTTGCCGGGGCAATCTACGAGCGTCACTTGTGCAATACAAGGGCGGCGCTAAGGTGCGGCCAGGAGGTCGCCCCAATGGCCAAAACACAGAAGCCCGTCCCGCTTGCGTCCATGCGTCTCGCCAAGGCGTCCTATCTCGCCGGCCTCGGCCACTCGGCAGCGGAGATCAGCGCCGCCACCGGCATGAAGACCGGGCACGTATATTGGTTGCTTTTCACTCACCACATCCGCCTCGCGCCCAAGACGGCCGCTGACGTCGTGCTGCCGCCGATCATGGTCTCGAGGAAGACGATGGCCGATGTCGAGAACCTCTCGAAGACCCTCGCCCTGCCGCCGGATTGGATGCTGGCCCGCCTGCTCGAGGCCGTGGCCGCCGAGCCCACTGTCGCCGCAAACCTCCTCGATGGGGTGAAGGCGCCGAAGGCGAAGGCGGCCTGAGCCAGGAAGCAATCAGGGGCGGCCGCCGGGGGTCTGTATTGAATACAGGCCCTCATCTCCCCGCGCGCGTCGGGCCGCCACCGTGCTCATATGGGCACAGTTGAATTTTTCGCCCCTCTCCCCGCGCGCATGGGGCCGCCTCTCCGCTTGGGCGGGTCACGCCGCGAGCCCCCGGCGTTGATCCTCGAACGTCCGGCGAATCTTCGCCGCCGCCCATGCCATTCGATGGGAGGGCCAGGGATGACCGGCTAACCCTTGAACCTGTTCAAGATCGCGACTTTGCCGAGCTGCCGGCGGTCGATGAGGAATTCCCGCTCACCGTCGAAGCGATCCGATAGCTCGGCAGGAGAACAGATAATCGCCTCGGGGGGCGCCACTGTTTCAAGCAAGCAGCCGTCGCCGTGCATCTTGGCGGCAAACTTGGCGAATTCCTCCGCGATTTCGATCTTGTCAGTCCACGAAAGGCCATAGGTCCGCCGTCGCCGGTTGAAGAGGGTTTCGCCGCGGAACAACCGTTTCGGCTGCCCCGAATATTTCGGCAGGAGAACGCGGAGTCCGCCGATCAAGACGAGGTCGTCGTTGACCTCAGGGGCAGGAGATACGAGCAATTCGAGCCTTGTCGGCTTGCTCTGCCTTGAGGCGTTTTCTCAGGCTGCTGTTCTCTGTTTTCAGCCGTTCGATTTCCGCCTTGGTGATGTCGTCAGCACTGGCGATCGCTTCTGCCCTGGAGGTTCTCTTATCGGCGGCAATGGAATTCTTTACGTCGCCCGCTAGCCGCAGCACGGCGCATTCCTGTCGCAGCGCCGCACAGTCGGCTTCCAGCGCGGCGATCCGGGCTTGTGCGCTGGCCAGATCGGCAGGCGAAGGCGGTTGAGGGCGAGAGGCTTTCTCGGCCTCGCGGCGTTTCCGCATGTATTCGCGCATATAGTCGGCTCGGGACACTGTTTACATAATCCTGTTAGCAGCAGTGTTTACATATCCCTGTTAGCAGGTGTTTACAAGTATGCTGTTAACTATTCCGCCGCCTGCATCGACGGAGGCCAGCGGCTTGGGAAGCGCCAGCCGCCGCGGCGATCGATCGGCGGAGTCTTGCCCTTCGTCGCCCGGTAGAAGGCTTCCCATTCGCGCCAGCCGGGGGCGTCTAAGGCGATCCAGACGAGCGGTTGAACCGGCTCAGAATTGAGCCCGTCGCGCCACTTCCCCTCCTGCAACCAACGCCGCGCCGCCATGGTGAATCTCGCCGGCTGGCCCTCCCGCGCTCGCGCATAGGCGGCGGCGGCGGCGATGATCGCCTCGGGGTCCGCGCGGCGCAGCGCCCGGGCCCATGCCTGCCGGGCCGCCGCGGCGTCGTGCGGCTCGTCTCTCTCCGGGAAGGCTGCGAGGAACCGCCCGAAGCCGTCCGAGCGCGGATCAGCGGGGCTTGGCCAGGAGCCGTTCCGTTCTTGCTGCGCTGTGCTTTTGCTGTTGAAGGTCTGTCGGGTCATGACGAAGAGCCGTTGGGGCTGAGAGGTTCTTTTTTTCGATGCAGTTTTCTGGAGGTCGCGAGGCGGGGGAATTTGAGGTTAGCCGCCGCGCTTTCGCCGTTGCTTCGCCTTTGGTGTTCATCCCGCGCCCGCCCCTGCCGGGTGAGAGGGTCAGGCGGAGGCGCATTTCGCCCGTCGAGAGCGAAACACGCCGCCCTTGCCGGTATGAGCCGGGCCGAGGCACTCGACGCACTGGCGCAGCGGCTTCCGTTTCCGGTTAGGCGTGGGTTGGCCGATCCGCCTATGTCCGCTGTTTCATTCCAACGGCGGGCGAGACGGGCCGCGCCAGCAACTTCGTCTCGCCGTGCAGGTCCTCGCGGCCCGCATCCTGCCGGGGGCTTCAGGAGCCCCTTCGGCTTTTGCTCGCCTCGCTGTGCCCGGCTCGGTCTGTGTCCCGGCCTTCGCCTCATGAGGAGGGTTGCTACCGCGAGCGCGTCCCGCATATGGGCGGGCCGCCTTAGTTCTCAGGGCTCAGCGCCCGGCGCGCGATGCGAACGCGAAGAGCGGAAGCGCCTCGTCGTCGCCGAGCTCGTCGTCTTCAAGGTTGACGTCGCCCTGCAGCTCGTCTGCGATCGCGATTAGCGCCTCGGCGAGAGCCTCGAATCCCGGAAGATCGAAGCCGTCTGGAAGATCGCCGAGAGCATCGAGAGCGCGGGTCACGCGCCGCTCGAGCCCCGCCGGCGGCTCGACGAAACAGCGCGGCGCGTCCCGGCGCCGGGGGAGCTCGATAAGAAGGGTCACGACGTCGGATCCGTATCGCGAACAGCGGCTTTCACTCCCGCGTAGACAGAAAACCCGCGGTCCCCGCGCTCGAAATGAAATCGGTAGCAGTCAACCGCGCTGGCGTTACCAAGGTAGTTGCCCCAAGGTTCAATATGCGCCGCCGGGAAGAGGTCGCGCATGGCCGCTTCGGCGCCGGCGAGATGATGGGCGAGGCGCGTGGCCGCGTCGTCAGGCGTGACCAGCGCTTGCGCGGGCAGGATCAGCTTATGGGTGGCGAGCGCCGCAACGGGAGCCGCTACGAGCGAACGTAGGAAGCCGCGGCGCGCTGGCTCTTGTTCTGTGAACAGGAGGTGTTTCATGGCTTTCCCTCCTGCTCTGCCACAAGCTGCGCGTCCACTTCGTCATGCAGCGCCTTGATGGCGTCGACGAGCATCTCGCACAGCCGGTTGAGGGCCTTGCTTTCCCCGGGCTCTGTGGACGCAGAACCGCTGACCGCCATCTCCAATCCGCGGGCGTGATTCACGAGCTCCGATAGCCTGTCCACGAGCTCGACGGTCGAGAGCGGCTCAGTCATCGTGTCGTTCCTCCTGCTCGCCGCCGAGCGCCAGATACAGATCGGCGACGTCGCTATGGGCCGCCAAAACCATGAATTCGAGCGCCTCCCGGTCCGTCTCGGAAATCGCCTGAGCCTTTCTCAGCCCTGCCAGAGCAAGCTCCAGAGCTCTGAGCTTCGCCATCAGATCCTTGATGGCGTCACCGACGAAGGCTTTATCAAGAGGCGGGCGGGACGGCTCAGCCATGGCGATCCTCCTTTTCGCTGTGGATCGCTTCGAGAATTTCGGCGGCGGCGTCCGATGCGTCCTTCAACAATTGGACGAAGCCCTCCACGGCGCCGAGAGAGCCTTCGTGGCCATCAACCAGCTCGGCGAGGGTTGCCAAAGCCTTCAGCCGGTCGCGCTGGCGCAGCGCCAAATCGTAGGCGCGGAGCGGCTCGCCGGTCGGAGTCTCAACGGCCATGGCGGCGCCCTCCACGGATCGCGGCCACGGCGCGCGCGGTCTCGCTAATGGCAAACGAAAGCCACAAGAGACCGAACGGGGCGAGAAAATAGAGGGTGGCGACGGTCTGGTCGCTCATGACGCGGCACTCACGGCGTAGTCGGCGCCGCCGAGGCGCTGAATGAAGGTGTCGCGCTGGGCGAGGCTATTGAACTGCCACTCGTCCCGCCGTCCGTCTTCGTGCAAGAATTGAACAGCGAGGCCGGCGGCGCGGCGCTCGGCAATCACGCGCCGGGTCGTCTCGACAACGGCCGCTGGGAGCGTGGGCGGCAGGGTGTGCTTGTAGCTGTGGTCGAATTGCATCTGGCAAGCCTCCGGCGTGCGCAGAAACAGGTGTTTCCGCGTCGGTATGAATTGAGTGTTTTAGCGTCCTATGATAGGAAACGTATCATCTGATACGGGCGCTAGTCAATATGCAATCAAATGATCCGAAAACAATCACCGGTGCGCAGCTAAGGGCGGCACGGGCACTGTTACGCTGGAGCGCGGATGAGCTGGCGGAAAAGACGAGGGTCGGGATCGCTACGCTCCGCAGGGCCGAAAATGTCGATGGCCCGGTTGGCATGACGGTGGCAAACCAGTCCATTGTCCGCGCCGCCCTCGAGGCCGCCGGCGTCGAATTCATCCCGGAGAACGGCGGCGGCGCCGGCGTCCGCCTGAGGAAGGCGCGGGCGGAATGAGCGAACGCGGTTCAGGTTTGACATGGGGGGAGTTCAACCCGATATTTCGGATCATGCGTCACGAAAGCCACCCCACAGCGATCCATTCGATGCGCGTCATCGCGTCCTTCGCCCTTCTCGGCGCGGTGCTTATGGGCGTTCTTGCCGGCTGGGCGGATGAGCAGACGGTCGACGTGAGGCTGCTTGGAGCTATCGCAGGCGCATTGGCCGCCGTCGGGGCCAAAGCTTTGCATATCCTCTAAAAGCCCTTTCCGTGGACGAAATTCCCTTATCCTCAATCTGGGGCGTAGTTTCCCCGTATCTGGACGGCAATTGGTTTGATGTTCTCTCCTTGATTGGTGGGATAGGCTATGCCGTCTACCGGTGGAGGAAGTGCTGCCCGTCGCGGCCATTCGTCACCAAGGAAACCGGAATTGATGTCGCGAACGGAGTCGGGCTTTTCCCGCTCCTGATGCTCTCCTTCAGCATTATCTCTTCACGCGTCTTGACCGAGGTGCTCCAATCAAATCGGCTCATACTCTCTGTCGCTGGCGTCGTTGCATTACTCGCCATCCTTGAAGATTAAGACACGCTCCATCTTGGCAAGCGCGTCGAGTTCCATGCCGTTGTCGAGGCTTGTGCCGGCGATCTCCGCGAGGTCCGGCCCGAGGGCCTTACCACGGGCGGCGGTGAATCGCTCGGCAGGAGTGGCAACTTTCGCCACTCCTCTCGTGCGCCGGTCCTTTCCAGTAGCGTCGGCGGGCGATGGCGGCGCATTCCTCCGCCTTTTCGCGAACCACCGCGACCCGCTGCCGGAGCCGGTGAGATGCACGCCTGCTTGGGCCAACTCTTTCATGAAGATCGCCCTCAAGATTGATGCGCTGGCAAATGACAAGTTTACTTGCGATTTCGCAATATTGCCGCCGAACGTCGACACCCTCGCCTACCTCTTCAAAGAGGATATGGACACGGCTGGCCTCAAAGTCGCATTTGACGAAGGATGGATCACGCTATTGTAATTACAATAGCCCCGCAATCTCGCGCCCAATGGCCGCCTCGAGGTCCGGCGGCAGCTCGATTGCCGGCATGATGGCTCCATTGTGTGCGACGCCAGGCGCGTCGACCCTCAAACGCCCGGTCAGCAGTTCACGGCTGACTTCTAAGCCATGAACCGCTATCTCGACTCCAGCGATCCAGACGCGCGCGGTGGCGACGGCGAGCACGCCATCGCGGCACACGCGCTCGATTTCAACCGTGAGGCGCGCCTTTGTGCGTGTCATTTCAGCCCCAAGATGCGCGCGAGTTCGTGTTCAACGCGCGGCGCCAGGTCCGTTTCAATGACGCGGTAGAATGCCTTCTCGCTCTCGCCGCGCACCATCTCAATCGGGATGAAAACGTGTGAGCGCACAGTCTGAAGTGGCAGCCTGCCACTGCCGGCGCGCTGCTTGACCTCGCGCCCCCATGGCAGTCCGACGCGGTTCGGAAACCTGCCGCCCTTGCTAAATGTGCGCGCAAACAGCGTGCGCTTGCCAGCGACCATCGCCGTGACGCCCTGCCGCGTCTCGCGGGGAGAAAAGAACTTCAGGCGGATGTCGCCGCCTTCAGAGCTGATCGTGTATGAAAAATCGCCCGACGCCGCGGCTTTGTCGTTTGCCTTGGTCGTTTTCAGCGCGCGTTTGAGAATTCCATATTTGAGGCCGGTCTGCGGAACCAGCGCTTTAGTCATCTGTGTGCGGGCCTTGTCACCTGTATGATTGATCGCGCGACGCATGGCCTTCGGGGCTTCCATTCCCGCCGCGCCGAGCATGTTTGCCAGCCGGCCGAAGTCGCTCATGTCGACCTTGATCGAAATGCCGCCAGGGCCGAACGTCTTTGAGAAAGCCATTGTTATGCCCCTTGTTCACGCATTGCCGGGAGGCGTCTTTCGATCCTCTTCGAGCGCTTCCCAATCGACCTCTTCGTGATATTCGGGCGCGGGCCAGAACGACGGGTCGGGCTCGCCGATCTGCGATTCCGCGAGGATCTGTGTCGCCCGGATCACGAACATCTGGAACGCATACTCGCCGGCCTGTTGCGCCTGGTCGACAGGAGCGCCCGCGTGATAAGCGGCAAGAGCGCCGATGGCTCTCACCTGCGTCGACATTGCCAGAACTGCCGTCAGGACGCCGCGCGCCCACGGGTCCTCTACCTGCATGGCAGGGCGCATCCACACCGTTTCAATTTCTTCGTCTTCAGCCATCTTACCCTGCCTCGTTCTGCGCGTGCTGCGCGTGCTCAGCGTGGACATGCGATCAGGTCTATCACTGCATGGCCTGGAGGCGCTCGCTTTCGGCCTCGTCCTCAATCGCGGCGGTGAGCTTCCTGAGAAAATCCAGTGTGAACTCGTGACCAGCCGTCGCGACAAGAGCCGCCGCGCCGCCGTGGCAGAAATTCATCGCCAAGTCGCGCGTCTCCGCAGCGGTGGAACATGCTGCGGCCTGCCGTAACACCATACCAACTACTCTATTCGTGTCGTCAATCTCGGCGAGGGTCATCTTCGTTCTCATGCCAGGTCCTTTCCTTCAGCGTCAGCCATGTCGGCAAGCTCTGTCAGCCCGTCGCGGATGGCGCGGTCAATTATAAAAATTTCTTGTTGCGTCAGCGTAGAAATTTCCGTCGCCAGCATTGTCGGGATCGTCAACATTCGTTGACGGAACGAGTGGCACATCGAATCCCAACAGCGAGAAACGTCAGCCGCGAGCAGATATTCTCCCCTCGCGATGGCGTTCTTCAACTCCTGCCCGTCGCCCTGGAGGACCGCAAGACGAGCGCGCGCCGCGGATAGGTCCATTGCCGCCGCCTCTCCGCCGTGCCCCGACGCAATGGAGCGGATATGACAGCAATAGGCCAAGATCGTCGCATCCAGGTCATAAAGCCCGCGGGCCGTTCTAACGGCCCAGCCGACCTTGACGCCATTGCGCACGGTCCGCTCGTCACAGCCAAGCTTTTCCGCGACTACCTTCGCCGAAACCAATCCAGACATTTCGCTATCCTACTATTTGGAAACGGCCCCCCTTAAGGCGGACTACAAAGCGTCCCTTTTCGGGCCAAATCCCAGCGCGCCTCGAAGCGTAGCGGCAAAGGACCCGTGCCCGGCCTAGCTACAGCCCTCCTGACCCTCCCGGCCCGGCCGGCGGGCGGCGGCGCCGATGATGCCACCGCCCGCCTCCACGTCACAACGCGTCCACCGCGCGCTGTGTCATCCCCATGCGCACGCGGGCCAGCTCTGCCGGCGACGCCGCGTCCGAAGGCCGGGAGCCGATCGCCTGGACGCCACGGAAGCCAGCCGCGGCGTCGGCGGGAACGGCAACGGCCGAGAGTTCATAGACTTCCCAGTCCGTAGCCGTGCGCGTGGGAGGCGAGGTCCTGTCGTCCACCTTAAATGCGTGGGTGAGGTAGCCGACTGAGACAGAGCGGAGCACACCGTCGCGCACATCCTGCCAAGCCCGCTCGCCAGCCTCAGAGCGAGAAAATTTGACCCTGCCCCAGAGCGCGCCACGCTCAATGCGCGCACTGCCGGGAACCACGGCGCCGAGAATCGCGTCGACCCCGCCCCAATAATTATGGCTGTCGAGCAGCGGTGCTCCAGCCTGGAGGCGATCCATTCGAATAGCCTTGGCGCTGATTTCCAAGACCTCCAAAAACTCACCATCGATCCAGTCCGATCGCCGCACTGCCGCGCCTGTCGACATAACGACGTCGACAGTGCGCTCGGCTTCGTCGACGGTGCGGGGGGCGTCGCCAGTGAACGCGGCCTTCCGAGTGAGAATCGGAATGTCGCCCACGAAGCGGCCCGATGGCCCCTCAGCAGCGACACCCAAGAAAACCAGGGCGGACGCTTCGTGCTCGGGAAGGGCGAGGACTTGTCCCGCGCGATAGTTTTGAAAGTCTCGGATGATTCGAATCATTCCACCGCCGCCCACCGTTCGAAAATCCCCCGCCGCGCCCCGCCGGCTTCGAGCAGGCGCTCGGCCTCGGCGGACGGGACCATGAATTCCACTAGGCCTGTCTTGCCGCCGCGCTCGGCTTTCAAGAGTTCGATCCGCAACCCGCGCGCTAGTTCGTCCGCGAGGCCTTCGATTGCGCGCCACACCATGGGGCTCCTGAGCATCCGCCGCGCGGACATCCAGACCAACCGCTTCCAAGCGCCGGCCTGACGCCCCGAGCAGTAGACGGTCAGATTCGTAAGGTGCTGTATCCGCCGCTCATCTCCCTCGTTTCCGGAAAAGCCGCCGCCAACCATATGTTGCGCAGCGGGCCCAGCCGCAGAGACGATCGCTTGCGGAAGAAATGTCCGAAAGCTCGCGCTGGCCCACTCCGGGGCGGGGCCGGGCTCTTCAATCGGTGTATCTTCGGCGCAGCGCCGGAGGCCGCTTTGATACCGCCCGACGTAGCCAGAGAGTCGCGTCGCGCCATCGCGGGACTGGACCACAACATCATTGACGGGGAGCCCGAGGACGAAAGCCGCTGCGGCATGTCCGGCCTCATGAACGGCGAGAGCGCGGATGGCGTCACTCATGGGCATTGTCCACTGCCGCGCGGCGGCTGTCCTCGTGAGCGCGCGAGGATGCCAGCCTTTTGCCGAAGTTCTGGACGGCCTCGGGGGAGATAACGAGAGGACCATCGCCCCAGTGATGAGCGCTCTGGCCAGCGGCCCGCGCCGCCTGATGGTGCTGCTCATGGGTGCGCTGGACCGCTTCGAGCTTCGCAAGCGCGACCGTCATTGCTTCGTGAAACGCTTCGAGCGCATTGTGCCGTTCGTCGAAAGTCTCCCGCGCCGCGCGCTCGGCGAGTTCCCGCTGGGCATCCTGGAGGCGGCCTTGCAGCACGCGCTCGAGCTCGTCCAACCGCTCCAACCGCGCGTGATGACGCTCTGTCGTCATGTCGAACTTGATCAACTGATCTTCGCTCACGCTCTCATCGATGAGCATGGCTTTTCTCTTCGCTGCATGGCCAGCGATCTCCCCGTGAAGGCGGGCGCGCTCGCTTTCCACCGCCTGGAGATCCTCGGCGATGGCCACGACGCGGCCCTCTACGGTCGCGGCTGCGTCGGCGCTCTGGCTCCTCAAAAAGCTGAAAAATCCCATGTTATTCCTCCAATTTGCCAGCGCCGGCCGCCGCGGTTTTCTTCGGCGCAATCAGATCGGCGACGCGATTGAGCAGCGTTTTGTTGAATTTGGCGCGGCCGGTTTTGACGAGATGGTCCGCGACATTGTCGTCAAACGATGCAACCTCGCCGGCTGCGTAAAGGCAGGGCCAGACTTGCGTGTTCACAGTGAATTCGATGGTTTTCATCGGGCCTCCGCTGATTTGCGCCAAGCATGACAGGCGCGGTTTATTAAGTTCAAGCCTCACGACTTAATATGTTTCAGCGCGATGCCCCTCGGCGATGTTTTTGAGCTGCCCGTGGCCGATGGTCTTGCCGCCGTTCAACGCGGTTAGCCGTTGCAGCTCTGGATCGTCAGTGCGGCGGGTCACGTGTTCAATCCACGACTCCGCGAGTCTTTTGCAGCGGCCACACAGCGCGCCATGGCCGAAGCGGGTCTCGAGCAGCTCCCGGATTAGGGCGTCCCGTCGGTCAAACCTGGCAGCACGGGCGGCGCGCAGAGCGGCGTCTATCGTGGCGCGGAGGCCCTCGCGGCGGGAGTCGGTCATTTCGGAAGCGGCCTCGGCAATGACAGCGATGGCGCTGGCAAGGTCCGCGTCCGTGTCGGCGGGCGGGAGGGCGGCGAGGGCAGCGGCGAGGCGGGGGTCAGCGGTCATCGGCTGTCCCCCGTCGCTCTCGGCCCGCGACCCGTCCATGGTATATTATAAGTGGCCCATGGGCGGGCCTGAGAGGGGGTCACTTTTGTGACAATTAGGCCCGCTAGTGGGCCTAATATGAGACCATAGGCCCATGGGTGGGCCTGAATTGGCCCATGGATGGGCCTAAGCGGCCCATGGGCGGGCCTAAGGAATTTCACCCATAGGCCCGCCCATGGGCCTAAAGCGACTGGACGCGGGTTAATCATTCTGCCGCCTCCGCTGTCCCGACGATGCTCGCTATTTTCATGAACCGCTTATTCGCCGCCGTTCCCGTTGCGTCGCATGGAAGGTGCGTAAGGCGGTATTCGGTCGCGCACTTGGTCTTGTGGAAGTCTGATCTCACAACGATGTCCAAGAAGCCCCAGCGCAGGAGTTCGTCAGTAGCTCGGGTTGCCGATGACTTGCCGACGCCCAAGCGCCCAGCAAGGGCGCGAGCAGATATAGCGAGCCGGCCATTGTTCGAACCATTGAAGAACAGGTTTATTTCAAGCCAGGCGCATCGCGCCAGCGGCGAAAGCCGCGACCATGCGTAGCTCCGCATCATGTATTCGTGCACCTGGACGAAGCGCCCGTGGCCCTTGGAACGGCCCGTTTTGTTGGTTTTAGCCATTGGCCACGCCTTTCTCCCTCGCTTTCGCAAAGGCGATCGCGCGCGACCTGACCCAGTTTCTTGTCGTCAGGGTCGGCTCTTTCGGCCTCGCCTTCATTAGGGCGTGGTCCCAGCCTATTTTGATTCCGAAACGTTCCTCGATCTTGAATTTCGCCCACGCGGTCTTGTAACCACGCTCGCGGACGATCCAGAAAAGTTCGGAGGCGAACTCGTATTTCTCAGCCCAGGACGCCCCGCCTATGCCCTCTGACCCGTAAATCGCGAGGTTGCCCGGCTTGTGTATTACGGATGTGTGCGCAGGCTTAACCCACCCGCATTGTGGGCACTTGTCGGCATCACGCTGGATGACGGCGCTGCATTCCTCGCAGAGCCTCGGGAGGGGTTCTTTGCGTTCTTTCTTCTTACGCTCGCCAGCCTTGCCCACGCGTCCATCATCAAGCTCTTCGAACTCGATGTCGGTAGGCAGCCCAAGGCGCAAGCAATTTCCACTATGGTCGATGAAAATGGCTTTCCTGCCATCCGGCTTCTTGCGGAGAGCTCTGCCCCAAGTCTGAATATACAAGATGACTGATTTCGTCGGGTGAGCGTCCACAACAGCCTCGACGTAAGAGTCGAAACCTGTCGTCAGAACGCCAATATTTACAATCACCTGCACTTCTTTCCGTTCGAAGCGGCGAAGGATCGCGGCTCGATCGAGGTCTCGGGTGTCTCCGTCTAAATATTCGACCGCGATCCCAGCCTCCCGAAACACCTGGCAAATGTGCTTCGCGTGCTTTCGATTGACTGCGAAGATGAGCGTTTGAAGATAGGCGGCGAGACGCAGCCAGTGGGCAAAAATGTCGCCGACAATCTCCGCTTTATCCACAGCGTCCGCGAGCTGATCTTGAACGAATTCGCCAGCCTTTACAGCGACGCCAGCAACCGCCTTCTCAATCTGCTTCTGGGCTGGCGCGTAAACCGTGAAATCGGCAAGGAACCCACGCTCGATCAATTCCCGCATCGACGCGATTTGAATGAGCTTCTTATAATGCCTTCCGAGCCCCTTCGTGGCAGGCGTCGCGGTAAAGCCGACGAATGGAACGTGAGGGATTTCCCGCATCAGCCGGAACAAATAATCGTTGTTCCGGTGTGCCTCATCCACGACGTAGACATCGGCAGGCCAGCGCTTTCGGCGCTTCGCCATCGTCATGACGCTAATGACCTGAACCGGTGCGTCCCAATCGAAAGCGGGGTTATCAGCCTGAATAACCCCGACGTTTGTTATACCGTTTTCAAACAGGCGCGTGACAGTTTGGTTCACGAGCGTCTTGTCGAATACAAGAACACCAACCTTGAGACCGGCTCGACGCCATGCGTCGATCAGATGGCAGAACATCACCGTCTTGCCTGCGCCTGTGGCAGCCACGGCGATGATGCGCTCTGAGGGATTCGCTCGCAAAGCTTCGAGGATATTGATATTGCCCGTTTGCTGATAGTCGTGGAGCGCCTTCAGGGTTCCGACGGGGTTGTTGCTGAAGAAATCTATCACGCCCGCCCCCATTCGCTAGAGAATGAGACAGCGCCGGCACCGCGCACTTCGTCCCGGCTGATCGTCCAGCCGGTTGCGAGCGCAATAGCCAGCGCCGCACGATGATCATGGACTTCATGCACGAAGAGAGTCGCAACGCCACCGCTTCGAAGCATCTCGTATCCTGAGACACAGATGACCCCGTCGGAAGCACGCCAGATTTCGAGGTGACGACTCATGCCGCCCCCTCTTCCTCGGCCTTGCGGGCCGCCTCGTGTTCATCCCAAGTCTTGAGGGCGTAGCGGGTGAGCGTCGTAAAATCCGCGAGGCAAGCAGCGGCAAGATTGAAGTCACGGGCCGAGATCGCGCACATAGCCGCAATTGTGTAGCGATTTAGCTCGCGGAGATTGTCAAAAACCTCGGCGACGCGCACGGCCTGCACGGCGGGAGAAGCTGGGAGCGGAGGCGGATCGTCGGGGCGCGCGCGGCGCTTAGACTGCTCCCGGCGCCATTCGATCGACGCCTCTGCGCAGTGGCTCGGCGCCGGTTGACCGTTTGGCAGGAGCTGCATATTTTCTGCGTCGAGTCGGCCGGGAAGCTGCTCTTGGGGGTCGTCACCCGCGTCGCGCCGGGTGGCGGCCCCTTTCACGTTAGGGGGCTGCATCCTAGGCTGCCTCGCCACAATCAGAAGTGGAGCGACGGCGGCAAGAGGCGATCCAGGACTCGAGGGCGCCTTCCTCGTAAAAGACGCGGCCACCAATCTTCAGGAACTCAGGCCCGTGCCCGATCAAGCGCCATTTTGCGAGGCAAGAGGTCGAGAGATTTAGCCGTTTGGCCGTATCGGTCGGAGGCAAGAGCACGCTGCGCGAACGCTGGGCGGTTTCCATTCCATTCCCCTTTGATAAAGCGCCGAAGTAGCGCGGGAATGGCATGGAATTATCGGCATATTTCAGTGCTTGGGAATAGCTGCGTCGGGCTGAGACCCGGATGAATTAATCTTCGCTTTTCGACTTAGTTTCAGTGGTTTGCGTGAAACCTAATCGCGAAAAAACTTTCTCGACAGGGAAGCCGATCGACTTCAAGTCATCGAACCCAGACTCCGCCACGCCGCGGCTGGCGGTCTGGTAGTCGGCTGCGGCCAACGCGCCGAGCCTTGCAGCCATTATCCAAGGCGGTTCGCCTTTGGTGTGCTCTGCCGCGGCATTCTTGAGGACCCTTTTCGTTGTCCATGCCTTCGCGCCGAACAGACCACCCGGGGTTGCGACAATCGGATGATCTGGCAGCGCGGCCCTCTTTGGCGTCGCGGCCATAAAGAGTGCTTGAGCCCATTTATTGAGGGATGCCAGTTCATCCTTGCGCGCACGGTCGCGCGTGATCTCCCGATATTGCTTTATAAGCGCATCGGCGGCGTCGGCGAGCTTTTCCGAGCATACGACTGCGCCTGGTCGCGTCTCTATTGCGTCACCTTGAATGATCGCAACCGTCAAGTAAGCGAGCTTCCGGCCTAGAGGGGTCGTTTCGTCGGCTCCTTGAAACACGGTCTTGAGCTTCGGATAACGAGTCAGCGCGTGAAGAAGGATGAAGAGGTCACGGTCCTTCGAATCGACGACGTTTTTCTGCTTCGGCCCGGGTTTTTTCTTCGTGGTCTTTCGACCGTCTCGGCGATGGCGCAAAGCGCTCATTTCTGGCGCTTCCTGATTTCAATAACGTCGCCGTCCTTACTGCCGTCCATCGCAGCGGAAATCGTCGCGCCGATCGTCTCCGCGGCGCGCTTTACGGGGTCATCGGCGAGGTGGGCGTATTTCTGCGTAGTTGAGGATTGAGTGTGACCGAGCAAGCGCCCGATGATGGGCAGGCCGAGCGAAGCGCCGGCGCCAAAGCTGGCGAAGCTATGTCTCAGGTCGTGAATCCTGACCCCTTCAAGGCCCGCTCCCCGGCATACGCGCCGCCAAGGCCCATTAATATCGAATCTGGGCTGGCCGGGGGTTTTGCCCACGAAGATGAAAGGGTTGCCAGCGACGCGAGGCAGGCCGGAGAGAACAGCTTGGGCAGCGGCAGAGAGGTGGACTGGCTTTTTCCCCGTTTTCGAGTCGGCGAGAAAGATCGCTCCCCGCTCAAAATCCACCTGCGACCACTGGGAATGGAGGATTTCGCGAAGTCTGGCGCCAGTGAGGATAAGAAGGCGGATGGCCGCGGCGGCGAACGGGTCACTTTCTAGGCGAAGGGCGTCTCCGAGGCGCCCCAGTTCCTCAGTCGTTAAGAAACGCTCCCGTCCTTGCTCCCGATACCGCTTAAGGCCTTTGGCTGGGTTGTGGCCCTCTGGGACAAGGCCACGCTCGCCGCCCCAGGAGAACGCCCGCGCCCATACGGCGAGCGCGCGATTGGCCGCATATGGCCTATCTGCCATTTTTGCGTGGAGCGCAGCGATATGCGCCCGCCCGAGGCTCTCCGCCTTCATGCCGCCATAGGCGCGCCGGAGCTCTGCGAGACCGATTCGGTTGTTAACGGCAGTCTTCTGTTTAACCATCGTCGCGAGGTATTGCTCGTCAAAGAGGTTTAACAGCTCGGTCAGAGTTAGCGCCTTTCGCTTTTCAGCTCGCTCGGCGGCGGGATCGGCCCCGAGGCGCACACGGGCCAGCAATTCGGCGGCTGCGCGGCGCGCCTGGTCGGGTGTGAACTTGGAGAGGGCACCGAGCGTATAGATTTTTTCGGGAACGCCTCGCCCGCCTGGAGGAGGGCGATATGCGACCACCCACGATACTGGCCCTTTCCGGCCAACGCGGACAGCGAAGCCCTTCAGGTCAGCGTCGCGGGCGAGATACGGAACCTCGGCGGGCTTGAGCGCGTCGACTGTCCGCTTGGTCAATTTCAAGACGGCCAAAGGCGTCTCCGAGTCGGCACCAAGTCGGCACCGCAAATCAAACCGCAGGAACTCTGAGGAATGAGCTTGCAACGTAAATCATTGAAGCACAAGTGGCGTGGGAATGACGGGGAAAGCCAGTAAACCGCTGGGAAACCGTCGAATTCTCAAGCCCTTTCAGATAGCCGCAGACGTCGGTGAGGAGCCCCGCGAGGTCGGGGCCGACGGCCTCGCAGGCGCGGGAAAGGCGCTTGCGCGCGTCGATGACCAGGTCGGTCACCACAACGCCGGCCGGCGCGCCGCGCCGGGACGCGGAGGCGGTCGCCTCCCAGCTCGCCGTGACTCTTTGCAGAATCTGAGCCTGTTCGATGTCGCGGCGAAAGCGTTCCCCGGCTTCGACCTGCGCCGGTCCGAGAAAGGCTTTCCCATCCGCGCCCTTGCGCCGCGCGAGCCAGGCGAGCGGGCTTTCCGCGTCATTCACGAGCGAGGGTTTCGCGCCCTTCTCCAGCGGGCGGCGGCGACACTCCGCATGCTGGGCGCGAAAAGGGTCCAGCTCCTCGTCATCCGTCGCCTGCCGCCGAAGCCAGGCGCGTCCCGCGTCCGTCAGCCGCAGGCGCCGCGCCGCGCCGTCCTGCGTCCAGCCGGCGAGGCCCTGGCTGACCGCCATCCGGCCGGTTGCGGCCGCAAGGCGCGCCCGCACGATGGTGACGCCATTGCGGGGGGCCAGAACGACGATGGTCTCGTCTTCGAGGTCGCTCGGGGCGCCGCCCGCGCCGGTTTCCGCAAGCGCCTGAAGAAGGCGGAGCAAGGCGCGCGTCGCTGCGGCGTCGGGTTTGTTTCGAACGGCGCGGGTCATTACGCGGCTCCGCTGGTTTCGGCGATGAGCGCGCGCACCATGTCCCGCTGCGCGGCCACCGCGCGCTCAAGCCGGCGGGCGCAGCGATCAAGGCGGGATCCTCCCGCAGATCCTCGATCCGCGCGCAGGCGTAGCGGATCGTAGTCCGGTCGCGGGCGAAATGCCTTGCGCAGGAGGAGACGCTGTCGCCCATCGTGACATGGTGCAGATAGATCGCAAGCTGGCGCGCCTGCGCCACGCGCTGCCGGCACCGGCGCGGTGCGTGAATGGCGGCGAGCGGCACGCCCGTCGCCGCCGCCGCCGCCGCGGCGCCGAGGCCCGCGATGGGGCAGGGCGGGGGAAAGCTCTTCGTTTGGAAAGCGCTGGTCATGGGGCCTCCTGACAGGCGGGTGACAGTGTCAGAAGGCTAGATCGGAATAAAATCCTATTCAAGGAAAAAATTCTATCCCCAGGGACGAATCTTGAGCGATGCTTGGGGGCATCGAAAGGAGCGCCCCCATGGTTCGATCCACACTCCCCGGCGACGCCAAGAAGCGGACGGACGAGAGACTGCGCGGCGGCGCGCGGCCGGCCGTCGACGCCGCGCTGAACGCCAATCTCGCCGTCTATGACCGCGCGCATGCGCTGGCGCGGTTTCACCGCCTGTCGCGAGAGACGATCCTGAGCGAAACGCCGGAGGCGGCCCGCGCCGTGCTAAAGGAAATCAAGCGCGCCCTGCGGCTTGAGCGCGCCCGTCGGGGTCACTGGACCTATGATCTCAATCGGCACATCGCGCTGCTTGTCGCGCATCGGGCCGAAAGCGCGCGGCTCGCGCGGCTTCGCGCCTCGTGAGGAAGCGCTTTCCAGGATCGTCGCCATTGCATAAATTCAACCGACCTGCTTGCCGCGCCAGAGGCCCGCTGAATGCTGCTGATCGAGAGAATACTGGCCCTTGCCGCCGCCGCCGTGGTGGCGATCTGTCTTGGCGTCGGATTGATGGTCCTGGCGGTGAGTCCGCCGCGGCCCGGCGGACCCTTCGCGGGTCTCATGGGTCCGCTCGATCCCGGCTCGGCCCGCCAGCTGATCGAGACGGAGATCGCGCAATCGCCGGAATATGCGCGTTTCTTCGCGCGGCTGCGCGAGACCTTCACGACCGATTACGAGCAGGCTCTGAAAGAATTCGCAACGCGTCTGTCCGAGACGAAGACCGAGCAGAGCGCGGATTATTATCTTTCCGAAGCGGTGCGCCGCCTGCGCCAGTCGCATGGCGCGCTTGCCGCCAAGGCCGAGCCCGACGCCATGTCGCGCGTCTTCGCGAAGCAGCTCGAAGTGTTGCAGGCTGTGGCGCGCGAGGACAAGAAGATGTGCGTCGCCTTCCTCTATGGCGCGACCAATCTGGATTTCCAGCGTTTCGCCGCGTCTCAGCGCCCACTCATCGCCGACATGGCGACGGCGGGTCTCGATGCGATGGTGAGCGGCAAGAGCAAGAACATTGCGCGCGAACAGCCCAACGAGGCCGATTTCAAGACGCTCGAGAAAGCGCTCGCGGCGCGCGGCCTCGACAAGGCGGAGATTGACGCGCTTCTCGACGGCAAGATGCCCGACCCGCCGCTCGACGACGCGAAAATGTGCGCGGCCGGGCAGACCTATCTCGAAGTGCTCCGCACGTTGCCGGAGGCGTCGCGCACGCGCATCTACGGACTGGCGCTGGAGCTGATGGCGAAGTCTTGATGGGGGACCCCCACCCTGACCCTCCCCCTGCAAGGGGGAGGGCTGGGGTGGGGGTATTAGCTGTCTTCCACCCCTTCACACCGAAACGGCCCCCGCCAACGCGCATAACGCCAGGGCGTCACCGCGCTGGCGGTGTCGGGCAATGTCTCCGGCACGGGATCGAATCCCTCGCCGCCTCCCGGCCGACAGCGGCAGATACGCGCGAAGCCCATCCAGCCGCCGGCCCAGAGCCCGTGACGATGAATGGCTTCGTCCGCATATTCCGAACAGGTCGGCGCATAGCGGCAGCTTCTGCCCGCGAAGGCCGAGAAGGTCACGCGATAGAGCAGGATCAGCGCGCGCGCGGCGCGGGCGGGGACGGAGAGAAGCGTGTCGATCATGGGGCAGTCCACAGTCGCGGCGGCGTTGCCCCTCACCCCAGCCCTCTCCCCGCTCACGGGGAGAGGGAGTTGGCGTCGATCCCCTCTCCCGTTTGCGGGGAGAGGGTCAGGGTGAGGGGCAAGCCGCAGCCTGCTTGTTCCTTATAAAACGACAAAGGCCGCCCACACGGGGCGGCCTCCATTCTGTCGCGCCGATGCGCCTCACTCCGCCGCGGGCAGGGCCGGGGCCGGCTCGGCGCTTTCCGCGCGCTGCTCGATGATCAGATCGTCGCGGCCGCTGGCGATGCCACGGAACTTGGCCATCGCCGCGCCCGTGCCGGCCGGGATGAGACGGCCGACGATGACGTTCTCCTTGAGGCCGACCAGCGGGTCGATCTTGCCGTTGACGGCGGCCTCGGTGAGGACGCGCGTCGTCTCCTGGAAGGAGGCGGCGGAGAAGAACGACCGCGTCTGCAACGACGCCTTGGTGATGCCGAGAAGCACCGGCGTGCCGGACGCCGGCTTGCCGCCATTCTCGATCGCCCTGGCGTTGGCCTCGTCCAACTCGACGTGATCCACCTGCTCGCCTTCGAGGAAGCCGGTGTCGCCCGGATCGACGATGTCGATCTTCTGCAACATCTGACGCACGATCACTTCGATGTGCTTGTCGTTGATGTTCACGCCCTGCAGACGATAGACCTCCTGGATCTCGTTGACGAGGTAAGCCGCGAGCTCCTCCACGCCCTTGATCGCCAGAATGTCGTGCGGCGCCGGATTGCCGTCGACGATGTAATCGCCCTTCTCGACCACGTCGCCGTCCTGAAGGTGGATGTGCTTGCCCTTCGGGATCAGATATTCCACCGGCTCCGCGCCCTCTTCGGACGGGATGATGCTGAGGCGCTGCTTGTTCTTGTAGTCGCGGCCGAACTGCACCGTGCCGGAGATCTCCGCGATGATCGCGTGATCCTTCGGACGCCGGGCTTCGAACAGCTCCGCGACGCGCGGCAGACCGCCGGTGATGTCGCGGGTCTTGGCGCTCTCCACCGAAATACGCGCGACAATGTCGCCCGCCTTCACCGTGCCGCCAGGCTCGACCGCGATGATCGAGTCCACCGGCAGCAGATAGCGCGCGTCGCCGCCGCGTTGCAGCTTGCCGATCTTGCCGTCGGGGCCCTTGATCACGATCGACGGCTTCAGGCTCGCCGAACGCAGGTTGAGGCGATAATCCATGACCATGCGCTTGGCGATGCCGGTCGACTCGTCGACCGTTTCCGACATCGACTGGCCTTCGACGAGATCCTCGAAGCCGATGACGCCGTCGATCTCGCTGATGATGGGACGCGTATAGGGGTCCCACTCGGCGATGCGCTGGCCGCGCTTGATCTGATCGCCCTCGTCGATCTTCAGCTTGGCGCCGTACTGGATACGGTTGACCGCGCGCTCGGTTCCATCCGGACCGAGGATCACCACGGCGACGTTGCGCGCCATGACGATCAGATCGCCGTCCGAGTTGCGGGCGACATGGCGGTTGCGCAGATGGACCGTGCCCTCGAAGTTCGACTCGATGAAGGACTGGTCCGCAAGCTGCGCCGCGCCGCCGATGTGGAAGGTGCGCATGGTGAGCTGCGTGCCCGGCTCGCCGATCGACTGCGCCGCGATGACGCCCACGGCCTCGCCCATGTTGACGGGCGTGCCGCGCGCGAGGTCGCGGCCGTAGCACTTGGCGCAGACGCCGTTCTTGGCCTCGCAGGTGAGCACCGAACGGATCTTCACCTCCTGAATGCCGGCGGCGTTGATCGGCTCGATATGCCACTCCTGGATCATCTCGCCGGCCGGCACGATCACCTTGCCGTCGGGCGCCTTGAGGTCCTCGGCGGCGGTGCGGCCGAGGATGCGCGTCGCCAGCGAGGCGACGACCTGACCGGCGTCGATGATCGCCCGCATGCGGATGCCGCCCGTGGAGCCGCAATCCGTGGAGGAGATGATCGAATCCTGCGCCACGTCGACGAGACGGCGGGTGAGATAACCCGAGTTCGCGGTCTTCAGCGCCGTATCCGCGAGGCCCTTGCGGGCGCCGTGGGTGGAGTTGAAGTATTCGAGAACCGTCAGGCCTTCCTTGAAGTTCGAGATGATGGGGCTCTCGATGATCTCGCCCGAGGGCTTGGCCATCAGGCCGCGCATGGCGGCGAGCTGCTTCATCTGCTGCGGCGAACCGCGCGCGCCCGAATGCGACATCATGTAGATCGAGTTGATCGGCATGTCGCGGCCGTGCTCGTCCTTCTTCACCGACGAGATGCGAACCATCATCTCTTCGGCGAGCTTGTCCGTGCACTTCATCCAGGCGTCGACGACCTTGTTGTATTTCTCACCCTGGGTGATGAGGCCGTCGTTGTACTGCTGCTCATATTCCTTGGCGGCGGCGCGCGTCTCGGAGACGATCCTCTCCTTCGTCTCCGGCACGACCATGTCGTCCTTGCCGAAGGAGATGCCCGCCTTGAAGGCTTCGCGGAAGCCAAGCGACATGATGCGGTCGCAGAAGATGACCGTCTCCTTCTGACCGCAGTTGCGGTAGACGGTGTCGATCATGTTCGAGATTTCCTTCTTCGTCATCAGCTTGTTGACGACGTCGAAGGGGATCTTGGTGTGCTTCGGCATGAGCTGGCCGAGGATGAGTCGGCCCGGCGTCGTGTCGTAGATCTTCGACACGCGCTCGCCCTTCTCATTGTAGGTCCAGGCGCGGCCCTTGATTTTCGAATGCAGCGTGATCGCCTTCGCCGCCAGCGCGTGCTCGATCTCGCCCTGGCTGGCGAAGCACATGCCCTGGCCCGGCTCGCCGTCGCGCTCCAGCGTCAGATAATAGAGGCCGAGAACGATGTCCTGCGACGGCACGATGATCGGCTGACCATTGGCCGGGTGCAGGATGTTGTTCGTAGACATCATCAGCACGCGCGCTTCGAGCTGCGCCTCGAGCGACAGCGGCACGTGCACGGCCATCTGGTCGCCGTCGAAGTCGGCGTTGAAGGCCGCGCAGACGAGCGGATGCAACTGGATCGCCTTGCCCTCGATCAGCACCGGCTCGAAGGCCTGAATGCCGAGGCGATGCAGCGTCGGCGCGCGGTTCAGCAGCACCGGATGCTCGCGAATGACCTCGTCGAGGATATCCCAGACCTCGGGCTTCTCCTTCTCGACGAGCTTCTTCGCCTGCTTGACGGTCGCGGAATAGCCCTTGGCGTCGAGACGCGAATAGATGAAGGGCTTGAACAGCTCCAGCGCCATCTTCTTCGGCAGGCCGCACTGATGCAGCTTGAGTTCGGGACCGACGACGATCACCGAGCGGCCGGAGTAGTCGACGCGCTTGCCGAGCAGGTTCTGGCGGAAGCGGCCCTGCTTGCCCTTCAGCATGTCGGCGAGCGACTTCAGCGGGCGCTTGTTGGCGCCGGTGATGACGCGGCCGCGGCGGCCGTTGTCGAACAGCGCGTCGACGGCCTCCTGAAGCATGCGCTTCTCGTTGCGGATGATGATATCCGGCGCGCGCAGCTCGATGAGGCGCTTCAGGCGGTTGTTGCGGTTGATGACGCGGCGGTAGAGATCATTGAGGTCAGACGTCGCGAAACGGCCGCCGTCGAGCGGCACGAGCGGACGCAGGTCCGGCGGGATGACCGGAATCTCCTTGAGGATCATCCATTCGGGCTTGTTGCCCGACTGGATGAAGGCCTCGATGATCTTCAGGCGCTTGGCGAGCTTCTTGGGTTTCAGCTCGGTCTTGGCTTCAGCGATTTCCTGACGCAGCGACGCCGCAATGCCCTCGAGGTCCATCGACTCGAGCAGGCGGCGGATGGCCTCGGCGCCGATCATGGCGGTGAAGGTGTCCTGGCCGAATTCATCCTGCGCCGTCAGATATTCCTCTTCCGAGAGGAGCTGGCGCTCCTTCAGCGACGTGAGGCCCGGATCGATGACGATATAGGACTCGAAATAGAGGATGCGCTCGAGATCCTTCAGCGTCATGTCGAGCAGAAGGCCGATGCGCGAGGGCAGCGACTTCAGGAACCAGATATGCGCGACCGGCGCCGCGAGCGAGATATGGCCCATGCGGTCGCGGCGCACGCGCGCGAGCGTGACTTCGACGCCGCACTTCTCGCAGATGACGCCCTTGTATTTCATGCGCTTGTACTTGCCGCACAAGCACTCGTAATCCTTGATCGGCCCGAAGATGCGCGCGCAGAACAGGCCGTCGCGCTCGGGCTTGAAGGTACGGTAGTTGATGGTCTCGGGCTTCTTGATCTCGCCGAACGACCAGGAGAGGATTTTCTCCGGGCTGGCGATCGAAATCTGAATCTGGTCGAAGGCCTGCGTCGCCACGACCGGATTGAAGAGATTCATGACCTCTTGCTGATTCATGGTCTTCTCCTGGGACGCCGGGGCGGCCGGGCCGCGCGTTCAGCGTCGTAAAATCTCAAAGGGCGGCGGAGTCCTGATCCGGCCGCGCCGGATCAGGACGAGTCGTTCGGGACTATTCCGCAGCCTCCGCCGCCGACGGCGCCATCTCGTCCGTCTCGACGGCGGCGTTGGTCAGCTCGACATTGAGCGCCAGCGACCGCATTTCCTTGATGAGCACGTTGAAGCTCTCGGGAATGCCGGATTCGAAGGTGTCGTCGCCGCGAACGATCGACTCATAGACCTTGGTGCGGCCAGCGACGTCGTCCGATTTCACGGTCAGCATTTCCTGCAGCGTGTAGGCGGCGCCATAGGCTTCGAGCGCCCAGACCTCCATTTCGCCGAAACGCTGGCCGCCGAACTGCGCCTTGCCGCCCAGCGGCTGCTGCGTGACGAGCGAGTAGGGGCCGATCGAGCGCGCGTGGATCTTGTCGTCGACGAGGTGGTGGAGCTTCAGCATGTAGATGTAGCCCACCGTCACCTTACGATCGAAGGTTTCGCCCGTGCGGCCGTCGAACAGCGTCACCTGACCGGACGAGGACAGGCCCGCCTTGGTCAGCATGTCGACAATGTCCTTCTCTCGGGCGCCGTCGAAGACGGGCGTCGCGATCGGCACGCCGCGGCGCAGATCCTTCGCCGTTTCGACGAGCACCGACTCGTCGACCGTGTCGATCTCCGGGTCCTGCCCGTAGACGTCGGTCAGCGCATGGCGCAGCAGCTTGGCGTCCTTCGACTTCATATAGGCGTCGACGGCCTTGCCGACCTGCTTGCCCAGCCCCGCGCAAGCCCAGCCGAGATGCGTCTCCAGAATCTGGCCGACGTTCATGCGACTCGGCACGCCGAGCGGGTTCAGAACGATGTCGACAGGCGTGCCGTCTTCCAGGAAGGGCATGTCCTCCTGCGGCACGATGCGCGAGACCACGCCCTTGTTGCCGTGACGGCCGGCCATCTTGTCGCCGGGCTGAATCTTGCGCTTCACCGCGACGAAGACCTTGACCATCTTCATCACGCCGGGCGGCAGCTCGTCGCCGCGCTGGAGCTTCTCGACCTTGTCGAGGAAGCGGTTTTCGAGGCCCTTCTTCGACTCGTCATACTGCTTGCGGACGGCCTCGATCGAGGTCATCAGCGCGTCGTCCTCGACGACGAAGGTCCACCACTGCGAGCGCGGATATTCTTCGAGGATCGCCTGCGTCAGCTCCTGATCCTTCCTGAAGCTCTTCGGCCCGGCGATCGCCTTCTTGCCGATGAGCGTCTCGGCGAGACGCGCATAGACGTTGCGGTCGAGGATGGCGAGCTCGTCGTCGCGGTCCTTGGCGAGACGCTCGATCTCCTCGCGCTCGATCGCCTGGGCGCGCTCGTCCTTCTCGACGCCATGGCGGTTGAACACGCGCACTTCGACGATCGTGCCCTGCACGCCCGGCGGCACGCGCAGCGAGGTGTCGCGCACAACCGACGCCTTCTCGCCGAAGATGGCGCGCAGCAGCTTCTCCTCGGGGGTCATCGGCGACTCGCCCTTCGGCGTTACCTTGCCCACCAGGATGTCGCCGGCGCGGACTTCGGCGCCGATGAACGCGATGCCGGCTTCGTCGAGGTTCTTGAGGTTTTCTTCGCCGACGTTCGGAATGTCGCGCGTGATTTCCTCCGGCCCGAGTTTCGTATCGCGCGCCATCGTCTCGAATTCCTCGATATGGATCGAGGTGAAGACGTCGTCGCGGACGACGCGCTCGGAGATCAGGATGGAATCCTCGAAATTGTAGCCCATCCACGGCATGAAGGCGACGAGCACGTTCCGCCCGAGCGCGAGCTCGCCGAGCTGGGTCGACGGGCCGTCGGCGATGATGTCGCCCTTCTGCAGAACGTCGCCAATCTTCACCAGCGGCGTCTGCGTGATGCAGGTCGACTGGTTGGAGCGCTGGAACTTCTTC
>NZ_JBPFEB010000052.1:0-3361 GCF_051061225.1 Methylocystis sp.
CGTCGGCGGCGCGACGGAAGTCGAGGTCAAGGAGAAGAAGGACCGCGTCGACGACGCCCTCAACGCCACCCGCGCGGCGGTCGAGGAAGGCGTTTCGCCCGGCGGCGGCGTCGCCCTGCTGCGCGCCATCAAGGCGCTCGACGGCGTCAAGGTCGGCAACTCCGATCAGCAGACCGGCGTCGAGATCGTGCGCAAGGCCATTCAGGCCCCGGCGCGCCAGATCGTCGACAACGCCGGCGGCGACGGCGCCGTGGTGGTCGGCAAGCTGCTCGAATCCAAGGATTACTCATTTGGGTATGACGCGCAAACAGGCGAGTTCGGCGACCTCGTGAAATTCGGCATCATCGACCCGACCAAGGTCGTGCGCACCGCGCTTCAGGACGCTGCGTCGATCGCCGGTCTGATCATCACCACCGAGGCGACGATCACCGAGCATCCCAAGAAGGAAACCGCGCCGGCCATGCCCGGCGGCGGCATGGGAGGGATGGATTTTTAAGGTTCGCGATACCAAAGGCCCTGAGGGTACTCAGGGCCTTTTCTCGAGGAGACGCCCGCCGGCTCGCGGTTGTGTTTAATCGTGGCATCCGGCTCGCCGACTTGCCGGGTCAAGGCCAAATGCGTCACTGTCATCACCAATGTACTCCAAGGACGAAGGTCGGCATGCAAAGGCGCAACGCCTCCGGTTCCTGATAGCGCCGTAAGCGACTATCGAGCAAAACCCCCTCGACGCGTCTCAACGGTGAGCGCATAGCGCGAGCAGATAGTCGGCGGCGCCCTTGATCTCCGCGCCTCGCTACATCCCTTGACCGACTCCGCGCCATGGCTGAGACTCGCTCTCACATGGACCCCATCCTTCTGCATCGCATCGACGCGGCTAAGAACATGAGCCGTTTCTATCGCCTTGACGTAGCGCCCGACTTATTCGGGCGTTGGTGTCTTGCCGTCGAATGGGGGCGGATCGGCCGCAGCGGACGTCTGCGCCTGACGGCCTATGAGAGCGCGGCCGAAGCTTGGGAGGCTCTTGCGCGGCAGCGGCGCGTCAAGGAGCAACGCGGCTATGTCGCCATATGACAAAGCCTTCATCGACCCCATTCGGAGACAAGGCTACGGCTCTTGGTTTCGAACTTTGGCTGTGCCCACGGGTGGGTCTATGGAATTTACGCCGCTAAAGCGAACTCGCTCAAATGCCGTCAACTTGGGGGCGCGTCATGTCGCGCCTGTCGCTCCAACCGAATGCAAGCCAGCCGCCGGAAGGCGGATAGTATGGCGCTGCCCGAGGGTCGTTGCATGATTGGGTTTGTGCTTGTCGGAACAAATGACTTGGATCGCGCGGCGCGATTCTATGATGAAATTTGCGGCGTCCTCGGGGCCAAGCGCCTCTACTCAATAACGAATGGGTGCACAGGCGTGATGTATGGAGCCGGCGATGGGCCGACGCTCGGGGTTGTTCTGCCGTTTAATGGCGAGCCCGCTCGGCCAGGCAATGGCGTTATGGTCGCGCTTCCCGCAACGTCGGTAGATGAAGTTGAAAGGGTTCACGCCCTAGCAATTTCTCTTGGCGGGGTAGATGAGGGCGCGCCCGGCTCGCGGGGCGACAAAACGGCATATTGCGCCTACTTCCGCGATCCTGATGGCAATAAAATTTGCGTATTTCGATCGCTGGCATAATCATGCCAGGGGGGTCGTGACATGCTGTCGCCCGTCTGCTGTTGGCGCCGTACGGCGCCCAACCGGCTGTCTGAGCAAAATGTCTCGCGCAATGTTCTCGCCTGATGTCCATACCTCCATGACGTTCAGACGATCTCGCGAACCTCTCTCGCGGATCGCAAGCGAATGGATGAGACCGCCAAAGACGGACGCATTTGAAGCTCTCGATGGAAAGGGAAGAGACTTTTCAGAGAGCTTTGGGTTGCAGGGCGCGTAGCGCCCTGCCCTTCAAGCCAGTGGCGACGCGGACGCCGGCGGCTTCAGATCAGCTCTTTTCCTGATAGCCTTTCGAGCTCGAGGATTGAGATTTCTGCGCCGTCCCGCGTAAAGACCTTGATGTTCGGCTCATGCTCAGCCAGTAAGGCCTTGGCCCGTTCGAGACACGCCGTAGCCGTTTCTAGGCGCTCTGTTTTTTCATTGGGGTCTGTCCCATGCTTTATTGCATACGCCATTTCTTCCTCCTTGCGCCAAGCCATAAGGGAGGAAGTTGGGCTCTGGTCCAGCCGGGCAAGCGTTCAGGTTAGCGATTGGAAGATTGGCGAATCGAATCGACAATTGGTGACTGGATCGCGCGCGTCATGTCTGCAGTGCTGACTAAATTCCTGCGAAGCTTGACGAGTATCCCGCGATCCCGCCGGGGCCGGAAAATTGCCCGCGCCCACGTGATGAGCCTGAGCGAAGAGTAGGCCGCGACTGGCGGTGTCCCTACTCATTGAGAGAAAACGTCCGTGGGCAGGCATTCATCCAGACCACACGCCCAAGGTTTAGAGGAAGACCGACAAGAGCGGCCTCTGTTCGACATGCTTGCGGATAATTGCGCGAAGGTTATCCATGGAGGCTTCGAAATGGGCCTGCCTTAGATCTCCGCGGACCATTTCATGGCGTAGGAAGACACAGAACGTCGCGAGCACGTCGGTCAGGCAATAATCCGCGACTTCGGCCGCAACGAAAGCCTCGACCTGACTGCCATCAACGCCTCCAATCTTCACGGGAATGTTTGCGAGCTCTGCCATCTCGGCGAGGCTGGGTTTGGTCGAAGCGCCATAGGATGAGAGCACGTCGCAAAGGTCTATGTGATCTTGGCCGAAGCGATGCCAATAATTCCGACGGCCGCCATTATGCAGCCCCGGCACTGGAACGCCGAGCGCGAAGGCCCGGTAGCGAAGCAAGGGAAGGTCGAATCCATTGCGGCCTAGAGCTTGGAGTGCGGCAAGGTTTTTCCGCTCTCGCCTCAGAGCTACGAGATGTCCCGCTCGAGCCTGCTGATCGCAAAAAAATTGAACGAGCGTGAGCGAGCCGAAGCGCGTCGTTAAGGTCGGCAAGACTCCCGTGCTCGATCCTTCCGAGGCGCGCATTCTACTCGACAGCATCGACGTGACGACGCCGGTCGGCTTGCGCGACCGGGCGCTCATCGGGTTGATGGTCTGCACGACGACCCGCACGGCAGATTGATGTTGACGGTTCTTGGTGGTCTTGCTGAATTCGAGTGCGAACTGATTCGCGCGCGGACTAGGTGTCACTTCTGATCAGGTTGTTCCGAGGAGAGCCTGAGTGGGCGGTCGTCGGTTTAGGGCCGAATGAGGCCTGCGGTCATTATACCACGAGAGCCATCGGTCGAGATCGGCGGCGCGCGCATCGGATGATTTGAAAGGAA
>NZ_JBPFEB010000053.1:0-27590 GCF_051061225.1 Methylocystis sp.
CCGCCACCGTCAGGTCAGCGCTCGTGCCTGGATTGATTTTGTTTTCCTTAAGTTTCCGATCGAAGTCCAGCGCTGCCGCGAAGGCCTCGTCGCGACCCGCCGCGCTGTCGATGCGGGCGGCTGCGCGAGCGGCTTCCTCGCGAACCGTTCGCGCGGTCTCGATCCCGTATTTGCGCGCCACGTGGCTGTCCGGGAAAGACTTCAGGAAGGCGAGATATATTTCAAGCGTCACGCGCGGCGCGTCATGACCCCGCGCGCGGGCGCGCCGCAAGGCTTCGAGGCCGGTCCCGAAAATATCCGAAAAGTCATTGGCGTATTGGCGACCAATGCGATCGCGGTCGGCGCTTGCGCGCATGGCTTCGAGCAACGTTATCTCCGCCGGAGCCGCGACGTCGTGCGCCTCCACGGAGCCTAATCCGGCGGGATTGGCGCGGGCGATGGCGCGAAACGCAGCGGCCGCGTCGGCGACGTCGAGCGTCGCAAGGACGCGGGCGGTCTCGTTGCGCAGGTCATGGCTCTTGGCGCTCAACGCCGCGTGGGCGAGCGGCGCGCAAAGCAGAATGATGCCGAGATTGGTGTTTTGACCGACGGCGGCCCAGGTGGCTTCGACCGCGCGCAGGATACGTTCGCCGACGCTCGCGTCCGGTGCGGCGATATAGAGCGCGGCCGCGTGAGCGCTGTCGATGAAATCCTTCGCCTCCATCCCGTGGCCGGGCGCGAACCAATGGACATTGCCGGGCTTGGGCGCCGCGAGCTCCGCTTCGCAAGCGGCGATGAAAGCCCGGGCGACGGAGGCATGGGAAATCATGCCGGACGCGCCACTTCCCGCAGCGCGTCCGTCGCCAGCCGCTCGGCGATCGAGAAAGGCGCGATGCGTTGCAGCCCGCTCCAGCCCGGCATGCTGTTGACCTCCAAAACCATGGGCCGGCCATCGGCGCGCGTGATGAGATCAACGCCGGCGACGATCGTTCCCATCGCCTGCGACGCCGCAAGCGCCATGTCGCGCGCCTCCTGCGTCGGCTCCGCGCTAACAGGCCTCGCGCCCTGCCGCACATTGGTGATCCAATGGCTCGAGCGCCTCTTCATCGCGGCGACGACCTCCCCGCGCGAGACGAGAATGCGCATGTCTTCGTAAGGCGGGCGGCTCGGGCCGACAAAGCGCTGGAGATAGAAGACGCCGCGCGCCTCCTCGAGCGAGGGAATGTCGCTTTCCTTTTCGATCAGCCGCAGGCCCCAGCCCTGGGCGCCGAAGAGAGGCTTCATGACGAGCGGCCCCTTCGCGCATTCCCGCCGGGCGATCTCGCGCGCCTGAGCGAGCGACTGGGTCGCGAATGTCTCGGGCGCCGGGAGGCCCGCGCGCGCGAGCAGAAAGCTCGCCATGCTTTTATCGGTGCCGCGCTCGATGGCGCGGGCGCCATTGAGCAGCGGAACGCCCAGCGCCTCCAGCGCATGCAGCACGCCGAGCCGCATGGTGATGGCCTCCAGCGAGCCGTCGCCGATGGCGCGCACGACGGCGAGGTCGGGCAGCGCGTGAAAGCCGGGGATGGCGAGGCCGTGGGGTCGGCTGGTGTCGATGCGGCAGGCCGAGAGCCGCACGGCGACCGGCGTCGCGCCCAGCGCGCGGAAGGCGGCGAGCGTGTGATCGACGTGCCAGTCGAGCTTGTCGGTGAAAACGGCGACGCGGGACCCGCGAGCCTCGGCGAGAGAACCGGCGGGCGCCGTGAAAGGGAGCGCGTCAGACGCCAATGTTGCCTTGCCCTTTAATCGGTCGGAGCGCCGCTCGTAAGCTGATCCCTCCCCTTCACGGGGAGCGCGGCCCCGCCGCAGGCGGGGCCGGTTGGGGGCGACGCCCCATCATGGCTGTGGCGGCGCGAACCCCGCCCGGCGGCCTTCGGCCGCCGACCTCCCCGTAACGGGGAGGTAGGGGGATCGCGTCGGATTGTGTTAGCCGCCGAAGGACTTGTCGAGCAATTCCTCGTTGATCTTGCCGGCGCGGAAGGTCTCGCCGGTGTCCACCGCCGTGACCAGCGCCTCGGCCGGCGAGAACAGGCTGCCGTCGATCTGGTAGAAGTCGCCCTTGTAGGCCTTGAAGATTTCCGCGAAGGGCCGGCCGTAGTCGCGCGAATTGAAGCTCGGCAGCTTCTCGGCGAGCTCCCTGGCGGCGTCGGCGGGTCCCTTCACGAAGAGATGGGCGCGGCCGGCGTAGATGATCGCGTCATTGGTGCGGCCCATCGCCTGCACGAAATCCGGATGGGGAGGCGACAGCGGCGCGGTGGCGATCCCGTCGACAATGTTTTCGAGCGGGAAGTGCAGCTCATGGGCCTTGTGCAGCGCGACTTCGAGCACGCGGCCGACGACCTGCACGCTGCCGGCGAGCGACTGCGTCGGCGCATAGATGAAGGCGACCTTGTCGGGCGAGACGCCGGACTTCGTCGCCACCTTCTCGACGACTTCCTTCGGCGGCGGCGAGCCGCTCTCCAGCACGATGGTCACGCGGTCGGCCTGATCCTTGTAGCCGAGCTCATCGAAGAGCTTTTCGACGCGCGCCTGGGCGCGGCCGGGGCCGGAGCCGAGCGCGAAGAATTTCTCGTGCTGAAGGCTCCATCCCGCATATTGGCTGGCGAGGCAGGCGACGACCGGGTCGTTGCTGGACACGGTGAGCCAGAACGGCCATTTCGACGCGCCCGGCGCATGGGAGAGCGTCACCCGGCCAAGGCCGCCCATGCAGATTTCGGTCAGCAGCAGACCCGCGTCGATTCCGCCCGGCGCCTTCGCGCCCGCGTCGATCAGCAGTTCGCCGAGTGGCCCGCGAGAGACCGCGAGGCGATAGCGGCCCGCGCCCGCGACCAGGCGATCGACGATTTCGCCCGCAAGAGTGTTGACGCTGGCCGTCAGATGGCCCGGGTTTTCGCTGGCGCTCACTTGTGATCCTCCCCTCGGATTGTCTCGTGGCCCTGCCGATCCTCTTTCGCCGGGCTGAATTTACAGCCAAAGGCGGGCGGCGCGGGCATAACCTCTCGGGCTTATCCGCGAAACCAAAGCGGGCCGCAAGCCCTCGGGCGGCGTCGCGCCCGTGCGTGGCGGTCGCGGGGTCATCGTCGCCAATGTCGACGTCCTGCGGGCGCTGGACGCCTCCGCCGCCGCCGACAGGATTTCCTTTTGAAAAAACGCCGCGAGACCACCCGCAAAAACTGCAATTCGAAAACAAGAGGTTAGCCGGAAAACGCAGCGCTGGCGGAGACTTCTGGCCGAATGCGCCGATTTTTTGGCATTGCGCGACCCGACGCGCGGCGGGACAATGAGGATATGAATAATGATAAGCTTGCGTTTGATCCTTGCCTTTATCATCTCCGGACCGTGGACGAGACGGACGCGTCGTTTCCGGCCAATAAAAGAAGAATTGGTTTCCTGATCTATCCGGGCTTCGAGATCGTCGATCTCGCCGGGCCGCTCGACGCCTTCTATTACGCGGGCCGGACTCTTGGCCTGACCGGCCGCAGCGGGGAGCCGGGCTACGACATCTCCGTCATCGGCTGGGACGCCGGCCTGGTGCGCGGCAAATGCGGCCTCGAAATCATGGCGCCCCATCGCTGCCGCGACGTCGCCAGCCTCGACACGCTCATTGTCGTGGGCGGCGAAGGCGTGTTCGACGCCTGCGCGGACGAGCGGATTCTCGACTGGATTCGCGCCATGGCCGGGCGCGTGCGGCGCCTCGCCTCGATCTGCACGGGCTCCTTTCTGCTGGCCGCGGCGGGATTGCTCGACAATCGCAAGGTGACGACGCACTGGATGTATTGTGACCAGCTCGCGGCGGCCTATCCCTCGCTGCGGGTCGAGCCTAATCGCATCTTCGTGCGCGACGGCGGCGTCTATACGTCTGGCGGCATCACCGCCGGGATCGATCTCGCGCTGGCGCTGATCGAGGAGGATCTCGGCCGCGAGGCGCCGCGCATGGTCGCGGGCCTGATGGTCGTCTTTCTGCGCCGCCCCGGCGGACAGGCGCAATTCAGCCCCTTCCTTGAAGGCGAGGTCACGGCCTGCCGCGACATCGGCGAACTGAAATCCTGGATTCTCGGCAATGCGGGCGAGGATCTCACCGTGGAGCGGCTGGCCGGCCAGGTGGCGATGAGCCCGCGCAATTTCGCGCGCCGCTTTCTCGCCGAAAGCGGCGTGACCCCCGCGCGGTTCGTCGAGCGCGCGCGCGTCGAGGCGGCGCGCTGCCGGCTCGAACAGACGGGCCAGTCACTCCAGACCATCGCCGAGCTGTGCGGTTTTACGACCGTCGACCGCATGCGGCGCGCCTTTCGCCGGCATCTCGATGTCGGGCCGCATGAATATCGTGATCGCTTTCAGTCCAGTCGCCGTGATTCACAGGGGGAGATTCGCGATGAAAATAGCTTTTCTCACGACCGCGCATAACAGTCTCAGCCAGCGTCTGCTGATCGAATTGTCGGAGCGCGGCCATTCGGTCGCCGTCACCATCGCCTCGAGCGGACAGGCGATGCTCAACGCGGTCGCGGCGCAAAAGCCCGATCTCATCATCGCGCCCATGCTGAAAACGGCCGTGCCGGAAGCGATCTGGCGGCGCCATGTCTGCCTGATCGTGCATCCGGGAATCATGGGCGATCGCGGACCCTCCTCTCTCGACTGGGCGATCATGGGGGGTGAGAAGCGCTGGGGCGTCACCGTCCTGCAGGCGGCGGCGGAGATGGACGCGGGTCCGATCTGGGCCAGCCACGAATTTCCGCTGCCGGCCGTCGCGGACGCCAAGGGCAGTCTCTATCGCAACGAGGTGACCGAAGCGGCGGTGCGCGGCGTGCTGGAGGCGGTGGAGAAATTTCAGTCGGGCGGCTTCCGGCCCATTCCGCTCGATTACACGCGGCCGGAGGTGCGCGGGCGCCTGCGTCCGACTATGACGCAGCAGGACCGCGCCATCGACTGGCGCCGCGACCGCAGCGACATGGTGGTGCGCAAGATTCGCGCCGCCGATAGCGCGCCGGGCGTGCTGGACGACATCTTCGGGCTCCCCGTCTTCCTCTATGGCGCGCATTTCGAGGACCGGCTGAAGGGTCCGCCGGGGAGCGTGATCGCCCGCCGCGACGGGGCCATCTGCCGGGCGACGGTCGACGGCGCCGTGTGGATCAGCCATCTCAAGCTCAGGGGAGAGGCGCGGGAGGGGGAATGCCGCTTCGCCGGGTCGGGCTGTCCGCGCTGTGACGCGGAGTTCTGTCCCGTCGCGGGCGTCAAGCTGCCGGCGACGCAGATTCTGGGGCCGCTGGCGCATGGCGTTCCAGAATCCGTGCTGCCGGTCGTCGCCGCCGACGACCATCGCAGCTTCCGCGAAATCCGCTACGTCGAGGCCGATGGCGTGGGCCATCTCTCCTTCGACTTCTACAACGGCGCCATGAGCACGGCGCAATGCTATCGCCTGCGCGACGCCTTCCTGTTCGCGCGCAGCCGGCCGACCCGGGTCATCGTGCTGCACGGCGGCAGGGACTTCTTCTCCAACGGCATCCATCTCAACGTCATCGAGGCCGCGCCCGATCCGGCGCTCGAGTCCTGGCGCAACATCGTCGCCATCGACGATCTGGTTTGCGAAATCCTCAACACCATGTCGCATGTCGTCATATCGGCCGTGCGCGGCAACGCCGGCGCCGGCGGCGCGATACTGGCGCTGGCCGCCGATCGCGTCATCGCGCGCGAGAGCGTCGTGCTCAATCCGCATTACAAGAGCATGGGCGGGCTCTATGGCTCGGAATACTGGACCTATCTCCTGCCGGCGCGTGTCGGCGCGGCCCGCGCGCGGGAGGTGATGGACGGCTGCCGTCCGATGGGAGCCCGTGAGGCGCGGGCGATCGGCTTCGCCGACGACGTGGTCCCGGGCGATCTGGAGAGTTTCGAGCGGCATGTGCGCGCGCAGGCCGCCGAGACGGCGCGCCGCGCCGACGTCTGGAACATGCTGCGCGACAAGCACGAGCGGCGCGTGCGCGACGAACGGGCGAAGCCCCTCGCCACCTATCGGGACGAGGAGCTGTCGCGCATGAAGGTAAATTTCTTCGGCCCCGATCCGGCCTATCATCGCGCGCGCGAGAACTTCGTCTACAAGGGTCGCGCGCCCGCGCAGAAGGCGCATGCGCCGGCCGCCGCGGCTCGGCGCGTCGCCGCCGAGTAGCGAGCGGCGCCGTCAGCCGCGCTCGATGAAGTCCAGCGCGACGCCGCCGGCGATCGGCGCGTCGCCTTTCTCCCTTGCGTCGGCGAGCCGGTCGAGGCGGATGAGGGCAAGGCCTTCATCGCCGAGCGACGAGCCGGTCACGCCGATCTCGATCTCGCCGGCGCGGATCGGCTCGCCGGGCTGCGGCGCGCCGCCGGGGGCCCGATAGGGGGTGACGCGCTTGCGCACCAGATTGCGGTGCTTCATGCGCGAGACGACCTCCTGTCCGACGTAGCAGCCCTTCTTGAAATCCACGCCCGCGAAGAGGTCCATGTCAGCCTCATGCGGAAACGCGTCGCCATAGGCGAAATCGACGCCGCCCTTCGGCACCCCGGCGCGAATGCGGCGGGCCTCGTACTCGTCGAGCGCGCCAGCGGCCGCGATCCGCCCCTTCTCGTCGAGCGCCCGCCAGCCGAGCGCGGCGGAACGGGGATCGGGCGCGAGGGCGAGCGCGGCGACGTCCGGAGGCGCCTCGGCCTCGGGAAACGCAACCGCGTCGAGACGGCCGCTGAGGTTGGTCACTGTCAGCTTCGCGCGCAGCTTGTACATGTTCAGCCGCTTTTCGAGGTCGGCGGCGAGCGAAAGCGGACAATCGAGCAGAAACCGCCCGTCACCCAGCGCGAAGGCGAGGAAGTCGAAGAGAATCTTGCCCTGCGGCGTGAGCAGGGCGGCGAAACGCGCCTCTCCCGGCTTCAGCGAGGCAATGTCGTTGGTCGCCAGATTGTGCAGAAATTTTGCCGCGTCCTCGCCGGAAACCTCGATCACGCCGCGGTCCGCCAGCACTATCGCCGTCGTCATCCCATTCTTTCCTGTATCGCCCAACGGTCCATGCCTGCGCAGCTTTGCCTCGCGGAGCAGGCTGTGAAGACCTCGGGCGCCTGAACACTTACGCCAAGACTTGGCGCGAAGACTTGGCGCGAAGACTTGGCGCGAGCACTTGGCGCGCCGGAATCTTGTCCTTAATTTAGGGCGCGTCACTTCACGACGCAGCCAGTGCAAACGGGGCGCCAGCCATGCCGCAGAGTTTCGACGTCATCCTCTCCGGGGGCACGCTCGTCAACCATGACGGGGAGGGCCTGCGCGACCTCGGCCTCAGGGACGGGAAGATCGCCGAGATCGGCGACCTCTCGCGCGCCGCGGCCGGCGAGCGGATCGACTGCCGGGGATTGCACGTCCTGCCGGGCGTCGTCGATTCGCAGGTGCATTTTCGCGAGCCCGGGCTCGCGCACAAGGAAGATCTCGAATCGGGCTCCCGCAGCGCCGTGATGGGCGGCGTCACGGCGGTTTTCGAAATGCCCAACACCAATCCGCTCACGGCCGGCGAGGCCCAGCTTGCGGACAAGGTCGCGCGCGGGACCGGGCGCATGCATTGCGACTTCGCCTTCTGGGTCGGCGGGACGCATGAGAACGCCAAACATGTCGCCGAACTGGAGCGCCTGCCCGGCGCCGCCGGGATCAAGGTGTTCATGGGCTCGTCCACCGGTTCGCTGCTCGTCGCGGACGACGCGGGCATTGCGGAAATTCTCTCGCACACGCGCCGCCGCGCCGCCTTTCACAGCGAGGACGAGGAGCGCCTGAACGAACGCAAGCATCTGCGCGTCGAGGGCGACCCCTCCTCTCATCCGATCTGGCGCGACGCCGAGACGGCGCTGCGCGCGACGCAACGGCTCCTGACGATCGCCCGCGAGGCGCGCGCGCTCGTGCATGTGCTGCATGTCACCACCGCTGAAGAGATCGCGCTGCTCGCCGCGCACAAGGACATCGCCAGCGTCGAAGTGACGCCCAATCATCTCGTCCTCGACGACGAAGCCTATCGCCGCATCGGCACGCTGGCGCAGATGAACCCGCCGGTGCGCGAGGCGCGCCATCGCGAGGCTCTGTGGGAGGGGCTGCGGCAGGGCGTCGTCGACGTCATCGGGTCCGATCACGCGCCGCATACGCTGGAGGAAAAGGCGCAGCCCTATCCCAAAAGCCCCTCGGGCATGACCGGCGTGCAGACGCTCGTGCCGCTGCTGCTCGATGCGGTCAACGAGGGGAAACTGACGCTCGCGCGTTTCGTCGATCTCACCAGCGCCGGACCGCAGCGCATCTTCGGCATGGCGGGCAAGGGTCGTATCGCGAAAGGCTATGACGCCGATCTGACCGTCGTGGACCTCAAGCGACGCCAGACCATCCGCAACGAATGGGTCGCCTCGCGCGTGGGCTGGACGCCGTTCCATGGACTGGAGACGACCGGCTGGCCGGTCGGAACCTTCGTGCGCGGCGCCAGGGTGATGTGGGAGGGCGAACTCGTCACGCCCGCGACAGGCCGGCCGATCCGCTTTCAGGCGGCGCTCTGAGCGGCGCCGTCACTCCGGGCGCCGCCATTCCGTGCAACGGGCGCGGGCGCCCGAGCTGTCCTCGGTGAGATCGCCGCTGATCTGAAGGCCGTCCGTCACCTTGATGCTGACGATGCCGTTGTGAAAGCCGAAACGGTAGTCGCGCTTCATCGGATAGGAGCGGCCGTCGCTGGCGACATAAAAACAGAAGGAGCTGTATTGCGGATTGGCCATGCGCGAGATCGAGCAGTGAATCTCGTAAGGCAAGGGCGCGCAGCGAAGAATGACGTCCTTGTTCGGGATGTTCCAGTTGGGGGAGGCGACCGACCCCGCGAGCGCCGGTCCGGCGGCAAGACACGAGATCGACAGAAGCAGCGGCGTGAGCCCGTTCGTGGAGAAAGCGTCCGTCATCGACATTCCTGAAGACGGCGCCCGCGAACGGGCGCCGCTTTGCTGTGCCCCGGCGACGATCATAGGCCGGGCCGCGCCGGATCACCAGCAGCCGCAGCGATTGTAGCCATAGGAGGGGTAGCCATAGCCATAGCCATAGGCCGGATAAGCCGCGCCGTAATAGCCATAGCCGCCGTAGGGGTAGGCCGCCGCGCCGGCGAGCGTGCCGACCGCGAGACCGCCGAGCAGACCGGCCGCCAGCGCGCCGCCGCCGCCCCAGCCGCCATAACCCCAGCGGCCATAACCCCAGCCGCGACCCCAGCCGCCGCCATAGCCCCAGGCCGGGCGGCCCCAGCCGTACCCCCAGGCCGAAGCCGGCGTCGAAACGGAAACAGCGCCCACCAGCATGGTGCTTGCGAGGGCGACCGTCAGCATCTTGCGGAAGTTCGTCATTGCCATCTCCTGGGTCCTTGTCCGCCAAAGCCCCAAAGCCACCCGTTGCAACGCAAACCCGGTAGGCTTGTTCCGCGATCGCGCGGGCAGGGAGACAGGCCGCCCCCGGCTCTCGACCGGCGCGGCGCGCCTTGCGTCAAGACGTTAGGCGGACGAAGAAATTTCGGGCGCGAGGATTCCCGCAGGCTCCGGCGGCGCTAACTGCATGGCGTTCCATTTCCGAGACGCTCTGCGAGGAGGCCGACCATGGGCGCCACGAATGACACGCCGCGCAACGAGGGCGAGGGCAATCGCACGGCGGCGAAGCAGTACAACGACGCGCAGCGCAAATTCGTCGAAAGCGGCAAGGTGGAGCCCGCCGCCAAGGACGCCGAGCATGCGCTGGAGACAGACGAGGCCGAAGAGCTGAAGCGCGCCGAGGAGAAAGGCCGCGCCCACGCCCGGCCGCATGAACAGGAGCGAGAGATCTAATCCTCGCTCCAGAAGTAATGCCACACGCCGTCCGCCGCGATCCCGATGCGGGTCGCGCGGGGGTGACCCTCGGCGTTGCTGCGCGCCAGATCGGCGAACCGCACGCAGCGCCACCGCGCGCGCGCCTCCTCCTCATTGGCCGCGGGCGCGGGCCGCCGGGCGAAGGCCGGCCATTCATAGAGCGTCACCGGCCCGCGCGTGACGACGACAAAGGGCTGGGCGAGGACGGCGCGGGCGAGGGCGACGGTCTCGCGGCCGGCGCCGTCGAAGGAGAGGGATTTTAGAACGGCGATCGGATCGGAGCCCGCCGGAAAGGCGCCGCTTCTGGCGAAGAGCGGGCGAACCTCGTTCCAGTCAATCGGGATGCGCAGCGCCTCGACGTCGTTCTTGTCCAGAGCCGCCAGAATTTTGTCGCGGATGGCGCGGACCGGGGCGGGTGGCGGATCGGTCGAGGGCTGCGAGACCACGTCGGGGGTTTGCGGCGCGGCGCGCTTCGGGGTCTGTCTGGCGGGGCCTTTCATGGGCGCACTCTAGCCGCGCGGCCCTGCAAAAGGCGAATTCCTGTTTCCCTGCTTCGCGACGGCCCGGAGAATTGTATAATCCGGCCACAACCGCCATCTGGACGGAGATCCCGTCCCCGGAGCGCGCATGCACCATCTCCCCGAACAAGAGCCGCCCCGGCCCGAGGGCGCGGAGGCGCTCGAACAGGCCTTGCGCCGCTCCGCATGGGCCATATTGGCCGAGCGCGGCTTGCGCCTCGCCGCGGCGCTGTCCACCCTGGCGCTGTTCTTCCTGACCCTGTCGTGGATCGGCCTGTGGGGCGGGCTTCCGGTCGAAGCGCGCATGGCCGGCGTCGGCCTCTTCGGATTTGTGGCGCTCTTTCTCGTCGTGCGGGAGGCCATACGCGGGCGCCCCCGTCGCCGCGCGGCCGCCGCGCGTCTCGACGCCGAGGCGCGCGGGCCCCTCAAGCCGGCCGCCTCGCTCGACGACACGCTCGCGGGCGAAGCCGCCGATCCGGCGACCGCCGCCTTGTGGGCGTTGCACCGCCGCCGTCTTCTGGACGAACTCGCGCGCACGCCGGTCGCGTCGCCGCGCACGCGCCTCCCGGAGCGCGACCCCTATGCGCTGCGCGCCTTCGCGCTGGTCGCCGCCGTCGCCGCCGCCTTTGTCGCGGGCGACGAGAAAGGCGCGCGGCTCGCCGCCGCCTTCGACTGGCGCGTCGTGCATCGGCTGGATGGGGCGCAGCGTCTCGACGCCTGGTTCGAACCGCCGGCCTATACGGGCCGTCCGCCCATCGTGCTGGCGCAGGAGAGCGGCGTCGTCGAGGCGCCGGTGAATTCGACGCTGCGGCTGCGGCCGGCGGACGCCAGCGTCTCGGCCGAGGGCGCGCTGGCGCCGGTCGAGGCGTCGGGGGATGGCAAGGAGCGGGCCTATGTGCTGTCCGGCGCGGCGCGTCTCGACCTGCCCGACGGCCGCCGTTTCGAGGTGACGGCGATCCCGGATCGCGCGCCCGGCGTGTTTCTCGTCGACCGGCCGCAAAACAACGCGCGCGGCACGATGACGCTCTCCTATCGCCTCGAGGACGATTACGGCGTCGTCAGCGCCGAGGCGCTCTTCGAACGCAGGGAGGGCGGGCGCCGCGCGCTCTACGAGCCGCCCCGTCTGCCGCTCGATCTGCCGGCGGGCTCGGGCGGGCTCGGCGAGGGCCGCGCGACGCTCGATCTCGCCGACAGCCCCTATGCGGGCGCGCAGGCGATCATGCGCCTCGTCGCCAGGGACGCCGCCGGCAATGAGGGCGTTTCCACGCCCGTGACGGTGACGCTGCCCCAGCGGCGCTTCGTCAAGCCGCTCGCCCGCGCGCTCGCCGAGCAGCGGCGCATTCTGGCGCTCGATCCCGCGTCGCAGGCGAGCGTCCGCACCGCGCTGGAGGCGCTGTCGCTCGCGCCGGAAGCCTTCGAGACGCCCTCCGCCATCCATCTCGGCCTGCGCGCCGCGCGGCGCGGCCTCGAAGGGCGGCGCAGCGACGATGACTTGCGCGGCGTCGCCGACATGCTCTGGGCCATGGCGCTGAAGGTCGAGGACGGGAACCTCTCCGAGGCCGAGCGTGATCTGCGCGCGGCGGAACAGGCGCTGCGCGAGGCCATGGCGCGCGGCGACAGCGAGGAGGAGATCGCGAAGCGCACGCAGGATCTGCGCGCGGCGCTCGACAAATTCCTGGAGCAGGCCGGCGCGCGCCGCAGCCCGCCGGGCGAAGAGCGGGAAAGCGCCGAAGACGCCGACAGCGTCACCGCCGACGATCTGCAATCCATGCTGGACGAGATCGAGCAGGCCGCAAAATCGGGCGACATGGCGCAGGCGCAAAAGCTCCTCGACGATTTGCAGGACATCATGGAGAATGCGCAGACCGGCGATGCGGCGGGCGAGATGAACGCCGCGCGCAAGGCCCGCCAGCGCGAGATGCAGCGCGCCCTCGGCGAGCTCGACAAGCTCTCGCGCGACGAGCAGCAATTGCGCGACGACACCTTCAAGGGGCTGCAATCCCCCTTCGAGGACGATCCCCGCAAGCAGCGCGGCAAGGCCGGCGAGGCGCAGCAGGGCGACGACGCCAGCGCCGAGCGTCGCCGCCAGCAGGGGCTGCGCGAGAAGCTCGAGCGCCAGCAGGACGCGCTGAAGGATGAAGCGGGCGAGGCCGGCGAGGAGCTCGACGCGGCCCGCAAGGCGATGAAGGACGCCGAGTCCGCGCTCGGCCCCGGCGGCGAGGGGCGCGACAAGGCCGTCGAGTCGCAGGGCCGCGCCGTGGAGTCGCTGCGCAAGGGCGCCGACAAGCTCGCCCAGCAAATGCGCGGCGAGGGCCAGCAGGGCGCCGAGGGCGAGGAGGGCCAGGGCGGCAAGGGCAAGGGCCGGCGCACGCGCCAGGGCAAGGGCCGCGATCCGCTCGGGCGTTCCTCCGGCGGTCAGGCGTCGACACGCGGCAAATATGATCCGCTCGGCCTGCCGCCGGCCCAGCGCGCGCATCGCGTGCAGGAGGAGCTGCGCCGCCGCCTCGGACAGCCCGAGCGCCCGGCGGAGGAGCTCGACTATCTGCAACGGCTGCTCACGCGATAAACGGCTTGCGCGCGGGCAGGGGCTTCTCTACTTGCCTGAACAGCAACCCTAAGAGGGCGTCATGTCCAATCTGCTGGTCTTTATCGCCGCGTCAGCGGTGTTTCTCGTGCTGCTCGCGGGCTTTTTCAACATGTTCCGGGGCGGCGCGGGGGCAGGGCAGCGGTCGCAGACGCTCATGCGCTGGCGCGTCGGCCTGCAATTTCTGGCGCTCGCCATCGCGCTGACGGTGCTCTACTTCCGGGGACATTGAGCTTGGTCAAGCTGGACAGGATTTATACACGGGGCGGCGACAAGGGGGCGACCTCGCTCGCGACCGGCGCCCGCCGCCGCAAGGACGACATTCGCGTCGAGGCCTATGGCGACATCGACGAGACCAACGCCGCCATCGGCGTCGCCCGCCTCGCGATCGAGGCTCGCGACGCGGCGCTCGATCAGATGCTCGAGCGCATTCAGAACGATCTCTTCGATCTCGGCGCGGAGCTGGCGACGCCGCACGACCCCGAGAAGCCGCTCGATCCCGCCATGCGGCTGGCGATCCTGCCCTCGCAGGTGGAGCGGCTCGAAAGGGAGATCGACCAGCTCAACGCCGATCTCGCGCCGCTGCGCTCCTTCGTGCTGCCGGGCGGCACGGCGGCGGCGGCGCATCTGCACATGGCGCGCACCATCTGCCGGCGCGCCGAGCGCGTGATGGTGACGCTGATGCAGACGGAAGGCGAGGAGCTGTCGGCGACGGCGCTCGCCTATGTGAACCGCCTGTCCGACTTCCTCTTCGTCGCGTCGCGCTTCGTGAACCGCGAGACGGGTGATGTTCTGTGGAAGCCGGGCGCGACGCGGTAGCGACGGCACAGGTTTCTTCCGTTATCCCGGCCTGCCCCTCACCCCGACCCTCTCCCCGCATCGCGGGGAGAGGGTCGGGGTGAGGGCGAAGCCGCATCACGCACCCACGCAGTGTCCGCCTACCTCCCCGCGCTCTTCGCCAGCCAGGTCACCACGAGCGGATCGTCCACCGCGCCCGTCACCGTCGTCACGGCGCCGTCGGGCGCGACGAGGGCGGTGAAGGGCAATTCGCCGCGCCAGCCCTTGTCGGCCTCGAAATAAAGCTTCTCGACGAAATCGTCGGAAAAGCCGTAATGCGCCGCCTTCCCCAGCCCGGCCTTTTCGGCGCGCGCCTCGGCCCGGGGGCGATCCTCGTCGTCGTCCGTGTTCACGAAGACGATGTCGACGCCTTTCTGCGCGTCGAGCATTTTCGCCCATTGCGGCAGTTCGACGAGGCAGGGCGGGCAGGTCACCGACCAGAAATGGATCATCAGCGGCCGGCCGGCGTGGGCCTTCACGATCTGCGCGAAGCCGCCGCGGCCATAGGGCTTGAAATCGAGCGCCGCCGCCTGCCCCGCCGCGAGGCAGAAACAGGCGAGCGCCGTGGCGCGAAGGAGAGTGAACATCGCCGCCCTCACTTCGCCGACGCGCTCTTGTCGTCGCGCGGCAGCGGAATCAGGCGATAGCCTTCCTTGTGCGTGACCCAGGAGAGGTAAGCGGCGGTCTTGCCGGCGACGAGTTCGGGATGGTCGGAAGCGTCGGCGGTCTCGGCGATCACGCGCGGCGCGCTCCAGCTCTTGCCGCCGTCGCGCGACATCTGCATGGCGACGCTGGTCGTCGTTCCGTCGAACTCCTTCCAGACGCGATAGAGCCGGCCCTTCGCCGCGAGCGCGACAGGATGTCCCGGCGCCTTCGCGTCATCGCCGAATTTCTCCGGGGCGGAGAAGCTTTTCCCGCCGTCGCGGCTCTGGGCGTAGAACAGGCCCTGCCGGTTCTGGCCCTTGGTGAACCACACGACGTGCCAGACGCCATTGGCGTCGATCGCCATGCCGGGGCCGTGATGCGGGCAGGAGTTGATCGCCCAATTGTCGTCGCTGACGCGCCCGCCGGAAAGCGTCGCGCCGTCGGCGGAGAGTTTCGCGGCGTAATGGTCGCGGATATTGCCGGGAAAGACCTGCCGCCAGACGAAGACCGGCTGGCCGTCCCTGTCGAGCGCCGAGGACATGCGGCAGCATTCGCAGGCGTGGTCGAGCAGGATCTTCTTGCCGCTGAAGCTCTGGCCGCGATCGTCCGACCAGGCGAAGGCGACGCCGCTGCCCTCGAACTCCTTGCCCTCCGCCTTGGCCTTGAGGGCGTTCGTCTTGTCGAGCCAGCCGGCGTAGATGCGGCCCTTCGGCGTGACGACGAAGGTCTCGAAACGCTGGCCGCCTTCGGTCAGCATCGGCTGCGGCGTCGAAAAGCTCTCGCCGCCGTCGGTCGAGCGCGCGGTGAAGATCGTGCCGATCATCTGCTTGTCCGGCCGCGTCGTATAGCTCGCGAGGAGCGAACCGTCGGCGAGCGGGACGATCTTGGGCCGCGGGTCGCCATGGGAGTCGACGACGCCGTCGGCGATGGTCGCGACGGTCGCCGGCGCCGCGAAGCTTTTGCCGCCGTCCGTGGAGCTGGCGACATAGACCGTCTTGCCGACCGCGAAGGCGACCCAGAGCGTTCCCTTGCGGTCGAAGGCCGGATGGACCGTCATGGCGCAGGCGGGCTTCGCCTCCGAGCAGGCGGGCGCGGCGTGATGGCTTATCGCCGGAGCGGCGGGGGCCGCCGGCGCCGGGGCAGGGGCCGGGTCTTGCGCCAAAGCGGCGCCCGTCGCGCCGAGAAGGGCGGCTGAAGCAAGAAAAAGGCGGGACACAGGCATGGTCGACCCTCCCAAAGAGATCGCTTTTCTCAGTCTTGATTGGCGCGGAATTTGAATGTCTGGCCGATGTCCATCGACCCGCCAGGCGGCGGGGGCGTCACGATCTGCGAGAGGATTTTCCTGACGATCTCGGCGTGGGCCGGGCTCGTGGTCTTGTCGATCGTCACCTTGACGACCTTGCCGGCAGGACCGACGACGAAGCTTGCCGTCACCTCGCCGGGACCGGCGGGATTGACTTCCGGCGTGTGCTTCGCGATCTCGCTGTAGAGCAGGCTCAGATATTTGCTCTCGGACATGGCGGCGGGCGCTTGGGCCGGCGCTTGGGCGGGAGCGTTCGGCGCGGCTGGCTTCTGAGCGGGGGCCGCCGGCGCCGTCGGAGCGGCGGGCGCGGCGGGTTTCGGCGCGGGCTGGGCGGGCGCGGGCTTCTGCGTCTGGGCGACAGCCGCGCCTGAAAAGGCGAGCGCGCATGCGAGCGCGACGCGCCCGCAGGTGAGGACGTTCATCTCATGGCTTTCCGTCAAAAGAGACGCGGCGGACCCGAGGGCCCGCCGGCTTGAGCGTTCAATGGAAGGAGAAGGCCTGGCTCACGAAGGCCGAGCCGCAGTTTCCGGGTCCGCGCGAGGAGGACACGATCCGCCGCGCCAGCGCCGCATGCGCCGGCGTCGAGCCCGAGGCCGTGACGCCGGAAATGCCGCCGCCCGCATTGACGTGGAAGGTCACCTGGGCGGTCCCGGCGCCAAGGCTGGTCGAGCCCGGCGTATGCTGGCGCAGCGAGGCCGCCACATGGGCGAGACAGCTCGCCTGCGAGGCCCCCGTGCCGCCGCCCGCGTCGGGCGCGCCGGCGCGGCGGCGGGTCTGCGCCTCGCGGCGCTGCTCGGCCCGCTCGACCTGCTTCTGCTCTTCCTGCTTGCGCTCGGTCTTCTCGACGTCTTCCTTCTTCATGGCGAGCGGAATGGCGTCCGGCGCCATCACCACCGGCGGCGGCAGGGCGAGGTCCGGCTGCTCGACGGCGACGGGCGGCGGCGTGTCCTCCGCCGCGCTCACTTCCTGCTGCTCGATGAAGTCGCCTTCCTGCACGAGGTCCATGGTCAGGGAGTCGAGCGAGATCGACTTGGGCGCCGGCGCGAACAGAAAGGCCGCGAAGACGGCGAGATGCGCCGCGACGATGGCGGTGATCGCGACCGGGCGCAGCCAGGGCGGGTTGACCGGCGGCGGTCCCGCCGGCTCCTCCCCGCGCTGTCCGGCGAGGCCGGGTGAGAGCGCGAAATCCGTCATTTGGCCGCTCCCGCCGGGACAGCCGTCGCGGGGACAGCCGCTTTCGCGCCGCCGGTCTTGCTGCGCGAATTGGTCATGATCGCGATATGGGTGATGCCATTGGTCGCGAGCTTGTCCATCACCGCGACGACCTCGCCATAGACGGCTTCAGTATCGCCGCGCACATGCACGACGCGGCTGTGGTCGTCGCCCATCATGGCGCGGATGCCGTCGATCAGCGCGCTCTCCGAGACCGGATCGGCGCCGAGCGACACCTTGCCGTCCTTGCCGACGGTGACGACAATCGGGTCTTTCTGGTTGATCGGCTGCGCGGCGCTGGCCTGCGGCAGATTCACCTTCACGCCCTTGGCGAGCAGCGGCGCCGTCACCATGAAGATGATGAGCAGCACCAGCATGACGTCGACGAGCGGCGTGACGTTGATGTCGGCGAGGGGCTGATAGAGGTCGTTGTTGCCCTTGAAGCGCGTGGGGAGAGCCATTATGCGGCCTCCTTCTGGTGACGGGCGCGAGCGGCGGCGCCGGCGCTGGTCATGCGCAGGGCCTCGTCCTCGATGTAATGGGCGACCTGCTGGCCGGCGCGGGAGAACGAGGCGCCGATGCGGTTATAGCCGACCGAGGCCGGAATGGCCGCCGCGAGGCCATAGGCCGTGGCGGCGAGCGCCTCGGCGATGCCGGGCGCGACCACCGCGAGGCTCGTGTCCTGCGACTGGGCGATGCCGGCGAAGCTGGTCATGATGCCCCACACCGTGCCGAACAGGCCGACGAAAGGCGCGACCGAGGAGATCACCGCGAGATTGGGCAGGCCGCCTTCCGCCTTGGTGAGAAATTCGCGCGCCGCGCGGCTCATGTTCTCGGCGACGCGTTCGCGCTTATCGCCAACCGTCTCGTCGGGAATGTCCAGCGCATAAGCCTCACGGCCGGCTTCGGCGACCGGCTCGAGAAGGCCGATCGGGCGGCCCGCGCGAGCCTCGCGCGCGGCCTTGCCGATGCGCACGACGGCCACCGTCGCTTCAATGATCAGAACCCAGGTCCAGATGGAGGCGAGAAGCAGCGACGCCATGACGACCTTGCCGACGGGGCCGGCGTTGAGGAACATGGCGAGTGGGGAAAGCGACGTATGATCCATGGAACGCACTCATTTTCTTTTTGCGGACGCGCGCGCGGGCTGCGACAGCGGCGTCCTTTTTGAATTCTTGTCGTGATCCAGACGCGAAAGGCGTCCCCGATCGGCTATTCTAACCACAAGCAGGCGGTGGGCCAGCGTTACGGCGCGCCGATCGGAAAAGTTCTAAATTGGAAAGGGCGGCGCCCGCGCGCCATGCGCCGCCCGCAGGCCGACGCCTTCCGGCTCATGCGCCGTAAAGGATAAACAATAGATATGCGACGGCGCCGAAGGTGGCGCGGCCGGCGTCGCGAGGCGGGCCGGCAGAACGGCGGCCGCCGTATGCGCCGCGAGACAGCAGGGGCAATGATGCCTTGCGGATTTCTGACCCTCGGGCGCCTTGTCGAGGCTCGCGGCGTCCGCGCGCTGCGTCATGTGACGCTTGAAGCAGGCGAAGAGTCCGACGCTCTGCGCGCCATTGTTTTTGAAGACGATATCCGTCGCGCTGGCGGCCGCCGCGCCCGACGCGGCGACGCTGAACATCAGCGCCCAAGCGACGACCAGCGCAATGGCGGCGCGTATGCGAAGGCTGATGTCGCGCGACTGTGACATAAAAGCCTCTTACTGGATTTTTCGACTACTGACAACGCGAGCCGGCTAGGAAGGTTCCGCTCGTGTTGGCACAGTGCCACGCGCCGCCAAGAAGAGAAATCTTCCGCGAGTCGCATGAGCGAGGCCGCCGGGTCGGTTATGTCGAAAAGAATGCTCGCATCGCTGATTGTCTGTGTCGCATTGCTGACACAGCTCGGCGCGTCCTTCTGGGGCGCGGCGGCGGCGCGCGACGGCTACCTCCCCTGTCATCGCGACATCGCCGTTTCGGCCGACGCGTCCCGCGACGCCGGTCGCAAGCCGATGGGCGCCCCGGCCCCGCACGATCACGCCTCCTGTTCGCTCTGCCAGCTCGGATTCAGCGTCGTCAGCAGCGACGCGCCGCTCTTCGAGGCGCGAGCGGTCGCGTTCCAATTCCGCGTCGCGCTGGCGGAGCCGGACGTTCCGGCGCTGCGCGCCGTCTTCAATCGCAGCGCGCCAGCGCGCGCGCCGCCCTCCCTGGTCTGATCCGAATTTGGATGCTCGGCGCGCAAGCGCCGGATCGGACGCGCCCGCCCAAAGGGCGCCGGGGAGAACAAGATGACTCGCACTTTCCTGCTGCGCGGCGTTTCGGCCGGCGCATTGTCTTTCGCCATCCTGTCGCCGGCTCTGGCGATGCATCAACTGCCGACCATCGACGTCAGCGGCCAGCGCCGCGCCGTCACCCACGGACCCGCGCGGCCGGCCGGCCCGGTCGCCGCGCAGCCCGCCGCGCCGGCGCCCGGCCCGGTCGTCGCGCCCGCGCCCGCGCCCGTGGTCTCGCGCTGGTCGCCGACGTTGCCGGACGGCAAGCCGGCCTTCGTCGAGAGATGGCAGTTGCCGAACACCGTCGCCAGCATCACGCGTCCGCAGATCGAGCGGCAGGTGAACATCGTCGACTCGGAAGACGCGGTGAAATACATGCCGAGCCTGTTCGTGCGCAAACGCAACAATGGCGACACGCAGGCGGTGCTCCAGACCCGCACCTGGGGCGTCAACTCCTCGGCCCGCAGCCTGGTTTACGCGGATGACCTGCTGCTCACCGCGCTCATCGGCAATGACAACACCATCGGCGCGCCGCGCTGGGGCCTCGTCGCGCCAGAGGAAATCGAGCGCGTCGACTTTCTCTACGGTCCCTATTCGGCGCAATATCCCGGCAACTCCATGGGCGGCGTGCTGAAGATCACGACCCGCATGCCGGAGAAGCTCGAAGTCTCGGTCAAGGACACGATCGCCGTCCAGGACTTCTCCCAGTGGAGAACGAGCAAGACCCTGGTGAATAATGTGACGAGCATGTTCGTCGGCAATCGCTATGGGGACTTCTCCTACACCGTCTCCGGCAACTGGCAACGTGGCTCCCAGCAGCCCTTGCTTGCCGTCACCTTGCCGTCCGGCACATTCCCGCTCGGCAACCTCCAGAATTTCTACGGCTACCCGAACGCCGTCTTCGCCACCACGAAGTTCGGCGTCCCGGCGACGGTCATCGGGACGACCGGAAATCTCGACAATGATCAGGTCAACGGCAAGATCAAATTCGCCTACGACTTCACCAACACCGTGCGCGGCACCTATACGCTGGGCTTCTGGTCGAACGACGGCACATCCTATCCGGAAAATTATCTCGCGGCGGGTTATGGCGCGACCTTCGGCGCCGCCTTCAACGCCAAGACAAATCCGTGGGGCCTGCAGAACACCACCTTGCAGAGTTTCGGCTCGGGCTATTATCGCGTTCAGGAAAAAATCCTCACGAACGCCGCCGCGGTGAAAAGCAACACCGGGGGCGTGCTCGACTGGGAGGTTTCCGCCTCCAACTTCTCATATCTCCAGTCCGATCAGATCGCGCCCTACAGCGGCGCCGTTCCCTACGGCGGCTGGACCCAGTCGGGTCGTAACACGGTGTTCACAGGCACCTATTGGACGCTGCTCGACATGAAGGGGATCGTCCGGCCGGACGGCGCCCTCGCCGGGCACGACATCAGTTTCGGCCTGCACGGCGACCAGTACCACCTCAACAACCCGTCCTTCATCACGACGAACTGGCCGATGGGAACCGCCTCGGCCTTTGGCGCTGTGGCTTCGATCGGCGACGGCACGACGCGGACGGCGGCGCTCTGGGCCCAGGACGCCTGGAGGATCAACGACGCCTTCAAGTTCACCGTCGGCATTCGCGGGGAAAACTGGGTCGCTTCCAACGGCTTCAACCAGCAGATCCCCAATTCGGCGCTCAATCCGGCGGGTCTTCCCACGTCCATTCCGGCCGGCGCGTTGGGGATCTACCAGCCGAATCTCTATCACACGCGCTTTTCCCCCAAGGGGTCGCTCCAGTGGACGCCGGACGATCGTTGGACGATCACCGGCTCCGTCGGCATGGCGAACCGCTTCCCGACCGCGAGAGAGCTCTACAATCTGACCGCGCCGACCGGCGCGGCGCCCGCCGTCAATCCCAACCCCAATCTGCTGCCCGAAGTCGCGCTCACGAAGGAGCTGTCCTTCGAGCGCAATCTGGGCCGCAACGGCAATGCGCGCGTCTCGCTGTTCGACGAAGAAGTGCGCGACGCGATCATTTCGCAGTCGCTCTATGTCCAGCAGGGCGGCGTTTCTCAATTGACCACGGGCAACACCAACATCCAGCGGCTGCGCAACAGCGGCGTCGAGCTGGCGTGGAGCAAGGACGACGTCTACATCAAGGGCCTCGAGCTGACTGGCAGCGTGACCTTCGTCAATTCGCGCATCATCGCCGATCCCACATGGGTGCCGGCGGGCGGCAACAATCTGGACAATTGGTGCCTCTCGATCAACGGCAAGAACGCCCCTTACGTGCCCAAGTGGCGCTGGACGGCCGTGGCGACCTACCGGCCCGATCCCTTCTGGTCATTCACGGTCGCGGCCCGCTGGCAGGACCGCATGTGGTCGACGCTCTCGAACAACGACATCGCCCATGGCGTCTACGGCTCTTTCGACCGCTTCTTCGTCGTCGACACCAAGATCAACTACAAGTGGAACAGCCGCTGGTCGGCGAGCTTCGGCATCGACAATATCGGCAATTACAAATACTTCCTGTTCCACCCCTTCCCGCAGCGCACGTTCTACCTCTCCGCGAAATATGACTACGGCGCGGACAAGAAGCCGGAGCGCGGGATTTTCTACGGCGAGAATGAAAGCGGGTGGCCGGACGTCGCCAATTGGGTGCAGCCGGTCGCGGTCGACTGGAACTGACGACCGGACGAAGACTCGGCGCCATGCCGTCTCCTGATGGGAGGCGTGGCGCCGACGCCCAGGGGCCGGGATGGGCCGCCACGATGGAGGCTCGGCTCCGCCCGAGCCGCGCGTCTCCATCGGGTCGTCCCGCCCGATCACACCCCCTCGGGTCGCCCCACCATCGTCACCAGAAGCGCCGCGTCGCCCAGCAGCTTCTTCGCCGCGCGCTTGCAATCCTCCAGCCCCACGGCGGCGATCCGGCCGTTGCGTTCGTCGAGATAGCTCGGCTCGAAGCCGTCCATCTGCAGATGCACGAGCTGGCTGGCGATCTTCGTCGAGGTGTCGAAGCGCAGCGGATAAGACCCGATCAGATATTTCTTCGCCTTGTCGAGTTCATCCTCGGTCGGCCCATCTTCCGCGAAGCGGCGGGCCTCCTCCTCGATGATGCGCAACGCCTCGCCGGCGCGCTCGTTCTTCGTCGCGGCGGCGCCGATCAGCATCGGGCATTTCTCGAATTCATTAAGCTGCGCATAGACGCTGTAGGCCATGCCGCGTTTCTCGCGGACCTCGTGGAAGAGCCGCGAGGTGAAACTTCCGCCGCCGAAAATGTGATTGGCCACGACGACCGCGAAATAATCCGGATCATGCTTGGTGACGCCCGTGCGGCCGAAGCGGATCGTGGTTTGCGGAATGTCCAGCGTAACGATGCGGCGCGAGCCGGCGCCGGCGACGATCGCCGGTTCGACCGGGGCGAGATCATTCAGCAGGCCGAAGGCGCCGAAGGTCGCGTCGAGATGGTCCGACAAGGTCTTGGCGTCGATGGCGCCGACGACCGCGATCTTGAGATCCTTGCGCGCGAAGAGCCGTTCCCGCAAGGCGATCAGATCGGGGCGCGACAGCGTCTCGATCGACGACAGTTCGCCGCGAACCGGCCGCCCATAGGGGTGCTCCGGGAACGCCGCCTCGCGGAAGGCCTTGGCCGCCATGGCGTCGGGATCATTGGCGTCGCGCTTCAGTTCCGCGACGAGCTGGCTGCGCACCCGCGCCACGTCGGCGTCCGCGAGATGCGCGTCGGTCATGGCGAGCTTCAGCAGCTCGAACGCCTTGTCGGTGTTCTTCGCGAGCGTTTGCAGATGGCCCGAAATCGAATCGCGGTCGGCGCCGAAGCCGATATGGATGGCGAGTTCGTCCACCGCGCGGTGAAAGCCGCGCGCGTCATAGGGGCCGGCGCCTTCATCGAGCAGGCCGGCGAGCAGCGTCGCGAGGCCGGGCTTGTCGGCGGGGTCCTGCGCCGCGCCGCCGCGCATGGAAAATTCCAGCGCGACGAGGGGCACCGCGTAGCTCTCGACGAGCCAAGCGGTGACCCCGCCGGGCGTGACGACCTTCTGCACATGCTCGGCGCGGGAGGCCATGGTGACGGCGGGGGCGTGGGCGGTCATGGGGATTCCTGAAAAAGAGAAGACGCCGGCGCGAGGGCGCCGGCCATGCTGACGCGCGGCGTCAGGCGGTCTCGTCGGCCGGCAGCAGGAAGCCGGTCACGGCGCGCCGCTTGTCGAGCCATTTGCGCGCGGCGGCGGTCACGTCCGCGGCGGTCACGGCCTCCATGCGGGCGGGCCACGCCTCGACGTCGGCGATGGTGAGCCCGGTCGCCAGCGCCTCGCCATACCAGCGGGCGAGCGAGGCCTGGCTGTCCTGCGCGTAGATCGCGTCCGCGATCAGCCGCGTCTTGGCGCGGGCGAGGTGCGCCTCGTCGATCGGATGGTCGATGAAGCGGCGGATCACCCGGTCGATCGCGGCGTCGAGCTCCTCGAGCGAAACGTCGGGCGCCGGGGTCGCATAGACCCACAGCCGCGTGTCGTCGACGGCGGAGCCAAGATAATAAGCGCCGGCGCCCACCGCATATTTCTCCTCGACCACCAGGGTCTCGTAGAGGGCGCTGGTCGCGCCGCCGCCCAGCATATGGGCGAGGGTCTCGAGCGCCTCCGCCTCGCCGGGCGCGGCGGTCTTGTAGGAGGGCACGAGGAAGACCCGCTCATGGCCGGGCTGCTCGACCTTCTCGTCGGACAGCGAGACCAGCCGATGGGCGCGATGCGGCGGTTCCTTGGTGCGGTTGCGGCGCGGCGGCTCGGCGCGGGCGGGAATCTGGCCGTAGGTCTCCTTCGCGAGAGCGAGAACCTCCTCGGCGTCTATGTCGCCCGCCACCACGAGGATGGCGTTTTCGGGCGTATAGAAGCGGCTGTAATAGGCGAGCGCGTCCTCGCGATCGAGCGTCTCGATCTCATGGTTCCAGCCGATGATCGGCGTGCCATAGGGATGATGGGCGAAAAGCGCCGCCTGGACGGCCTCGTCGAGCTGCGCGGAAGGATCATTGTCGGTGCGCATGCGGCGCTCTTCGAGCACCACGTCCCGCTCCGGCGTCACCACCTCGTCCGTCAGCACGAGATTGATCATGCGGTCGGCCTCGAACTGCATCAGCGTGCCGAGATGCTCCTTGCCGATGCGCTGGAAATAGGCCGTGTAATCATAGCTGGTGAAGGCGTTCTCCTGCCCGCCGAGCTCGGCGACGAGATTGGAGAACTCGCCCTGCGGATGGGTCTTGGTGCCCTTGAACATCAGATGTTCGAGAAAATGGGCGATTCCGGACTTGCCCAGCGGATCGTCGGCGGAGCCGTTGCGATACCAGATCATATGGGTGACGACGGGCGTGCGGTTGTCGGGAATGACCACCAGCTCGAGACCGTTGTCGAGCCTGTAACTTGAAACGCCGGCGTTCGCCCGCGCCGAGTCCCCGACCGCTCCGGGGGTCAGGGGAGCGATCGGCGACGGTTGCGAAAGAGACATGGAGAGGCCTTTCTGGCGGCCGGAGGCCGCTCCGGAACGGAAACAGATTGACCCCTATATAGGCCGAAATTGCTCCGGCCGGAACTCACTCAATCTTCGGAGGTCCTTCTGACGAAGCGCGGCATCTGGAACCAGCTCGACGAGCTGGAGGATTGCGCCTGATTCCCCGACCCCGCGGCGGGCTTGCCCGACGTCCCGGCGGCGGCGGACTGGGCGGGATCGGAGTCGTCCTTGGAGCCGAGATAGCTGAGGGGATTCCACCAGCTCGACTTTTTGACGTCCGAGTCCGGAACCTTGCTCAGGTCCATGGTCGGGCGGCGGTAGCCGGTCGGCGGCTCGGTGAGCATCCGGCGCCCCGGCTCGACCGTGGCGGGAGTCGCCGCGGCGGGGGCGCCGCCGCCGCCGGTGAGCCGGTCGAAGAGGCCCGGCTTGTGCTCCTCGGTCGGCGGCGGGGCGTTGGGCACGCGGGCGTAACGGTCGGAGCCGCGCTTGCGCGTCGTGGTGGTGTCGCTCGGCCAGCCCTCGGGGCGGCTGGCGTCGCGCGGGGCCGGCAATTCGCCCGCGCGCGGCGGCAGCACGAGCTTGGGCCGTTCATGGTAGTCGATCGAGCCGGCGCTCGGATCGGAGGAATAGCCGAAAAGCTCCGCGACCGCGCTGATCGTCGACTTGTCGTCGGCGGCCTGCGCGGGCCCACTGGCGGCGACCGCGAGGCCCGCCAGCGCGAAGAGCGCAAAGCGTCCGGACCTGACGAGCTTCATGATGCGAACTCCCTGAAACCTCGGGACAGGCGCGCAGGCGCCTGCGGCGCGCGCCTTGTCTCAAAGGCGCACACATGCGCGCGACTTGTTGGCGATTTAGTGGCGAAGCTTGTCAGGCGGGGCTTTCCGCCGGCGGGGCGGGCGGGAAAAAGCTCTCGAAAAGCAGCAGCGCCACGCCCGCCGTGATGGCCACGTCGGCGACGTTGAAGACGTAGTTGGCGAGCGGTCCGACCGGCAAGGTCGTATGTAGATAAAAGAAATCGGCGACCGCCCCGCGCGCGATCCGGTCCATGGCGTTGCCGAAGGCTCCGCCGACGACCAGCCCGATCGCCAGCGCCGTCAGCCGGCTCCGGACCCGCCACATCCACCACAGCAGCCCCGCGACGATGGCGCCCTGTCCGGCGAGCAGCAGCGCCCGCCCCGCGCCCTCATGGGCGGGAAAGAGCGAATAGGAGACGCCGTAATTCCACGACAGCACAATGTCGAGGAAGGGCGCGAGCGTGACCGGCTGGCGGGCCTCTATGCCGAAAACATGAAGCATCCAGTATTTGTGCGCCTGGTCGACCAGCGCCGCGACAAACGCGGCCGTCAGGCCGAGGGCGCGGGGCGAAGCAGCAAGGCGCGTCACGAAGCTCTCCTGGATCGGCGGCGGTTGGCCGTCTTCTTACCGTTCCGTCCCCCGCGCGGCTAGCCTCGCGCCGCCGACGCGAGCCAGCTTCGGCGTCGGCGCCTTGACATCGGGGCAGGGGCGCAATATTTCCCTGACGCTGTTGGCACTCGTCGGAAGAGAGTGCCAACAATTTCGCTTATGGCTTGCGACGGGCGGTTCTGTCCCGCCCGGAGCGCAGAAAAGGAAGACATTGCAATGGCGTTCCGTCCCCTGCACGACCGGATCGTGGTCAAGCGCATCGAAGGCGAAGAGAAGACCAAGGGCGGCATCATCATCCCCGACACCGCCAAGGAAAAGCCCCAGGAGGGCAAGGTGGTCGCGGTTGGCCCCGGCGCGCGCGACGAAAGCGGCAAGCTCGTTCCCCTCGACGTGAAGGCCGGCGACCGCGTCCTCTTCGGCAAATGGTCCGGCACCGAAGTCAAGATCGACGGCGACGACCTGCTGATCATGAAGGAAAGCGACATCCTGGGCATCGTCGAATAACTCGGCTCCGCCCTTAACGCTTTCTCTTAAACACACCAGGAGTTTCACATGGCTGCCAAAGACGTCCGCTTCTCCACCGACGCCCGCGACCGCATTCTGCGCGGCGTCGAAATTCTCGCCAACGCCGTCAAGGTCACGCTGGGTCCCAAGGGCCGCAACGTCGTGATCGAGAAGAGCTTCGGCGCGCCGCGCATCACCAAGGACGGCGTCACCGTCGCCAAGGAGATCGAGCTCGCCGACAAGTTCGAGAATCTCGGCGCCCAGCTCGTTCGCGAAGTCGCCTCCAAGCAGAACGACCTCGCCGGCGACGGCACCACCACCGCGACCGTCCTCGCCGCCGCCATCGCCAAGGAAGGCGCCAAGGCCGTGGCCGCCGGTCTCAACCCGATGGATCTGAAGCGCGGCGTCGATCTCGCCGTCGAGGCGATCGTCGCCGACCTCAAGGCGCATTCGAAGAAGGTCACCTCCAACGACGAGATCGCCCAGGTCGGCACCATCTCGGCCAATGGCGACACCTTCATCGGCGAAGAGATCGCCAAGGCGATGCAGAAGGTCGGCAATGAAGGCGTGATCACGGTCGAGGAGGCCAAGAGCCTGGAGACCGAGACCGACATTGTCGAGGGCATGCAGTTCGATCGCGGCTATCTGTCGCCGTATTTCATCACCAACGCCGAGAAGATGATCGCCGAGCTCGACGAGGCCTATCTCCTCATCCACGAGAAGAAGCTGTCGACGCTGCAGCCGCTGCTGCCGATCCTCGAGGCCGTCGTCCAGACCGGCAAGCCGCTCGTCATCGTCGCCGAGGACATCGAGGGCGAGGCGCTGGCCACGCTCGTCGTCAACAAGCTGCGCGGCGGTCTGAAGATCGCGGCCGTCAAGGCGCCGGGCTTCGGCGATCGCCGCAAGGCCATGCTCGAAGACATCGCCATCCTCACGGGCGGCCAGATGATCGCGGAAGACCTCGGC
>NZ_JBPFEB010000054.1:0-21451 GCF_051061225.1 Methylocystis sp.
CCATTTCCGCTCGACCAAGCGGCGTCATTCGCGCATTCTTATGGGGGTTGTTCATCCGAAGAAGTCCCGAGTGCATCGTGTGGCAACGACCACTCTCAAGCCTTCAGCTCGGGTGAACAACCTCCTCAGAGACCACAGCTAACGACCGCTTCTGGTTCGCGGGATGCACCGGCCGAGCCCTAGACGGGCCAGCCAGCCGGCGGCGGTCGAAACGGGCCATGGCTAGCTTCTCGGCGATCTCCTCGCCGGTCAGGCGATACTCCCGTAGCAGCGGTAGAATCGCCAGCCACGGCTCTTCGGTGTGGTTGGCAAACGTCCTGAGTCGCGACGAGCGGTTTTCGTGCGCCGATAACCTTTCCTTTTCATACCGCCCGAGCCATTTAGGGGCGGTCCTCACCACGCGGCGTCAACGTGTTTCCTGACCGAGAGTCTAGATATCCCTAACCTCGAGATAATTACGGCCTACCGCTGGCCATTTTCAACGCAAAGGGGCTGAGTGAAAAAATGCCTAGCACGCACGAGACAAGGTTGACGAAACGAGGGCCGGCAATCAGCTGCGTCATTCCCGTCTATCGCGCTGCAGCGGCCCTACCGGAACTCTATCGTCGCCTGCTCGCGACATTGACGGGAGAGAATCAAACATTCGAAATAATCTTCGTCGAAGACTGCGGCGGCGATGCCTCATGGGAAATAATCAGCGCTGTGGCCGCGAAAGATCCGAGAGTTCGGGGGGTTCGCATGAGTCGCAATTATGGCCAGCACAACGCAATCCTCTGCGGCATTCGCGAAGCGCGGGGCGAAATAATCATCACAATGGACGATGATTTGCAGCATCCACCGGAAGAATTGCCGAAATTGCTGGCGAAGCTCGCGGAGGGTTTTGATGTGGTTTACGGCCCTCCACGCGAGGAAAAGCATGGGACTTTGCGGAACCTCGCGTCGATGGTCACCAAATGGGTGCTGCAAGAAGCCATGGCGGCTGAGATGGCTCGCCAGGTAAGCGCTCTTCGTGCTTTCCGTACCGAACTACGCGAAGCATTTGCGAATTATCAAAGCTCATATGTAAATATTGATGTCTTACTCACCTGGGCCACTACAAATTTCGGCGCGGTTACTGTCCGCCATGAGCCGCGGACACAAGGCGAATCGGGGTACACAACAAGTAAACTCGTCCGTCACGCTTTCAACATGATTACGGGATTTTCGACATTGCCGCTACAAATGGCAAGCATAACGGGGTTATTCCTTGCTCTATTCGGATTTTGTGTATTATTTTACGTCCTTGTGAGGCATTTTATGGAGGATGGCGCGCCGCCAGGTTTCCCTTTCCTTGCCTCCATAATAGCAATTTTCTCAGGAGCTCAGCTCTTCTCTATCGGCATTATCGGTGAATATATTGCGCGAATGCACTCCCGGGCAATGGATCGTCCTGTCTATGCAGTGCGGTCCCGGACAAAAGCGGATGATTTCACAAAATGACGCGTGAAGTATTTTCGCTTTCTCGCGACGGGTTTGTTCTTGAGGCTCGCCTGGCGCCTTGGGATGCGGATGCATTTGGTTTTCCGGTAGCCCAGATCACTCGAATTGATGTCAAAGCCTCCGAACGCGCTGAGAAGGAATATGGCGCGTTTCAATCCTGGGTCTCCGCGAACGATGTGCGGATCGTAAGTTGTCGACTGTCGCACGAACGCCTTGCGGCCTCAATGTTTTTGGAAGACCGGGGCTTCCGCTTTATTGAGATGGTCTTGCATCCACAATTTGAAGCTTTGCAAAAACGGAATCTGCCCGATGAAGCTCTTGCGGTTGTTCCTGCTTTAGACAGGGACTTGCCTGCCTTGCAGGCTATCGCGGAACAAGCATTCCGTCATGAGCGGTATCACATGGACCCGCGGTTGGATCCACGGCTAGCGGACAAGCGGTATGGGCGCTGGGTACGCGCAAGCTTCAATCACCCAACCCAACAATTGCTTAAAATAGTAGATGGTCAACAGATCATTGGCGTTTTTGTCGTGGAGATGGACCGCGGCAGCCGCGTACACTGGCATCTTACTGCAATAGCCCCTGACTTTCAGGGCAAGGGCTATGGTCGTCGCACTTGGTTGAGTATGCTGCGTTATCACCGTGATAAAGGGGCAATCATGATAACCACGACAATTTCCGCCCGTAACGTACGCGTCCTGAATCTTTATTCCAGGCTCTCCGCGCGCTTTCTCCCCCCTGAAATGACATTTCACTGGGTGAGGCCTACCGAATGAGCGTCTGGGCTGTTCAGGCGGTTCGTTATGTCATCGTCGGCGCGATATCGAATGCGGCGCTGTACTGCTTTTACCTGTTGCTCACAGGGGTCGGCGTTGGGCATAAGAGCGCGATGTCGCTGTTATATGGTGTCGGAGTCGTCCAGACGTTCTATTTTCAGCGACGATGGACATTCTCGCATAGCGGTCGATTGTTCAGGAGCCTGAACCGATACGTTTTAGCATATGCACTTTGTTACCTAGGCAATCTGGCAGCCCTATATTGGTTTGTTGATGCGCTGGGATGGCGTCACGAAGTCGTTCAAGCTGGCAACATCGTTGTATCGGCGGTCCTGCTCTTCCTCATACAAAAAATTTGGGTTTTCCGGGCCCATTCTATCTCGCCAACAACCATGGGCAACTAGAGAGTGTTATGTACTTTGGTGATTGATTGTCCTAGTAGAATCGGATGGCTCCGATTCGCAAACCGTATCCGTCTGACGTCGGCGACGAAGCTGTGGTCGTTGGTTGCGCCGTATCTAACGCTCATGGACGAAGGCGCGCCCCAGCGTCAACATTCGCTGCGCGAGCTGTTCCGGACCTTGCGCTCGACCCCGGAGAGCGGCCCGCGAGTAGGCTATGACGGGGCAAAGCGAAAGCGCGGCTCGAAGCTGCACATGGCGGTTGACACATTGGTCCATATAATGGCGCTGCATGTCACCCCGGCCAACGTCGACGACCGCGCCGAGGTCGGCAAGCTCGCCGCCGCCGTGCAGGGGGCGACGGGCGAAAGCGTCGAACTCATCTATGTTGATCAGGGCGACACCGGCGAGAAGGCGGCCGAGGCGGCAAAGGCGCAGGGCACCGAGCTTTGCGTTGTCAAACTCTCTGAGGCGAAGAAGGGCTTCGTGTTATTGCCCAAGCGATGGGTGGTCAAGCGTTCATTCGCCTGGGCGACACGATGCAGGCGGCTCGTCAAAGATTACGAGCGCTATGCCCAGACCCTCGCAGGCTTCCACGTCGTCGCCTCCGCATGTCTCATGCTCAAGCGCGCCGCAGAATTCATGCTTCAAGGTGCATAACACCCCCCAGATATGAACAATTACACTGGGTGTTTCCCTTCTATTTCAGTGTCGACGATCGTTTTCGCCGCGTGGCACTGAGCATTTTATTTTCCTACGGCGGTGGGGTTCGCTAAGAAAGGTTGATCATGGCCGAGGTTCCGTTCAATAGGCCTTATATGACCGGCAAAGAATTATGGTACATCGCTCAGGCTCACGCCAATGGTCACTTGGCCGGCGACGGACGGTTCACCAAGCGGTGTGAAACGTGGCTGGAGGCCACGACTGGGACGCGGAAGGCATTACTGACCCATTCCTGCACAGCCGCGCTGGAGATGGCCGCTATCCTGGCTGACATCCAGCCGGGTTCCGAGGTGATCTTGCCCTCCTACACCTTCGTATCCACAGCCAATGCCTTCGTGCTTCGGGGAGCGATACCCGTGTTCGTGGACATCCGGCCCGATACGCTGAACATTGACGAAACGCGGATTGAATCAGCGATAACAGAGAAAACTCGAGCCATCGTGCCGGTGCATTATGGTGGCGTGAGCTGTGAGATGGATCCAATTATGGACATAGCGCAGCGCCACAAGCTGCTGGTGATCGAGGATGCGGCCCAAGGGATCCTTTCGAGTTATCGATCGCGGCCGCTCGGTTCGATCGGCCACATGGGGACCTTTTCATTCCACGAGACCAAAAATATCATTTCCGGCGAAGGAGGCGCGCTGCTGATAAACGACCGGGCCTTAGCTGAACGGGCCGAGGTTATTAGGGAGAAGGGGACAAATCGAAGCCGGTTCTTCCGCGGGCAGGTGGACAAATATACTTGGGTAGATATAGGCTCGTCTTACCTGCCGGGCGAAATTGTCGCGGCTTTCCTCTCGGCGCAAATGAATGAATCCGAAGCCATTACCCAGCGGCGCCTCGCTATTTGGCAACGTTACCATGAGGCCTTTGAGGATGTGGAAGGACAGACCTCGATACGCCGTCCCGTCGTGCCGAATCATTGTACGCACAACGCACATATGTATTACCTCCTGCTGGAAAACCTTGAATGGCGGACGGCCTTTATAAAGCGACTGAAGGAAGAAGGCGTAAACTGCGTCTTTCACTATGTGCCACTTCACTCTTCACCTTTCGGACAGCGTTGCGGGCGCGTAGCCGGTACTATGGAGAATACCGATCGGCTGTCCGAGCGACTGGTACGATTGCCGTTGTGGGTGGAGCTCGAAGAACAACTTCCCTCGGTTATCGAGAAAATTCGGGCGGTTTGCCGTGATTTGGGCTGATGTTTGATGTTGGAGGTGGTGGTGAGTTTTTATCCGATGGGTGAAAAAATGCGCTTCGGGCCAAGTTGCTCACATGGGCACCCACGAGACGGGAGGGTCTGTCAAGCAATGCAGCATGATCAGCCACCTCAGAAATCAACGCCACGCATTGGTGGGTTGAACTTGTCTCTCACACCGTCTAGGAGTCGATTGACCAGGCCGATGTCAGAACTGCCTGCCGGCAATGGCAGGCTAGAAGCGGCTTTCTCCGCGATAATTGCTCTTCTAATTTTTTTGCTCAGTTACGCTAGGATTTATTATGGTATTTCGTTCACCGACGAGGCTTATTTCATTGCTATACCATGGCGATTTATCCATGGGGACAGCCCTTTTCAGACTGAACTTGCGACCTTGTTCGGGATGTTCTCTTTCATTTCTTATCCGTTTTTTAAGATCTTTTATTTGTTGCGCGGGTCTGCTGAAGGCATCGTCCTATATGCTCGTCATTTATACTTCGTTTTCGAGTTATTGGTTGCCGCGGGAGTCTTTTATTTTTCGCGTACGTTTGTCCGCACCCCGGAGGCCCTCCTCGTCGCATCATGCGTTATTGCTTTTGTTCCATTCAATGTACAAGGGCTTAGTTACAACACTCTTGCATGTGGTTTTCTCACGTTGGGCCTTTTTGCAGGAGCCCAGGGCGTTCTGGCTAATAGCATTTTACGCCTTGCGCTGTCGGGATGGTTGCTTACTTACGGTGCGATAGTCTATCTACCTTTGGTACCAGTCGCCTTTTTGGCTTTCGTCTTACTCGTGCGAACGGATCGGCGAGCATTTCTTCCGTTCTTTGTCGGCACGCTCCTCGCCCTGTGTTCGCTGACACCCTTTCTGAGTTATGCAACGTGGGACGCCATTCGCAACAATCTTGACTATACCTTATCCATTGGAGTGCAGGGCGGCGGCTGGCGAAAACCACTGCGGGTAATCTGGGACACCCTTCATTATCTCTGGCCGTCCATCCTCGGATCCGGGTTTTTGGTTTTCCTGATTCAAAGGAAAGGCGATAACTTACTTCGATTGATAGCTTTGCTGCTGCTACCGATCGTATTGGTCGTGGTTAACGGTATGTCGGCGAAACCCGGGTCTGCCACCTATGCTTATGTTGGGCATGGTTATGTATTGGGTCTGGCGCTGATCGGCGTATGGCTCTACCCCTTTCTCAACGCTGAACACAAAAAACTCTTCATGCTCGTATGGGTGCCATCGGGCCTGGCAGCTGCTATCATGGGCTACAGCAGTAGCAACGGTTATATCAACGTTGGAATTGGGTTACTCGCTGGGGGCATCTGTTCTCTCATACTTTTAATCGCACTCCTGACGCAAAAGGGGGAGCATCAACTTGTTTTCCCACGATGGATCGGGGTGGCGGTTCCGTCGCTCGCCGCCTGTGCCCTGGTTCTCTACCAATATTCGTCCGTGTACTGCGATAGCGCACTGCCAAGACTGACAACGGAGGTCGCTTCAGGGCCGTTCAAATACATAAGGACGACGCCCGAGAAGGCAGCTTTCATAGAAGATGTCGCTTACTGGGTCCGCCGTGTTTCTGCTCAGAGCCGGTCGATAATCTTTTACTACGATTTCCCTGCCGGCTATCTTATGACAGATATGAAGCCTGCCACGAATGCGATTTGGCTATTTCAACCCAGTAATTACCGGAACATCAACACGTCCATGTTGTCTCAGTATATTTCGGCTACGCCGCCAGATATCATTTTTAAGTTCCGCCACGTCTTTCAAGTTGACAAATATGACAACCAATTCAACGATGACGGATATCCGATCGATGTTCTTGCGAATTCAGGAGGCTATACCATCATCTCTGATAACGTTAATTTTGTGATTTACCAAAGGAATTAAAGGGATTTCTTCTCAAAGAGGGTCATAGCCTGCCGCCTCGAAGAAGTTGACGCATTCCTGATTGCGCCAGCCTCCTTTCGATCGCCTTGCGCACGCTCGCGCCCTTGTGGCTCCCGAGATTGTCCATCAGACCTGCCAATGCAGAGTTTTCCATGCGGGATTAGAGTCCGGCCTTTGAGGGGAGGGACGAGCGTGCACGTTTCACGGAAGGGGAGATCGTCGGGGTGCTGAAGGAGCATGAAGGCAGGCGCGAAGACCGCCGATTTCGCGCGCAAGCATGGCGTTTCCGAAGCGACGCTCTACAACTGGAAAGCCAAATGCGGCGGCATGGGCGTCTGGATGCCAGGCGACCAGGATGGCGCTGGAGGGAGCGTTGGGATCAAGGTTCTTTTTGGAAAGCCATTGCCGCGCGGTTTCCTCTATTTTTGCTGGAGAAACGCTCGCGACGGCGTCAAGGCAAAATTCATCGATTCGAGCGCGAGAAGCACATTTTCGCTACTTCTTTGGCCCGTATTCCGGCGGGGCATCGATCCAGCGCCCGTCCGACTTGAGGACGTGGACGAGACCGCTGATCACCCGCCGATCATCGACCCTGGCCTTGCCGCGTGTGTCGGTCGGCAGATGCGGCAAGATCTTCGAAAACTGCGCGCCGTCAGGCAGAAAAGGAATCATTGGCGCTCTTTCGGAAGCCCCGCGCTCATGCCAATCTTTTTATGGGTCCGGACCCTAGAGGGTGTTATGTACTTTAGTGCCTGATTAGCTTAGTAGAATCGGATGGCTCCGATTCGCAAACCTTATCCATCTGATGTCACCGACGAAGAGTGGTCGCTGGTTGCGCCGTATCTCACCCTGATGGACGAGGGCGCTCCACAGCGTCAGCATTCGCTGCGCGAGTTGTTCAACGGCCTGCGTTATGTTCTGCGTTACGGCATCGCATGGCGCGCCATGCCCAACGACTTGCCGCCCTGGTTCGCCGTGTATCAGCAGTCGCAGCGCTGGCTGGCGGCGGGCGTGTTCGAGGCGCTTGCGCAGGACCTGCGCGCCTTGTTGCGCATCGCCTCCGGGCGCGCCGCAGAGCCGACGGCGGCGATCATTGACAGCCGCACCTTGCGCTCGACCCCGGAAAGCGGGCCGCGGGCAGGCTATGACGGCGCTAAGCGAAAGCGGGGCTCGAAACTCCACATGGCGGTGGACACATTGGGTCATCTGCTGGCGCTTCATGTCACACCGGCCAATGTCGATGATCGCGCTGAGGTCGGCAAGCTCGCCGCCGCCGTGCAGGAAGTAACAGGTGAGAGCGTCGAGCTCATTTATGTCGATCAGGGCTACACTGGCGAGAACGCAACCGAGGCGGCCAAGGCGCAGGGCGCAGAACTTTGTGTTGTCAAACTCGCCGAAGCAAGAAGGGCTTCGTGTTGTTGCCCAAGCGCTGGGTGGTCGGGCGTTCATTCGCTTGGGCGACCCGATGCAGGCGGCTCGTCAAAGACTACGAGCGTTATGCCCAGACTCTCGCAGGACTCCACGTCGTCGCCCTCGCCTGTCTCATGCTCAAACGCGCCGCAGAGTTCATGATCCAGAGTGCATAACACCCTCTAGGAGTGCATCGTCAATGCCCATGAATACTCTCTACAATATCCAATATTTGCGGGCATTTGCCGCAATAAGTGTTGTTCTATTTCATACCATCGGCACTGGCATAGCTTATGGTCGGCCGGTACATTACCTGGGCTTTTTTCAAGCTTGGGGAAGTAGTGGCGTAGACCTTTTTTTTGTGATATCTGGTTTCGTTATGATTTATACGCAATCGTCGCATAAAAGAAGTGCCTATGAGTTTTTTCTCAACCGCCTAACTCGCATCGCACCCCTTTATTGGATCCTCACGCTCCTTGTATGCACCTTATTTTGGTTTATGCCAAAGATATTCAATACAGAAGGAATGCCCTCATTATGGGTGATATCGTCGTTATTTTTTTCATCTCAAATCAGCGCAGGTCGATTGCCTGTCATGTATGTAGGGTGGTCTCTTGAATATGAGATGATTTTCTACTCGATGTTTGCGGTTGGTCTTTTGATCAAAGATTTCAGTATCTCTGTATTAGTCATGACTTCGACCATATTTGCCCTCGTATTTCTCGGGTTCTCAAACCCGATAATGCTGGAATTTGTGTTTGGAATGTTTTGCGGTCTTGTATTCAAGAGATGGAGACAATTTCGTTTAGGCTGGACTTTATTTATACTTGGCGGCGTAATGCTCATATCATCTAGGTTTTTCTCGCCGGTGGATGATCTCATGGGCTACAGCAGAGTCGTTTTTTGGGGCGTACCTTCTGCCCTAATTGTTCTATCAGTGTGTTGGTTCGAACAAGCGTACCAGCGGACTTTAAGCCTAATAGGTGATGCCTCTTACAGCATCTATCTTATTCAGGTCTTTACTATATCCGCCTCGTATAAGTTATACAAATCCCATCTTATTTTCTTACCTAATGACGCTGTAGCGGCGCTCGTCGTTGCCTCAACAGTGCTCACTGGCGTCGTCATATTTAAATTCATCGAGCGGCCTGTAAATTCAGCATGCAAGCGCTATTTGCGTTCGAAAGCTCCCATAATGACAGAGGCCACATCAGGATAAGGGCGGCCGCACGATCCGAAGGAAATCGAGTGACTGCTACTTCCCCTCAGCGGTGGACAATAACTAAGAGAATGCCATCACCCGAGCCTCCGCTTGGATAGCGGAGGCTCGCATGGTGCGCGGCATAACTCATCCCGCTTCTGCTTTCTCGAGAGCCTGCGAAAAATCGCGATGTTGAAGGATATTCGGGCACTGATAGACGGAATAATTGTGTTGGCGCATCAGTTTGCTCTCAAAAAACCTACGTTTCGAGAAGGGAATCCTTTGCACATGAAACAAAGACGAATTTGCCCGCCTCACCGAGGCTCGGCAAGCCAGTTCATATCCGTGCCCTGTTTTACTCTGTAACCCGCCAAAGCAAGAATCTGATTGCAGCGATCAATGGTTGACGCTGCGGCCTCAAAATAGAGGATTGGGCGCGCTTCATTCAGAACGCGAGAGGCGCCTTCCAGCACATCGATTTCGGCACCCTCAACATCCAGTTTTATGAATGTCGGGGGATCGAAACGCTCAAGCAAACTGTCCAGCGTTATTGTGGGCACAATGAAACGCGAGCGCTCGCCGTCGGACTGCGAATGTCCGCCAACGGCCGTGAGGTAATTGGATGCTCGACCCCGGCGCGCGATTGAGAATTCAGCTAGCGATAGACGCGAGAAAGCGGCAGCGGTCACGACGGCAACTTGCACACCGCTGAGCGCTACGGAATCCTGAATGAGGGAGGCGAGAAAAGGGTCGGCCTCAATCGCCACGATCTGACGCGCCTTCGCCGCATTGAAAGCCATGACGCCACAGTTCGCACCTACATCCCAAACGACTGATGAATTCGTAACAAACCTGTCCGCTAACTCAGACAGATCGGCGTCGAAATTTCGCTTGAGATACTTAAGTTGGCTTTCAGGCGACACGTAGATTAACACACCGTTAGGAAGGCGCCGTTTGACCCGCCGACCTCTCATTAGGCTTTCAATAAATGATCTCAGCAGCACAACCCGCTCCTCTGAACAATCCACCAGAAGCCCATAAAGCGTAGGTTTCCGGATCCCGCAAAACCTGCACCTGACCGTCGGGACATTGAAGGACATGCGCGCCTTCTGTCTTTGCAAGAATTCTCATAAAGCGCGGTCATTTGTCTACAGCGGCGAATCACCGCAACTCTCGCCTGCCCCTAGCCTCGGCATGGGCCAGCCTGAGACCCCTCTTTTTTGGAACCCTATCACGCCCCCATTGCCCTGACCCCCGCGACTTGCGCCGCCTGCCAACACGGGGCGCTACTGAAAACAAACACAAGAGCAAAACCTCTTCGCCGAACTCAAGGGCTGCCAACGACGCGGTGCGTAATTTGAGACACCAACCCGGCTAAGCTTCGCAAATACGTACGTGACGTCAACGATAAAGTGTAATTCAGCAGGCTAGATAAGTGATTAAGTGTTTGCAATTGTGCGACCATACACCAAACCTTTGCGTCTGAACATTGTTTTGGGGCCCGTCCGGCTTGCGGCTTCGTATGCGCATGTTACACGGAAAGAAGGCTTGATTGGGAGGTCAAAATGGTTGCTGTAAAGCTTTTTTCACGACTGTCGCTCAGCGTCGCGCTGATCACTTTCGCCTCTGTTGGGGGAGCGTCGGCGGAGCCGGTATGTCGCGCAGGTGTTTTGTATGACGCCGTCACCGGAAGGCCCGTGATTGACCCGGTGTCGAAACGGCCAGCGCGTTGTGGCGGTGGCGATGACCTTGGTTGCAGTGGCGGCGTCCCCTTCTGTGGGGATAATACCGCTTTGGCCGTTGGCGCCGCCGCGCTTGTTGTTGGTGGCACGATCGCCGGCCTTGGAGCATCGGGAGCTTTCAGCAGCAATAATAATCCGCCGCCGGTGATTCCGCCTTTGCCGCTCAGCCATCAGTAAGTTCGCAAATTTCCTGGGAGCGTGGGGGCCGGCAAAAAGCCGGGATTCGCCCGCCTGCTGGACTGACTTTGAGCTCGACCGCTTGTGGGCAACCGGATAGGCGTCCGCCGGGCGGTCGGATCGAAATCATAAGCTTCAAAAGCTCGGTAAAAACAGGGGGCGAGGAATCGCGTTGCTTGGTTTTCCCGTGCGTGTGCGGCTTTCGCGCTCACCGGCTATGACGCAGCCTGCGCTGTCGAAACCCTGCGAGCGCTCGACGCCGGAAGTTTTATGAGGACCGGAAAAGGGCTGCTAGTTCGGCCGCTGACGCCGAATAATACGTAGCGCACGATTTGCCCACGAAGCCAAGAAGCACGGTCGCGTTGCCGCTCACGGGGAGCCCAGAGGGGCCGCGCTGTCGACACGCTCAGGAGCTTTTTTTTTGTTTTCGGTGCTGTTGCTTTCGTCGCCCCGTGTGCGGTAACAATTGCACATCAAAGAAACTCGAACGAGAGGTAGCGGGGTTTGGCTTAACCGCCTTGCCTCTTTATGGCTTAGCCTCTGATTTAGGATTGTCATTATGCAGTCAGAAATCCATCCCCCGCTTTTTGGCTATAGGCTTGCACGGTATTTTAGAGGTCTAAGAAATGTGCCGGGATGGGGAAGAATAACAAATTACTTGGCTCCTCCTGATCATGACGGTACATTTGTCGTCGATAATGACGGCATCAAGCTTGCAGGCAACGTCAGATCATTCCTTGATCGGCAAGTTTACTTGTTTGGCCATTACGAGGGCGATCTGATCGCGCTCTTTCTATCGATGATAGGTAGTGACCGACGCCGAGTTATTCTGGACGTTGGGGCAAACATCGGGACTCACTCGCTCGCATTTTCTAAAAATTTTCAGCACGTACATTCATTCGAGCCTAATCCTGCGGTATGCGCGCAGTTCAAACGGAATGTCTTCATCAACAAAGCAACAAATATTACGCTTCATGAGTTTGGGCTAGGCAGCGTTTCGGAAGACATGCCTTTCTTCTCAATCGACAAGGCGAATTACGGTCTGGGGACCTTTCTCGCTTCCGATCAGTACGATCTGCCCCTTCAACAGATTGGCACGCTCCGTGTGGAGAACGGCGACGCCTTTGTAGCCAGCGCGGGCATTTCGCAAATTGATGCGATCAAGATCGATGTCCAGGGGCTTGAACCGGAGGTTTTGGCCGGTCTTTCGCAATCCATTCGTCGCTACCGCCCTATCATCTGGTTTGAATACGGTGGAGGCACAAAGAGCTTCGGCGACGTTTTATCTTTAGCCGGGAAACTAATCCCGTATCCCGTGAACATACTTAGAATATACCACGGGCGATCCGGATTTATGAGAACTGCCAAATGTGAACCGGTCGACGAAACAAACTCTTCCGAACGCGGTGACTATGTTTTGATTCCATACGAAGGTTGAGAACAGGTCCATCCCAACCCAACCGATTTTTAGAGGCCATAGTTTGTGCCGCGATTTCGCCTTTTCACAGTGGAATCCATATTTAGCACTGATGATCGGCGGGGCGGTGTTGGGCGGTGTGCTCAGTTCTTGTAGAATCCAGCGGCTTTGAAAGAAAAGGGTGTCGATGTCGATGGCGGCGCGCGAAGATGTCGAGGTTTTTGCGGATGCGCGAGGCATTCTCCGCAAACGCCGTATGCTTCTTCGGCGTGACGATCTTCACGGCGGGAATGGCAGTCTCTTCGAATTGCATGGGGGTCTCTCGAGAAAGTGGCTTAAGCAAGGCGGCCGAGGCGTTCCCCGCGATATTTTCCAGACCGGATCGCCTGCCACCACGCCGGGTTGTCGAGATACCATTGCACTGTGCGGCGCAGCCCCGTCTCGAAGGTCTGCTGCGGCCGCCATCCCAAGTCGCGCTCGATTTTCGAGCAGTCGATCGCATAGCGCAAATCATGGCCCGGGCGGTCTTCGACAAAAGTGATCAGTCTGCGGTAGGAGCCGCCGGCGTCGGGGCGCAGCTCATCGAGGATGTCACAGATCGCGTGGACGACGTCGATATTGCGCTTCTCGTTCCGGCCGCCAACATTATAGGACTCGCCCACGATCCCTTTGCGCGCCACGAGGATCAGCGCCGCCGCATGGTCCTCGACATAAAGCCAGTCACGAATGTTTTCGCCGCGCCCGTAAACCGGCAGGGGCTTTCCCTCGATGGCGTTGAGGATGGTGAGCGGAATCAGTTTTTCGGGAAAGTGATAGGGTCCGTAGTTGTTCGAACAATTGGTCACAATTGTCGGCAGTCCATAGGTCTCGCGCCAGGCGCGCACCAGATGGTCCGATCCGGCCTTTGACGCTGAGTAGGGAGAATTCGGCGCGTAGGGCGTATCCTCCCGAAACAGGCCCGTCGGCCCCAATGTGCCGAAGACTTCGTCCGTCGAAATATGCATGAAACGCAACGCTTCCGCTCTCGCCTTCGGCAAGGCGCGCCAATAGGCGAGGGCGGCGTCGAGCATGCTGAAGGAGCCGACGAGATTGGTTTCGATGAAGGCCACCGGGCCGTCAATCGACCGATCGACGTGGCTTTCCGCGGCAAGATGCATGACGATATCGGGCTGGAAATCCGCAAAGGCCGCGGCGACCGCGGCGAGGTCGCAAATATCCGCGCGCCGGAAGGCATAGCGCCGATCTTGCGCAATGGGCGCGAGCGAGTCGAGATTCCCGGCGTATGTCAGCCTGTCATAAACGAGGATCCTGGCCTCGGTGTCAGAAATCAGCCGACGCGCTACAGCAGAACCGATAAAGCCGGCCCCGCCGGTGATCAGAATTTTCATATGTTCTCCTTGGCTAGTATTTCGTTTTACGACCAGGCTATGATATCTTATTGTCCTCCTAATCGCGGACGCCTCCTTATTATAAGGAAAACTCGCATTCAGTCCCCCCTCAGCAGTAATCAACAAACAACGGCGCTTGAGGAGAACCCGCGCATCCGGTCCCCCCTGTGGGTCCGAGAATGATGGTGTCCAATTGAGAGTAAACGAGAAACTCTGCTTAAGCAGATAGCGATCAGGAATCAAACCTTCAAAAAATCCGTTTTATGGTGACTTGGGTTGGCCAACCTTTGCTTCAGGAGAGTTAGATGGCGGAGAAGGAATTTTACGGCGATTTGATATCCGAAGTCGCTGATCTAATGATCTCTCGTCGCAACTTCGTACAAGCTGCAGCAGTAGCCTCTCAGACAAGCTCGCCGATCGACAGACAGACCAGCGAGGTCGCGCGCGTCATGACGTTGGCGGGCCTGAGGGTTATCGAGCCCTCTCCGGCATCCGAAATCACTCTCAGCGGTTACCACGCCCCTGGCGACGGGGGCGAGGGTATGTTCCGGGGTGTGACGGGCGCAAAGCCCGGCTCCTATGTGGACAACGGCGGCACAGTAATCCTGCCAAAGGGCGGCAATGGCTCCGCAGCTTGGATTCGCCTCCATAGCGGCCCGGTCAATGTTCGCTGGTTCGGCGCGAAGGGCGACGGAGTCACGAATGATCAGCCCGCGATCCAGGCAGCAATCGACTGGGTAATCTACCGCAAGAAGGTCCAGCCTGCGCCAATCGGCCCTTATCCTGACGGCGTGGTCTATTTCCCGTCCGGCGTCTATGTGACAAATGACACGCTCCATGTTGGCTATGGTTATGGCTCCTATAGCCAGGTCATCCTGCAAGGAGATGGAAAACTCCACCTTGGCGCGTCTGGCGGCGTTGGCGGGTTCGCCGGGACGCTTCTCAAGCCCTCGAACAATGATCGGCCGGCGATAGCGATCAGCGGCGGTGAGGCTGTCTACATTCGCGATATGTCGTTCCGCGGCAACCATTACTCCTTTATACAGTCCAACAGTCTCGGCGCCCACCCGCCAGCGTTCTACGACGTCGACGTGACCACATGGCAGGACCCGGCATTCCCGGCCAACGCCTATTCGCAGTATGCGCCGCATTGCGCCATTGCGATTGATCCATATTCAGGCGCTCCTCATGCGACTACATATCCTACAGTAAACTACCCCTCGTGGCTTGGGCCTATGTTCGGCCTTCCTGCGCCTAGGCAGTATAACAGGTTTTCGTACACGTCACAGGTTTACCTCGATAACGTCAATATCACCGGCTTTGTCGTCGGCGTCATGGTCAAGCCGAATAACGACAACAGCGGTGATTACACCAAACTACGCGGTTGCTTCATTTCTCACTGTCTCTATGGTGTGTCGATTGGACAAACACAGAGCCGACTCGTCGCGATCCGTGACTCTCTCTTCACCCGTGTCCACACTTGCATTACAACGGTTACACATGGCCTCCAGCAGGGAATGCCTTCGATCAAGTGCGACAGCGTAGAATTCAATTCGACAATCTATGCGCTTAGAGTCGCGACGTTGGGCTCTGGCGGCATGTTGACGCTGGATAATTGCTACGGGGAAGATATCTATTCGCTTGGCTATGGCTCGACGACGGCGAATAATTCGCTGACATCCGCCAAGTTTACAGGCTGCAACTTCAATTTTCAAAGTTCGTGGGGCTCCAGAGGTGTGCCTACCGCTGTCTATGATGCGGTTGGCGGCTCTGGCGCGGTGTTCAAGGATTGTCAGTTCAATATCGACACATCTTTGTTTCTGCTGTTCAAGGGCCAAGCCAACGCGTTCTCGTTTGAGAACGTCACGGTGCTTTCTGGGACAGCCACCAACAAGCTTTATGAAAAGAATGCGCTGAATGCGACGCGTGGCATTGTCGTGACTGGCAATACGACGCTAATCACTCGCGTGCATCAATTCAATGTCTTTGCCAACCAATATGACATGACCACTGGCGCTTCCGCTGGTTCAGGGTGGCAAAACAAATTCGACGTGCAGGGCAGCCGACAGTTCGGCATTCCGATATATGCCCGCATGGTTGGCTGGACCGGAGACGTGCCCGGCTTCGAAATCAACCATCAGACTTTCTCTTACGACAAGGCGACGGCCGCCTCCATCTCTCAGACAGGCCGCACGGTAACAGTCGATCTAACCAGCTCGGTCGGGTTCTCTCCAACGGATTTTGCTCAGAAAGGCGGCGACGTTGGAGATATCGTCGTCGATCAGACGACATTCACCTTGTTCCTCGTCGCGGGACGCACAGGCAATATCCTCTCTCTGATCGCCTATACCAACATAGACTCATCAGGAAATCTAATCCCGACTATTGGAGCGACAGGCTCATTCTTCGTCGCCAACTGCCGCCGCTATACGCCAATGTTCGGGACGAATGGAACATTCACCTCTGGCAGCAATGTTATCACCGCCGTTGCGCGTCCTGACGGTTCGTCAACGCATATCGTGTCCGCGACGCAGGGCGTTCAGGCCAATGATTTCGTCTATGTCGGCAACGCGCAGTATTACGCCATGGTGTCGGCTGCTAATGCCCAGATAACCGCCGTCGACAATGTTGCCAAGACGATCACTATGGCCGGAAATTCGACCGTGAGCCCATCTCCGCAGACAGGACGTCTGGCGATGTTCGTCCGTGCGGCGACTGCGAACAATACGTAGGAACTGAATGATTAGTTCTCGAAAAGATTGAGGATTTAAACCCATATGGGCTCGGCTGTGCAAGAAGTTCATTGCAACTTGCAAGAACGAAGGAGTCGAGGTTCTCATCACGTACGCCTATCGCGACAAGGAAAACCAAGCGGCGATCTTGAGTCGCGCGACTGTCTATCGGCTGATCACCAGCGGTGTGCTCCCAGCTCAGCAACTATGCCCCGGGGGGCGCCGCTAGTAATCCGGCAGTAAGACCTGCAGCAGGACGGTGTCCGCTGTGAAGCCGACGCGAGGCGGCGACGGAGTCGGAGATCTGAAAATAAGCTACAAAACTCCCTCATTTGTTGCGATATCGCCAGATGAGCAGCTGGAGCTGCCTCGGCTGATCCTGCGAAGAGGGCATTCTTCCGATCGAGTGCAATGGGCCTGAACAAAACGCGTCAGCCCTTCCCACCGGTAGAGCGCATAGCGGATCGCCTGAGACAGAACGTTTCAGGTTTTTGGATGCGAGCCCGGCGCGAACGCGTCGCACATGGTCTCTCGCGGCGAAGGAAATGATCGTCGCCGAGGCAAGCGCACCGGGCGGGAACGTCTCGGTGGTCGCCAGAGCCCACAGCGTGAGCGTGCAGCAGGTGTTTCGCTGGCGTCGGGAGGCTCAGAAGGCGGCCGTGGCGGAGACGTCTGTCGTCTTCGTCGAGCGTAACCGCTGTTCTCAGGCCACGTCTTTGAGTTCGACGGGCGGCGCGTAGGCCCATGGCATGAGTTCGTCGAGCTTGCTCACGAGATGACCCTCGACGATCTTGATGAGCACGTCGGTCATGTAGACGTGGGGATCGACGCCATTGAGCTTGCACGTTTCAATGAGCGAGGCGACGATCGCCCAGTTCTCGGCCCCGCCATCCGAGCCGGCGAAGAGCGCGTTCTTGCGATTAAGGGCAATGGGACGGATTGCACGCTCGACAATGTTGGAGTCGATCTCGATGCGCCCGTCGTCGAGGAAACGCGTCAGGCCGTCCCAGCGCGACAGGGCATAGCGGATAGCTTCGGCAAGCTTCGTCTTTTGGCTGATGAGCGCGAGTTTCTCGCGCAGCCAGGGTTCAAGTTCCGCGAGGACCAGGCGGGATTTTTCCTGGCGCGCATCACGACGCTCATCGGGATTTTGACCGCGGATTTGGCTTTCAATGGAATAGAGCGCGCCGATCCGCTCGAGCGCCTCGCTGGCGATCGGCGCGAGCCCCGCTGCGGCGAGCTCGTAAAAGCGCCTACGAACGTGCGCCCAACAGAAGGCGAGCGATACGCTGTTCTTCTGCGCCAGCGCCCGATAGCCGGCGTAGCCATCGACCTGGACGACGCCCGCAAAGCCGGCGAGATGAGCGAGCGGCTGCTCGGATTTGCGGTTTTGCGCATAGACATAGACGGAGAGTGGCGGATCGGCGCCGCCCCATGGCCGATCGTCCCTCGCGTAAGCCCAGAGCTGGCCGGTCTTGGTGCGCCCCCGTCCTGGGTCGAGCACCGGCGCCCTCGTCTCGTCGGCGAAAATTTTCGTGGACGACCTGACGTGTTCTAGGAGGCGCTCGTGCAGGGGCCGCAAGTGCCAAGCGGCGCGTCCGACCCAGTCGGCGAGCGTCGAACGGTCCAGCGCGATCCCCTGCCGGGCGTAGATCTGGGCCTGGCGGTAGAGGGGAAGGTGATCCGCGTATTTGGAGACGAGCACATGGGCGACCGTCGCCTCGGTCGGCAGGCCGCCCTCGATCAGCCGCGCCGGAGCGGGCGCCTGCACCACCGCGCCCTCACAGGCCCGGCAGGCGTATTTGGGCCGGCGCGTCACGAGCACCCGGAACTGCGCCGGAACGACATCAAGCCGCTCGGAAACATCTTCGCCGATCTGGTGCAACGCGCCCTTGCAGCACGGGCAGGCCTTGTCCTCGATATCGACGACGGTCTCGATGCGTGACAGATGGGCGGGCAGCGCGCCGCGGTTCCTGCGGCGCTTTCTCGCCGCCTTCTCACGCTCAGGCGCAGAGCCGGCTTCTACTTCCGCGGCCGCTTCCGTCTGCTCGACCTCTTCGAGCGCGAGCAGCATTTGGTCTTCAGGGAGCGTCTCCGCGCGGCGCCCAAAGCGATGACGCTGCATCTCCTTGATGATCTGAACGAGGCGCTCGTTGCGCGCTCACCAACGATCCGTCTGCGTCAACGTATCCGGCCTAAAAGAGCTGAGCCTTTGGCCAAGATGGAGATGCGTGCGTTTCGGTACTCATAAAACTTCCGGCGTCGAGCGCCATTTTTTATATCAGGTTCCCAATGGAACCGCCACAGTTGCGAGTGAGGGGTCGCGGTTCCGCAAAAAAGACTCGGTCTTCATTGCCAGCCAGCGATTAGTCTTTGAAGCCAATTCCGCCACTGCAATTTGAACACCGCGCCGGCGTTCGCTGTCCCTCCCGACGACGTCATGCCGTAGAGAGCTCCCTTGGTGTCGAAGACAACGCCGCCGGCAGGCGTGGCGGCATCGCCCCCACTCCCCTTGAAGCGGTAGAGCACGATCTCGGTCCACGTCGTCCCCGGCGCTACTGGTGGCGTCAACTTGAACACGGCACCGCCGTTCGAGGTTCCTCCCCCATGCGTCGTGCCGTAGAGCGCGCCGTTGGTATCGAAGATAAGGCGGCTGGCCATCGGGGCGGCGCCATCGCTGCCGCCGGCAAAGGGGTATAGCACGGTCTCGGTCCATGCCGTCCCGGCCGCGACCGGCGGCGTCAACTTGAACACCGCGCCCTGGCCGTAGGCTCCCCCCGCCGCCGTTAGGCCATAAAGAGCGCCATCGGTGTCGAAGATTACGCCAGCGTAGGGGAGGGAGCCGTCGCTGCCAGACCCGAAGGTCCAGAGCGTGGTCTTGATCCACGTCGTCGCCGGCGCTACTGGCGGCGTCAACTTGAACACGGTGCCGCCGTTGTTCGCGGCTCCTCCCGCACGCGTCGTGCCATAGAGCGCGCCGTTGTAGAAGATGAGACCGCCGATCGGGGCGGCACCGTCGCTGCCGCCGGCAAAGTGATATAGCACGGTCTCGGTCCATCCCGTCCCGGCCGCGACTGGCGGCGTTAGCTTGAAGACCGTGCCCTGACCGTGGGCCCCTCCCGCCGCCGTTACGCCATAAAGAGCGCCACTGGTGTCGAAAATCACGCCGGTGTAGGGGACGGAGCCGTCGCTGCCGGACCCGAAGGTCCAAAGCGTGGTCTTAGTCCATGCGGTCGCCGGCGCTACTGGCGGCGTCAGCTTGAACACGGTGCCGCCGGGCGAGCTTGGTCCGGGGTTCGTCCCTCCCCCACTTGTCGTGCCGTAGAGCGCGCCGTTGGTGTCGAAGACAAGGCTGTCGTCGTACGGATTAAAGCCGTCGGCTCCGCCTTGAAAACCGTAAAGCACGGTCTCGGTCCACGGCGCTGTCGGATCGACCGGCGGCGACAGTTGGAAGACTACGCCCGTGTTCAAGGTCCCGCCATAGGTAGTCGTGCCGTAGAGCGCGCGGTTGTGAAAAACGAGCCCACCGGAGGAAGGCTGGCCGCCGTCGTTCCCGTTTTTGAAGCTGTAAAGCACGGTCTCGGTCGGGAGGGCCTCGGCTGCAATTGCATAGTCACCCCCGCCAGCCGCGAACATGACAGTGGAGGCGATGCACAGACGCGAAAGGCTCGATCGAAAGCCACGCGACGAAAGATGCGTTTCGTAATCCATACGTCATTCCCCATTCCGCAAAGGAAGCCTGAAAAACTTATCCAGGGTGCGCAAGGCTATGCGGAAGAGCTTTGCGACATAGCTCGATTCTTCTCGGGCCATAACCGCTCAACCTTGACGCTGCGCGCCCTGAATCAGCGAAGCGCGCGAACTTGAAAGCCTATTATCAATTGCTTCCTCTCGCCGGGCAAGACTTCCACAGAGGCCAGCCTTGTAGCGTCGGCGATGGCCACAATGCCCTTGCTCAGGCCGAGCCCATCAGAGCGTGAGAGCTTCTCGATGTCAAGATGCAGTAGCTCGCCGGGGCGCTCCAGCTCGCCGGGGCGCTCCCGCTGAGAGCGGCGAACAGGCGCTTTCTGTTCGAGGGCCCCAGCCCGCCGAGGCCCAAGCGCGTGCGCCAGCCGGCAACTGTGGAGCGGGCCATCGACAGCTTCTCGGCGATTTCCTCGCCTCAGACGATACTCCCGCCGCAGCCATTCGATCGACGCCAGCCAAGGCTTTCCGGCGCAGTTAGCCATAGCCTTGGGTCGCAAGGAGCTATTCTCGAGCCCTGCCGGCCCTTCCTTTTCATGCCGCCCGAGCCATTCGCGAGCGGTCCTTTCGCTGTCCCAAAGCCAGCGTTTATAGCTGTCACAGCAGCTAACAGGTCGTCTTCGGGGCGTGGAACCGTCCCGGTTGCTCATACGGCGGTTGGGACAGTGGCTGGTTCCGCCAACCAGAAGCCGCAAGATGCATCTCGACGACACTGGGTGCTACTAAAAACGCCACAAGAGCGAAACCTCTTCGCCAAACTCAAGGAGTGGCGACGACGACGCTGCGCGGTTTGAGATACCAATCACGGGCAACCACCCGAGGCTGGAACCCGGCTAAGCTTTGCAAAGATGTATCACGTCAACGCTTAGGAGTGTCCTTCACGGCCCGCCAAATACGTAAAAATACTCACTACCTTGTTGCAATTCTGCAACCATACGCCAAACTTGTGTGCCTGAGCACTGTTCTGGGCGGCCATACGGCTTGCGGCTTTGTATGCAAGTGCTACACGGAGAATAGGCTCAATTGGGAGGTCAAAATGGTTGCTGTAAAGCTTTTTTCACGGCTGTCGCTCAGCGTCGCCCTGATCACTTTCGCCTCTGCTGGGGGGGCGTCGGCGGAGCCGGTGTGTCGCGCAGGTACTTTGTACGATGCCGTCACAGGAA
>NZ_JBPFEB010000055.1:0-2064 GCF_051061225.1 Methylocystis sp.
ACCGCTTTGGCCGTTGGCGCCGCCGCGCTTGTTGTTGGTGGCACAATCGCCGGCCTTGGAGCATCGGGAGCTTTCGGCAGCAATAATAATCCGCCGCCGGTGATTCCGCCTTTGCCGCTCAGCCATCAGTAAGTTCGCAAATTTCCTTGGAGTGTGGAGGCCGGCCAGGCATGGCGGTCGATGCGACCTTGGCAGGCCTTCCACCGTGCCGCCGACGCGCCACTCGACTTGCCGCCGGCACTCGCGCGCTCGCGAAAATTATCGGAAAGAGGTCGCGTCATTCCTTTGGCCTCCCAAAGCCCCGTGAGCCAAAAGGAATAAAGTAAGTATCCCCCGGCAAAGCCGGGGGCTTTATGATGTGAGCCGCTGGATAGCGGCTGAGGGGTCGCTGACACGGTCCCTGATTTTGCGGGCCGCCTAAAGGCGACCGCACAGCATCATCGCCACTGGTTCAACTGCTCCAGCCGGGCGTCTCCGAGTTCCTGGTTGCGAATAGCGTGCTTCGCAGATGGGGTGAACTCATCAAGTATGGCGCCGATCCTGTTCCACAGAGCATCGACGCTGCGCTCGGCGGCTATGCGCAGGAGGGCCTTGAGCTTCGAGAAGGCCTTCTCGATCGGGTTGAAGTCGGGGCTGTAGGGCGGCAGGTAGAGCAGCGGCGCACCGGCCTCCTCGATCGCCTTGCGCACCCCTGTGCCCTTGTGGCTCCCGAGGTTGTCCATCACGATGATGTCATCCGGTGATAGTGTCGGCATGAGAACCTGCTTGACATAAGCCTGGAACCAAAGGCCGTCGAGTATCATCGGCGCGGTCAATTCGGAAAGCCGTAACCCAGCGATAAACGTTGTCGTTTTCCAGTGCCCATGCGGAACGCTGGCGCAATCGCTCGCCTCTTGGAGCGCGGCCGTTCTTACGGGCCATATCGTGCTCGCCCAGGTTTCGTCGATAGAGCTGATTCCCGAGGAAAAGCTGCAGTCAAGCGCAGCAACAAACGCCAATCGCAGCGCGCACCAGCTTTTCGCGTAAAGGTCAAACAGACTGAGTAGGTGCAGGGCTAGTTATCTATCACTCTGACCAGGATGTCGCTACTCCTTACTGGCAAGAGCACTCGGGACGACGATCGCGACTTCGTCAGCGGTCATCCACAGCTTGAGACATCAGCGAGACCGAAGGGGACCGCGCCCACGCTCACTCATTCCCCGCAAGCGCCGATGCCCTTGATCAACGAGCGGCCGGCGCGCCGGTGTCACGGGAAAGCGCGAAAGATGGAGTGGTCGGGAAACAGTCTCGTAACGAAGCCGCGATGCTGGCCCGTCGCCGAGCGGAGCTACGACTCGATCTGGAAGGCCGCGTCAGGCGCCAGCCCTTGCGGGAAAGGCGCGCTGCCGCATGCGTGGCACCGCGGCGGGATCTGCCCGCGAATCAAAAAATTCTAACTGCTCTGAAATACGGAATGTTCACATGGAGGCTGTGGCTGAGCCTAAGGCGGCGCGTGATCTGATCCGGCACATTCGGAAGTTAACCGAAGAGATCAAATGAAATCTGTTCTCAGCTCGCTTGCCCGGTTAGGACTTGATCGTCTACGGGGCATCCCAGTTGCAGATACGGCGGCTGGGACAGTGGCTGATTCCGCCAACCAGAAGCCGCAGGACGCCTCTCGATTACGGCAAGGGGCTCTACCGAAAACACAACAATATTAAAACCTCTTCACCAAACTCAGGGACTGGCGACGATCGCGCTGCGTGCTTTGAGCAACCCCCGGGCAACCACCCGGCGCTGTCCTTCACGGCCAGTCAGATAGGTAAAAATGCTATGATTTTTATTCCTGGTTGCAATTTTGTAACTTTAAACAGAAACTCTCTCTCCGAGGCCTTGTTTTCGACTGATTTGGCTATGCGAGCCGTTGCATCCAATGCAGGCTTTATTGGGAGGTCAAAATGGTTGCTGTAAAGCTTTTTTCACGGCTGTCGCTCAGCGTCGCCCTGATCACTTTCGCCTCTGCTGGGGGGGCGTCGGCGGAGCCGGTGTGTCGCGCAGGTACTTTGTACGATGCCGTCACAGGAA
>NZ_JBPFEB010000056.1:0-6455 GCF_051061225.1 Methylocystis sp.
GACCAGGCTTCGCCGGGCCACCCTCCCCGTAAAGGGGAGGGATGAGCTCACGAGCGGCGTTGGGCGGTCGCGGCGCGACGGAGCGCCCTACCCCATCTCCTGCGTCCGCTCCTCGCGCGCGATCTTGTCGAGCACGGCGTTGACCATGCCCGACTCCGTCGGCCCGAAAAAGGCGGCCGCGACGTCCACATATTCCTTGATCACCACGCGCGGCGGCACGTCCTTGCGGGCGCGCAGCTCATAGGCTCCGGCGCGCAGCGCCGCGCGCATCACGGCCTCAAGCCGCGCGAGCGGCCAGCCCCCGGACAGCACCCGGTCGATCTGCCGGTCGATCGCCAGCTGATCCGTCAGCACGCCCTGCAGGACGTCTCGGAAGAACGTGACCTCGGCGGGCTTGTACTGAACGCCCTCGATTTCGCGCCCCATCCAGTGCGACTCGAATTCCGCGAAGATCTCGTTGAGGCCCTTGCCGGCGACCTCCATCTGATAGAGCGCCTGCACGACGGCGAGGCGCGCCGCTGAACGCTGGTCGAGGCTCATGCGAGGCTCCGCTTCAGGCGAATGAGCGACAGCGCCGCCAGCGCCGCGTCGGCGCCCTTGTCGCCGCGTTTGGGATCGGCGCGTTCGATGGCCTGAACGTCATTTTCCACGGTGAGAATTCCATTGCCGAGAGGAAGGCGGCGCGAGACCGAGAGATCGGTCAGAGCGCGCGAGCTTTCATTCGAGACGACTTCGAAGTGATATGTCTCGCCCCGAATGACGCAGCCCAGCGCGACGAGCCCGTCATAGGGCGCGCCGGCCTTTTCCGCCGCGTCGAGCGCGATCGCGGCCGCGGTTGCGATTTCCAGCGCGCCGGGAACCTCGATCACCGTCGCGCTGGCGCCGAGCCGTTCGATGGCCGTCACCGCGCCTTGCCGCAGCAGGCCGACAACCCCGGCGTTGAACCTTGCCGCCACGACCAGAATGCGCGCGCCGGGAACGGGCGCGGCGTCACTGTCCTGCGGTGCGAAACCTGCCATTGCGTGTTGAACTCCGAAACGCCCCCACCCTGTCCCTCCCCCGCTCCGCGGGAGAGGGGACGCTCACGATCGGCATCCTCGATGACGGCTCGAATCTGCTCCCTCTCCCGCGAAGCGGAGGAGGGTTGGGAAGGGGGAAGATGATGAAGGGTCTTATGTCACACGCGCGCCGGCTTGTCAGCCGCGGTTTATTTACCGCTGAGCCGCGCCGCGTAACGCGCCATCAGATCGACCTCGATGTTGAGCGCATCCCCTGCCGCGCGGGCGCCGAAAGTGGTCACGGCGAGCGTGTGCGGGATCAGCAGGACCGAGAAACGGTCGCCGTCGACCTCATTTACCGTCAGCGAGACGCCGTCGAGCGCGACGGAGCCTTTCTGCGCGACGAAACGAGAGAGGTCGGGCGGCGTCTCGATCCAGTAGCGCGCCATGCCGTCGAAGTCGTCCCGCGAGAGGATGCGCGCCACTCCGTCGATATGGCCCGTGACGATATGCCCGCCGAGCTCATCGCCGATCTTCAACGCCCGTTCGAGATTGACGCGCGTTGCCTGCGCCCATGTTCCGACAGTGGTTTTCGCCAGTGTCTCCGCCGCCGCGTCCACGTCGAAGACGGTGCGCCCGCCTTCGCGCGCGACCGCCACCACCGTGAGGCAGACGCCCGCATTGGCGATGGAGGCGCCGAGCGCGATGGTCTCCGCGTCATAGCCGCAGGCGATGCGCAGCCGCCGAAGATCGCCGCGCGGCTCGACCGAAATCACCTCGCCGACATCGGTGACAATGCCTGTGAACATGAAACTCTCCGCATCGTCCTCTCTCCCCGCCTGCGGGGAGAGGGTTAGGGTGAGGGGCGAGGCCGCGCCACGGACCCCATACAGGCCGAAGCCGCCCCACGGCAGGGTCGCGATGCCGGCTTGCCCCTCACCCCGGCCCTCTTCCCGCCTGCGGGGAGAGGGAGAATAGACTAATCCATGCGCGCATAGCGCGTCATCTGATCGGCGCCGAGCATGCGGCTCTCGATCATCCGGTAGCGCGACACATTCTCCAGCGCCGAGTGCGCGGCGGGCGTCAGCGCCGGACGGCCTGGACGGCCCAGCGGCTTCAGCCCGGTGTGGAGGATCACCTCGTCAGCGAGCCCCATGGTCAGCAGGCTTTCGGCTACGCGCGGGCCGCCCTCGCTGAACACGCGCGTGATCCCCCGCCCCGCGAGCAGGCGCAGCGCCGCGAGCAGATCAATGGTCCCGTCCTGCGCGCCGACGCGCGCGACCTCGGCCCCGGTGGCCTCGGTGAAGGCGCGCGCCTCGCTTTCCGCGACGTCCTCGCCGACGAGGACGAGCAGCGGCGCCTCGCGCGCCGTCGATGCGAGGCGCGAGCCGGGCGAGAGGGTGAGCTTGCGGTCGATCACGACGCGCAGCTTGCCGGAGCCGTCGACGCCCGGCAGGCGCACGGTCATCAGCGGATCATCCTCCCGCGCCGTGCCGGAGCCGATCATGATCGCGTCGTGCAGCGAACGCTGCACATGGGTGAAGGCGTCGGCGATGGGGCCGGTGATGTGCAGGCGCGGGTCGTGCGCGCCGCCGGCGGCGTAGCCGTCAGCCGTCCGCGCGAGTTTCAGCGTCACCATCGGCCGATGCTTGGTGACGCGGAGCACATGGCCGAGATGGTCGCAACGCGCCGCCGCCGCCTCGCATCCAACGACAACCTCGATCCCCGCTTCGCGAAGCAGGTCGTGGCCCCGGCCCGCGACTCGCGGATCCGGATCCTCCATGGCGCTGACCACGCGGGCCACGCCTGACGCGATGATGGCGTCCACGCAGGGCGGCGTCGCGCCGTGGTGCGAACAGGGCTCCAGCGTGACATACAGGGTCGCGCCGCGCGCCGCCTCCCCGGCGGCGGCCAGCGCGACGGCCTCGGCGTGAGGACGGCCGCCGACCGCCGTGAAGCCTCGCGCGACGATGACTCCGTCGCGCACGACGAGGGCGCCCACCGCCGGATTGGGAGCCGTGCGGCCCATGTTGCGCCGGCCAAGCGCCAACGCCGCCGCCATGAAGGCGTCGTCCGTCGCAGCCGGGATGATCTTTGCGTGCACACTCATTCAGTCGTCCGGGTCGTCCGCCCGTTCCCCGCCGCCTTCCAATTCGTCGATGAGGGCGTTGAAGTCGCGCGCCTCGCGGAAGTCACGATAGACGGAGGCGAAACGGACATAGGCCACAGCGTCGAGCGAGCGCAAGCCCTCGATGATCAGTTCACCGATACGGTGGCTCTCGATCTCGGATTCGCCGAGGCTCTCGAGCTGTCGGACAATGCCCGAAATCATCTGCTCGACGCGCTCGGGCTCGACAGGCCGCTTGCGCAGCGCGATCTCCACGGAGCGGGTGAGCTTGTCGCGGTCGAAGGGCGCGCGCCGGCCGGATTTCTTGACGACGACGATCTCGCGCAACTGCACGCGCTCGAAGGTGGTGAAACGGCCGCCGCATGTCGGACAGACGCGCCGGCGGCGAATGCAGGATGAGTCCTCGGCGGGGCGCGAGTCCTTCACCTGCGTGTCGAAGGAGCCGCAATAGGGACAGCGCATCAGCTGGCTTTCTCAGCACTGGGCCGGGCGCCATACCTCCCCTTTACGGGGAGGTCGGCGGCCGAAGGCCGCCGGGTGGGGTTCGCGCCGCTACATCCATGGTGGGGCTTTACCCCACCCGACCCGGCTTCGCCGGGCCACCCTCCCCGTAAAGGGGAGGGATCGAGCTCACGATCGGCATTCCAACCCTCTCCCCGATTTCTTCGGGGAGTTGCTATTTCGGATCAGTAGATCGGGAACTTGGCGGTCAGGGCGTGAACCTTTTCCTTCACGCCCGCTTCCGTGGCCGCATTGCCCTCTTCGCCCTTCGACGACAGACCATCGAGCACCTCGACGATCAGGCCGCCAACCTGCTTGAACTCGCCCACGCCGAAGCCGCGCGAGGTCGCCGCCGGCGTGCCGAGGCGGATGCCGGAGGTGACGAAGGGCTTCTCCGGATCGAAGGGGATGCCGTTCTTGTTGCAGGTGATGTGGGCGCGGCCGAGCGCGGCCTCCGCCGCCTTGCCAGTGATCTTCTTGGGACGCAGATCGACCAGCATCAGGTGGTTCTCGGTGCCGCCGGAGACGATCGCGAGGCCGGCGTCGACGAGCGTCTGGGCCAGCGTCTGCGCATTGTCCTTGACGCGCTGCTGATAGGCCTTGAACTCGGGCGTCAGCGCCTCGCCGAAGGCGACGGCCTTGGCGGCGATGACGTGCATGAGCGGACCGCCCTGCAGGCCGGGGAACACGGCCGAGTTGATCTTCTTGGCGATGTCTTCGTCGTTGGTGAGCACCATGCCGCCGCGCGGGCCGCGCAGCGTCTTGTGCGTCGTGGTGGTGACGACATGCGCGTGGGGGAACGGCGACGGATGCAGGCCCGCGGCGACGAGACCGGCGAAATGCGCCATATCGACCATGAAGTAAGCGCCGACTTCATCGGCGATCTTGCGGAACGCCTCGAAGTCCCAGATGCGCGAATAGCCCGAGCCGCCGGCGATGATGATCTTCGGCTTGTGCTCGCGGGCCAGCGCCGCGACCTGATCCATGTCGATGCGCTGGTCGTCCTTGCGCACGGTGTAGGGGATCGGCTTGAACCACTTGCCCGACAGGTTGACGGGCGAGCCGTGGGTCAGATGGCCGCCGGCGGCGAGATCGAGGCCCATGAAGGTGTCGCCCGGCTGCGCCAGCGCGAGGAAGACGGACTGATTGGCCTGCGAGCCCGAGTTCGGCTGCACATTGGCGAAGCCGCAGCCGAAGAGCTTCTTGGCGCGGTCGATCGCGAGATTCTCGGCGATATCCACAAATTGGCAGCCGCCGTAGTAGCGCTTGCCGGGATAGCCCTCGGCGTATTTGTTGGTGAGAACCGAGCCCTGGGCCTCCATCACCGCCTTGGAAACGATGTTTTCCGACGCGATCAGCTCGATCTCGTGGCGCTGGCGGCCGAGCTCGAGCTCGATGGCCTTGGCGAGCTCCGGATCGGACTGCGCGACGGAGGTGGTGAAGAAACCGGACTGGCTCATGGAATTTCCTCTAGCCTAAGTGCGCGAAAGATAAGCGAAAATTACGGCTGCCCGACTCCCGCGGAACAAGCCGGCTCTCCATGCCGCGCGTGTTGAGGCGCTCCGCTTATCACGACGCGGGCGGAACGGGAAGAGCGGCGGATTGGCGCGGAAGGCCGCTCAGGCGCGGCTCCGCGCCGTTTCCCGGGCGGCGGCGGCACGGGCAGAGTCGCGGCCCGCCGGCTGAAATCCGGGAAAGGCCTCCACGCCGCCGCCGCGCGCTCGCGCGCATCGAGAGCCGGAACACCACGCGACCGTCAGTCGAAGTCGCCACGCTTCTGCTTCTTCTTTGACGGCGCAATGCTGTCGTCGCTGCTGCCGCTTTCGGCTTCCGAGAGATCACGATTGTCTTTTTGGTAGGGCTTCTTCACTGGCGTCTCGTTGTCGTCCGGGATGGAAATGAAAGGATCCCTCGCGGTCTTGGGAAGGGGCGCCATCTCGGCGGAAGACTCTGCATTGTTTATCGGCGTCGTCAGCGTCGCGGATTTTCGCGCGCCGGCCTTGAGCAGATTTTCTGTTTTCTCCTCAGCCTGGTCTTTGCGGTGTTTCTTGCTCTTCTTCAGCTCGCCTTTCTGTTTGGTCATCTTTTCCGAGGTCGGAACAGACTTATCGCTCGTCCTCAATTTCGAGCCAGCCTCGTTCTTCGATGATCTCGTGGTTGTGATCGTGATTTCATTCGAGGGCTGCGAGATTGCCCTCTTCTCTTTCTTTTCACCGAGCGCGTCGGTCTTTTCCGGATTATTGTTGTTTGAAACGGACCCCCTGTCGCGAGGGGTCTTCGCTTTCCCTGTTGACGCTGTCGTGAGCTGAGCGGTTATATGCGAATTCGCTGAACGATTTTCCTTTTCCACTGCCTCGCGGAGCAAAGCGTTGACGCGATCGATCGCGGCTTCGATTCTCTCCACCGTAATATCGGGCAATCCCGATTTGACCTCCGGGTTCCCAGCGCAAAGGAACTCGCTCACATACTTGCTTAGTTGGTCTGTGAACTTATCCCGTTTGCTTCCTATCACGAGGAATTCCGAATCTGTCAGGTCTTTTGGGTCTTTCTCTGAGATTGAACCAACAAATATTTTGCCGACATCAATTCTGATCGTTTGGATGAAATGCTGGACTGTTGTGACAGTTTTGCTTGCTTTGGGGGAGTAAGTGACGAGATCGTTCGTTATATTTTTGGAGGGCTCGTCGGCTAGAGGGTGTTATGCACCTTGGAGCATGAATTCTGCGGCGCGCTTGAGCATGAGACATGCGAAGGCGACGACGTGGAGGCCTGCGAGGGTCTGAGCATAGCGCTCGTAATCTTTGACGAGCCGCCTGCATCGTGTCGCC
>NZ_JBPFEB010000057.1:0-57566 GCF_051061225.1 Methylocystis sp.
TGCGTGAATGGGCCTACGCCATTCCTTTCAAATCATCCGATGCGCGCGCCGCCGATCTCGACCGATGGCTCTCGTGGTATAATGACCGCAGGCCTCATTCGGCCCTAAACCGACGACCGCCCACTCAGGCTCTCCTCGGAACAACCTGATCAGAAGTGACAACTAGCCGCCCTTTTCGAGGGAACTAATCCAGCCTTCCCTACTCCGGTTGCGCCAACGGGACCTGGTCCCAAGCTCTCTCCCGATTCTCGAGCGCGCGAGGCCCTCAGCCACTTTGACCGCGCGACTACTCAGCTGAAGGCGGGGGATTGGAGCGGGTTTGGCAGGGAACTTGACGCCGTTCGATCGCTCCTTGAACAGCTGAGTGCGAGTCATAGCGCGGACGAGCCCCGGTCTCGTTCAGCCTTGCCTAAACGGCAGGGGCCAAATATCTAGGCTGACGAACGACGAATAGGTCAGAAGGTCTATTCGCCATTACCGCCGGCGAGGCCAGATGCATTGCGCTTGCCATGAAGCCAAAAGGTCGCATTTCTGTCTCCCATTTCAGATCGCCTGAGTTATGATCGAGCGCAGAGTTGCTAGAGTTTTGAAGGATCCGCCTCAGATGAGGCCTCTCTATCGGCATGTGCAATCCGGTCACACATTGCGGCGCGCGCTCATTGGCTCAGCCGCGGGGATTTTTGTTTTGGGTTTAATAGCCGGCGGAGTCCACATAGCGTTTTCAGTGGCTGCCGTTCTCGCATTGGCAAGCTGGGCTTTTTCCTCATTGACTGTCGAGGTGTCGCCTGATGAGTTGACATGGTTTTTCGGGCCGGGACTATTCCGAAAACATGTTCGCCGCGAGGATATCGCCGGCGCTTTACCGGTAGAAAATAAATGGTGGTGGGGTTGGGGTATTCATTTTACGCCCCGGGGGTGGCTCTACAATGTGGATGGACTGGAAGCAGTCGAGATCGTCCTGCGGAATGAGAAGAGATTTCGGATTGGCTCTGACGATGCTGTTACGCTCGCGCGCATCTTCAATGAGGGCCCAGATGCGAGTAGGTAGGCGTTTTTGGACAAGGCGTGGGGCCTCATCCGGCAGTCGGATGTCGCTTGAGGAGACCTCGCAGCATTGTCGCTTGAGAGAGGCGCCGCGTGGTAAGGAGATTGCATAAGCTCACGCTGTGTTTGCGAAAGGTGACGGCAGGGAGCTTCGCAAGCTTGGTCAGAGCCGCGCTTTACCGCCGCGGTCATCTCTGCCGGGGGGTTGCGCGGCTAATAGATCAGGTCCAAGCCTTTGAGCGCTTCGACAATCGCGGTGGCGGTGTCGTAGCTGACCGGCGTGAGCGGCAACCTCATGTTAGGTCTAAACCAAGGGCGCAAAGAAGACAGCGCATATTTGATTGGGGCGGGGTTCGGCTCCAGTCTCAGCGCCTTCAGTAACGGCAAGAGCCGCCTCTCTATGGCGGCAGCACGACCCCAATCGCCCACGTCGCAGGCTCGGTGCATCTCTGCCCAGGGCTTTGGAACCGCATTGGCGACCACCGAGATCGAGCCATGCCCGCCTGCCATGCGAAAGAGAACGCAGCTATCGTCGTTCCCCGACAGCTGGAAGAAATCCCGCTGTCTCAGGAATGACTTGGCTGCAAGTCCGGGATGGCCGCCAACAGTATCTTCGGCGGCGATGATGCTCGGGATTTCGGCCAGCCTTGCGAGGGTTTCTGAGCAGAGGTCCACGCCTGAGGACGGCGGGTCGATTCCGATGATTAGCGGAAGATCGACCGAGCGAGTGATCTCCCAGTAGTGGCGGTAGAGCCTCTCCTGGCTTGGATCGCTATTGTACGGCGTCACGATTAGCGCTGCCGCCGCACCGGCCGCCTGCGCCGCCTGGGTAAGAGCGATGGTTTCGCGCGTGCAGTTGGTCCCGGTCGCGGCGACGAGTGGAACGCGACCCGCCGCTTCGACGGCGATCCTGATTAGCAAGGCGCGTTCTTGCGGCGTGAGAATTTCCGCTTCTCCGATAGCGCTGCAAGCAACGAAACCTCGAGTCCCCTGTTCGATTTGCAAAGCGACGAGGTTCGGGAAGGCCTTCTGGGAAATCCCGCCATTTTCAAACGGCGTCGCCAGTGCCGTGAACCAGCCAGGGAGCAGCGGCGGTCCTTCGGACCAGAACGCATCTGGTGCTCTTGCCGGCGATTTGCGCTCGACGAAGAGAACGGAGGAGCGGTCAGGCTCCCATCGTTTTGTGCGTATACGCGTTTATGAACCGAGGGCATTGCAGATTCCCAAGAAGGGCTCGAAACGAGAGTGTGCCTCAGAGTGGCGTAAAGAATCGATATCGAGAGATACCCGCTGACATAAGGATCACATAAAGCCAACGAGAGCGCACCTTCATTCGAGACACGGCGGACGGACCCCCCGTTGAACGCCCAAAGCGCCGAGGCTATCCCTCAATCACGCAGTAGGCCCTGAATGGGCTACGCGTGGATAACTACTCCGCTACGACGCGAGCGCTGGCACGAGAAAGCAACATGAGGATGCTGCACCATAATCCTGCCGACGCAGCCAGGAAATCTTCTCCTCTTGTACTGAACTGGAACTCAGCGCGCGGTTTCAACTATAACGATGGCATGGGCTGTTGAAACTATCACTTTCTATCTTCTTTATGAGCCCGCACAAAAATCTGAATGGCGCGCTTATGGCCATCTATTCAATTTTCGTAGCAAGCATGTAAGCAGGAAGCCATCCCGGTTGACTGCTAGCATATCGACTCGCGTTACAAATGATACAGTCATGCTCGGTGTGAGTGAGTATGTGGTTTCCTGCCTCGCAATGCAGCCGAGAGAACCGCTGCAGAAGCCGACGAGGTGGACTGCTAATCGCCTTAATCCTTCGAGAGGAACCGGGGACGACTCGCATGGATGGAATATATCCGCAAACCGATGGCTCGGTTTTTGTCGACGGCGCGGTTGCTGTACGCGATCTCAATAACGCTCTGACGTGCATTCCTCCCAACGAAACCGCGAAAACTATTGCCGGCCTGGTCATTTGCGAGGCGGCCGCCCTCCCGGAACAAGGGCAAGCATTCATTTTTCACGGCTATCGCCTCGAAGTCGCTAGCAAATCAGGCAATCAGATTACGGTCTTGAAGGTAACTCCGCTTGAAACAAAGTCGCCAGCATGATCTCGATGCAGCAGGCCAAGGCCCTGATACCTATGTTAAAACGTTTTCTCGATCAATGCCAATTGAATCGGGAAACAACGGTTGCGAGAGTAAAGGAACTTCCATGCGACGGACGCGCCGTTCGGGTAGCTTTGCTGGAGGGGCTATGGTGGGTTTTCTGTGCGGACGCAGCGCCCCAAATCGACCATTCGCTAGGGGCTGAGAGTTTATTTGCTCAGGCGCCGGAAAGCGAACGTCGTATGGCACGCACGGAAATCGAAACTTGTGTCTATCTCGTGTCTTCGCGCTACCTGCTTTTCCGTTTAGGGAGGAGCGAGACGATCAATCACTATCGATTTCGTGCTTGGTTCTGCGCCTGGAAAACCATAACTGAAGCGACCGTTATTCGCGGACGTTAAAACACTGCTAGGAGCCCTGCTAGGGATTCTACGAGACGCAAAGCCCTCAGCAAGTGCCGATCACTTCCCAAAACTGACACTCCACGAATGCTGCGGCTACATAAACTCGCAAAGTGCACGTCCTTCCAGGAGTTGCAAGTAACAGGCGGCTATCCGAGATAGGCATATCCTCCAGTTTCGATTCCGTGACACCCTGAGCTCTGAATGACTGCACCGAATTTACGCGGGCCTTATGCTTCTGGACAGCTTCCGAATGGAACCTTTATGCAAGACGGCAATAGGTTGCCTCCATGGACGATTGCAAAGATCGGGAACTTTGCATTGGAGGAATATAAAATGAGACGGGTGCTCTTTATCGGCGTTCTCGCGAGCGGCGTCTCAGGCCAATCGCTGGCGCAGGACTCTGCCAAGTCGCAAGAAGATCAGGTGAGTCATTTATCCCGTGGCGTTGCTACGATCGAGTTCTCAACCGCGTCTGGGAAGCCTTGGGTTCGGTGACGGAAATCGCCGGCACAACCTACTATCTCGAAGCCGACGGCGCAATGCTGGGCACGTCGACCATGGTCGAGGGGCGCCGTGTTTTTAGAAGCTATTGACGCCTGAGGGCCCTGGACAAAACGCTAAAGATAAGTGCACGAGCGAGCAAAGCAATGCGCCAGCAATTTTGGTAGCGCTGCTCGCTCAGCCAATGTTCAGCGAGCTCTTTGGCAAACTAGGCGCCATATAACAGTGGCGATGGTTTCATAAGGCAAAGACCGACAAGAACGATCAACAAGGCTACCGGAGGTAGTGGCGATCTTCCTTGCCGCTTTGGTTGTTGAAACGTTTACCTTTGCAGGCGGCGCCTATCTGCACAGCCAGTATGGCTACTACCCTGTGTAATCCCTTTGCAGAGCCGTTGTTGCGTGCCCTACTGGGGGCGCCGGAATGCGAGGCATCGAAGTCTACGGCCAAGACACCATTCGCGAAATGTTTGAGGGGTTGCCGCGTCTCTGCATTCAACTCCTCCCAAGAGCAGCTAGTAGTTTATCAAGGTCTCGACCAGCGCGGCTCCAATCCCTGGTGCAGCTACTCATTTCGCCGACTTGACAAAGCGGTAGCCGACCCCGGGCTCGGTTACTATAATCTTAGGCGCTGAGGCATCATCCTCGATCTTCGCCCGAAGCTGTCCGATGAACACGCGGAGGTACTGGGTATCCTCCTGATGCGCAGGACCCCAGACGGCGGTGAGGATCTGTCTATGGGTCAGAAGTCTTCCCGCGTGTCGGGCGAGGGTTGTCAAGACATCGTATTCCTTTGGGGTCAACTTCACGGCCTCGCCATTCTTCGTGACGATGTGCTGCGAAAGATCAACACAAAGCCCTCCAGTCTCAATCGTGGTCTGGTCGTTATCCACAAGCGACGCCTGGCGAAGGGCTGCTCGTAGCCGTGCTAAAAGTTCGCCGATGCCAAAAGGTTTTTCAACGTAATCATTTGCTCCCGCGTCCAACGCCGCAATCTTGTCGGCCTCCCGGTCCCTTGCTGAGAGGATGAGGATTGGCGTTTTGGAGAAAGTCCGGGCTTGAGTGAGCACCTCCTTGCCGTCGATGTCGGGAAGGCCGAGATCCAGTATAATGGCGTCAGGCGCGGACGCAGCGATCATTTTAAGGGCTTGCCGGCCCGTCAAGGCTTCCAGAACGTCGTAGCCGCAAGCGTTCAAAGCCGGCCGAAGCACACGATGAATCTGAGGTTCGTCATCGACGACGAGAATCCGTATGTTGCTCATGCCGCTTTACCTTGCTGTGGTTGTTCGGGGATGGGGAAGCGTAACACAAGGCGCGTTCCCCGCCTTCGTATGGCGGGGCTTTGCGCGATGATTGTCCCGCCCATCGCTTCCACCAGTCCCCGGCAAATCGAAAGACCAAGACCCGTGCCAGCCTTGCGGCCATCCACGCGTCCGCCACGGTAAAATTTCTCGAAGATGCGCTCCAGGTCGCTTGCCTTCACGCCCTGTCCTTCGTCCGTCACGGAAACGACGACATCTTCGCCCTCGCGACGCGCGTAGACCGCTGCGGAACCGCCTCCGTATTTGTTGGCGTTATCCAGCAAATTGAACAGCACATTGCTCAACAGATTGACGTCTCCCTTTATAAGCGGGAGACCTTGCGAAAGGCTGACAGATACGTTGAACTCCGGAAAAACCTTCCGGCTGCGCTCAACGGCCGCTCTCACAGCGTCGCCGACCTCGACGAACTCGCGACGGGGCGCTACCGCGCCCGCCTCGATCCGTGACATTTCGATGAGGTTCGAAATGAACCGCGATAGCCGTCCGGCTTCTTCTTCGATGGACGCGAGGAGATCCTGGCGGTCTTCCTGACTCATTTTCTCGCCGAGTTGTCGAAGGCTCGTCACCGCCCCTGTGATCGACGTAAGCGGCGTGCGCAAATCATGCGATAGCGACGATAGGAGAGTCATTCGCAATTTTTCGTTTTCCTCCAAAGCGGCCGCTTTGACGGCTTCTCCAACGAGCAGTGAGCGATCCACGGCGATCGCTGTCTGTTCGAGCAGGGAGGTCAGGGTGCGCTCCTGCTGAGCCGATAAGGGCTCATCCGGCTGCCTGAATTCGACGCCAGCGACAGCCAACACCCCACGGGTGGTGGAGAGCGGACGAAATTGAAAACGAACGTTTGGCAGAGTGCCCGTACGCCACCCCGCTGGTTCTGATTTTTCAAGCACCCAGCGGGCGGCGCTCGTCTCGCCCGGATCCAATGCATCGAGCGGCGGCCAAGCGGCGGAGAGATTCAGGTCGCCGTCGTTCGGAACGAGGAGGACGACGCAGCGCGCGTCCAGAGATTTTTGTATCTGAGCAACCGCCGCCCAGAGCACCTCTTCTAGATTCGACGCTCCCGATAGGTTGCGGGAAAACTCAAACATAGTTTGCGCTGACTCCGCCCGCGTGCGCATGAATTGCGAGTATTCGCGGACTCTGCTGGCCAGCATTCCCGTGACAAAGGCGACAACGAGAAAAACGACAAGCGCGAGAAATTCCGAAGGATCCCGAATCGTGAATTGATATCGAGGATCAATGAAGAAGAAATCGCAGGCAAAAAATCCAAGTATGGCCGCCAAGATAGCCGGCCCCAACCCGAACCACGCGGCGCACAGAACGACCGGAACCAGAAAAATGACCGACAGATTGGGAAGGCTAAGCCAACGATCGAGCATATAGCCTGCGGCAACCGTAACCGCTACTGAGAGCGTCGCTGCTGCGGCGCCCGCCCATTGAGTGCTCCCGGGTTGAAACCGGTGCGGCTTCTCGGCGGCTGGCTGACGTCCGTCACCCATCACAACTTGGACAGAAACGTCGTCTGAACGCATGACAATCTCGTCGGTCAGAGACCGACGGAGAAGTCGGCCAAAGAAGCTCGCTCGAGAACGGCCAACAACGATCTGGGTGATATTTTCCCGCCGGGCATATCTCAGCACCTCTCCGGCGAGATCGCTTCCGGAGACGCGCTCGATCTGGGCTCCTAGCCGTTCGGCTAGGTGCAAGGCGTCATGAATTTGCTTGACCGACTCCGCATCCTGTTCATCGTCGCCCGGCCTCGCGACATGGAGCGCGATCCATGGCGCGTTGAGTCCCGTCGCCAGCCGCGCGGCAATCCTCACGACTTTCTGGGAGGAAGCGTCAGGGCCAACACAGGCGAGCAGCCGCTCGGTTGTCGCCCAGGGCCCTTCGATGGCGCCCTGGCGCAGAAAGCCCACCATTTGATCGTCAACGCGATCTGCTGTTCGACGCAGCGCCAGTTCGCGTAGAGCAGTCAGGTTGCGGGCGGTGAAAAAGTTTTGGACAGCCCGCTGTGCGGTTTCCGGGACATAAACCTTTCCTTCCTTCAACCTTTGAAGAAGTTCGTCGGGCGTAATGTCGACAAGAACCACGTCTGTCGCTTCTTGCAGCACGCGATCGGGAACCGTCTCGCGGACGGAGACGCCGGTGATTTTTGAAACAACGTCTGCGAGGCTTTCCAAATGTTGAATATTGAGGGCGGTCCAGACATTGACGCCGGCGCGGAGCAGTTCGTCGACGTCCTGCCAACGCTTGGGATGTCGGCTATCTGGCGCGTTTGTGTGCGCCAATTCATCGACGATGATCAGTTGCGGCTTGCGGGCCAACGCCGCGTCGATGTCGAATTCCTCGATAGCTCGGCCTTTGTATTCAACCTTTCGCCTTGGCAGCACCTCCAGGCCAGCCATTAGCTCTTCCGTCTCCCGGCGGCCGTGGGTCTCGGCAAGTCCGATGACGACGTCTATCCCTTCGTCTCGAGTAGATCGCGCGCGACGCAGCATAGCGTAGGTTTTGCCGACGCCGGGGGCCGCGCCGAGAAAAACGCACAGCCTTCCCGACTTTTCCCGTTCAGCGAGCGCGAGGAGCGCTTCGGGGTCGGGGCGCCGATCGAAGTCCGTCTCTGGTTCGGCCATTCTTCCCTCGCCCCAAGCTTCTTTGGCGCGAACCTGCTGAAGGGGGTTCCTCTAAATCTAAAGAGGAGGAACCAACAAGCACGACGCGACCATGACCATGTCAAATCGTAAAATTGAATGAAACCCAGACAGGTTTCAAGGCTTCGCCATAAAAAAGCTTCTCGCCCTTTGGGCGCTCCAAGTGGCCGCCTCCCGACAGCAGTGACTGCCGATTTTATGCCGATGAGGAGATGCGTCGCCTAATTCCTGCGCTGCTGCTTGGAGTTACAATCGTCCCTCATCTTTATCCAGTCCTTATGCCAAAGCCTGAACATTCGAATAGCTTCTTTACTGCGTCTGCCCCCATATTTCTGTCGGTTCCATCGAAGGGGAAGCACGCATGTTAGAGCCTCACTATATTGCGCTACCGGCCTTTAAGGTGGGGATTTTCCTTGGCGTTCTGTTGAGGGCTGCCCGGATCGGATAAGGGAGGGAGAGATGACCGCCATATACATCTTGGGCTTAGCCACCGCCGGGCTCATCGCCCGCCTGAATATTCGCGACGAAATGCGGGCGAGGCAAGCGCGCAACAAGCACAACGAGCACCAAACAAGAGATTCTTGATGTTTTGCTCTTTTCTCAGCGCTTCGCGGCTTAACGGACAGGGACTGTCTTTATATTTCCTTTATGCGAAATCCCCGCTTTTCATATGGCCCCCTTACGGCTCGTGAGCGCATATTGCTCCGGTTTCTCAAGCGGAGCCAAACATGCTTGATCTTATCTACCTCGCTCTCGGCGTTGTCATCCTGATCATAATGGGCTTCTACGCCCGCGCCTGTGGGCGTCTGTAAAAGGAGCGTCGCCATGTACGAACCCATCATCGGCTTGTGCGTCGCCTTGCTGCTGGGCGGCTACCTTGTCTACAGCCTGCTTCATCCAGAAAAGTTTTAATCAGAAGGCTCGGGCCTGCCCGAGATCGAACCCATGACTTTCGTCGGTTGGGCGCAAATCGCCCTCGTGCTCGCCGCCGTGATAGCGGCGGCGATTCCGCTTAGCGCTTACATCACGCGTGTGCTTGCGGGCGAACGCACGTTCTTGTCGCCCATCCTTGCGCCTGTAGAACGCGTTTTCTACAAGCTGTCTGGCGTCGACCCCGCAAGAGAGCAAAGCTGGCTCGTTTATACCATGGCCATGCTTGCTTTCAGCATCATTGGCTTTGCGTCGCTTTATGCTTTGCAGCGCCTGCAAGAGTATCTGCCTCTGAATCCGCAGGGTTTCAGCGGCGTGCCATCCGATCTCGCCTTCAACACTTCGGTCAGCTTTGTCACGAATACAAACTGGCAGAACTATAGTGGCGAATCGACCATGAGCCATCTCACCCAGATGCTCGGGTTGACGGTGCACAATTTCCTTTCCGCCGCCACCGGCCTCGCCATGGCCTTTGTCCTGGTGAGGGGCTTTTCGCGAGCCGAGTCGTCCACGGTCGGCAACTTCTGGGTCGATGTGACGCGCTCGACGCTTTATGTGCTGCTGCCTCTTTCCGTCGTTGTCGCACTCGTACTCGTCGCGCTTGGCGTTCCCCAGACGCTCGCCGGATCGGTGGAAGCCACGACGCTCGAAGGCGCTAAACAGGTTATTTCCATCGGTCCGATGGCGAGCCAGGAGGCGATCAAGGAGCTCGGCACCAATGGCGGCGGCTTCTTTAACGCCAATTCCGCGCATCCGTTCGAAAGCCCGAACGCTTGGTCCAACATTCTCGAAATCTGGGCGCTGTTGGTCATCCCGTTTGCGACGGCCTTTGCTCTTGGGCGCGCGGTTCTCGATTTTCGGCAGGGGCGCGCCATCGCCATCACCATGGGCCTTGTGCTCGTCGCGGGCGTGTTTGTCACCTACTGGGCCGAAAGCGCCGGCAATCCGTTGCTGACCGCCATCGGCGTTGATCCGTCGCCGGGCAATATGGAAGGCAAGGAGGTTCGCTTCGGCGTCGCCACCAGCGCCCTGTTCGCCGCTTCGACGACCGGAACCAGCTGCGGCGCGGTCAATTCGATGCATGATTCCTTCATGCCGTTCGGCGGCCTCATCCCCATGTTTAACATGCTGATGGGCAGCATTGCGCCGGGCGGCGTCGGCGCGGGACTCTACGGCTTCCTCGTGCTCGCCGTCATTGCCGTGTTCGTCGCGGGCCTTATGGTCGGCCGGACGCCGGAATATCTCGGCAAGAAGATCGAGACCCGCGAAATCAAGCTCGCCATGTTGGCGGTGCTTATCTATCCGCTCACCGTGCTCGGTTTCTCGGCCGCGTCGGTGATGCTGCAGACGGGCCTCAACAGCCTGAATAATGCGGGCCCGCACGGCTTGTCGGAAATCCTCTACGCTTTTGCGTCGGCCAACGACAATAACGGCTCCCCCTTCGCGGGCCTGACCGGCAATACGCTTTGGTACAATACGACGCTGGGCATCGCCATGTTGCTTGGCCGCTTCGCCTTCGTCGTGCCCCTACTGGCGATGGCGGGATCCTTCGCGGCGAAGAAGAAAGTCGCTGCTTCCTCGGGCACCTTCCCGACAGATGGTCCTCTGTTCATCGGCCTCCTTATCGGCGTCATCGTCATCCTCTACCTGCTGCAATACTTCCCGGCCCTCGCGCTCGGCCCGATTGTCGAGCACTTCCTGGTCGATGCAGGCAAGGTCTTCTAACGGAGTTAGCTGTCATGTCTTCGAAAGTCGCCGCTCCCGGCCTTTTCGATCGGGCCATCATCAAACGCGCCTCAGTCGACGCGTTCCGAAAGCTCGATCCCCGCCAGCTGGCCCGCAATCCGGTAATCTTCGTCACTGAAGTGGTCTCAGCTGTCGTAACCCTGATTTTCCTGCGCGACCTCGTCGCGCGGAATGGAGCCGCTCTGTTCACCGGACAGATCGCGGCCTGGCTGTGGTTCACCGTCCTGTTCGCCAATTTCGCTGAAGCCGTCGCCGAAGGCCGTGGCAAAGCGCAGGCGGACGCACTTCGCAAGACCCGCACGGACACAAAGGCCAAGCGCCTGATCGACCCTGAGGGCAAAAGCGGCATGAGGGACGTCGTCCAAGGCGTCTCCGCTCTGGATTTAAGGATCGGCGACGTCGTGCTCGTCGAGCCCGGTGATCTCATTCCCGGCGACGGCGAGGTCATCGAAGGCGTCGCATCCGTTAACGAATCCGCCATTACCGGCGAATCCGCTCCTGTGATCCGCGAGGCCGGCGGCGACCGCTCGGCCGTCACCGGCGGCACGACCGTCCTTTCGGACTGGATCAGGGTCAGGATCACCGCCGCGCCAGGGTCGACCTTCATTGATCGTATGATCGCTCTTGTCGAGGGCGCGCAGCGACAGAAGACGCCCAATGAGTTGGCCTTGTCGATCCTGCTGTCCGGCCTGACGATCATCTTCCTGATCGTTTGTGTGACGCTGTGGCCGCTCGCCGGCTATTCCGGGACGGCGCTTTCCTTGAGCGTGCTCATCGCCCTGCTCGTCTGCCTGATTCCGACGACCATTGGCGGCTTGCTGTCGGCGATTGGCATCGCCGGCATGGACCGTCTCATTCGGTTCAATGTGATCGCCACCTCGGGCCGCGCGGTCGAAGCAGCGGGAGACGTCGACACGTTACTGCTCGACAAGACCGGAACAATCACCTTCGGCAATCGCATGGCGGACGAATTCATCCCGGTCGGCGGCGTTTCCGACTACTCTTTCGCTGAAGCTGTCATGCTTGCGTCTCTCGCAGACGAGACCCCGGAGGGTCGATCCATCGTCGCTCTGGCGAAGACCCGCTATGCCTTGCCGGCGCCAAATCTCGCCGCAGACGCGCGGAGCGTGCCATTTTCGGCGCATACGCGCATTTCCGGGGTCGATCTGCCGGGCCGTTCGCTGCGCAAGGGCGCCGTCGACGCGATCCTGAAGCAGGCCGTTGGCAATCCCGCCTTGGCGGGCGCGGCGAGCGCCGTTCTGGACCACATTCCAGTGCCGGAAGATTTCACGCGTGCGGTAGACCGCATCTCCCGCGCCGGCGGCACCCCGCTCGCCGTCTCGGAAAACGGACGATTGCTCGGCGTAGTGCATCTGAAGGACATCATCAAGCCGGACATCAAGGCGCGTTTCGCCGCCTTGCGCGCGATGGGCATCAAGACAGTCATGGTGACGGGCGATAACCCGATCACTGCGGCGGCGATTGCGGGCGAAGCTGGCGTCGATGATTTCATCGCCCAGGCGAAGCCTGAGGATAAGCTCGCCTATATCCGCAAGGAGCAGCAGGGTGGCCGCTTGATCGCCATGTGCGGCGACGGCACCAATGACGCCCCGGCTTTGGCGCAGGCGGACGTTGGCGTCGCCATGCAGACTGGCACGCAGGCGGCGCGCGAAGCCGGCAACATGGTCGATCTCGACAGCGATCCGACAAAGCTCATCGAGATCGTGCAAATTGGCAAGCAGCTGCTGATGACCAGGGGCTCGTTGACGACCTTCTCCATCGCCAACGACGTCGCGAAATATTTCGCGATCATTCCGGCATTGTTCGTCGTCACATACCCGCAACTTGAAGCCATCAACATCATGAAGTTGGCTTCGCCGGAATCAGCGATCTTGTCGGCGGTGATCTTCAACGCGCTCATCATCATCGCCCTGATTCCGCTCGCGCTGAAAGGCGTCGCCTATCGTCCGGTCGGCGCCGCAAACCTCTTGCGCCGCAACCTTCTCATCTACGGTCTCGGCGGCATTATCGCGCCCTTTATCGGGATCAAGCTAATCGACATCGCCGTCTCGTTCCTGCATCTCGCGTGAGGATCCACCAATGCTTTCGCAACTTCGACCCGCGATCGTCATGATTGCCTTGTTTAGCGCCCTGACAGGCCTTGCTTACCCGCTCGCCATTACCGGGATTGCCCAGCTTGTCATGTCTGGGAAGGCCAATGGCAGTCTGATCGAGCGTGACGGCAAAATCATCGGCTCCAACCTCATTGGGCAGAATTTCGCGTCTGACCGCTACTTCCACGGGCGTCCTTCGGCCACGACTGGTCCCGATCCAGCGGATCCCTCCAAGAGCGTCGACGCGCCCTATAACGCCTCGAACTCCATGGGCTCCAATCTTGGACCCACGTCAAAGAAGCTGGTTGATCGGGTGAATGCGTCGATCGAATCAGAGTTTGCGGCAGGGCGCATCGACGTGGTCGCCGCGGACGCGGTGACGACGTCGGCTTCTGGCCTCGATCCGCATATTTCGCCGCAATATGCATTGGCTCAGGTTCCTTCTGTCGCAAAGGCGCGCAATCTTCCCGAACAGAATGTGCGGTTCCTTGTCGAGGAGAATACTGAAGCGCGTGTCGCCGGCGTCATCGGCGAGCCTCGCGTCAACGTGTTGCAGTTAAACCTCGCTTTGGACGGCTTTCGCTAAGCAACTCCGCTAAGGCCCGCGCTTATCGAGCTCGGGCCTTAGCGCCGGCAATTGGCTGTTGGGCGCCACCACAGACTCATCTATGCGATGCCCTGGCGATGAAGCGCATGAAACAAAAATCCGACACCCCGCGCCCGCTGCGCCGCGAGAAAGCCTTTCCAGCTCCGAATTCTCAGTGGTCCGACGTCAAGGAAAAAAGGCTTGCAAGGCAAACGCGTGTTCTTGTCATCGACAACGAACCAGGAATTCATCGGGTGCTGCGCCCCGCTCTAAAGGCTTGCGGATACGAGACAATCGAGGCCACGACGGGGCAGGATGCGCTAGAACTTATCGCAACGACTGCGCCAGACGCCATAATCCTGGATCTCGACCTCCCGGATGTCGATGGACACGCCTTCCTCATTCAAATGCGTAGCTTTAGCGACATGCCGATTATCATCCTTTCGGCGCGCAAGCAGGAAATCGAAAAAATAACCGCCCTTGAGTCGGGCGCTGACGATTATATCGAAAAGCCCTTCACGGTCGGCGAGTTCATCGCCAGGCTGCGTACAGCGTTAAGGCACGCCTCCGGGAGGCAGGAATTCGACACGCATCGGATCGAAGCAGTCGGCCTCACGGTAGATTTGAAGAAGCGCTGCGTCAGCCGGAATGGCGCCGCAATAAACCTGACCCCCAAGGAATACGACCTCATTGCTGTCTTTGCTCGAAACGCAGGGTTCCTCCTCACGCATCGGGAGATCTTCACGGCCGTTTGGGGAACGGCCCATGAAAGCGACACTCGATTGCTTCGCGTTCTTGTCGGTCAACTGCGAGCCAAGATTGAAGAAAACCCTGCCAGGCCACGCATTATCCAAACCGAGCAGGGATTGGGCTACCGATTTGCTGCGACCGCCGGGCGCTAATCATTTTTGGTCGCAACCCTGCGCACGCGCCGCGCTACACGCGCAGGGCGGCCGGCATGGCCGCGTCATGGTCACCGGCTGACGACCGATTTGGGCCGGGGGCAACCGAGCTGTCGTGCTAAAGACAGTTGAGAGCGCTCGAAACGCGCTCAGACAACTTATTCCTTCTTTATGAACAGCGCGTGGGAATCACATTGAATCTTTATGCTGTCGTGCGCCACTATCGCGATGAATTCACGCTTCGAGGAATGAGATGATCGACCTCGTTTACCTCAACCGTCTCGATCTGCTTTGCCGGTATCAAGATCGGACAGAGCGGATGGCGCGAACTCGCCAGTCCTTGGGAAGTGCAACCACAGGCGAAGGCGCCGCGGTTGCGAGCAATGGGCGCCGCAATTTCTTGAATGCGTGGGTTGCGACGTTCTGCAGGGCGGTCGCGCCCGGCAAGAGATAGTAGATATCACGGGAGGCATCCATGCAGAAGCTGACGATCTGGCGGCAGGGGCCTGACAAGGTCGGGTTGACGCTGCATGCGATCCGGATAAGCGACTCCACGACGCATGTTATCGCGGCGGGCTTAGGCGCGTTTTGGGGCTTTGTGCTTATTGGCTTCGCCTTCTGGCTATCTAATCACGGGTCAGAGGGGATGGGAGCGGCATTGGCCTGCCTGACCTATGGCATCGGATATTTTTGGTTTGCGCGGACCGTCTATCACGACCGTCGCGACGATCGCGCGCGCTGGGGCGGCGTCGATCGGGACGAATGACGGGAAACTTTCCTTTGCCCCTGTGAAGCGATGATTTCACAGTGACCCGACCCATCTGGATTGCGAGAATGAGGAGACGACGCGGTTGCGAGCGTCGGCGTCTGGGGCCAGCAGTGGCTGGGGGAAGCTCGACGATGAGATCGTTGGGTTTTGATTGCGAGGGTGGCAAATTTCGATCAGCTCCCGCCAGCCAGCCCGTTTTGCGATTGCCTTAGAGATCCCCTTTCGCTCTGCGGTCCGAGCCCCTTTTTGGGGCAGTTCGCTAATCCAGGCTGGAGGAGTACTGTTTTTCGCAGTTGGATTGCGTTTTCGCCACTTCCCTCAGGAACTCTTTCCACTCACAGGAGGAAACAAAGAGCAGGCAGGCTTCGGGGCCGATTTCGTTTCAAACTGCGCCAGTTGCTTTTAGGAAAAGCTTCAATGTCCGATATAGTTGAGCATCCGCCGCTTAAGGCTATGCAGTGGCGATGAGAAAAGAGCTTACGACGAAAGCTCGATCGGCCCTTTATGCTCTCCGGGGGGGCTTTCTCCTTCGTCCGCTTGCAATCACGGTCACATTAGGCTTCTGCGGCGCCTTGGCTTCTGACCTCGAAGAGAAGTTATCCGCCGTTCGGAATGCGGTTCCAATATTTTTGTTTCCGTCCCGTGAGGATCCTCAGGTCGCGCAGGTCATCCTCACGAGCATCGCGACGTCGACAATGACGGTCGTGTCGATCGTCTTCGAAATCCTCTTGATGACGCCCACCCTAGCGTCAACGCAGTTCTCTCCTCGAATCCTCGTCAGTTTTGTGCGCGATCATGTGATGCAGTGGACGCTTGGTATATTTCTCGCGACGTTTTCTTACTGCATCGAGCGCTTCCGGCAGCTCGCCTATCGCCGCATCCTTTTGCACCGTCACCGTTGCGGGAGCGATGGCGCTGGCGCCAATATGCGTGGGATGGCTGATCTATTTCATTCACCATGTCTCCAACTCGATAAGCGCCAATCACATCGTCGATCGAATCCGTCGAGAGACCGAGTTGGTGATCGAGGGACTAATGCCCGAGGCGCGTCGTCCCGCCATCGATATCGAGGTAAGATATGGGTGAGCTTGGCAGAAAACTGATCCACTGGCTGGCCCCCGACACGGGTGAGGGCGTGACGGCGATCGAGTACGCCGTCATAGTGGGACTTGTCGTAGGCGGCCTCCTTTCGTGGGCGCTACAGCATGGATTTATTTAGATCGTCACCTGTGCACCGAGTTCGACGACGCGGTCTGATGGAATGGAGAAGAAGTCAGTCGCATTCGCTGACTGTTTGGTCAATGCGACATAAAGCTTATCCTGCCACGCAGGCATTTCAGAAGATGAGCTTTCCTTGATCGAACGGCGACCAAGGAAGAAACTCGTGGTCATGATATCATATTTAAAGCCAGCCTTCCGCATAGCTGCTAGTGTCGCAGGCACTCGCGGGCTCTCCATGAAGCCATAATGGAAAGTGGCCCTATAAAAGTCGTCCGTAAGATTTTCTAATTCGAAGCGCTTTTCCGGCGGAACACGCGGTCTGTCCTCTGTACGGACGCAAATAATCAACACGCGTTCGTGAAGCACCTTGTTATGCTTAATGTTGTGCATGAGCGCCGTCGGCGCGACATTGGCGTCGCTGGTAAGAAACACTGCCGTTCCGGGAACCCGCGTGGTCTTGGATTTCGCCAGCATAGCGATAAGATCCATGATGGGGATCGAGTCGCGATGTGTTTTTTCAGCCAGCAGTCTTGAACCACGCACCCACGTCCACATAACGATCATAGAGCAGCCCCCGAGGGCAAGCGGTACCCAACCGCCTTCGACGACCTTCATCATATTCGCGGCTAGGAACGTCAGATCGACCGACAGAAATGCCGAAATGACCAGAATGGAGGCCCACAATGGCCATCCCCATTTGCGTCGGACGACGACGAAGGCCAAAGCAGTGGTGACAACCATGGTGCCAGTGACTGCGATGCCATAAGCGGAGGCGAGCGCCGAGGAACTGCGAAATGCGACGACGAGCAACATTACGCCGACAAGAAGTAGCCGATTAACGCGGCCGATGTAAATCTGTCCCTCTTGCGTCGCCGACGTGTGGGTGATCTGAAGACGTGGAAGAAGGCTCAGTTGGATTGCCTGCCGTACGATCGAATAAGCGCCTGTGATAACCGCTTGGCTTGCGATAACGGTGGCGACCGTTGACAGAATGACGAGAGGCAGCAGCCCCCACGCCGGCGCGAGAAGGAAAAACGGGTTTTCAACCGCCTCGGGCCGCGAAAGAATAAGCGCCCCTTGTCCCAGGTAATTGAGAAGCAAAGCCGGCAATATAAAAGCGATCCATGCGACGCGAATTGGACGACGGCCGAAATGGCCCATATCCGCGTAGAGCGCCTCCGCCCCAGTAACGCCCAAGAACACGGAACCCAGCACAGCGAAACCCAACCACCCATGCGACCATAGGAAGCCAATCCCTGCCAGAGGATTGAAAGATGCAAGCACCTGTGGTGCGTCGGGAATGTGGATCGCGCCGAGGGCCGCAATCGTGTGAAAAAACACAATCATTATCGGCCCAAAAAAGGTGGCGACGCGCGCGGTGCCGTGGCTCTGCACCCAAAATAGGGTCACGAGGATGAAAATGGTGATGGGCAAGACAAATTCACTAAATTGGTGCGTCACAAGATCAAGGCCCTCAATCGCTGACATGACCGAAATCGCCGGCGTGATAATCGCATCGCCGGAGAATAGCGCAGCACCCGCGACGCCCAGCAAAAATACATAACGGGAGTGCCCGCCGATCGCTGACTGCGCCAAGGCCATAAGGGATAATGTTCCCCCTTCGCCGCGGTTATCTGCGCGCATGAGAAAAAGAACATACTTGACCGTAACAGTGAAGATCAAGGCCCAGATCAAAAGCGATATTGCCCCGCAAACGGCCTCCTCTGTAAGCCGATCGGCCTTCACGCTGTGCGCCAACGATTCACGTAGCGCGTACAGGGGACTCGTGCCGATGTCGCCGTAGACGACGCCGATAGACCCGATGACCAGACCAAGGAGGCCGCCCCGTTCGCGGCCGTGGTCAGGAGCTGATGTATCCGCGGAATCCCGCTTCGCCCACAATTTCATAGAGTGCCTTTTTCCAGACGTGACCGCCCTGGCGCAGCGACGCCCCTCGGACGGGCACGTTCACTCGCAAGCAGTCTGATTGTGATTCGCGTATACGCCTTTTGATAAGGCAGTTAAAGGCCACGCTTGATCAGCTGCGTGACAGATCCTTGTCATCTCTCAGTGGGTTTCACTTTTCTTTCGCACTATTGTACGGCGCTGAAAATATGCGTCTTCGTCAGGACGTTGTATGCCAGGATCGCCTCGGTCGAGGGGCAACAATTAGGATCGTTGGGCATCTATCGTTTGCCCAGGAGATAGACGACTCCGTCTTTGACACGATCGATCGTTCCGATAAAATTCAAATCCCCAATTTCCGCGTCAATGACCAATTCGCCACCACCCCAGGATTTTGCGATGTAGAGGTACTGCCCGTGCTTGTCGTCGCCCCCGCATGTTTCGCTAGAGAGAAGCAAAGCGTTCGTCGTGGCGTCGACCGGAACGAACTCGATACGCGTAACGTACTCGGAGAGGCCCCCGCGGAGCTTTGACACATAGCTTTATTAGAGACTAAGCCACCGCCAGATTTAATGAGAAGCGAATTCACAGCACGCCGCAATTTTTGCAGATCATCGGCAACGACGGGACTGCACGTAAGGGAGGCAACAAAAGCCAGACACTTAAATATTCGCCGACAGAATCTCAAGTTTCGCCCCGAAGATGAACGACCTCGACGACCGGTTTTGCGCGAGCGAACCCAGAGGCCAAAAACGCCCGCTAGAAGAACAGACCTATCCTCTATCGCCTAGCGTCAATACCTCTTCAATATCTGAAACATCGATCGGTTTGACATAGTGGCGATCGAACCCTGCTTCTAAACCTCTCTTACGATCCTCGCTTCGTCCCCATCCACTCAATGCTGCTAGAATCACGTTCTTTCCATCCGCAAGCTTCCGAATGCATCGGGCTGTCTCATATCCATCCATTCCGGGCATGCCGATGTCAATAAACGCCAAGTGGGGTTTGAGTTCGGGGACGGCTTGCAACGCTTCGATCCCACTGTAAGCCGTGCGCACGACAACGCCCATGGCCTCCAAAAGCATTGCCAGGGAATCCGCCACGGTCGCATCGTCGTCGACAATCAGCACTCTACGTGACGGAAACGTTTTCACGATCGGCACGTCTATTGAAATGTCGCGCTGCGGTAAGTCGGCGCTAAGCGGGAGCCGCACGATGAACTCGCTCCCGCGCCCAACCCCTTCGCTGCGGGCCTCGATGTCGCCGCCGTGCAACTCGACGAGGCGCCGGGCCAGGGTGAGGCCGAGCCCAAGGCCGCCCTGCGAGCGGCCGACAGTCCGATCCACCTGTATGAAAAGCTCGAAGATCCGCGACAGCATATCCTTGGGTATGCCAGCGCCTGTATCCTTGATCCGAACCAAGCAAATATCATGACTGCGTTCCATCGAAACGCCGATCCGGCCCTCCGCCGGCGTGTATTTCACGGCATTGCTAAAAAGGTTTGCAAAGATCTGTGCGAGCCGCACCGGATCTCCGTCGACCATCAATGGGCAGTCGGGAAGCGAAAGAATGGTTTCGTGACGGCTCGCCTCAATCATCGTTCGATTTGTCTCGATCGCCTGACGAATAACCACAGCGAGATCGACCGGTCGTTTTTTGAGGTCGATTTTGCCGGAGGTTATCCGCGAAACCTCCAAGAGATCATCGACGAGCCGAACAAGGTGGCCGACTTGATTTTCCGTCATGGATAGGAGCTTGGGCGTCTGTCCCGCCACACTGCCGTCGCCGTCTCTAGATTTCTTCATCACGGAGACGGCATTGGCGATGGCGGCGAGGGGATTACGCAATTCGTGCGCCAGGGTCGCCAAAAATTCGTCTTTTCGGCGATCGGCTTCGCGCAGCGCGTCCTCCGCCCGCTTCCGCTCGGTGATGTCACGCGAAACCGACAGGATTCGGACGACGCTCCCATCGCTCCCACACACGGGCGTCATGATCACGTCCCACCATTTCTCCGCTCCCTTGAACGTCGCGTGGCGCTCCTCGAAATGAAGAGTACGCCCGGCCTTCGCCTGCGCCAGAACGTCTCCAACTTCGTCGGTCGCCGATCGCGTCCAGATCCTTCGCCAATCCCGGCCGTAAAGCGACGCCGGGTCGTCGATCTCCAGCAGGCGCCGGCCCGCCTCGTTGATCATCAGCAGTCGTCCCTCGAGATCAAGCACTTTGACGCAATCCGGACTGCAGTCGATGATCGTCCGGTTGAACTCCTCGCTTTCCCGCAGCGCGCGTTCGGCCAGGTTCCGATCGGTGATGTCGATAAGCGCCGCGACGCCGCCTCTGACGGCGCCGTTTGCGTCGAAAAGCGGCGCGGCGTTGCCGATCGTTTCAACGCGACGGCCGTCGGGGAACCGGAAGTCGACATAGACGTCATGCAAGGGCCGGCGATTGGCGATCGCGGTCTGAATGGGCAGCTCCTCAGGCGGGTATTCAGTTCCATCCTGCTTGAGCTGCCGCAGATAAGTCGCCTGTCCGGTTGCGATAACGCTTTGGGATACATTCCCGCCGGCCGGCACTCCTGTCATCTCGCTCGCGGCGCGGTTTCCCTGGATGACATGGCTTTGGGCATCGCCAAACCAGATGAACGCCGGCAAAGCGTCGAGGAGCGCCTCACGTTCTTCTGCGCGTTGGCGTAGCTCTTCTTCGCGGCGACACCGTTCTATGAAATCCGACGCCTGGCGGACGTAGAGATCAAGGCGTGCTAAATTCACTTCACTCGGCCGATGGGGGGCGGCGAAATGCGTTGAAATCATTCCCAGCGGTTTGCCGTCCCGACTCAGGATTGGCGTCGATTGAACGGCGCGAAACCCTGCTTTTCGGGCGATGGAAACGAAGGTCGCGAAACATGGGTCGAGCTCGACGTCCTCGATAATGACACGCTCTCCTGAGCGGAGCGCCCGCCCGCAAGCAGAGCCATCGTCAATGCTGACCTCCCGAAAGTACTCCAGGAATTCGGGTCCAAACCCCTGCTGGGTCGCGATTATCAGTTTCCCCGTGGACTCGTCGACGAATTGGACGTTGCCAAGGGTCGCCCCCAGCAGCTCGATCGTTGCGATGAGCATCTCTTCCAACCCAGCCCGCAAGCAGGTCGTCCGCCACAGGCGCGAGCTGGCGTCGTTCAGCCGCCTCAGCGTCTCGGCCTCTGACAGCAGTTCAGCTTTGCATTGCTGGCAGTCTTTGGAGATTTCTGTCTCGTCCACGGAGTTTGGCCTTCCTCAGGCCGACTATGGGGCGACCTTTATACCATGCGCTTGTGGCTCATGCTAAATTCCCACGCGCGGCGATAACGGTGGTGCTAAAAAGCTCGATTGTCAGGGCCTTTACGGAAGGCGGAGACGCTGCCGCGCGCCCTGTACCGTAAGAAGACCCTATATAGAGCATAGCTGTTGGTTTGCTATGGCGGCGTGCCGAGCGTGGGCGTCACACACTACGGCTTCTACGTTTCCTCCCTGGGAGAGGGTTACATGCTGTCCGCACTGAGCGAGTGGCTCTTCGACACCTCTGGCCTGTCGCCGCATGGATACTGTCTGCTATGGGAACCGGGGCTGATCTGGCTCTATGCGGTCTCAGACGCCATTATCGCCTTGGCTTATTTTTCTATTCCCTTGACACTCGTCATTGTGGGAAGGCGACGAAGCGATCTCGTCTTCCGACCGTTGTTATGGCTATTCGCCGCGTTCATCCTGCTTTGCGGCACGACGCATTGGCTCGACCTTTTCACCCTCTGGGCTCCACTCTACGGTCTTCAGGGGCTCGTCAAAGCGGCAACCGCCGTTGCCTCCATTGCGACGGCAGTCGCGCTGTGGTGGGCTTTACCCCACTTTCTCGCCCTTCCTTCGGTGGAACAATTGCGCCACGCCAATGCCGCGCTGCTTGCGAGCGAGGAGCGGCTTGCCCATGCGCAAAAAATGGAAGCGCTCGGCCAATTGACCGGCGGCATCGCGCACGACTTCAACAATGTGCTTCAGGTCATTGTCGGATCCCTCAATGTGATCGAGCGTCAAATTGCGATTGGGCGCGCGAACGCGATAGAGCGCCCGCTGGCGGCGATCAGGAAAGCGTCGGACACCGCCTCCAGCCTTACCAACCGAATGCTGGCGTTCTCGCGCCGACAGACATTGCTGCCTCGGGTGATCGACCCCAACAAGCTTGTCGAAGCCATGGAAGAGATGCTGCGCCGAACGTTGGGACCGGAAATTGATCTGGAGCTGCGCTTGGGTTGCCGGCGCTGGAGCGTGACCTGCGATCCATCCCAACTCGAGAGCGCCTTGTTGAACCTGGCGATCAACGCTCGTGACGCGATGCCGCAAGGCGGCGCACTCAGGATCGCGACGGCCGACCTGACGTTGAAGACCGAGGCTTCGGATTCTGAGATGCCGCCCGGAGATTACGTCGAGATCGAGGTAACCGACAGCGGGGTGGGCATCAGCCACGATCTTCTCAGCCGTGTGTTTGAACCGTTCTTTACAACGAAGCCAACAGGGCGGGGCACGGGCCTGGGTTTGTCGCAGGTTTATGGCTTCGTCAAACAATCTGGCGGCCATGTGCGGATCGAAAGCGCTCCCGGCCAGGGGACCAGCGCGCGAATTTACTTGCCGGGCCACGCGCCGCTTCCATGCGCCGCCGAGCAAGACCCCCCGACCGAGAAAAAGTTTCGGTCCGCTCGCATAATGCATCAAGGAAAAGCCCTCGTCGTTGAGGATCAGGAAGAGGTGCGCTCGCAGATTGTCGGAACTCTTGCTGAAATGGGCTGCCATACGATGGAAGCCGGCGATGGGACGGAAGGGTTGAATATAATAGAGTCAGGCGAGCCGTTGGACCTGCTGATCAGCGACATTGGACTCCCGGGCTTAAGCGGCCTTCAATTGGCTGACGCCGCCCGAGTGGCCCATCCTGATCTGCCGATCTTGCTCATCACTGGATATGCTGGCAAATCGGCCGAAACATTGCAATTAGCTCCAAACATGGGCCTATTGCGCAAGCCGTTTACTCTCGATGAATTGGCCGAGCGGGTCAGAACGATGTTCGAAATGAAGACCTCACAGGCGGAGTGATTCAATAGCGTAGCCGATGCTATTCATGAAGGCAGTAGCGGATCGATGCGCGATTGTCGCTCCGACAAGCAGGATCGTTCACGCGGCGAGGTCGACCCTAGCGAGCGATTAATTGAACAGTGGGCCCATAGCGAGTCAGCGCCGCCTCCAGCGTCGGCTCCTTAGCAAGGAAATTAGCCGCCTGCATGATCGGATGGCGCGCTCTACACTGAGTTAGAACCGGCAAATCAGCGCGACGCCGAGCGCCATCAGGACGCCGCCCAACATACGCCAGATGTTCGCCCCATGCTGCGGCGCATTTAGGAGACCGAAGTGATCGATGGCGAGAGAGGTCGCCAGGTTCGCGGTGATGATGAGTCCGTTGACAATCCCCGCACCAAGCTTGTCGATGAGCGCCAGCCCGGCAAACACCGCCACAGCGCCGGTGAGGCCCGCCAGCGGCGCCCACCAAGGCATGGTCTGAATGCCCTCCAAGGTCGGGAGTGGACGTGGCCACATCGCGAAAAGTGCGGCGAAGAAAAAGAAATTAAGCGAAAACAGCACCGCAAGCGACAGCCATGGATTCGAGAGCGAGATCCTCAACTGCGCGCTCATAACGGCGCCAAACGCCTGAAGCGCCCCGGCGACGAGGATGAAAGGCGTCCACCAAACAGGATTCATCTGGGTCTCCCTGGCGTGTCTTATAACCACCAGACCCCGAAGCAGAGCGTTGCGAGCGTCAACGGGGCCCCGATCCTGAAGTAGGACCAAAAGCCAAGGTCGACACCCTGGGCCTTCGCTTTCTGCGCGACGATCAGATTGGCGACCGAGCCGACCAGGGTGAAGTTGCCCGCGAGGGTGGAGGCCATTGCGACCACTAGCCAAGCTTTCTGGGGGTCGCCGGAGCTCGCAACGAAAGGCTTTAGAACGAGGACGGCGGGCACGTTGCTGACGATGTTGGAAAGGACTGCGGTGATCGTCGACAGGATGGCCGAGGCGCCGAGATCAAGCCGCGCGACAGCCTCGACGAGATCCGGCGTAATCACCACTTTCTCCAGGCCCGCGACCACGATGAACAGGCCGACGAACATGAGCAACAGCGGCCAATCGATCTCACGGTAGACCTTGTCGGACTTAACCTTACGCGTCAGCAACAGGAATGCGCCGCCAACGATGGCGACCTTGGCCACTGGTTGTCCGGCGAAAAACAGGATCATCATCACCGCCGTCACAGCCGCTGCCTTGAGGATCAACGGCCCATGATAACGGGTCTGCGGCGGCGTAATTTCGGGCAGAGGGCTGCGCGTGAGGAACTCACGGCGGTGAGCGATCGCGATGAAGAAGATCGTCGAGACCAGCCCGACCAGCGCCACAGGCCAGAGGGCCGCAGCGAATGCGCCGTAGGGAATATGTGAAAACGACCCGATCATCATGTTCTGCGGGTTGCCCGTAATCGTCGCCGTGCTGCCGACGTTAGAGGCCATGGGGATTGACATCAGATAGGGAACGGGATCTCGCTCAAGCCTCCTGACGAGGTCAAGAACGAGCGGCGCCATCACAAGGCAGATCGTGTCGTTGACGAGGAAGGCAGAAAGCAGCCCAGAGACCATCACGATCGCTGTCAACAGCAGCAGGGGATGCCGCGCCCGCGCCACGACGAAGTCGCTCACCAGCCTGAAGAATCCGGAAAGACGCAGGTTCGCGACCACGATCATCATGCCGAGAAGGAGCGTGATCGTGTCCAGGTCGATGGCGCGATAGGCCTCTTCGAGAGAGAGCACGCCGGCGCCGACCATGAGGCTTGCCCCCAAGAGCGCCGCACCGGCGCGGTCGAGCTGAAAACCTGGCAGCTTGCCGATCGCAATGACAAAATAGGTACCGGCGAAGATCAGGAAGGCGAGGACGGTCTCCCCGTCGACCCGGCCTGTTTTCAAGCCGGGCATCGCCTGGCCTAGGAACGCGACCGCCGCCCCGGCGAAGAAGAGCGCCCCCGCCGCTAGGCTAGCGCCGATGGCGGTCAGCGCGACGGCCAGGAGGGCCGTCGCAAAGGGGCTATTCGAGCGTTCCCGCGCCTTTCCATCGCCGGGATGCCGCTGTTCCGCACGAGCGCCGGTCTTGCAGCGATTAGCCCTTAAATCCATCGAAGACTCCGTGGCTCGCCTCGATATCGCGTCGGATCCCGGGCCTGGCGACCAGGAAGTTTAGAAACGCCGTCATCGGGACGGCGGCGAGCGAGAAAAGCGACGCTATATCCAGCGCTGACGACAATCAGGCCGGCGGCCATACTGCTCGGCGCCGCGCCGAGGCCGTGCGTCGTCGCCACAACGCCTTGAGGGGTTACGGCCAGTCCCACGCATCAGATCCGCCAGCACCAAGGGGACGAGGGCGGTCAATATACCAGCTCCGACCCCGTCGAAAAGCTGGGTGTCGACGACCCACCATCGGTCGTCTGATAAGGTGTAGAGGACTCCGCAATTGGCAAGAGCCCGCGGGACGGCCGGTTTCACGGCCGGCTTCATGACGACGGCAGGGTCTACCTCTCTTGGCGGCGGCGTGTAGTCCTTGCAAACGAACTCAGCGGGACGAGCCTGAACTGATCTTGGATTGCATGCACTTCCGCATAGCCTTCAGGTGTTCCCGTGCAGTAATTTCTACCAAGACCCCAAACCATGTCGGTGGGCGACTTGTATTCCTTGACGCCTGCAGGCGCATTGCCATTCCAGCCAGGCCCCGCGATCAGATAGGTCTGCGCGCCTGTCCCTGTCGTGCGCCTTCCGGGATCTTGAAAAACCTCGACCCATCCGTCAAGCATTGGCGCGAGGTAATAGCGGCCCAAGGCGAGGAGCTGATCTGGAAATGCGTAAAACGAATTGAAAAGACAGATGAAATCGAATGGATCGGTTCGCCAATCTGCCAACCTACCAACATCCAGGGCGACGAACTCGACCCCCGGGTAGGTGGCGCGGGCATGATCGATGGACTTCTGATCCACATCGACGCCAACGACCTGTCCCCAACCATGCTGATGAAACCAAGCCGCCGTGCCGCCCCTGCCGCATCCGACATCAAGCACACGCCGGATACCTGACCTTTCTGCGCCAGCAGCGACAAATTGAATTGCTTCTTCCTCTCCTGGATGGGCGAAATCGCCGCGCCGAGCTTTGGCCAGGATAGCCTTTCCTTCTGGAGAATTCATCTGAAAGTCCATGCGCTTTACCCACGAGATGCATGCTTCGATTATCACGTCCCCCAAGCTATCTGCAGCTATTCGCCTATTTCCTGCTGAATAGGACCCTGGAGCGCGTAGCTCCGGATGAGCGACACGAAGTCTCAGAACGCCTCGAAACGCATCTCGCGCTGCATCGATCTATGGGTGCGCTGTTTCCGTGGAGAACAGGATTACCTACGCGCGTGACGCGCCGCAGAAAGTCCGCGATATGATCACCCCTCGGACCCATGGGTCCTGATCACCAACCCCCGCCCTGCATCTTCCGTTGCCGCTCCGTCTCGCGCGCGCTGATGCTTGGCTCGGGGAACGAACCCTCGGTCGGGATAGCGCCGCGGGGCTCATAGGTGGCGATCACAGTTCCCCTAGGCGTAACCTTATGGTCGACCATCCGGAGTATGCGCGCCGGCGTACCGTCCCCGAACAGGCGCTTGCCACGCCCAAGCGTTACCGGGAAGGTCATGAGCGTCAGCCGATCGATCAGACCAGCGGCAAGCAGGCCCGGGTAGATTGTGCTCGACCCCTGGATGATGAGGTCCGGGCCATCGCTCTGTTTGAGCGCCGCAACGTCATCGATGCCGCCGAGACGATGGCTGTTCTCCCACTCCAGCGACTCGTCGCCTCGAGTTAGCACGTGCTTGCCGGCCCGTGTAAAAGCCCTGCCCATCTCTGCGCCGTCGCCCTCGACATAGGGCCAATATGCGGCGAAGATATCGTAGGTCCTTCGCCCGAGCAGCAAGTCGTATTCACCCGCGAACAGCGACCCGATGGTTTCAAATATGCCGTCGTCGCCGAACCTGAACAGCCAACCGCCCTCGTCAAACCCGCCCGTATAGTCTTCGCTCGGCCCACCCGGAGCCTGCATCACGCCGTCGAGCGACAGGAAGGCTGCGCCGGTGATCCTACGCATCGCGGTTCTCCCCGAGGCGCGCCGCCTCGATCTTGGCGATATATATCTTCCGCATTGTCATCATCGCGTCGATTGCGCGCTTGGCCGCCGCCTTGTCGGGATCCCTCGTCGCCGCCAGCAGCGCGCGCGGCGTAATCTGCCACGAAAAGCCCCAGCGGTCGCGGCACCAGCCGCACATGCTTTCTTCGCCGCCATTGCTGACGATCGCGTTCCAGTAGCGGTCGGTCTCCTCCTGGTCGTCGGTCAGGATCATGAAGCTGACCGCTTGGTTAGGCTTGAAATGGGGCCCGCCGTTCAGCCCGATGAACGCGCGGCCGAGCACGGTGAATTCGACCATCAATTCGTCGCCCTGCTTTGCCGACGGATTGTCGTTGGGCGAGGCGTTGGCGGCGCCGACATGGCTGTCGGGAAAGGTTGCGGCATAGAATTCGGCGGCCTCGCGCGCCTTGCCGTGGTCGAACCACAGGCAGGTGGTGAGCTTGTCGGACATGAGCCCTCTCCTTCCTAATCGGTTGTAGGGCCGATCGCGCCGCAGCCCGATTTGTTCCCGCGCGAGGTTTGGTGGTCGAATGGGAACCGATTGGTCACGCCCACGAACGGCGGGGCGGACATGCGATGGGCGCGTTGGTCAATCATTGACAGCCGCCCTTCTTCGACCCTCAACCTCCTCCTCATCGCTCAACCCGAGCGCGTCGTCGAGCGCGGTTCTGTCGCAATTTTTTAGGTAAGGGCGAGGCTCACGACAACGGGGCTCTCGGGGCTTACGCCGCGAGAGCGTAGAACTGCTTCGCTGGGCGCAATTTAGCCGCCGTTTGCAACTGCCCCTTTCGGATCATGTGCATGAGCTCGACACCGGCGAGCGTCGCCGCGGCCGAGCGAAAGGATTTGAACCCGAGCGTCGATTGCTCGGTGGTCCTGTTCGACGATGTTGTTCAGATACTTCCTTCGGCGGATTTCGATGTCCGCCTGGTACTCCGAGTTGTAGCTCTCGAGCGCTGCGGTGTTGGCGCCGCTCTTGTCGATCGTAACCTTCTTCGGCATGCCGTTTTGACCGATCGCTCGGCGCAGGAACCGCAAAGCCGCTTTACGATCCCGCTTAGCGGTCAGCAGGAAGTCTACCGTGGCTCCGGCCTTGTCGACGGCCCGATAGAGGTATTTCCAGGATACCTTGATCTTTACGTAGGTCTCATCGAGCCTCCAACTGGAGCCGACCGGACGCTTCCACGAACGGAACTGACGGTCCAGCTCGGGCGTGTATTTGACGACCCAGCGATTCAGCGTCGAATGGGTCGACCTCGACCCCGCGCTCTTCCATCATTTCCTCAAGCTGTCGGTAGCTGATCGGGTAGGCGACATACCAGCGCACGCCCCACAAGATCACATCACGCTCGAAATGGCTGCCCTTGAACTCGATCATCGCGCAATCCCGTCTGCCCCGCTCCCAGCCAGCATAGCCCAGGCCAGTCATCAGCGAAAATTTGCGACAGAACCGTGAATAGAGGCCGCATCCGACGCTTCACGTCACGCAGCGAGGACGCCCACAACTCCAGCGTCGTTTCGATCGAAGCTCCCGACACTCCATGATCCCCAGACTGAATCATGGTGTCCCATGGAGTAAGAACTCCCAATCAAATGCAACTGTAATGCTAGCGCGTTTGCCCTAAGAGGCCCGCGCAGCAGCAAGGATCAAGGATCCATTAGAAGAAACCAATACCCGACAGCCATCGAGATGGAGACCGCGATAGTGACCAAGCTCTCAATATTTTCCAATAACGCTTTAAATGCGTCGAAGGACGCCCCAAGTTCACCGATTTTTGGGATGTAGTTCATGGATGCCTCTGTAGCAATATCATCCGAACCCCTGCCTTCGACAGTAGAATCGGAGCGAATCTTGAGCGCTGTCTTTCGCATAGGCTTGGTCGTCATGGATTAATGCGTGTTCTGAGCGGATTGAATCTTGTCAACCGAGCTGCCCCAGAAAGTAGGAAATCACGCTTTGACGGGCAATTACCTTTCTGAAACCCTTGATGGACAATAAGGTTCGCAAGGATTTCGGATTCGGACGTTAGAGACCTAAGCTCGTTGAAAATTTCTTCGTCAAAAAATCGAAACTCTTCAACTACGCGCGTTGCGCGTATTCCGAAATCAATATGCGTTGTCGTCTTTTTAGCTTCCACCAAGAGCTTTTGAACCGACATTGTTATTTTTAACAAGCGAGCATCGTCGATGGCGTGATCAGGGGCGAAGAAAGCAATTATGTCTGTTAGCACTTTGATCTTTGATTCAGACGTAAGCATTTCATAGCTTATCAATAAGCTCTCCTTGGGAGCACTTGGGCCGAAGGTCCACTTTTCCAAAAATGCATTGTACCTCGCGGTCTGGTGTGTCGCGAAGACTCGGAAGCTATCTGGCGTGTCCGGCTGGCCACTTTGAACATACATCTCAAATGCCGAGATGATAGATGGCACGAAAGAGCGATATTGAATCAGGTAAGGTGTCCCATTTCTGAATGCCGCCTTAGCCTCAAAATCATGGTTTTTACTGAACTTCATCTTAGGAGCGCGAGCGCAAGGAGACTTTTTACAACAGTCAACCGGCTTATAGAATTCACAATAATTAAATTCCTCCCCAAAATAGGATCGGAGCACATCAACTAAAAGATGATGTCCACTTCTCGGCCAACTAATTCCACTAACATAGCGGATGTCCGATTGATCCGGCGCCTTTCTCACATGCCCTCTCATCATTTGAAGACGTCTCATTAATGGCGATGCTGATGCTTCTAGCCGTTGCAGAAGCGCTTCTCTTTTTTGCCCCCCCCCAAAATATTCAGTCGGAAATAGACGCTCGAAATCCTCGCGCGTGCACTCGCGTAGGATGGCGAGAATTCGGTGGGTTTCCTCCTAGCCTAGATGGGCAAGAGTAAACGCTCAACACCGACCTTATATACAGGGCAACAAAAACAGTCCCGTCTACAAGCATAACAATCTATCGGCCGGGTGTGGGATTGGATGGATCACCAGCTGCTCTCCGATTATTTACCGGCGCTTTAGGACAACCTACTAGACCGTGATCGTCGAATTTCTCCAAGGCGTGATTGTGCTCAAATTGTTTCGTTTTATTTCAGGGTGGATTTTTGGGGCGACAGAGCAGGCGAGCAATCAATTTTCGTGAGGAGCTAGATTTTCTTACCGCTCGACAACCCCGACTCCTCCACGCTCACGCCAACCTCCGGCCGCTCCATTCCATAGCGTCTCCGGTGGTTAGACCAACCGCTCCCCGTCTCATTGGAGGGCAGCCCGAAACATGGGTTGATTAAGGTCGACGGTCCGCATCAATCAGGAGATAGCGCTCCGTGGTATCGACACGCCCATGATTATTCATCCACACGTTGTCAGAAAAGAAATGAAACACTCTTGCCGCAATCTCAACACGTCGACACCGTAATCTTGCCTTGGACACGGCAGTTCAGTCGCCGCCCAGAAAACAGAGGACTTGAGTGTTGAAGGAGCCTGCGTCAAACGCGGTTAAACGGCGCCGTATCCTCCTCGTCGAAGACGACGAGGAAATCAAATCTCTCGTCGCCAGATACCTCGCGGACAACGGCTTTGAGGTGGCGGTAGCCGGAAGCGGCAAGGGAATGGATCACATTCTTGCGAACCAGCAAATCGACCTCATAGTGCTCGATATAAATCTCCCCGACGAGGATGGCTTTTCGATCTGCCTGCGGTTGAGAAACATCGGAAGCTTGCCATTAATTATGCTAACTGCCCGTGGCGAACACACTGACCGTATACTCGGAATCGAACTGGGAGCCGATGACTACCTCGTCAAACCATTCGTTCCCAGAGAACTCCTCGCGCGGATTGGCGCCATCCTGAGACGGACCGCTCCAGGCGAGGAACGGTACGAAAAACTCAAGAGGTATGTCTTTTCCGGGTTCGTCCTTGACGCTTCGACGCGGCGTCTGTTTGGACCGGACGGCGTTCGCGTGATTCTCACTAGCGCGGAATTCGACCTATTGCTTACGCTATGCCACAATCCCGGAAAGGTGTTCGTGCGCGATGAATTGAAGGCGGCGTCGACGACCGACCGGAGTGTTGACATCCTGATCAGCCGACTTCGTCAGAAGGTCGAAGCAGACCCCAGAGACCCCGCGCTCATCCAGACCGTCCGCTCGATGGGCTACACCTTCACCGCAAAAGTCGGCGTCGAGTGGTAATGTCTCGGCTCCGCACCATCAACGTGCAGTTGGCGCTTCTCCTCCTCGTTTGCGTCGGCCTGTTCCACGCGGCTGTGACCGTGATTTTTCTCCTATTTCAACCCGCTCCCAGTGGTCTTCGGGATCATAACGCCGCGGTCATCGTGACCGCGTTGACGGCCCTGAACGCAGCTTCCCCGGCAGAGCGGCCCGCGATCGCAGCGGCCTTAAACGCGAATCTGCCGAGTTTTGGCGTCAAGCTCTCGGAGCCGGGGAGCGCCGCGGTTCAGGTGGGCCATCCAGTCTATTTCGAATCTCTCCTTCCCGCGGGGGTGCAGGCCGAAGTTGATGAACGCGACAAGCGCGTGATCGGGCTGTTGCATGACGGCCAGAAATTCATGCTTGAGGCCTCGGCGGGAAAGCACCGACAGCACCGGTTCGCGGTTGTGACGATCGGCTTCGTCTCCATTAGTCTGCTCGTCTTTTCTCTTTGGGCGGCACTGTCGCTGACAAGGCCACTGACAACCTTTGCCAATGCGGCCGAGTCGTTCGGCCTTGACAGCGTTCCGGCGGAGCTACCGGAAGCCGGTCCGGAGGAGATCCGCAAGGCGACCCGAGCATTCAACCGTATGCAGCGTCGAATTGCGGAAATGGCTTCTCAGCGTACGAGAATGTTAGCATCCATTAGCCATGACCTCCGAACCCCGATCACGCGCATGCGCCTACGCGCCGAATATATCGAAAATGCGGAAACGAAAGTAAAACTTATGCGCGACCTTGACCAGATGCAGGCGATGGTCGGCGGTTGCCTTGATTACCTGCGCGGCGTTCCCCAGCAAGAGATGGTTGCGCTGGATCTGGCGAGCCTGTTGCAGGCTATTGCTGACCAGTTTGCCGACGTCGGAGCCGCTGCGCGTTATGATGGACCCGACCATGTAAATGTGCTGGGTAGTCCAGATGATCTGGGGCGCGCATTTTCCAACCTGATCGACAATGCGGTGAAATACGCTGAAAGCCCAGAGATCCGGCTTCTTCAGACAGATACGGAAGCGACTGTCGAAGTCGTCGACCGGGGGCCAGGCATTCCTCTCGAAAAAAGGGAAATCATGCTCGAGCCTTTCGAGCGGGGGGACATTGGCACGCCCTCGAGCGCTTACGATGGTTTTGGACTTGGCCTGGCGATCGCGCGCGCGATCGTTGAAGCCCATGGCGGACGGCTGACGTTGAACGAACGCGCCGGAGGCGGCCTCGTTGCGCGCGTCTCATTGCCGATATTGGCGAGGAAGAAAGAATCGTAATCCGAAAAGTCTGATCGCTTGAACAGCAGACCTTCAAGGTTAAGGAAAACTACTTCTCCTGCGGGACGATGATTGGAGCAGCGAAGGATCAGTCAACTGAAAATGGGGCGAGCGCTGTGGAGACAAGAGTTTGAACCCGCTAGGCATGTTCAACCTGCGGAACCCCTGCCGCTTATTAGGTAGACGCTGGCGAGCTGCCTTTGCGAGCTTCCGTTAGATCTCGGCTAATTGTTGCGATCGAACCGAACTCCCCAAATAGAATGCACACGAGCTCATGGAAACAAATCTAAATGGCATGTTGGTGAGTCATCGACCCGGCGTCATCTGGTTCACGGGTCTGCCTGGCGCAGGCAAGTCTACGCTCGCAAAGATCACGGAGACCAGGCTGATACAATTGGGGTTTCGCGCCTATCTCCTCGATGGCGATTTCCTTCGTCAGGGGCTGAACCGAGATTTGGGTTTTAGTCGTTCCGATCGTGCGGAAAGTGTACGACGTACCTCCGAGGTCGCGAAACTAATGACAAATGCTGGTTTCGTGGTGATTTGTGCTTTGGTTTCGCCCTTTCGCGCCGAAAGGCAGCTTGCACGCGGCCTCTTCGGAGCCGGTTTTATCGAGGTATTTGTTGATACGCCGCTCGCGGTCTGCGTGGATCGCGATCCCAAAGACATCTATCGGCGGGCCTTGCGAGGCGAACTTAAAGAGGTCACAGGGATAGATCAGGCGTATCAACCGCCAGAGAACCCGGAATTTGTCGCGCGAACGACCGAGCATGTGCCTCACATTCTCGCGGACGCTATAGTGCGCTACGCAGTCGCGAAATTCGAAACCGGGCGAACGTTCTTTCAAATATGAATTTTTGTCGAGAAGCCTCCGCGTGAGCGCCCAAGCGCCTGGGTTTCTTGCCCCTTTTTGCCCCGGCCGCCGAGATGTGCGCGCGGACAACGGTCGAGTCGAACATAAATGCCAAGATGCGTGTTCCGCTGTCGTCTGACAGAGCCTCGAAAAGGCCGAGAAGAGCACGGTCAGTGAGACGCTCCAGAAGCGTTTCCATCCACTGCTCATGCCCTTATCGAATTGGCAGAACGCGCCACGTGAGAAACCGGAACCCGTCCAGTGTACGGCGCTTACCTTTTTGGTTTAAGGCTCAACAAATAGGCGACCACTTCGTCGATCTGGAAGCCGGCAAGCTCCGGATTGGGCATCTTTCCATGCGGCTTGCTGAGAAATTGGCGTAGAAAGGCCTCGGTTGTCGTTTGTTGGCTCGCGATCGAGAGAAAGCTCGGCGCCGGCGGTTCAATATGGGCCGCGACGCCTGGTCCCTTGCGGCCACATGGCACGCTGCGCAGACTTGAAGCGCAAAGTCGTGACCGCTCTTGACAAGAGCATCGCCGGGTTTCGCTTCCTCACCCGCGCAGGAGCTGGCCATAACGAGGCCGATGATCGACCCGAGGACGATAATTAGCGAACGCATAGCTCCCGCCTCATTCATATCGCAGCGCCTGTATGGGATCGAGCTGCGCCGCTTTTCTGGCCGGATAGTAACCAAAAAACACGCCCACCGCGACGGAGAAGACAAAACCAATTGCGATCGCCACGAGAGAAACAGGGGACGACCAGGCGGAGAAAATCGCGATGATCTCGGAGATCGCAACGCCTGCCGCTATCCCCGCCAGCCCGCCGCTGACGCTGATCAGCACGGCTTCCGCAAGGAACTGCGTCAGGACATGCAGCCGTTGGGCCCCGACCGCCATGCGTAGGCCGATTTCGCGTGTGCGCTCGGTGACCGAGACGAGCAAGATGTTCATGATCCCGATGCCGCCGACAAGCAGCGAGATAGAGGCGACGATGGCGAGCAGAACGGCCATCACCTTGCTGCTGCCTTCCGCGGTCTCGGCGATCTGGCTCAGATTGCGGATGTCGAAATCCTTGATGTCCGTCGGCCTGATCCGGTGGCGTCGCATCAGGATGCGGTTGATGTCGTCGATCGCCGCCGGAATTCTAGTCTGCGCGGTCGCCTGCACATAGATGGAATTGACGTAGCCGGTCAGGCGCGGCTGCAGATTGAACGGATTGGGCGGCGGCGGATAGAGGCTTGTGAGATTTGTGGGCTGGTTGGGCGCTGCGACGCCGAGAACCTTCCGTTCCCCTGTCTTGAAGGGAATCATGACCAGATCGTCCTGGTCCTGCCCCCACATGCTCTGGCCCTTTGTCGCAAGCACGCCGACCACGCGCAACGGCGACCCTTTGACCAAGATCGTGGTCCCGAGCGGATTCTCGCCGCGCGCAAACAGCTGCTTGTAGACCGTGTGGCCGATGACGACGACGAGGGCGCCGCTTCTTTCGTCGTCAGCGCCGATCCCGCGCCCCTCGGCGATCCGCCAATTCGTGACGGGGGGATAATTCAGCGAGACCGCCTGGATGTTTGTCGTCCAGTTTTGGTTGCGCAGCTGCACCTGGCCCATCTGCCGCATCAGATAGGCAACGAGTCCAACCTCTGGGGCCTCGCGGCGGATCGCCTGCGCATCCGCCACCGTCAGCGTGGAGGCGCTGCCAAATCCCGAGCGCGCCCCTCCTGTCAGCACGGCGCCGGGCAACACGACGACGAGATTGGTTCCCAGGCTTTCGATCTGTTTGCGCACCGCGGCGTTCGCGCCATTGCCCACCGCCACCATGGCGATAAGCGCGGCGACGCCGATGAACACGCCGAGCATGGTCAGGGCGGAGCGCAGCTTGTTGCGCGCGATCGCCTGAACGGCCGCTGTTACGATCATCGACGCGAAGGCGAGCGTCGAGACTTGCGCAAGCGCCCCTTTTGCCGGCCGCGAGGAATGAAAGATCGTCATCGCGGCCGACGCCTCTTTCTGCTGTGGCGTCGGCGGACGCGACGGCGCCGGGCTGGCGCGCCGCTCATCAGACACAATCTGGCCGTCGCGCATCGTGATCACCCGGCCGGCGTAGGCGGCGATGTCCGGCTCATGCGTGACCACGATTACAGTCAAGCTCTGGTCCCTGTTCAAAGAGAGCAGGCTCTCCATGATTTCATGCGAGGTCTTTGTGTCCAGATTGCCCGTGGGTTCGTCTGCGAACAGCACGGAAGGCCCATTGATGAGGGCCCGAGCGATCGCCACCCGTTGTTGCTGGCCGCCGGAAAGCTGCGCTGGGGTATTCTGCGCCCGGTCCCCCAGGCCAAGCAGTTCAAGCGCGGCGCGCGCCCTCTCGAGCCGTTGCGCGCCCTCGATGGCCTCATCCGAATAGAAGAGCGGCAAAGCGACGTTCTCGATCGCGCTCGTGCGGGCGAGCAGGTTGAAGCTCTGGAAGACAAAGCCGAGCTTTTCCCGACGCAGCTTCGCAAGCTGCGGTTCGTGGAGCGCCGAGACGTCGAGGCCTCCGAAAAAGTAGCGGCCGCCAGTCTGCGAATCCAGGCAGCCCAATATCGCCATGAGCGTCGACTTTCCGGAGCCGGACGCGCCCATGATCGCCACGAACTCTCCGCGCTCGATGGAGAGGTTCACGCCTCGCAAGGCGCGCACGTCCACGTCCCCCACTGTGAAGGTTCTGGTCAGGCCTCCAACCTCGATGATGATATTCGACGCCGTCACGATCGGTGCCTCATGTTCGAGCGTCAGGGCGATGGCTTCGGGGTCGCTCCGCCCACGATGACCTCGTCGCCGTCCTGAAGGTCTCCCTTGATGACTTCCGTGAAGGAGTCATCGTCGAGTCCAGGCATGATTACTACCATTTGCGGCTCGCCGCCGCGAAACACCCAGACTCTAACGCCGCCGTTCAGATCGACCGGCGGCGGAGCGCCGGTAACACCGGGAACGCCGCCCGGCTGATAGCGAAGCGCCTGGTCGGGAACCCGCAGGACATCCTGCCGCTCGTCGACGATGATGCGCGTCGTCGCCGTCATTCCGGGTTTCAGGGCCTGGTCCTGATTGCGCACGCCGACCACGGCGTCATAGGTCACGACGTTCTGAATGGTCTGCGGCGATTGCCTGACCTCGGTCACCCTTCCCGAAAAGGTTCGATTTGGGAAGGACTCGACCGTGAACGTCGCCCTGTCGCCTCCGTTGACGGAGCCGATGTCGCTCTCGGAAACATTGGTGTCGACCTGCATCGACGTCAGATCCGTCGCGACGAGGAAGAGGGTCGGCGTCTGGAAGCTTGCAGCGACTGTCTGGCCCATTTCGACGCTGCGGCTGACGACAGTGCCGTCGACCGGCGACACAATGTCCGTGTAGCCGAGATTGATCTCTGCGGCGTGCAGCTGCGCCTGCTGCAAGGCGATGGTCGCCTGATCCAGTCCGATCTGGGCCATCGCCCGGTCGAGCGCGGCCTTGGAGGAGTCGAGAACGTCCTGCGAAACGGACTTCGTCGCGACGAGCCTCCTGTTGCGCTCATAGGCGACTTTTGCATAAGCAAGATCCGCCTGATCCTTGACCATCTGGGCTTGCCCCACGCCGAGGGTGGCGCGGCTCTGATCGACAATCACCTGATAGGGTCTTGGATCGACTTTCGCGCAGACCTGGCCCTTCGTGACTTTCGTATTGTAGTCGCAGTAACGCGCCTGGATGACGCCCGAGACATAGGTTCCAACCTGCACCGTGATGACCGGGTTCACCGTGCCGCTGGTCGTCACCGCCTTGACGACCGCTCCGCGCGTAACCTTTTGCGTAAGATAGCGCACGGCCGGCCCCTTCCCCACGAGACGGGATATTTCAAAGCCGGCGAACGCGATCGCGCTCGCACCGAGAAGCGCGAGGACAAGCCCGCCGAGGCCCTTTCGAGCGAGGCCCCTCTGTATTTTCGGACTGGCTGCTTCTTCGGCCGTCATGACCATGTGACCGCATCGGGCATTCACTGAGTAGATTTAATAGAATTTACGCGAGCATGACGCAAATTAAGATATGCGTCTCAGGCAGGCGCCGCGCCACACCGGGCGGCCTGGCCGGCGCGAGAACGCCTCGTAGGCGATCAAACAAGCGCCAGGTCAGGGCATCCGCGACGCCAACTCGATCGTGTCACCGTCGACGACGAACCTGCCGAAGCCCTGATGATGGATCGTCTTTGGATTCTTCTTCAGCGGATCGACCCATGCCTTGAGACCTTCCAGAACGAAAAGGCCAAATTTGTTCACGAGGCGCGTATCCACCACCCTGCATTCGATGTTGGCGAAGCACTCGGCGATCAGGGGCGCCGAAACACGCCCGTCCGTCTTTGGCGTCAGGCGGAAGGTCGCGAACTTGTCGACTTCCCGGCCGGAGCAGTTGCCGATCGCGACGACTTTCGCCGCGAGTTCGACAGACGGGATCGCGATCACGCATTCCTTCGTCGCCCGCAGCGCCACGAAACTGTGATCCCGGTCGCTGACGATGCACGCGATCAGCGGCGGATTGAAGTCCACCACCATATGCCAGGACATGGTCATGACGTTCCGCGCGCCGTCATGCCCCGTTGTGAGCAGGACAACCGGGCCCGGCTCGATCAACTGATACACCTTGGACAAAGGCAGATCTCTCATGATGCATTTCCCACCCTTCGCGCTAGGAACCCGCGGCCCGTCGGACTACGCTTTTGAATCTACAAGCTATTCTCGGCCATCACTCGGCGCGGCGTGCCCGCCGGAGGCGCTTGGGGGACGACGCCGGGCGGCTGAGACGATTTCGCGCGCCAGCATCGAATCACACAAGTGCATGGCAAGAATCGGAGCCGATGGCGGCGCTTTTTTACCATTTTTCGCGCAATATGCGCCGGGCCTGTCTTGCGTAAATAATGTCCGATAATGTGCGCTTATTGTAATAGTCTATAATTCACAGTAGTTACGATCTCTGCTTAGTAGATATCATGTGAAGAATGCATATCGCAATATTACTGTTTGACTAACCACATAACCAAAAACTTCTGCAGAGCGCGTTCCTAAGGGCACGCTCGTCGTCTTTAGCTGACCGCGACGCCAGATCGGTGGTTTCTGCCGGAACAACGCATTCCCAAAGCGCCTCAAAAGTTAGGCGCTCCCCCGGAAACGGGATGCTACTGCTGCGTCGCGGCGATGCCGATTGAAGACGAGATGAACCGCCTCACGCTCTTCGAGAAGTGCGTGGGTCGCCAAGGGCAGGTCTGCAAAAGCAGTAATACGCTAAAATCCGACTGGACTTTCGCCGGAAAACACGCAGTGGTGTGCGTGTGGCGCGGGCCTCTCGCGCGGAACTGGTGAGCCTCGCGAACTGCGGGGCTTTGGGCAGTGCGAACGCCGTTCCGGCGTTTTCAGGAGCCCACGGTCATGACCGCGACAGTAACAAGGCACCGGAAACCTGCACCTGTTCCGGCTACGAAACCGCAAGCAAGACTCTCCATTAAGGAGATGGTCGCCAACGTCCGCAAGCTGGATAAAGCGTCGGAGCCGGCAGCCGATCGCATGCTTGCGGTTCAGACGACGACCAAGGCGCAACCATTCCAAGCAGAGAGGCTTGCGCCGTCAAAGAACGCAAAGGCCAAAGCCGCTTTAGCGCCGAAGACTTCCGAGGCGTCGAAACGCCAGAAGCAGCGGCGCCTGCTGCAACGGCGCCCACGCCAGTCGATCAACCGCACGCCGGTCGCAGCACGAAGCAGGAGCGCATGCTGACCCTGCTCAGCCGCCCAGAGGGAGCAAGCATCGAAGAGATGATGCAGGCGACGAACTGGCAGCAGCACAGCGTGCGCGGCTTCCTCGCTGGGACGGTGAAGAAGAAGCTCGGCTTGTCGCTGTCGAGCGCCAAGACCGCCGACGGCGTCCATCGCTACCATATGAAGGCGCGCCGAAGCCGCTGACATGAGCAAGGCTTCGGTCGATATCGCCGCCGAGCTCGTCCGGCTTGCCGATTTGACGATCTTCGAGCTGCGGGCAGAGTGGCGCAAGCTGCATCGGGCGCAGCCACCGATGCGCTTGTCACGCGATCTCCTCATGCGGGGATCACCTACAAGCTTCAGGAGAGGCCGCTCGGCGGCCTCTCAAAAGTAACGCTGCGCAAGCTGGAAAGCTTCAACGCTAAAACCAATGCCGATAAGTTGTTCGTTGCGCCGGTTTCCCTGAAGCCTGGCACGCGGCTGGTGCGCGAATGGCGCGGCGCCACCCATTCGGTCCTTGTCGACTCGGACGGATTCGAATGGAACGGCGAACTCGATAGCTCGCTGACCCTCATCGCCGAAAAGATCACGGGAGCCCATTGGTCGGGGCCTCGCTTCTTCGGGCTGAGAAGGCTGACTGGCGCTTCATCAAAGAGCGCGGAGAGCGGCCATGCGGAGGCCTGATCGCGCACATTCCTCTGGTGTTGTCCGTTGCGCCATCTACACGCGCAAATCTTCCGAGGACGGGCTGGAGCAGGAGTTCAACTCCCTCGACGCCCAGCGCGAGGCCTGCGAAGCCTATATCGCCAGCCAGCGCCACGCCGGCTGGGTCGCTCTTCCCGATATGTATGACGACGGCGGCCTTTCGGGCGGGACCATGGACCGCCCTGCCCTGCCGCGGCTGCTGGCTGATGCTGTCGCGAAGAAGGTTCAGATCATCGTCGTCTACAAGGTCGACCGTCTGACCCGCTTGCTGGCCGACTTCGCCAAGATCGTCGACGTGTTCGACGCCCATGGGCGTCCTTCGTCTCCGTCACCCAGCAGTTCAACACCACGAATTCCATGGGGAGTCCCACCCAACATGCTGCTCTCCTTCGCCCAGTTCGAACGGGAGATTGCTGGGGAGCGCATCAGAGACAAGATCGCCGCCTCGAAGGCCAAAGCCATGTAGATGGGCGGCAACGTCCCGCTGAGTTATGACGTGAAAGATAAGAAGCTCGTCGTCAACGAGGCGGAGGCGGCGACTGTCCGAATGATCTTCCAGCGTTACGCCGAGCTCGGCTCGGTTGCGCTTCTTAAAGCCGAACTCAATGCGCGCGGCGTCGTCAGCAAACGACGGGAGGGCGCGCAGGGGAAGCTCTGCGGCGGCAAGCCTTTCTCGCGGGGCAACCTTTACCTGATGCTGCAGAACCCGCTTTACGTCGGAAAGGTCGCCCAAAAGGGTAACGTCCATCCCGGCCAGCACGAGGCGATCGTCGACGCAGCGCTTTGGCAAGCTGTAGAGGAATCTCTGTCAACAAATTGGGTCGAACGGTCGTTGGGCGCTGGCGCGGAGGAGCCGAGTCTGTGGGCGGGCCTGATCTTCGACGACGAGGGACATCGCTTGTCGCCGACCCATGCCGTGAAGAAAGGCAAACGCTATCGCTATTACGTCTCCGCCGCGCTCATCGCGGGCAGCAGGAATGGCCAATCCAAAGGCCGCGGATTCCTGCGGGCGACATCGAAGGGCTGGTGCTGGATCGGCTGAGCGCGTTATTCGCTTCCGAGGCGGAGATCATCAGCGCCGTCGCGCCGCTGGTTCTTGATGCGCCGACACAACGGGCTCTGATCGGTGGATCAAAAGCGCTTGCCGACCGTTGGACGAGACAAACTTCGCTCGAACGGCGGGAGATCGTACGCGCGCTGATCACGCGGATAGAGGTCGGCGACGAGCAGATCCTCATGCACTTGGACCGAGCGTCGCTTCCTTCAGTCGCCTTGCCGAACGCTTCGCCTCGATGGACGAATCCACTATCGCTTGCACAGCCTTTGACGCTGTCCGTTATCGCTAGCCTCCGACGCGCCGGGAAGGGCGTGCGGCTCGTCATCGGCGATGGCGCCGCCAACGCCGTCGACAGCGGCCTCGCCTCGCTCATCGCCAAAGCGATGGCCATGCGCGCGATGCTCTTTTCCGGTCAAGACGACAGCGTTGAAGCGATGGCTGCCCGGCTCGGCGTGCGGCGGGGTTATCTGGCCGTGCTGCTGCGCCTGTCCTACCTCTCGCCGGACATTGTCCGGGCCATCCTCGCCGGCCAGCACCCGGTTGAGCTGACGCCGACGCGACTCATCGCCCTGTCGAGAGGTTTGCCGCACGACTGGCGAGAACAAAAGCGCGTTCTTGGCTTTTCCCTGCCCTGACCTAAGCCTGCACCCCACCAGCAAAGCTGCACAACTGACGGTCTGAAAATCGGCCTCAGAGACATTCGCGCCATTCACGCGTCGAAAGTCCCTGGTTTGCGTCTCCAGGAGGCGCTCGCTGCAAGGCCCCTATCGTAAACGACGGAAAAATCGGGGCCTTCCGGGCTCGGCCGGTAACCATGGGAGACATAGGAATTCGGGGATTTCGCTGGCTGGGGGACCTGGATTCGAACCAAGATTAACGGAGTCAGAGTGCGTTATCATCCATTGATTTCATAGCTTTTTCGTCAGCCATGTTGCACTCATGTTGCATCATCCAGGATGGACGCAGCCGCCGCCGCGAGTTCCGCAGCGTGATTCTCCTGCGGGAAAAGGTGTCCATACGTATCAAGCGTCACGGCGATATTACTGTGGCCCATACGCTCCTGGACGATCTTTGCCGGGAGCCCAAGGCCGCCGTCCTCGCGCCGGTTGATAAGCCACGAGGCGAAAAAGTGCCTGAGACTATGCAGGCCAGGATACTTCGCCACGCCCTCCCCCGAGACGACTCCGGCCGCGACGCATGCGGGCTTCAGGCCCCGGTTCACAATGTTCTGGTGTAGTTCGATCGTCCCTACCCCTGTCGGAAAGACCATATCGCCCGGCGGGCAGGCGACCTTCCATTCGCGAAGCGCGGCAATCAAGGGCGCCGGGATAGGCACCATGCGCTCGCCGGCTTCAGTCTTGGGAGGCCCGAGCGTCTTGTATCGATCGGCGCGGCGTCGGACATGAAGCTCGCCGCGCTTCAAGTCGACGTCTTCCCAATGCAGGCCGCGGACCTCTGACGACCGCAGGCCGGCAAAAACAGCCACCATGAGGAGCGGCCGCCAACGGCCCTTGGCTGCCTTCAGGATAGCGCGAACTTCCGCGCGCGTCGGAATATCCACCCCTACCCTCAGCCGCCGTTTCTGGCGCGCCGCCGCCTTTCGTTCGGCTCCCCCGTGACGACGCGCGCGAACCTCGCGGACGACGTTACGAGCGACCAGACCCCGCTCTTGCGCGTCCGAAAGGATCGAGCCGAGACTCCGCAAGATGCGCTTAATCATCGCCTGCGAGCGCGGCCGATCGAAGGGCGCGGCCCCGGAGCGCAATGCGTCTTCGAAGGCGCGGACCATGGGCGCCGTGAGCTGAGAAAGCTTTATGCCCCCGAGCGCCGGGATGATGTGCAAGTCGACGTGTTGCTCGTAAGCAGCGATCGTTGTCGGTTCGAGGTTCCGTCCCTCGCAGCTTTCCACCCAAAGGGCAGCCGCTTCCCTCACCGCGATGCTGGCGCTGTCTGGCGTGTGGACTCCCGCTCGGATATCTACGGTCGTCTGGGCAGCGAAGGCCTCCGCCTCTTTTTTGAGCTTGAATGTTTTGAGGCGGCGTTTTCCGCTGGCGTCGAAATAGTCGACAATCCAAGCGAGCTTTTCCTCCCCCTTGGGGTTGGTCCATGTGCGTTTTCTCACCGACATGGCGAGATCATCGCCGACGAGCGCGACGCGTCAAGCCGCGATGGCCTGAAGGTCACTCTCCAACTTCCTCTGAAGATCAGAAATATTAACGACGCAGCAAATCCGACCAATCCAAAAATCCGAATGTTCCTTGAATCTCGAAGCGGAAACGATCTCGAAGAAATCCGGGCGATGGAGCGGCAGTTCCTCATCTACGGGAATAGTCAGAAACCATGGATTAAAAACAACGTAGAGGTCCTCGCCGCCCCTGCCCGCGTCCTGAAATGCCGCCATGATCTTCGGCTTAAAGCCGTCGACGAGTTTTTTGATTGCAGTCGGATCAATACCGATTTGGGCTAGGCATAGGCTGAAGGCCCAAATTTGGACGTGCGCGATCGTGTAGGCGACGCGCTTCCCCTTGCCCGGGCTTTCCTGAACTAGACCTATACGACGGTAATGCTGAAGGCGGGCACGAAATGCCCCACGGCGCGGATCGGAATGCGCCCCGTTTAGCTTGGCCAGCGCCTCCTCGACTTGGGCGTAAGTATACATTCCCTCGCTCTCCCATCCGTTCCACTCCTTATATCGGCCCTCCCGAAATATAGCAAATGCACTCTTGACTTTCTTTCCTTCTCTGGCAGCCTACGTATGGAAATGCACACTTGCATTTCTTGCCCAGAAAGGATGGCCGATGGACACCTCGCCTAATCCCCAGACGCCTCCGGAGACGCTGAAGGGCGATATTCTCCGTGGTGTCGACGCAATTGCTGAGTTTTTGGACCAGACCCCGCGCGCGACCTATCACCAGTTGTCGAAGGGTTTGATCCCTGGAGCGTTCAAACGCGGCTCGATGTGGGAAGCGCGCCGCTCGACGATCCTCGCCGGCCTGCGCCGCCTCGAGCAGGGGGCGGCCTGATCCTATGACCCCAGCAAAGATGAACCCGGCCTCGCGGGCGGCGGGCCGGGCTCGGAAAGCGATCAGCGTGGCAGCGATCGGCTCCGAGATACCGCAAAACCCGACAAAAATCCACGAATTTTGCGCCGCGCGCCAGCCGCGCCGCCGCGCCCTGGTGAAGTCGTTGGCCGCCGCCGCGGCGGTGATCGCCCTCCAGAAACGGGAGGGCGCGCGATGAAGGGGTATCTGGAAATCTTCGGCAATCCCGTCGACCGCATTTTTGTCGGCACCATCGAAATCCGGCGCACCGGCTCGCTTGCTGGTCTCGCCTGGGCAGGCGCCGAGTATCAAGACGCCCTGCTCGAGGTGCTCAGCCTGATTGGCGACGGATGGATCCTCGCACGCGATGACGTGCGCGGCGTCAATCCAGCGTGCCTCTCTCATGAGGAGGGCAGCGCATGAAATCCATCCTCGGAATCGATGTGGGCGGTCGCGGCGCCATCGCTGTCCTCTCTCCCGCGGGTGAGCTGCGGGAGTTGTTCGACATGCCGGTGCTCGCCGATGGTCCCGCAGGCCGCAAGGCCGTCAACGCCCCTCTTCTGGCAAGCCTTGTCTGGAAATCGCACGCGGGCCACGCCTTCGTGGAGTTTGTCGGCGCAAGGCCAGGTGAAGGCGCGGTCGGCGCTTTCGCGTTCGGGAGAGCGCGCGGCGTCATCGAGGGGGCCCTCGGCGCCGCCGGGATCCCCGCGACATTCCTAACCCCTCCAACCTGGAAGCGCGCGGTTGGCATTGCGCCAGGCAAGGTTGGCGCAAAGGACGCTGCGCGATCGGAGGCGATCCGCCGCTGGCCCGACAAAGCCGACCTTTTCGCCCGCGTGAAAGATGACGGTCGCGCTGAGGCGGCGCTGATCGCCGTCGCTGGCCTCCTCCGGATCGGCGCAATTACGGGAGGCGAAGATGGACGCTGATCTCCCGCTCACAGACGTCCCCAACGGCCAGCCGATAGACCCGCGCACGCTGGGTCTCGGCCTGCTCAACGAGGTCGAGATGGAATATCTCTCGTGCGCGCCAATAGCCTGCGTTGAGCGCGCATGGTCTGCGCTGTGGCGCCTCGGCGTGCGCGGGCGCGCCGTCAATGGTCGCGACCATCTCGACGCGCTCGCCTGTGAACCTGTCGTCTTCCTCGGCGGGGCGAGGTTCGAGCTTTCCAGGTATCTCCCAGGCAACGCGTCGACGCCAGCGGCGATCATCCCCGCCAGAGACGAATTCACGGAGGTCGTCGATCTCGCCGCCTGGGGCATCGAGCGCGGCGAATTCGCGTTATGGCGTGGCGCGGTCCCGGCGCTGGGCCTGGAAAACGTCGCGCGCCCCCAGATTGACGGGCCGCTCATTGCCCATGAAAGCGTTCTCTCCTGGCTGCGCGCTGGGCGAGAGGGGGTTTTTATCATCGACCCTTCCCGCGCGGCGCGCTGGCTTGATGGCATTACCCTCGGCGTCCTGGATCATGCATTCGGGAGGCGTTTGCGCGAGGAATTGACGATCGCCCCAAAGATTGTCGCGCCGAGCGAAAAGCAGAGGAAAGCCGCATGACGGAATGGGCTCCTCTCGACGACAACCCTCCGCAGTCAAAGTCCCGCCCTCCCAGCGATAAGCGCTTCAGGGTCGAACCATGGTCGCAGATCGCCTTCGACGGGCGCGAGGAATGGGCGATCAAGCGCGTTCTCCCGCGTGTTGGACTCGCGGCGATCTTCGGAAAGCCAGGCAGCTTTAAAAGCTTCATTGTGGCCCATATCGGACTTTCGGTCGCCCTTGGTTGGGACTGGGCGGGGCGGCGCGCCAATCAGGCACCGGTTTTATACATCGCGGCCGAGGCGGCGGCTGGGCTGCGGAAACGCAAGGCCGGGTTTCAGATCGCGCACCCTAACATTGGGGAAGATGTTCCCTTTGCAATGATCCCTGCCGCGCCGAACCTAGGCGCCGAGAAGGGCGACCTCGCAGCCCTCGTTTCGGCCATAGAAGGGGCCTGCGTAACTCCCGGATTGCTCGTCTTGGACACGCTTGCCGCGACGCTCGCGGGCAATGATGAAAACGGGGCCGGCATGACGGCTTTCGTCGCGAATGCCGGCGCGCTGGCTGAGCGCTTTAACTGCCTCGTGCTTGTGGTGCACCATACGGGCCTTGGCGATGACCGCCGGATGCGCGGCCATTCATCGCTCCTGGGAGCGCTCGATGCCGCGATCCTCTGTGAGCGGATGGAAGGCGACCTCGCTGCTTCATTGACGCTGGCCAAGCTCAAAGACGACTCCTCGGACGTGCGCCTTATCGCTCGCCTGGGTCGCGTCGTGATTGGCCACGACGAGGATGGCGACGAGATATCGACCCTCGTTGTCGAGAGCGTCGAAAACGCCACAGACGCCGCGCCAAAGGCCCGTGCACCCGTCGTTCCGCCGTCGCAGCGACTTTTTATGGAAGTCACGTCGCAGGCGATCGAGGAGCTTGGCGAAACATTCCGGCCATTCCCAAATGGGCCGCTGGTGCGGGCTGTTTCCGACGAGGTTGTTAGGGAACGCTATTACACGCGCATCGCGGAGAAGCCAAAGGAAGGCGACACGGCCAAGAAGCTTGCCGATCGCCAGCGGCAAGCCTTCAACTCAGCCATCAAGAAGAACCTCGACGCCAAAAGACTGGTAGCCGGAGAGCAAAACGGGGGTCGTGTCCTATGGCTGCCCTGACCCTGCGTGAGCGTGAGATGCGTGAGGGTTCTTATAGAACCCCCTCACGCTCGCTCACGGTCTCCTCCCGCTTTGGGCGCGTGAAAATTCGTGAGGGCTCACGCTTTCTCACGCTCGCTCACGCATCCAATAGGGGAATGGCTGGAGAGGCTCGCCTATGACCGACCCTCACCTCGCCGCGGCCCTCGCCGCCCTCCCTCCCGCCGCCGCCGATGTTGGCGCCGCAATCGAAATTATCCATGCCGCGGCGGCGGAAATGACCGACGCCCGCCGCGAGGACTTTCGCGCCACGATAGACGCGGCCCTGCGTGCCGCCCGTGCAAAGCGGTTTGATCGACGGGACGCCCTCATCCGGGAGCTGCTCGAAACCCGCTTCGGCCATGGCGCGCTGTGTGGCCGCTGCAAGCGCCTGGCCGAAGCATGGATTGAGCACATAACGCGCCGCACTGACGATCCGGAGCTTCAAAGGCTCACCGCTCTGAACAACGGCAAGACGATCGGGTATGGCCAGCTCAAAAACATCGCGGAGGGCCACCGGGAGCAAACATATTAATTCGCAGGCCTTGAACTTAATAACCCGGCGCCGCCATGCTCCGAACAAATCACCGGAGGCTCGATGAAAGCAATCGAATTCACTGTGAACACGCAAGTCTGGCCCTGCCTTTACGCAGCCGGCGAGATTGCCTCGTTTGAGGACAGCGTCGCGGACCACCTGGTTAGAACCGGCCGCGCCAAGTTCAACAAGACGCTGTTCAACCGCGTCGCTGAGATGGTCGCGCCGAAGAAGGCCTCGGCGGAGCGCTCCGGCAAAGGGGAGGACTGAAATGGGATTCTTCGACTTTTTGAAGAGCCAGGGCGCCGAAGCAGCCGAGACCGCGGAGGCCCGCATCGCGACAATCGCCGATGACCTCCAGGCCGTGGAGAGCGAGCGCGCCCGCCTTCACGCCGAGATCGCGGGACACGCAGCGAAGCGAAAATCCATGTTGATCGATGAGAGCGTGAGCGAAGATAATCTCATAAAGTTCGACATGACGACGGAGCGTCATCACGCTAGGCTGGAGCGGCTGGACGAGCTCGAGCGCGTGCTGCAAGGCCGCCTCCAGGCGGCGCAGCGAGAGCTTGCCGAGCGCCAGATGCGGGCGGCCTTTGATGCGCGTCATGACGCGATGGCCGCCTTTCACGGCGCGATGAAAGCTGCCCACGATGCGCTCGAAGTGCTGAAGACCACACACGCTGAATACGACCAAGCCGCTCGGCGCGCCGGCCACAACCCGCCTCATTGGGGGGATGGGCCACTCGTCATCTCCCAAGATGTCGTCGAGAACTTCGGCAAGAGGCTGGCGTCTGCACGGGCGCACGAAGACACTCGCCGCACCGTTGCCGATGGGAGCGCGGAATGATCGGCGACCCGATCGAAGAATTGATAGAACGGCGCGCCGCCGAGCTGATCCGCGCCGCCGTCGGCCTGCCGCCGTCGGAAGGCCCGCTGCGCCTCGAGGAAGTGACGGACGAGGAGCTCGTGCGCGGCTCTCTCGCTCTTGGTGTGGAGCGCGCCGATGAGGTCGCTGACGCAGAAGAAGACGACGGCGACGCCGAAGACGCGGACCTGTGCCGGCAACCACGGGGGAGGTTCCACAGATGACCGAAGTGCTGCGACGCTGCGACGCGCCGTTCCGGCAAGCCTTCCACGAGGCTGGACACGGAATCGCGCGGATCGCGCTCGGGATGGACCCAGTGGACCTGGTGCTCAGGGCCGCCTACTCGGAGACAACCGACGGCGAGCTCGTTGAGGTGGTTGATGGGTATGCTGGAACGTGGCGCCATGAAGGTCCGAAGTTCAGTCAGACCGAGTTGCCGCCCGCCGTCCCGCCAGCGCCATCAAAGCGCGCCCTGATCGATTGGCGGGACTTATTGCCGTTAGCCATCTACACGGCAGCCGGCGGCGCGGCAGAGCGCCGTGTTGAGGACGCCGCCGGCCTGGAGCCTCTCACCACATGGACCGCCGCTAGGGACAATGCGGAGCTTGCCGACCTCGCCCGTTGTGTTTTCAACACGTCCGGACGAAACGAAGCCGCTTTCCTTCGTCTCGTCAGCGGCGCTGCTGATCGCCTCATGCAGGACTGTATCATCTGGCGCGCCATCCGCGCTGTTTCCGATCAGCTTGGCGGCGGCCTTCTGAGAGCGCTACCGCATGACCCCGCTCCTGGCGATCAGGCTGAGTTTTACCTACGCGCTGCTGATGTTCTCAAGCTCTCCGAACAAGCCGGACTGCGACCGGGCGCTTTTGCAATCGAACCGCACACTCAGCGCCGGCCGGTGCGCCTGCACACCTCGCGCGCCGCGGCATAGGAGGCAAAAATGGCAATTCGAATTCTCAAAGACTTCCAAAACTTTCGAGCCGGACAAATCCTCGACCTGCCTGAGCACGAAGCCGAGGCGCTCGTCTTTCTCGGCGTCGCCGCTGAAGGGACAGCGGAAGCCGCAGAGCGCAGCTTTGCTGATAGCGCCTCGAACAGTTCGCCCCGCGAACTCATCAATCGAAAAATCGAGTCGCTGGATGCGGCCGCGCGCGCGAAAGCAGCCGAAGTCACGGAAGGTATCTCCGAGGACGAGCTCGAGGAGATCCAGCGCGCCCACGGTGTGCTCTGCGACGAACTCGCCGCACATCGTCGCGCGCTGCGTGTCCTCGAGACGATCGGGTAGCGGCGTCGGAATGCGCGCGTCCCTTCGGCGGAGATGTGCGCGAGGTGGGCGGCGGAATGGGTTCCCCGCCGCCCGCCGATCTATCCAAATCGGGCGAGGATCGATGACAGGATTATCAGTCAAGATCGAAGTTCCCATCGCGGAGACGCTGAAGGAATTGAACAGGATCCAGCGTCAAATCCCCTTCGGCGTGGCGCTCGGGCTCACACGCACGGCGATGGCGACGCGGGTCGCGCTGCGAGAGGAGATGCAGCGGGTGTTCGACCGCCCGACGCCCTACACGCTGAACTCCATGCAGGTCACGCCGGCCAAGAAAGCCGCCCTGGTCGCGGCGGTCGGCTTCAAGCAGTTCGCCGGCAAGGGAACGCCGGCCGAGAAATATCTGGCGCCCGAGATTTACGGCGGGCCCCGCAATATCAAGCGCTTTGAGCGGGCGCTTGCCGCAACCGGAAGACTTCCCGGCGGCATGGCGCTCGCGCCCGCGTCCGGTGTCCAGCTCGACGCCTACGGGAACGTCAGCCGGGGAACTATCACCAGCATTATCTCGCAGCTCCGCGCCTCTAGCGATCCGATGCAAAATCAAACGGTCCGCTCCCGGCTCCGCGCCAGAGGCAAGCGAGCGGAATATTTCATGCTGCAGTCTGCCCGAGGCGGCCTCAAGCCTGGTGTCTACGCTCGCCACGGCAGGTCCGTTGTGCCGGTGTTCCACATCATCAAGGACCCCAGCTACCGACCGCGCTTCGAGTTCCACAGGGTGGCCGAAGCCAAGGTCGCAGCGGTGGCGGCGGAGGAGATTGCAAAGGGAATCGCCCAGGCGATCGCGACGGCGAGGTGAGGGGTGCGCGGGATGTTCGGATGGGCACCCCCGGGCATGGGTCCTTCTAGCTCCGCGTATAGTTGCGGGTGGTTCGAACCGCTTGGTCCCGATCTATAAAAAATTTTATACAATCTAAAAGCGGAGAAACTACATGATCGTCGGCAAGCGCGAATTCTCTGAAAAACTTGGGATTTCACCTGGAAGGGTGAGCCAATACCTTTCGGCTGGCATGCCGCAGCGCGCGGACGGGCAATTAGACTTCGAAAACGCGGCTAAATGGATCGCTTCTAATATCGACGGCAAAGCCGGCGAGGCGGCGCACGCAATTTTACGGGAGCTGCGCGGTAAGGCGTCGTCGCGCGGAGCGAAGGACGATCCAGACAACCCGGTTGTAGCGGGATCGAGGATCGCGGTCGCTTCGATGTTTGTTTTTGTGCCGAATGTCGCCGCGCGGGCCGCGAAGAACGCGGGCGTTGACGAAGAGACGGTCGAAAAAATCCGTCGGCTAGCTTTTGATGAGGGACTCGCTGCGGCGAACGTTGTCAACGACACGCTACTCGGCCTGCCACCGCGTGACCAGTGGCCTGACTTTGACACATGCGTGAAATTCGGCGTGACGGAGTAATCACAATGGCTGCGAAACCGACAGAAACCCGCATCTCAATCAGCGCCCAGGATAACACCGGGCAGACATTTTCGGCCGTGTCCCAGCGCTTGCGCGGGCTCGAGCAGACCGCCGAGGCTGCCTCGCGCCGCATGGATGGCGTGGCCGGTAGAATGAGCGGGTTCTATCGGAACCAAGCGCTCTCGGCGGCCCGTCACGCCGACATTGCCGCTCGCATGTCCTCAATCAACGCCGCCGCAGCGACCGCGGCGGCAGCGGCTCCCGTGGCCAGAGCCGTCAGCGCCCGTGGTCCAGGCGTCATGGCGTCGGCGACCGAGCGGGCCGCGGAGACGGCCATGGTCGCGGGGTCGACAGCGGCCGCAATCACCCCGTTCATCATGAAAATTTCGAAGGACGCGAGCCTCCGCGCGACCGAAAATCTCCGGATGAAGATGGCCGGCATGTCGCCGGAAGAGGTTGCCGGGGCCAACGAAGAAATGGAGCGCCTGGCGAAGGAGTTTAAGCCGGTTGGCCAGACGACCATCGGGACCATGATCCGTAACGCTCGGACGATCGCGGGCACATACGAAGATGCCATAAAGTTCATGGACCCGCTCCTGAAGTTTCGTGTGCTGATGCAGCACACCAAGCAAGGCGTCTCGGATGAAGAGGTTTCCCGCGAGATGGAAAACATCCTTCGCGCCGCCGACCTGATCGGCGCGACGAAGAACTTGAAAAGCTTCAGCACCTTCATTGAGGGGACGGGGCGGGCGATGAATGTGTTCGGCGACAGCGTGCCGCCATCGGCCATGTTCGCCGCCGCCCAGCACGCAGGAGCCGCGTCGACGCAGTGGTCGAAAGAGTTTGTCGCGGGCGTATTCCCGTCCCTCATTCAGACGATGGGCGGTGACACTGCCGGAACGGCCCTCGGCTCGATGTTCTCTGCGCTTGTTGGCGGCAAGATGAAGGTCAAGAGCGCCAAAATCCTCAACGAGCTCGGGCTGATTGATCCGAAGAAGATCGTTCGGAACAAGCAAGGCGACGTGGCCGGCATTATGCCAGGCGGCCTTATTCGCAGCGACCTCGCGCTGACGAATCCGTTCCAATATGCGACCGAAGTTGTCTCCCCAGCGCTGACGCGCCACAAGATCACGGACCCCCTGAAAATCACTGAGACCCTTGCGGGCGCATACAGCGACAAGAACGTCGCCAAGATCATGACGCACTTCATCTTGAACCGCGAGCAGATACAGCGTGACGTGAACATGGCGCGCGGTGGCATGGACCTTTCGCCCTCCGTTGCGAAGATCATGAGCGAGGACCTTCCCACGGCGATGAAGGGATTGACGGAGCAGTTCAACGCGCTGTCTGCGACGTTGGGCCGTGACCTCAATCCGAAAATCACGTCGTTCGCGAACTCGATTTCAGACCGGTTGCGCGAGTGGGAGAAGAAAATCAGTGAGGACCCGAAGGAGCACACGCGGACGCTTATCGGTGGTGGCCTTGCGTCGATCTTTGGCACTCATTTGGGTCTCAGCGCCCTCGGCGGCTACTTCGGCGGCCCTGGCGTAACAGCAGGTCTCGGCGCGTTTACAAGAACGATGGGTCCCATTGCTCTTGCCGCCGACGTCGGCGCGTTCTCCTATAAAATGTATGAGAACTTCCGCAAGCTGAACGCCATGCTTGACGAGACCGACAAGCTCTTCCAGTTGCCCAGGCCCGTCGCCGCGTTGACGGCCGCGAGCAAGGGCGATCGCTCCGGACTCGCGAACTTCGGGCTCGGCGGCCCTGTGATGCAAGCGCCCGTGGCGAAGCTCGAAGGCGCGGCAAGAATAGCTGTTGATGTGCGCGTGGCTCCCGCCCCCGGCTTCAGCATCTTCGCCACTTCAACCACGTCGACAGAGGGCGCGCTGTCGCCCGACACTGGCGTGTCCATGCCGCCCTCACATTGATGAGAACGACGAAAACCACATTGACGGTTTCTGTCGAGAGAATCGGGCGCGATGGCCTCATTGCCGTCGCGTCTGCCGAAGTCGAGATCGGCAAAATCCCGTTGCGGTTGAATGGCCTGGAGGTCCGGCGCGGCATGGACGGAAAGCTTCTGATCGACGCGCCGGGCGTTGCGCACGGGGGCGCAGTCATGCCGGCGGTGGAATTGCCCGACGATTTAGAGCACGCGATCGCGCGCGAGATTGCTGCGCTAGTGTAAGGGGCCGAGCGCCGGCTGGACGCATTGGCGAAGATGGCGCCGGAAGACCGCAAGCCGCTCATCGACCGGGCGAAGGCTGGGGGAGCGCGGCTAAAGTGCGATTAGAACGGCAAGCAGAACGGCGATCGCAATAAACGCAAACAGCACGAAATATGTTTCGTCGTCCTCTCCGGGCTGATTTCCGCGCCCTCGCATGAATTTGGGCCAAAGCCACTTCATTTTCCGCCCGCCTTCCTGAGCCGCACCCCCGGGCCCTCGCCATTCTCCGCGACGAAGATCACCCCCGCGGCCTCGAGGGCGGCGCGGATGGCGGAGATGGTGGTTTCGTCGCCACCGGATTTGCCGGTCTCGAAATTGGTGATCGTGTTCCGGTGAACGCCTGACCTCTCCGAAAGCTCACGAACACTCCAGTTTACGAGCCCTCGGGCCGCTCTCATCTGTGCGCTTGTCATATGCCCAGCCATGTGCTATTTCCACATGTGTAAATTCCACACTGTGCCCATAGCACAAACCAACGCGGAAAGCACCACTTCCGCAAACGGGAAAGGCATGTCCCATGCAATTCGACCACAGCTTCGTGCACAGCTTGCCACCCACGCTCCCGGCGGCCGTCGTCGAGACGCCCCGGCGCGTTATCGCCGAGCGGCGCGCCGCAGGGCTATCTGTCCAATTCCTGCGCGAGGACGGCCGGCGCGACGAATGGCAGTTCAACACCCTCGCCCAGCGCGACGCCTTCGTCCGCCGCCTCGCCGGCGCCGCCTATGCGATCAGCGGGGGCGATCATGTCTGACCAGACCGTCGCCACCCTCTATTTTCTCGCCCCGTTCGGTCTCTTGTGGCTTTCGTTTGCCATTAGCGAGACCGCGCGCGCCGTGGCCTCCATCCGTGGAGGCCGCCGCCATGGTCGCTGAAACCGAAACCGAAGCCGACCTCGGCCCGACGTCCTACGATCTCGCACTGCGCCAGTGGCGCCGGCTCGACGCGCTGGCGGAGCTCGTTTCCATCGCGGAGCAGTATGACGCCATTGATAGCGTCGACGGGCTCGCCGAGCTGCTGAAAGACGCCGCTCGCGCCGCCGGGGATTTGCTCGAAATGCTGCGGGCCGAGAAGGAGGCCAGAAATGGCTGAGCCCCTCGGAACCCATGAAATTATCGATCGCCTCCACGACCTCGTGAACGAGGCGCAAGGGATCGAGATGGCGGTAAGCGGCTCTGTCTCGATTTCAAAAGAGGAAAGGGCCGCGCTTGACCGCCTCGCCGCGACGCTCAGCGACGGGCTCCGCTGTCTCTACCGAGAGCTTTCCGCGCAGCACGAGGCGGCGGAGGCGAGCAATGGCTGAGACTCCCACCCCGCCAGATGACGACGCCGAAATCTTCCGCCTTGCCGCCGCGTTTGCTGTCGCTTGGGAATACGAAAAGGCGCTCCCAGACGACGAGGACAATGACGATGCAATTGAGGCCGCGCTGGCAGGCGCCAAAAGCATCGTCGCTCGGATGATCGACACGCCGGCCCGGACGCTCGCGGGAGTCCGTGCGAAGGCCGAGGCGCTAAACTGGTGCCACGGGGGCGTTTTCGAAGGAATTTGCCCGAAAAGCGCCGAAAATGTTTCCGCCACGCAGTGGCCGCCCACGATGGACCTGCGCCTCGCGGACTCGGTCCTTTTCGACCTGCTCGCGATCGCCAATCCCGCATCAGCCGAAGGGAACAAGCCATGAGCGCGAATATGGATGCAAACCACATTTTCGACCGGATACGCGCCCTCAAGATTGACTGCATCGCGCTCAAGGCCGCGATCGACGGCGCCATTTCGGATGAAGAAATCCGGGAAGCCGTTGGCGGCATGGCGGACGAGATCATTATCAGCCTGCGCGAGCTTCAGGCTGAGGCCGGGGACTTCGCCTTGCTGCATCGCGGTGGCAGCCAATGACGATGATCGAACTGCCGCGCCGCCGGGACGCCCCTCGGACCTTCGTGGAGCCGCCCGCCGGCCTTGAGCGGCGCGTCTCTCGCGCCCTCGACGCCCTCGGCGATCTCGACCTCCCGGACCTCCCGGGCCTGCCGGAACTTTCCGGCGCGCTCATTGAGCTCGCGGACGAACTCGCGGGCGACCCGGACCCCGAGCCAGAGGAAGACGCGGACGGCGAGGAAGAGCGCTTGCCCCTCTTCGCCTTCGCGGGCCTGAGCGGGCGCTAGGTCCGCCGGATCGCCCCAAAGAGAGGCTGGGCGTGGCAAGCGCCCTTTCTCTCAAAAATTTCCTGCCCCTTATCCCCGGAGATAGCCGGGAGAAGCCCGGTCGCGCCTGCGGCCGATTGAGCGAGGGACGCTGACTAGAACCGCTCGCGCGATGCGTGGGCCTCACCAAGCTCGCGGGGAGCTCAATCCCCGAATAGCCGGCAACGCTGCCCCTTGCGACCGGCGACGTTTGATACCGGGCAACCCCCGGTCAGGTGCATCGCCCTTTGCCGCTGTCAGCCGGGAATGACTCCCCGGAACCAACGGCGATCGGTTTGGCCGCCTTGAAGGCCATCGGGAACTGGCGGGGACAACGCTGGGGCGCGCGGACTGGCAACCCAAGCGCCGAGGGTAACCGAGTATCCGCAGCGAGAGCTGCCCCCATGGTCCGGGGCGGAGAGGTGGGTTCCCCCATCATCATCCGGGAGAAAGGGAAGGAGCTATGCGCGGAGACCAAAATGGCCAAGAAAAGCTACGTTGTGGTTGCCGGTGATACTGAGCCATGCCCACGGTGTGGCAGGCCGATGCAGATACGCGAACACGCGGCGATCACAGAAAGGCATTTGGCGCAGCCTTACTATTACACGCGATGGTTCAATTGCACGGCGGCCGGCTGCAAGACGACCCTTGTCATGCGCGAGCGATTCAAGGTCACCCGTGGCGCCGATCCCGAGTTTCGCGGCAAGCCCGTAATTCTCGATGACGCCGCTGTCCCTTGGGAGTAGGCGCCATGGGAGACCCATTCCAGCGGTTCCTTGAGGCGTTCCCCGAGCGAGAGGGCGGGCACGACGCGGCGGCGGCTCGGGCGGCATGGGAGCGGGCGATCGGGCGCGCGGACCCCGAGAACATCATCTCCGGCGCCGTCGCCTATGCGCGGGACCGTGAAGGCAAACCACCGCGCTATTCGATGAGCGCTCGCCGATGGCTCGACGAAGGGCGCTGGGAACTTCCGCGCAAAACTGCGCGAAAGCCGCAGCATCAAGCGGATGCGCTCGTATGGATCGCGTGCGGATCACAGGAATGGGCGGCATGGACGCGCCACCGCGGCCGCACCATGCCGCTGGACCGGCGGGGCGGATGGCGAGTGCCGAGCCGCTGGCCGCCGTCAATGCAAGCGGCCGAGTAGGAGATGACCATGAGCAAGGGGTATGACCGCGCCGCCATTTTCCGCGACGCGCACAAGCGCTTCAGAGACGGCCAGCGGCTGGGGCTCGGGTGGACTTTCGGGCGCTGCCTGTCGACGGCGTGGGCGGCAGCGAAGATCCGGCGGACGTTCGAGGAACAGCGCCTGGCGCTCGCGGCGTGAGCCTATCGGGTCCTACGACTCGGCGTTCGTTATTTACTATGCTCTAGCTGTGTATGCGCACGATTGCGCGCGCTCGAACGAAGAAACATCTCGATCAGATAGATGAGCTTCTCATCGTCGCTCTCGCCCTTAAGCGCCGAGCGCAATCGATCGAACTCGGCGCGGGTTTCCGGCGAGAGTTTGTCCAGAAGCGACAGGGCCGGATCGACATTGGTCTCGGCGCGATAACGGCGCTGGCGTGGCCGCGGTGTTTTGTCGATCACGTTCTGACCCTGAATCGTGGCTACGGTTTTGTTGACCGATATCATTTGAACGGCGTTATTGGCTACCGGTTTCATGGTATCTCTGGCGCGCCGCGACGCCGACGTGGCGGAGAGGTTCGGGAAAGACCACGGAAAGGTATTGAGGGATATCAGGGACTTAGAGATCGAGCCAGATTTGGCCCGATCTTGGTTCCGGGCTCAGGCCGCCTTCGCCTTCGGGGCCTTCACCCCGTCCAAAAGATTTGCGGCGACAGTGGGCTCGGCGGCCACGGCCTCGAGCAGGCGGGCAAGCATCCAATCCGGCGGGAGCGCGAGGGTCTTCGAGAGGTGCTCGACATCGCCCATCGTTTTCCGGGAGACCATTATCGGCGGCAGCACAACGTCAGCGGCCGTCTTC
>NZ_JBPFEB010000058.1:0-74991 GCF_051061225.1 Methylocystis sp.
TTGCGCCAGTCGCGTCAGCGACCAGCCCATGCGGCCCCGAGTCGGGCATTTTCAAACGGTATTCCCGGAACTGCCCGGTCTTCGGATCGAGTCGCCCGAGAAGATTGGCCATTTGGCCAGTGTACCAGATCGCTCCGTCGCGCGTCGCAAGTGGATCGTGCGGATGCGCGCCAGCCGTGGGCGTGCGCCATTCCTTGATATCGACGCGAACGTCGTCGCCGGCCGCACGAGCGGTTGCGCTAACGGAAGCCTCTGGTTTGGCGTTTGTCGCGGTCGTTTGGAGGCGAGGCTGGCGATCGGTGTCGCAACGCGATCTATCCCAGGTCGGGCATGCCAGCTCGACAGGCGAAACGCTCGCAACTTCCCTCGGCGAATAAGCGGCCGAGGGGGTTACGAAGGCGCTAGCAGCGAAAACCAAGCTTGGGAGGGAGGCCATGTTCGCGTCCGGAGCAGTTGCCTCCCGCAATTAGCGCTCGCGTAGCTCGTATCAATTTGGGTCCGAAATGCCGTCGCTCAGTCTCAAAGGCGAGGGACGGCCCGATCACCTCTGGCATGCGCCGGCTGCATAGGGAAGACGCGAACGAGAGCAAGCCTCGCCGATCGAGCAGTCGCTGCCCCAGCGCCTTTCCGAGAAGAGGGCTCTCAGATGGAAAAGCTGGCAACCGCCCATAGACCGCCGTCGCTGTCGGCGCTCTCGCAGCAATTTCGCCCGTTCGGGCGTTGGCTGAAACCGCTCCAACTGCACAGGGCTTCTGTCAGCAATCGCGTGACTGCTTGGCGAAAATGCTGTAGCGAACGATTCGTCCATACAAATACTGGGGTGCACAATGGCAAGAAGAACGACTGCGAAGAAGACTGCGCGTAAAGGCGCCACGAAGAAAGCCGCTCGCAAAGGCCCGGCGAAGAAAGTCGCTCGCAAAGCCACTGCGAAGGCTGCTGTCAAGAAAGCCACGCGCAAAGCGCCGGCAAAGAAGCGGACCCGGAACCCTCTCGCAACGGCGAAAGCCGCCCATCAGGTGGCCGAAAAGCAGCTCACTGTCGCCAAAAAGGCTTATGATCGCGCTGTCGTCGCCGAGGCGCGCGCCGCGGAGAAGCTCAAGAAAGTGAACGAGAAGATTGCGCAGAAGGCCGTAAAGCAGCGGCCTTCAACGGCGTCTGGCAATTCTGAGACGTAAGGACTTTGTCCACGGTGAAAGCGACATTGAGCCCGCCGCGAGGTGGGCTTTTTCCCCATGGAAAGCAGCCTGTAAGACGCTTAAATCGGGCACGCGAATAAACCGGTGCGCTTGATAGGACCGCGATGGTAAGCCCTGATGGCTTTCTGGTCTGGCTGGCGGCAGCATACTCCCTAGCGACGCCAATCATCGCAGCCGTTTATTGGCGCAGTTACGGGCCCGCTAACTTCCTGTGGTTATCAGATATTGCTCTCGCCTTCACGCTTGTCTCGCTGCTCAAGACATGGGACTTGGTCCATGACCACCCTGGTCGTCTTCGATATTGAGGCTGTTCCTGACCTTGGCGTGGGCCGGCGTCTTCTCGGTCAGCCGGAAGATGCGCCGGATGCCGACGTCAGGAGAATACTGGGGGAGCGCTACGGGCGCGATGGTCAGGATCCGTCGACCGCCTTCCTCAAGACGCCGGTCTATCGGATTATCTCTATCGCCGCCCTCTATGCGAAACGGGATGAGGGGGGCGGCCCGTGGGCTGTGAGCCAGTTCGGCAGTCGATCCGTCGCCGAGAAGAGCGAGGCCGAATTGTTGCTGGGCTTCGTCAAAAGCCTGCCGGTAGACGGACGCGGCACGGGCCCCGTGCTTGTGACTTTCGGCGGCAACGGTTTCGACCTTCCATTGCTACGTTACCGGTCGTTCGCTCTCGGAGTCCCTCTGCCTGGACTCTACAATGGGGGCCGTCGAAACTATTGGCATCGCTTCGGCCAGGATCACATCGACTTATGCGACGTCCTGTCGACTTACGGCGCATCGACCAAGCCCAGTCTTGCCGAGATGGCGGCGTTGGCGAACATTCCCGTAAAGATTGGCGGCATCGACGGCAGTCAGGTTGAGGCGCTCGTAACAGCGGGGCAGTTAGCCGAGGTGGCAGACTATTGCTTGACTGACGTCATTGCCACTTATTGTGTATTCCTCCGCTATGAACTGGCGCGCGGAGATCTTAGGCAGGCCCATTTCGACGCGTCCATGGATAACCTTCGTTCAACCATTCAGAGGCACGTTGAACAGAGGCCGCTCTTGTCAGCGTTCCTCTAACACCGAGGCCCGCCACCACTCTTGCCCGGGGGGATTTGAATTCTCTTTTCTCGGAGACGCGTGCCACAGCGTGGCTGACGACCCGGCGACGAGCCAGCATTAGTTTGTCCCGCCGCCGTTTTCTCTTCTCTTAATCCTACTTTGCGGGAGCAACCTTTCCCGGCATGCTGAGATCGCCGGACGCTACCTTAAAGACGTTGGCGACGCACAGGAGCGGCGCATGCAGCTCCGCGTTGACCTTGAGACCCGCGGCCACGCCATCGAATGACGCCCCCTTAATCGCGCCGAGCTTGTCGAGTGGAACATGAACCTCGACAACGTCGCCCGAAAGCTTGGTCGTGTAGTCCGGGCTATCGATGAGGAGCGGAACGCCAGGCCAGCTGTCCGGCAATTTAGGCTTCGCATCCTTGGGGATGTCCTTGACCTTTAAGCCTCCAGCACATGACGGATCTTTCGATAGAACGACCCAATGGGGGTGCCAGCGGTCGTGATTCTTGGTTCCCTTCGCTCCGTCGTCGAAATCCGGATGAAAAGTCACAGCGAGCGCGACAATGCCCTGGTCTTTCTCAAACCCGGCATCTGCGCTGTTCAGCGAAGTCGGCCAGACATAGGCGTAGACGTCAGAGCCCGGGAATTTGCCAGTCGGAGTAGGCGTCGCTTTTCCGGCGTCTGCTCGCACCTGCGTGTAAAAAATCGCGTGGCTTTTATCAGTGATGATGCGGCTTTCGACGATATCGAATGAAGCCTGCACCTTGGCATTGCTTTCGACCTTAATATCCTTCGCTGAAGCAGCGCCGGCGAGACAGAGTAGCACGATTGCTGCTAGGCCAATGCCCTGGTTCATTTTAGTTATCATGTCTCACTTTCCTCAGAAGCCCCATAGATGATGGCGTCTTGTTTCCAGCTCGGGCGGACGGTGAACAAACGGGCGGGTTCAAAACGCTTAGTGTGTCCACGTCAGCCCAGAAAGACATGGTCGATGCGTCAACGGTCGTGCATCAAGGACCAGCTATTGATGGGTACATGGCGCCAGCCGGTGAGCGGCTTCAGTATTGAAAGGCGGACTCTCGCCGGCCGATTAGCGCGGGCAAAGCAAGTGGCCTCCTCAGCCCTTCGACGGGCCAGCGTAAAACGCCCTCACCATCTGCTCTGCCCACGGCAAGGAGCTCACCTAGATCAAGGCGTTGACCGAGGTGGATGGCGCGACGCGCTAGAGTAGCAAGGGTTTTAGGAGTGCGGGCGTGAGAGACGCCGACAACATGACCGGCGAACGGTCGGTCGCTTTCTCTGCTCGGTCGGTATCCCGGGTACCGCCTCCGCGCTCTTAAACGGCTGCCGCCACGCCTCGAGCCTGCTCGAGGCGCGCACTCTCTTGGGCAGTGAACGCCTCATTATCGTGTAGCTTGGCTCAAGTCCCAGAATGTGCCCCGCCAGTTGGAGATCTGGCCCTGGCTGCTACAAGCGTGGCAGCGCCAGACCACGAGACCTGTCTCCGTGATGCCGATGTCGACGACGCTATTCTTCGGGTTGCGGCATTTGAAACAGGTCGGCCGAGGCGCATCGCTTGCCCGACTTTTGTTGGAGGCGTAAGCGACAGCGGCCGTCGCGAAGTCCGCGATCTTGCGGCCAGGACTCCTTTTTCGATAGCGATTGCGCCTTTCGCGTCCAGATAATGGTCCAAGGAAATCACGTACATCAATCACGCGCCTCCAATGTCGCATCTGCAAGATTATCGAATGCGATCGCGTCTGTCCTATTCTGGTAGACTTGGACCCCGCCCTTCCTCGCGTTTTTGGCCGCGTGAGAAGCTGTTTGCTGATTGTCCAGAAATCGGGTCGATATCAGTTCTGACCGATAGGATTTTTGAGACGATCGTGTCGCAATTGCCTTCTCCCAGGGTAGCGTGGGCGATCAGGGACCGCTCATTCTCCTGAAGTATGGGCAGTCCTTCGCTTTTCCGCACCCGCCCGAAAACAGCCCCAAAGTTTCAGCCGCTGGTGCGAAACCTTTGTCTCGAAGGGCGAATAGTGATTTTCACTTCAGCATCGGACGTGAGCAGTGAGCCGTGTCGGCTTTGTTGTTCGGCGTGCCAGTGGCGCACTCCACGACGGACTTCATCAAGAAAACTCAGGCCACGCTGATCGGCCAGATGGCCAAGGTCGCAGATCAGGTCAGCGATTGCATGAGAATCGTCAGTCCCGCAATTTTCCTGGAAACGTTTCAGGGCGTCCGCAGCCCACGCGATATGAAGCTCTCGGTCTGTCATTAGTTCTTTTTATTGAATTGCTCGTGTAGGAACGACCCACGGGACCTGGGGGCTTGCTGAAGGCTTTTCAAGATGTTGCGCGAACGACGGTGGTGCCTGGCTTCGCGAGCCATTCTCGAAGCTTTGTCCAGCGCCGACGGCCGGACACATTTTTCACCGCGATCGCCGCCGCTTTAGCCTGGCCGACTAGCACCACCAGTTTTTTTCCTCGCGTTATCCCAGTGTAAATCAGATTGCGCTGGAGCATCGCATAATGCTGCGTCATGACGGGAATGACGACAGCCGGATATTCCGACCCTTGAGACTTGTGGATTGTCGCGGCATAGGCCGGAACGAGCGTGTCGAGCTCGCCGAATTCATAGATGACAGAGCGGCCATCGAAATTCGCGGTGAGCTCTCCCGTGTCAGCGTGAAGGTCCTCTACATAACCGACGTCGCCATTGTAGACCTCTTTGTCATAGTCGTTTTCGATCTGCATGACTTTGTCTTTGGGCGCGAATGTCCAACCAAAGCGCTCCACTTTCTTCTCGCCTGCGGGGTTTAGCGCGGATTGAAGTTCGACATTCAGCGAGCGAGCGCCGACGCCGCCGCGGTTCATCGGACACAGAACCTGAATGTCGCGGATCGGATCAAAGCCGAAACGTTCTGGTATGCGACGTTTCACGAGATTGACGATCGTGGATACGGCTTTTTCGGGCTCTGCCGCTGCGACGAAATAGAAATCGCTGTCGCTTTGGGGGCGCCTGAGATCGGGCATGATCCCCTTATTGATGTTATGAGCCGCCATGATGATCCGGCTCTGCGCCGCCTGCCGAAATACTTCTGTTAGGCGCACGATGGGAACGGCGCCAGACTGAATGATGTCGGCGAGGACCTGTCCAGGGCCGACAGAAGGCAACTGGTCAATATCACCGACAACCAGCAATGCAGCTTCATCGGGCAAGGCCTTGAGCAGCGCTTGCATCAGCATCACGTCGACCATGGAGGCTTCGTCGACGACGAGCAGTTCACAGTCGATCGGGTTGTCGTCGTTCTTCTTGAACCCGCCATTTTTTGGATCGACTTCGAGGAGGCGGTGAATCGTCTTTGCCTCGAAGCCCGTCGCCTCCGTCATGCGCTTTGCGGCGCGGCCAGTGGGCGCGCAAAGAAGAAGCTTGACGCCCTTCGCCGCCAGAATGCGCAGGATGGAGTTGACGATCGTTGTCTTTCCGACGCCCGGACCGCCGGTGATGACGAGAACCTTCGTCATCAAAGCCAGGCGAATGGCTTCATTCTGGCGTTCCGCCAGCGCCAAACCGGTTTTCTGCTCGATCCAGGGGAGGGCCTTGGTTGGATCGATCCACGGCCACGGCAGCTTGCCGTTCAGGAGAGTCTGCAACCGCTGGGCAATCGTCTGTTCAGCGCGGTAAAGGCCGGTCAGAAAAACGCAATCGGTCTCGGCTACCTGGTCTCGCACGACGACGCCTTCGCCAAGTTCCTGGTCCAAGGCGGTCCGAACCAACTGTTGGGGGACTTCGAGGAGTTCTCCCGCGAGCGGCAGCAGCTTGTCGATTGGCAGCCCGCAGTGGCCTTCATCCATCGCTTCGGTGAGGGCGTAGGAAATTCCCGCGCGCACGCGGATCATCGCCGTCTTCTCGATGCCGAGTTTCATGGCGATGGCGTCCGCCGTCTTGAAGCCGATCCCGCGAATATCGCGGGCGAGGCGATAGGGGTTCTCCGTCATCACCTGCACGGCGTCGGCGCCATAGGTCTTGAAGATCCGGACAGCCCGCGCGGTGCCGACGCGGTGACTGTGAAGGAACACCATGATCTCCCGCACGACTTTTTGTTCGGCCCAGGCCGAAACGATGCGCTGGGCCCGGATCGGGCCAATGCCGTCGACCTCTTTCAGCCGATCGGGCTCGGCTTCAATGACGTCGAAGACCTTGTCGCCGAATGCCTTGACCATGCGCTTGGCGTAGGCCGGCCCGATTCCCCGAATCATCCCGGAGGCGAGATATTTCTCAATTCCCTCGGCGGTCGTTGGGGCCGATGTTTTCAGGAACCGAGCCTTGAATTGCTGGCCATGGTTTCGGTCGTTGACCCACTCGCCAGTGACCGTGATCCATTCCCCAGCGGAAATCGTCGCGGCGTGGCCGACGACGGTGACAAGGTCGCGATGACCGCGCGCCTTCACGCGCAAGACGCAGAAGCCATTCTCCTCATTGTGGAACGTCACGCGCTCGACGATTCCGGCGAGCACCTCTCCGGCTCGCTCTGGCGGGGTGCGTTGTGGGGCGGTCATGGGATGGGCGTTCTGGTTGACGAAGCCGGCAGATTAGCGTCAATCCGCAATCGCTGACAGCTACGCCAGCCACGACTCTTTGACCGAAGCATCCGCCGAGCCATGACGGGCGGGCGCGCGATGCCGGTGGCTCAATACTTCGCGCGCGATTCAATGCCTATTTGCCAAGTTGACGCACCGTGGTGACAGTCACGGCTACCGCGCCTATGTAAGACCGGCATTTTACCAGAAGTGGGAGGATTGAGCATGAAACTTTCGGCGCGTAACGTTCTCGAAGGAACCGTCAAGGAAATCAAAAAAGGCGCAACGACCGCTCACGTTCTCATTGACGTGAAAGGCATCACAATCACCGCGTCAATCACTAACGAGTCGGTGGACGAACTCGGCTTGCACGTCGGCGGCAAAGCCAAGGCTATCATCAAGTCTTCCGAGGTGATTGTCGGAGTTGATTAACATCCACCAAGGGATCGGCCGGCCGCTGAGAGATAGTGAGCTTGGGGCATTGTTTTACTTCAAGCCCTCGGCGGCCGGGCTTGCGCACGCGCTCACAGCGGCGCCCCCTACTAAACGAAAGGGCCCGCCGATCAGCGCGCGTATCCAGGAAAGCCAGAAACTCGCTTCCGCGGATCAAGCGACGCTAATTGAGCGTCTCTCCACGAAGACCGATCTCCGTCGGGAAGGGTGGCAACTGCTCGTAGGTTGCGGCGGCTGTAAGCGCTCCCGCAGCGATTTCGCCCATTCGATCGAGAAGATCAACCGACCGAGCGACCGGACTCGGTCGAGTACTCGTCAAGTCTACAATCTCCGTCAGCGCCTCGGTGAGGATTGCGAGTTGAGCAGCGGCGTCGTTCGTCATAAGCGACCTCTCAGAACTCTTACTCTTTTAGCATGAGGCAAAACCAGCGTCCCCATGCAACAATATACTACATCTATCCTCAACAAATGGGGAATGGGGACCAAACGCCATGCGACGGCGGGACTCGTAGAGCCGAGAGCGCTCGCGACCTCGCCAGCGCTGGCCGGGGGCGCGAACACGAGAAGGGGGCCGAGCGCCGCAAACGCCAGAACCACGCCACGGCCAATTCGTTTCCAAGCCAGCAATCCCAATTCCTGCCTTCTCCACACAGCCGTTCTCGTATAAGAACGAATACAGAACAACAGAGGCCCTGTCTATGTCCCGAAAACCTAACCGCCGGTCGGATCGCTTCGTGGATCGCGAACGCCTCCTAACGGCGATCGGCGCTTGCCGGGAGAAAATCACCCGCGAACAAGCGCGGATGGAGGTTTGCGGGCCCCTATATCATTCTTCATCGACCGTCGTCGCAGCGATTGATGGCCTTGCGCTGATGCTCACCGGAAGGCGGGACTACTTCCATCTGACGGGCCATGGGGTGCATGCGGAAGTGCGGAATAGCGGCACAGGGAGAGACGCGATGCTCGCAGCGGGTAATCTTTTCGCAAACTTGCCCGAGCGTCGGACCGAGGAGGAGGTAACGAGCTTGGTGGAGTTCCCCGGCGCTCGGATCGAACGCATCGTATCAACCGGCCAAGCGAGTCCACCCGGGTTCTGGTACGACCAAGAACAGTTCGAATGGGTGGCCCTGCTGAAGGGCTCCGCGGGAGTAGTGTTTGAGGGGGAGGACACGCCCCGCATCCTACGCCCAGGGGACCATGTGGAGATCCCAGCGCGCCGTCGGCATCGAGTCGAATGGACAGATCCAACGGAGCCGACCGTGTGGCTCGCTCTACATTCGGTATACCCCTCGGCCGAGAGCTCGAGGCTTAAGTGACTCAGTCGCAGTCCATCAGCTGTATTACGCAAGGCCCACCGCGGCTACACTTCGTTAAAAGTTCCCTAACGGGTTCAGCGTAACGTTGTCGGCAATTTCGAAATGGAGCGAAACGGGCAACCACATGGGGGAAAATCCCGACCTCGGAAACACAGCCCAAGCAGCCTTGCTCCGCTACCGTGACGCACTCGCCAGAGTAGAGGCTATAGAGTTTGCGGAGGAGAAAGCTCATCAAGCACTACTTGAGTGGCGCCAACGCGTTGAGGTTTCGATCTCCCAGGACGAGAGCTTAGCAGTCAAAGCAGAGCTCGTCGAAGCCGGAGAGTGCGCCGTATCCCAGCTGCAAGAGATCCGTCTCGCATTGGGCGCCGCGACACTGGAGCTGAAGGCGGCTTTTGCGGCCTTAGCTGCTCTCGACGATTAGCTGACTGAGCTGCTGCCGGTTTCGTGGATGCCGAGAAACCGGTAGCAGCTCAGACGGCCATCCAAGGCGGCCAGGTTTTGGGAGGATTCGAGAAGAGCTCGTTCGCTCCTTAGGGGATTAGGCCACGCTTGATGGCGAGAGCCACTGTATGCGTGACGTTCTCCGCCCCGAGCTTTGCCCTCGCGTTGTCGATATGAAAAGCAACGGTTCTGGGTTTGATGTTCATGATGCACGCGGTCTTCTCGATCGTTCGCCCTCGTGAAAGCCAGCTAAGGCACTGCGCTTCGCGTTGGCTGAGCGGAGACACCACATCATCGGCAAGAGGTGACCGCAAGGCGGCTTCGACATGGGCATGGAAATACGTGGCCATCAGCCGCAAAAGCACCTTCGCCTCCTCAGAGCCTTCACATGCGTCGCGGCGGCATTTATCAGAGGCGAAAGTAAAGACGGCAAATCGGTCGAAACCCGCGGGCAGAGGGATCGAGACGCCCTTTTCGATCCCGAACGCCGCCGCTTCAACATAGAACTTTTGCTGGACTTTGTTCGCTCCCCTTGTCGCCTGTTCGCCGCTCCAGCGAAAAACTTCTCGATCACGCCTTGCGCGACGGATCACAGGGTCGATTTGATCATATCGGTTCTTGCGGTAGTGCTCCGTCCACTCCTTTGGATAAGTCGAAATCAAGCGATGATCGTCGCCCGTGAAGGCAAGATATGCGAACCATCGGAACCCCAGCTCTTGCGCGGCGCGTTCGGCCACCGCGCGGAAGGCTGGCGCATCTGAGGCCGTGCGCACGCCGTCGACAAAATCCTGATACGCAATTTCCAACTGCCGCATCTCATCATACCCTTTGCTCGAAATCCCCTACTTTCTCTTTAAAGTCTTCCTCCTCGAGCATCGCTGATCGCTCTGAATAAAAAAAAGGCCTTCACCTACGCTGTGTGCGGCTGCGATGCGGCGATTTTGTGGAGCCGGGCGAAGCCCTGTGAAATTTCGCAGGTTCATCGCCGGCGCGGGTTTTGTCTTTTCAAGCCACATTGCTTCGCGATTCGAGACGAGCGCGCGCAACCAATACGCCTCTTTGAACAGAACGGAAGCACAAATGGACCTCTCAGCCTTGATGGCGCTTGTCGAGCGCTGCGCGCCCGGCGTTGACGCACGAGAGCTCATCCCCATCGTGCGAGCCGCCAGCGGCTTTGAGAACCTCGCACTGACAATAGACGGTCGCAAACCGATCAAAATCCTTGCGACGTCGAAAGATGAGGCGATCGCGCTCGCGATGCAGGCCAAAGTCGCCCACAAAGACGCCCGGCTGGGAATCGCTGGCCTGACCTTCGACGACCTCGACAAAACGGGGGTCAGCGTTTCTGAAGCTTTCGACGCCTGCCCATCTCTTCGCGTTGCGGCGCGAGTCCACGGCGAACAGGGTAGAGGCGTTGAAAAACTCGGCGTCTCAAACGCAACATTGCCAGCGAAGCGTTCGGCTGACGGGGATATTGATCCTCTCGGCGATCACGCGCTCGACCAAACGCCCAGGACTGTAGAGCAAGAGCCGCCATCTAACGAGCCTTGGGACGTCTTCGGAAGACCGTCGGCAAGCTCGCTTCTCGTCTATCGACAAACGTTGCGCGCTCGCCGCGACCAAGCTCACCGATTCTCGAATGGAGTTGACGATCAATGACGCGCTCTCTTGCCCGCCGCCTTTCATTCCTTTCATCCGCCAGCGCCGCCGCCATCCTTGCTCTCAACAAGCCCGCCTTCGCCCAAAGCGCCAATGTCGAACGAATCCTCCAAAACATCGTCGACGCGCTCACCGGCAATGTCGCGAAGCTTCTCGCAACATTGGCTATCATCATCCACCGGCATGTCCTGGATGTTCGGATATCTTGATTTGCGGCGCGCCGGCTACGTCATCCTCGGCATTGCTATCCTGTTTGGCGCAGCGGAAATCGTTTCGACGCTGACCGGCAAGTAGCGTCGGATGTTCCTCCACGCATTCCGCCATCACAAGAGGCCCCCTATGACCGACGAACGCCTCCACGAGGACACGCTGTTTCTCGCCTGCACGCGGCCCGCGATGATTCACGGCGTGACCATGGAAGCCATGGGCCTCAATGTCATTTTCTCCTCCATTCTGTTCGTCCTGGCGGGCAGTCTGCTTTACGGCCTTGTCGCCTTGCCCATTCACTTTGCCTGTCAGCTGATCTGCCGGCGAGACGCCAACCAGTTCCGCATCATTTTAGCCTGGCTCGAGACACGTGGCCGCCATCGGAATGCAAGCCTCTGGGGTGGAGCCTCTTGCACACCACTGCGGCTCGTCCGGCGCTTCAACCCAGGGGAGCTCGCCAATGGCTAGCGTCCCCTTGAGGGTCAAGGCGCGAGAGGTGGGACCTGAGGTTCACCTCCCCTATCTGCGTCACGTTTCCCCGCATCTCATCTCGCTGTCGACCCGCGCACTGATCACGACGATCCGTCTCGCCGGGGCGGCCTTTGAGACGGCCGACGCCGCGGATCTCAATGATCTCCACAACAAGCTTAATCTCACGCTCCGCAACATCGCCGACGAGCGCCTGGCGTTGTGGACGCATCTCATTCGCCGCCCAACAAGCGAGTATCCGATAGGGGCGTTTCGCTCGGAATTCGCCAACGAGCTCGATCGAGCCTATCAGGCGCGGCTCATGTCCAAACAGCTCTACGCCAATGAGCTTTATCTGACCCTCGTTTGGCATCCGGAGCGCGACGCCGCCGAACGCGCATCACAATTTTTCTCCCGCCTTGGCCGCGCGCGGGGCGCCGGCGGCGAAGTCGACGGGCGGGGGCTGAAAAAGCTCGAGGATGTCTCGCGCGACCTGATGGCGACGCTTGACCGCTACGCTCCTTGCCGTCTCAGCCTGATCGAGCGGCAAGGCGTCGCGTTCTCCGAAATTGGCTCCTTCCTGCAAACGCTCGTCGCATGCGAGCGCCTGCCTTTCCCGCTGGTCCAGGGCCCGATCGGTCCGGCGCTTTACGCCAATCGGCTCATCTTTGGTCGCGAGACAATCGAAATCCGCGGGCCAGGCGGTTCGCGCTTTGCCGGCATGCTGGCCTTCAAGGATTATCCGGCGACGACCAGGCCTGGCCTGCTCGACGGCCTGCTCGCTGCTCCATTTGAGTTAGTCCTGTCGCAAAGCTTCGCTTTTCTTGGCAAGAGCGAAGCCAAGACCGTTATGACGCGAAAGCAAAACCAGCTGCTTTCCACCAATGACCCCGCCGCCTCGCAGATCAGCGACCTTGACAGCGCTCTGGACGATCTCGAGTCGAACCGCTTCGTGATGGGCGAGCATCACCTTTCGCTTATGGTCCTTGCCGACGCGCCGACAGAGCTCCTCGAAAAAATGAGTCTCGCCCGCCGAATATTGGCCGACGGCGGCGCTGTCGTCGCGCGCGAAGATCTCGGGTTAGAAGCGACCTTTTGGGCGCAGCTACCAGGCCTCTTCAAGTACCGGGCGCGCGCCGGCGCCATCACGTCCCGGAATTTCGCGGGGCTGTCACCCTTCCACGCATATCCATCGGGCAAGGCCGAGGGCAACCATTGGGGGCAAGGCGTCGCCGTGCTGAAGACGGCTTCCGGCTCGCCCTTCCACTTTTCGTTTCATGTCGGCGATCTGGGCAACACCTTCATTTGCGGGCCCTCGGGCTCGGGCAAGACGGCCTTCCTGACTTTTGCGCTCGCGCAGGCGGAAAAGACAAACGCTCAGTTCGTCCTCTTCGACAAGGATCGCGGGGCCGAGCTCTTCATCCGCGCCATCGGCGGCGCTTACCTCACCTTGAAGGGCGGCAGGCCGACCGGCTGCGCGCCGTTGAAGAGCTTTGACCTGACGCCTTCAAATCTCGCTTTCCTTGGCAGCCTCGTCCGAAAGCTCGTGAGCGTCGAAGGCAGACCGCTGACAGTCACAGACGAGCAAAGGATCGACAACGGCCTCCTGGCTCTGCGCGAGATGCCGCGGCATGAGCGGTCGTTTTCGGCGCTGCGCGTCTTCCTCGGGCAACGCGATGCGGAAGGGATCGGCGCGCGTCTCGAGCGCTGGTGCAAGGGACAGGCTTTGGGCTGGGCGCTCGACGCCGACGAAGACGCCATCCATGTCGATTCTCACGCCTTCGGCTTCGACATGACGGATGTTCTCGACGACCCTGTCGTTCGAACGCCGCTGATGATGGTGCTGTTTCGGCGCGTCGAAGAGTTGATTGACGGGCGCCGGATCATCATTGCCATCGACGAATTCTGGAAAGCCCTGGGTGACGAAGCCTTTCGCGATCTCGCCAATGACGGCCTCAAAACCATCCGCAAGAAGAACGGGGTGATGGTGTTCGGAACGCAGTCGCCTCGAGACGCTTTGACCTCGCCAATCGCCCACACGATTGTCGAGCAATGTCCAACGCAGATTTTCTTTCCGAACGCCCGGGGTCAGGCGAGCGACTATGTCGACGGCTTCCATCTCACCAGGAAAGAGTTTCGCCTGATCAGGGAAGAGCTCTCCATCGAGAGCCGGCGTTTCCTCGTCAAGCAGGGCCACGACGCCGTCGTTGCCGAACTCGATCTCAAAGGGATGGACGAAGCTCTCGCGATCCTCTCTGGGCGAACGTCCACCGTAGAGCTCGCTGAACAGGTGCGAGCTGATGTTGGCGACAATCCGGCCGAGTGGCTACCCCTCTTTCATCAACGCCGACGAGGTCCCGCATGAAACCGGTTCGAGTTCTCTCCCTTCTGGGCCTCTCCGCATGGACGTGGCCAGCGCCGGCGCAGGTGGTGTTCGACCCCAGCGTCTTCGCACGCCAGTTCGATCAACTGATCGAGCTGAAGAAGCAGGCCGACACGCTCTCCTCGCAGCTCCGGGTCGCGCAAGATCAGCTCGCGCAAGCGAAGGAGCTCTACAACTCCGTCAACAAGCTCACGAACGCCAATGACGTCGCGAGCCTGCTGAACTCTTCACAATTCCGCAAATATCTGCCGGGGGAATTCTCGCAAATCGAGGGCCTCATCAAAGGCTCGGGCTCGGGAAGTTTCGCGTCGTCCATGGACGCCTATCTCTCGCAGAACCGCCTCTACCCGGAAAATCCGGGGAATTCCGTCTATGCCTCCGAGCTTGATCGCATTGCCCGCCAGACCGGCGCCAAGCATTCGCTCGGTCAGGCGGTCTACGACACCGCCTCCAGCCGCATTGACCAACTTGAGGAGTTGCGTCGCCAAATCAGCGTCTCCAAGGACGCCAAGGAGGTGCTGGATCTCTCTGCGCGCCTGCAGGCTGAACAGGCGCTCTTGCAAAACGACGTGCTTCGACTGCAGGGCCTCGCGATGATCCAGCGCGCGCAGGCCGACATGGATGTCGAGCGCGAACGCGAACACGGCCGGAAACTCGTGCAAGAGATGAAAGAGGTTCTACGATGAGACGGCGGCGGCTAATTCTCTGCATGCTCCTTGCGCTTGCGGCCTGCACTGACAAGACTAATGACAAACAGCCTGCTCGGGTGATTACACCTGAACCGCCAAAAGCGCGCACGGTGTTGCAATTTCTCGAAAACCCCCAAGCCCTGGAAGAAATCTGGGCCAAGTGCCGCAACGACCCTGGCGCCCTGGGAACAAGCGCTGAGTGCGTCAACGCAGGATACGCCAAGGAACGGCTGATGATACTCGGCAGAGAGCGCGCCATCCAGAGCCTGAAGCGCTGAGGGCGAAGAGATGGCGATCCAGGTCTTCGACGAATTCCTGAAGGAGTTCGAACAACCCATCACTCAGTTCGTATCGAACTCAGTACAGAACGTCTCGTCTTACGTTGATGGGCCGTTACGCGTCGCGGTGATGCTCTATGTCGTCATCTACGGAATCGCCGTGATGCGGGGCGCAATCCAGGAGCCGATCCTTGACTTCGCCTGGCGGACGGTCCGGATCGTAAGCGTGATCCTGCTCGCGACCAATACCGCCTCCTACCAACAATATGTCACGGGCCTGTTCTTCGACGCGTTGCCTAAGGAGATTGGCGGCGCCATCGCGGGAAGCGGGCTCGACATGAAGTCCGGCCAGCCATTTGATCAATTGCTCAACAAGGGCGTCGAAGTGGCGACCAAAATCTACGAAGAGGCCGGGATAACCAACATTGCGCCAGCCCTGATCGCCGCAATTCTGCTCGTTTTCACAGCGGCAAGCGGGTTCCTGCAATTCGCGATCATGCTCTACGCCAAAGTTGGCCTTGCTCTGGTACTTGCCCTCGGCCCCATTTTCGTCGCGCTAATGCTGTTTGACGCGACCCGCACCTTCGGCGAAGCCTGGACGCGTCAGCTTGCCAATTTCGTTATCCTTCATGTGCTGGTCGTCGCGTTAATCGGGCTGATGCTGACGACGGTCGGGCATTTTGTCGACAAATATGGCGCCAACGCCGCGACAGGGGGGCAGCTGATCGTCGGCGCGGTGGCGATCAGCGCAGTGTTAGGCCTTGCCGCCTATATCGCCCTGCAGCTGCCAGAAATTGCCGGCGCGCTCGCAGGCGGGGGCGCATCGCTCGCCGCCCATATGCTCAACCGCTGGATGGCGGCTTACGCCACGACCGCCACCCTTGGAGCGACAATGGGCGCGTATGCCGGCGCGCAGATCGCCGCGGCTCGCACTTATCAGACGCTGCGCCGAAGGCGGGCAGGCGGCAGCATCCGTCACGTTCCAGCGGAATAGGGGCGCTCTGTCTTCTGCAATCAGTCTTGGAGAGGGAAATGACAACACGAATGGCATTTCTGGCGCTCGCAGCTGCGGCGGCGCTTAGCGGCTGCGCCAGCCTTACGGCCGCGAGCGCGCCCAGTTGCGACGGTTCGGCGCGCCGACCGCTCAACAGGTCGCTTTGGGCTTGGGAGAATACAAGACTAATCGCGGTCGGGCCCATAGAGACGCCAGTGTCCATCCCGCCTGCGTCGGTAGGCCGTGAACCGATCATCCGCAAGGGCGACGCAGGGGGCGCTAAGCCAACACGCTTGGCGGTTCGCGCCGTCTTTGATATCGCCGCCTCGGCGCGCTCCTGCGTTGGAGCCGACCATGGTTGAGGCCGGGGATCTGAAGACCTATTTCGAGCGGGCGCGGCTGTGGGAGCAGGACCTCTTGCTCGCGGCGCAGCGCTCGCAGCGTATCGCCTGGGGCGTCGCGGCGGCGGCCTCGCTCCTTGCCTTCGTTTCCATCGGCGCGGTCGCTGCGCTGACGCCCCTCAAGACCGTCGAGCCCTTTGTCATTCGCGTCGATAACGCCACCGGCATTGTGGATGTGGTTTCCGCGGTAAAAGACGAACCGCAGACCTATGACGAGTCGATTGCCAAGTATTTCCTGGCGCAATATGTGCGCGTTCGGGAAGGCTACAGTTTTGTCGAGGCGCCCAGCAACTTCCGAACTGTTTCGCTGCTCTCGACGCAGACTGAGCAGGAGCGTTTTGCTCACCTTTATCGGGGCTCCAATCCCGAAAGCCCGCAGGCGGCCTATGGCCGCAGCGGCCTCGCCGAAATCCGCATCAAGGCCATTTCGCTCCTGGGCCCGACGCTCGCCTCCGTCCGCTATTTGCGCGAAGTCCGGCATGGCGACGAAACCAAGCTCTCGCACTGGATCGCCACGGTCACTTTTTCCTTTGAGAAGAAAGCGACGATCTCCTCCTCAGACCGCCTGATCAATCCGCTTGGCTTTCTCGTTTCCGAATACCGTTCCGATCCGGAGACGGCCCCATGACAAATCGAGCCCTTCTGATGCGCTCCCTCGTGCTCGCCTCCCTGTGGTGCGTCGCGCCCGTGCCGAGCCATGCCTTGCAGCAGCCCGCGGCGGGCGCCCGCGACGCGCGGGTGCGCATGGTCGCCTACGACCCCTACAACGTTGTCAAGATCAACGGCGTCATTCGCGCCTCGACCCTGATCGTCTTTTCCGAGGACGAGGAAATCGCCCATGTCGCCGTCGGCGATTCCGTCTCATGGGAGGTCGCGCCGGCCGGCAACATCCTGTTTCTGAAGCCGCGGGAAAAGCACCCGCCAACCAATTTGCAGGTAGTGACGACTCGACGCGACGGCCGCAAGCGATCCTATCAGTTCGAGCTTACGATCGCGGAAAGCTCGCTCGCCGACAGCTACTTCATGGTCCGCTTCGCTTATCCAGGCGACGAGGCGGAAGCCCGCCGCGACGCCGCCGCCTCCCGACGGGGCGAGATGGAGGCCCGCGCGATTGATGAGAGCTTCGCGCTGCATGACGCCACAGCGCCGCGCAACTGGCGCTATTCCGCCCAAGGGACGACGAGCCTCGAGCCCGACGCCGTCTATGACGACGGCAAGGAGACGACGCTGCGTTTTGAGGGCAATCGCGAGGTTCCCGCCATTTTTCTCGTGGGATCCGATGGAGCCGAGAGCCTCGTTCCCAAAGACGTCCGTGGCGAACTCGTCGTCGTCCACGCGGTCGGCCGGGAATTGCGCCTGCGCCAAGGAGCCGAGGTCCTCTGCATTTTCAACGAAGCATTCGACCCCGTCGGCGCCAATGAAGCGACGCGCACGACCAGTCCGAGCGTCGCGCGGCTGCCGCGTCGAGCGCGGAGGTGACGGCAGTGACACAGCAGGAAAAGGCCGGATGAATCAAGACGCAGATCATTCTCTCGATCAGGAACGCCGCATCACGCCGGTCTCGGCGGAGGGCGATCCGACGGCGTGGCGCAAGGGCGTGGGCGTCATCGGCCTTGTGACCTTGTGCAGCCTTATATTGTGGGCGAGCTGGAAGCGTCCGCCCGCCGAAGCCGAAGCACGCCAAAAGCCGACGATCTCAGTCGCAAACGCCTTCGAGCGTCCGCGCGATCCCCCCGCCGCACGAATTGAGCCGGCGTCGCTTCCCGTGGCGCTCCCTGCCGCTCCCGAGCGAACCAGGGCCGACGAACTCATGGAGAGCGCGCGGCGCGCCCCGGTGCTCGTTTTCAATCGTCCGCAGCAGGCGCGCTCCGGCACGGCTACGGGGCAAGGTCCGGGACTGGATTTCGAGCCAACGGGATCGATTTACCCGAACGCCTCTGCCTCTCCCGAAGCGCAGAACGATCTGGCGAGCAAATTGAAGCCAACGCCGGTCGAAGGCGTGCGCGCGGAGAGGCTCCCCAATCGTCATCTCCTGGTCGCCCAGGGAACTGCCATCCCCTGCGTCCTTGAGACCGCCATGTCCTCTGATGTCGCGGGCTTCGTCTCTTGTGTGGTCGAGCGCGACGTCATGTCCGACTCCGGTCAGGTCGTGCTGATGGAAAAAGGCACGCAGATCGTCGGAGAATATCGCGGCAATATGCGCCGGGGCTCGAGGCGCATGTTTGTCTTGTGGACCCGGGCCAAAACCCCCACCGGGGTGATCGTCGCGATCTCGAGCCCAGCTACGGATGCGCTTGGGCGCGCCGGTTTCGACGGCGAGATCGATAATCATTTTTTCGAGCGCTTCGGCGGCGCGCTGCTGTTATCGATCGTGTCCGACGCCGGCCAAATTGGCGCCGCGCAATTGTCGCAAGCCGACATTCAGGTGAATTCGATCCAGGGCTCTGGACGCAGCGCCGCGGCGATTGCGACCGAGCAGTCGATCAATATCCCGCCGACGCTCTCCAAGAACCAGGGCGAACGCGTCTCTGTGTTCGTCGCTCGTGATCTCGATTTTTCCTCCGTCTACCACCTGCGCCTTATCGAGGGTCGCAGCCAACTTCTCGATCGGACGGTTTTGGAAGGCAGGTGGGAACCGCAAAGGGTCACCAAGCCATGAGCGGAGCAGGGGCTGCGCGCTTTAGTGTGCAGCAAGGCCAATCGGAACCGGGCGCGGACTCAGCTGAGCGGCGGGTTCTTCTGCGCTGCCTCGAGCCGATCGCCGAGCTCCTCGCGGCCCCGGAGCTGACGGAAATCGCCATCAACCGCCCGGGCGAAGTTTTTACGGAAAGCCCCAGGGGCTGGACGCGCCATGAACGGTCGGGCCTTGAATTTCCACAATTGATGAATCTCGCGACCGCCGCCGCGGCCTTCACGCGCCAGGATATCGCCACCGACCAGCCGATCGTATCGACTGTGCTTCCCTTCGGCGAACGCTGCCAGATTGTCGCGCCGCCGGCGGTTCCCGCCCGGACGGTCAGCCTGACCATCCGAAAGGTCGCGCCGTTGACGATGACCCTCGACGACTTCGAGCGCCGCTCGCTCTTCGCGGATGTCCGCCCTGCCAATGACAGCCTCTCGGCGGACGAAGAGGAGCTCATCCGGCTCAAAGAAGCCGGTCAGTGGCGCGCGTTCCTCGAGCGCGCCGTCGCCAGCCGCCGTAACATCGTCATTTCCGGGGCCACGGGATCAGGAAAGACGACGCTGGCAAAAGGACTAGTCGCGCTGATCCCCGGTCATGAGCGCCTTCTGACCATCGAGGACACAGCGGAACTTTCCGTTCCGCAGCCCAATCATGTGCGCCTGCTCTACGCCAAGGATGGGGGAGGGGTTGCCAAAATTGGCCCGCGTGAGCTCCTCGAATCGGCTCTGCGAATGCGCCCGGACCGCATCCTGCTGCAGGAGCTGCGCGACGGCACGGCCTTCTATTATCTGCGCAACGTCAACTCGGGCCATCCAGGCTCGATCACCACCGTCCATGCCGACAGCGCGCGGCTGGCGTTCGAGCAGCTGACCCTTCTCGTGAAGGAGAGCACCGAAGGCCGCGAGCTTGCCCGCGACGACATCAGGCGGCTGCTGCACTTGACGGTCGATGTCGTCGTGCAGATGAGCCGCCGCGACGGCCGTTACCGTATCACGGAAATCTACTACGATCCGGAGGCAAAGCGGCGTAATGGGTTTTGAACCGCGCGCGACTCCTGTTTTCTCTTTGAGAATTTGCGCCTCGCAATCCGTCCGCCTCTGGCCAGGCGCCGCGCTTTATGTCGGCCTCGCGCTGCTTGCGGCGGCGGTCTTCCTCTTTGTCGCGTCGAACGTTTCGCTGCTCGGCCTTCGGGCGCATGATGGCGGACTGCACCTCTTTGAGTTCGTCAGATGGGCTCCAAAGTTCGGTGTCGACAAACGCCTCGACCGCTGGCTCACAATTGGCGCCCTGGCAGGCGCCATAGCCGCCTTCGGCCTGCTCGGGGCGGTCTTGCGCGCGCGGCCGCGGCCGCTGCACGGGGCCGCGCGCTTCGCGTCGCTGCGCGAGATCGAGGCGGCAGGGCTGCGCGCCAAGCACGGCCTCTTGCTCGGCGAGGCGCATGGCAAGCTCCTGACCTTCGGCGGGACCGAGCATGTGATCGTTTACGCCCCGACGCGATCCGGCAAGGGGGTTGGCGTCGTCATCCCTAATCTCCTCTCCTGGAGCGACAGCGTCGTCGTCCTCGACATCAAGAAGGAGAATTTCCTCAAAACCGCGGGGTTTCGGGCCCAGCATGGGCAGAAGGTCTATCTTTTCGACCCCTTCGACCCGCAGGGCCGCACGGCGCGCTATAATCCGCTCTCGGCGGTTCGCCGTGATCAAGGCGATCTTTATGACGATCTGCAGCGGATCGCCGGCATGTTGTTTCCGCCCGATCTGCGCGGCGATCCGTTCTGGACGGAAGCTGCACGCTCCGCCTTTATCGCCATTGGCGGCTATACTGCCGAAACGCCCCATTTGCCCTTCACCATCGGCGAAATCCTGCGCCAGCTCACGGCGACGAGCGACGTTAAGGCGCATATCGAGGAGGTGCTGAGCGCGCGCCAGAGCGGGCCGGACGCGCTCTCAGCCTCCTGTGTTGCGGCGCTAAACGATTTTATTTCTGCATCGGAGAATACGCTGCAGTCGGTGCGCAAGACGGTCACCGCGCGGCTCGGGCTCTGGCTCAATCCCCGGATTGACGCCGCGACCTCGGCGAGCGATTTTGATCTCGCAGTATTGCGATCAGAACCCATCTCCATTTATTTGGCAGTGACGCCCGATAATCTCGACCGCATGGCGCCGCTCCTCAATCTGTTCTTTCAGCAGGTGGTCGACCTCAACGCCCGCGAGCTGCCTGAGCACAATCCCGCCTATTCGCGCCAGCTCCTGCTCCTTCTCGATGAATTCCCCTCTCTCGGCCATGTCGGCGTGCTGGCGAGAAGCGTCGCATTCGTCGCCGGCTATGGGATCCGGCTGCTCACCATCTTGCAGAGCCCGTCGCAACTGCGCGCCATCTATGGCCCGGACGAAGCCAAGAACTTTCTGACCAATCACGCTGTCGAAATCGTCTTTACGCCCAAAGAGCACGACGTGGCCGTCGAGCTCTCCGAGCGCTTTGGGACACAGACCGTCGAGGCCAAGAGCCGCTCGCGCCCTTGGGGCTTCTCCAGCCGCGCGAGCTCCGAGACGATTTCGGATCACAGGCGTCCCTTGCTGTTGCCGCAGGAGCTGAAACTCACGCCCAAAAGCAAATCCTTCGTGCTGGTGGCCGGCGCGCCGCCGCTCCTCGCGGATAAGCTCGTCTATTACGAGGACCACCGCTTTTCCGCGCGGCTCGCGCCGCCGCCAGTTATAGACCCGATGCCCGCGCCAAACCAGGCGACGCTCGCCTCACAGGTCCTGCAACTGAGACAGGATGTCGCCGAGCTGCGCGCTCTTGTCATTCGCCGACCTATGACCGACTCCGAAGTTGACGACCCGGCCTCGATCCCGGCGGACGCGCTCTCGAGTCTCGCCGATATTCCGCTGGATCTTAAAGGCGTCTCGGAGGAAGCGCTCAACGCCTGGGTCGCGGGCTACATCGACGGCGCCGCGCGCTACGATGAGAATACTGAGGCGAGCAATACATCCACAATATCGAGCGTCCCACAGCCGGAGGAAGGCGAGGAGGCCCGCGCCAAGGGCGCGCAGGGGCGCGGCAAGCGTCGCCAGCGGACCCGGGAGTTCAGCCGTGGGTGAGGGTGAACAGGACAAGGGCCGCGACTTCGAAGCAAGGCGCGTGGGGCGAGCAGGCGAGGAGCGTTTAGAGGACAGCGACGACCGCCGCGCGGGTCCGAAAGACAAGGACGAAAAGAGATCCGACTCTCTGCCCGAGCGGCTGCGTCAGAAATACTACGTCGTCGAGGACGACCGGGCGAATGCGAGGATCTTCGCCGACCCTCACGGCGAATATCTCGTCGCAAAAACCAGTCCGGACCGACTGATGACTCGTGTTGCGAACCTGGAGGTGGTCCGCGACCTGGTCGCGATCGCCGCCCACCGCGGATGGGAAAAAATCGAGCTTTCTGGCGCGCTGGAGTTCCGGCGAGAGGCTTGGCGCGTGGCCTCAATTCGAGGGATTGAGGTTAACGGCTACGAGCCGACAGAGCTTGACCGCGCTGCGCTCGCGAAGCTGAAAGGGCGCCCCGTACGCGACGGCCGGCCCCTCGCCTCTGACCGCGAACGCGGAGGGGCAGGGGAGACGCCCAGACGACCGCCACCAGCGGAGCGGGCTGGGAACAAAGGCGGGAACGATGTTAACGTCCGCTCGCACCTCGCCCTGATCGAGCGCGTGGCCCTAGCCGCCTTCACGAAAGACCCGGAAGCGCGCAGCCGTATTCTCAACGCCGCAAGGGAGCGCATGGCCAATCATCGGCGCAGCGGCGCGCACTTCGATCGGGCGGAAATCATCGAAAAAAAGGTTGCGCTGGAGCCCGGGCAGCGAAGGTCCGCAGAGAGAACCAAAGCCCTGAACCAGGTCGCCGGGCGCCAGAGGATCAGGTAACCGCGCCAGACGCGCACGGACGCGTCACGCTCTGCTTCATCTCTGCTATTCCGCAGCCTCCAGGGCCGTGAGGCGGCAATCCAGGGGAAGCGTCAAGCTCCAGACAGAAACGTGGAAGCAAATCCCGAAATCTGCTAAACACAATCCATGAAATGCGAAGAAGCGATAAGCCGTCTGAAGGCTCATGAAGCCGAATTCAAGCGGCTCGGCGTTGACCGCCTGTACCTTTTCGGGTCCACGGCGCGGGGAGACGCTGGCGCCGATTCCGACGTCGATCTTTTTTTCGATTACCAGAAGGGTAAGCTCGGCCTTTTCGAGCTGATGGACGTGAAGGAATACGCCGCAAGCATCCTTGGGCGCCAGACGGACATTATGACTCGCGACAGCCTCCATAAGACGTTGCGCCGTTCCATCGAAGACGCCGCCGTGCGCGTGTTTTAGTCGCCTCCAAATGAAAAATATGACGGCGCCTCTCACGGACATTATCGAAGCGATCGAGCGTGTGCGCCTTGTCCTGGCCGAGATGCCCCTGGACGCCTTCGAAGCCGATTGGGAGAAACAGTGGCTGGTCGAACGTGGCGTCGAAATCATTTCCGAAGCCAGCCGGCGCTTAACCGACGAGCTCAAAGCGCGCCATCCCAACATTCCCGGGAAGAAAGTCGCCGGCATCGGCAACGTACTGCGCCACAACTGCGAGAGCGTCGCCCCGGCGATCATGTGGAAGCTCGCGCGTGAAGACCTGTTTGACCTCGAACGGGTCTGTCGGGACGAGCTGGCGGCTGCACGGAAGCAGTGCTGAAGAGCAGGTGCAAGGCCACCTTTCGCAAAACTTTATCGTCTCCGCCAGGGGCCCCAAACGAAACGCCGAAATCAACATTATCTGGTCCGCTCCGGCCGTTCTCTCTCTCTTTGTTCGGCACCCGGTTGTAGCTGCGCCTTTTCGAGCCCCCTACGCAATTCTTTCGCAAGTCGACCGCGCCTTGTTTCGGGTGCGGGCATGTCCGCGACGAACTGCTCCAATTGAGTCGCCAGCTCATGGTCCGCCCCGCTCAGTGAGCGCTTCAACTCCTCTGCCTGCCGGCGATAACCGTCTCGGATGACTGCCTGTCTTTCGATCGCCTTCACTTCCTGCGGCGTCGCCAATGTCTCAACCCCACGAGCTTGCCTCACGACCTCTTCGCGGACGAGCCGCTCCATGCGCGGTTGCTCGCCGCGCTGCTTGATTGCGCGAATGACGCCGCGTTCCGATTTCCGCACTTTACCCCGCGCGCGTCTCGGCGTCGCTTCGGCGTCTACACCGCGGAGCCGTAATTCGGCAGCGAACTGTTCCCGCCACGTCGCGAGATCGCCTTTGCGCGGATTAAGCCGCTGGCCGTCATAGCCGAGCGACCGCACCGTGAGGTGCACATGCGGATGCGCATCGTCGAGATGCTGCACGAACAAGAAATCATGCCTCCCGCCGAAGGTCTCGACCGCAAAGGCGCGGACTGCATCCCTTACCGCCGTGGGCGCCGTTCCGGGAGGCATGGAAAAGACGACGTTATGCGATAGCGGACCATCCCGCCGCCGCCTCCCGTCCAGCGCCGCGTCGTCGGCCCATCGTGACTGGATGTCTCGCAGACCTTGCCGGCCTTCCATGACGGCGCCCGTTTCGGTTTCGGCGCCAAGTTCGCCCTCGCGAGTGATATAGCCGAGATGGGACTTCAAATGGGCGACGGTCATGGTCCTGCCGGTGATTTTCACCATTACTTCGGGCGCCTTGGCGACAATCCGCTCGAGCCGCGCCCGCATGGCAGGGGTAAGCTTGCCCGGCTCGACTGGATCCGGGATCTCCCACTTTGCCCGCTTGGGTTTCTTGACCGGGGTCCGCCACACGTAGGAGATCGCCGGCAAGTCGAGATCGCGATCTTCCCTGCTCACAACCGACCCTCCCAATAGCTCGCATTGCGCCTCAGAATTTCGCGCACCTCGGCGAGCGCTGCTTGGACGCCATCCGAAGCCGCGCGGAGGGCCTCAGCGTCTAGCCTGCCCTGAAGACCGATCAGGCGGTTCAGATTGGAAGCATGGGCGATCTGGTTGATGTTGCCGCCGATGCGATTCAACTCGCGAACAACAGCGCGCAAAGCCTGTGCTTCTTCATGCGTCTGTTGAACCGGGAAACCAAGCCGCGTGCGAACCGCTGACGCGACCCATTGCGTGCGGGTCATTCGGCGCTGTGCGGCGACAGACTCGAGAAGCCGAAGCTCCCCTTCCCTCAGCCTAATCGTGATCTTGCAGGAACTTTGCGAGAGTGGAGCGGGAGGCTTAATCGCCGCATCGCTCCCGACAGCCTGCTCGACCAAGCGTCGCAGTAGGTTGGATTTGCCGCCCTCGTTTGCGGCGAGGGCGGCGAAGCGCTCAGCGACAGCGTCGTCAATATGGAACCCCAAAAAGGCCATGCGGTGGCTCAATCCCCATTCGAGGCTGACACGGTTAAAAATGGCTGGCGGCAAGCCTATCCTGCACTCAGCCTCGAACACACATTTTGGCTCATCTGCGAAGCAGGGGCCTCGATTCTAGTTGACCAGCCGAGAGGGTACAACCTCCATTTCCCCGCGCCTTTCCCACACCCTCCGGCCTCACTACGGCGCTATTTGGAAGCGCGTTCGGCCTCCGGGCGCTCCGCTTCGCTTCGTCCCTTCGGGATGGAAAAGCCGCTAGCTGCCGCGCATGTGAGGCGTTGCTTTGCGTCGTCTGGGGAAGGCCTCACATTTAGCTCCATCAGTCGCAAGGCAGAGAGAGGCAGGTCTTCAATTCCCCCAGTATCCTGGAAACAGACCAGGCCGTGCGTTCGGCCAGATGGGGATGCGCGATCCAGAATGAGCCATCCCAGACGCTCTCCGTTTCTGATCTGCAGTCGCGGGGATCGTGCATCAGATGCCACTCGCGGAGTTTGGCTTGGTTTACCCGTCGCACTCTCAGAAGCGTTTCGAACCTTTGGGATGACGTCGCCATTAGGAGAGGGAGCACTCGTTCGTGATTCAGCGCATGTCATAGGCTCTGCAGAGGCGCGATCGACTCCTATGACGGTCTTTGAAGAGTGATCAATTTCTGGAGCGCCGCCCGTCAAATCTGAGCAGAAAACCAGCGCCTGCGCACGGGTAAAGGAATCATGCTCAGCGCAAAACGCCTCTACCTCCTGCGGGAACTTCTTCCACGTCTGGTGCAATTGGTAGACAGCGCGGATCGGCGACGTCGCCAGTCGATCTCGGAGGGTTGCTGCCATCTGACTCACGGCCGCATACATGGCGATATAGCTCTTATCCTTGCCGAGGCGTTGCGCGATGTCCTTCTGCTTTTCGCCCGCCTGCAACCGAGACAGAATGAAGGCTGAAATATCAGCCGCAGAGAGGTCGTCTCTCTGAATATTTTCGATCATCTGGTCGTAAGGATCCGCGACCCTGTCGTGGTGGACAAACGCTGGAATTGTCGTGCGTCCGGCGAGCTGCGCCGCCCGAAACCGGCGCGCGCCGAAGATGATCCTGTGCATTCCATTCTCGCCGGCGGGGGCCACGCCAATCGGCTGGAGCACGCCCCGTTCCTGGATGGAGGCGGAAAGCTCAGAAAGCGTCTCAGGGTCGAAAGCGCGGCGTGGCTGATGCGGATCTTCCTCGATCAGTGAGAGAGCGATGTCGAGCGGAGCGCCGTTCGACCCAGGGGCCTCCATGCCCTCCAATTGGTCAAGCAACTGCGCGACGTCGTCGAGCTTCCCGGCGTAGCTCATGCTGCCTCCATCTTCGCCGCGAGCTTGTCGAATACGAGCCGAAGTTCGCGGCCTGCCTCGCGAGCCGCCGTCTTTGGCAAGCTCCAGACCGGCTTCTTCTCCGCCAAGGCTTCACCAATAGATGAGCGCTGGGGGATCACCCCATCGAACAGATATTTGGTTCCGAATTTCTGCACGAGGCTCTTCAGGTTCTCCCGCTGTCGGGGCGAGGTCGTCTGCAGCCGATTGGGGATCAATCCCAAAAACGTGAGCCCCGGATTATATTTCTGCCGCACGCCAACGATGTGCTTGAGCAGCGTCTCGATGCCGTCGATGGCGTAGTCGTCGAGGTCGATAGGCGCCAGCACGAACTGTCCGACGATTAACGCCGCCAGGTTTCGGACGCCGAACGTCGGCGGCGTGTCGATGATCGCGATGTCGAAGCTCTGCGACGCATCCGCGAGGTTGGCGCGAAACTGTTCAACGAGCTTGCTGTCGACCGAAACAATCCCTCGCAAGGCGGCGCTGCCGCCAAGCACGCGAATGCCCTTCTTGGCGATCGGGGGGATAGCGACGGGATGCGAAAATAGCGCAGCCGCGTCAATATCGCTGGCATGCGCTGCGAGCGTCGTGGTGCCGTTGCTCTGCGGGTCGAGATCGAGAAAGAGCACGCGCTTGCCCCGCTCGGCGAAATACCAGGCGAGGTGCACGGCGATCGTGCTCTTGCCAACGCCGCCCTTCTCGTTGTTGACGACCAGTACCCTCATCTGGTCGTGGCGCTAGGGTTAAATCCATTGGCCGCGAAATCCATCTGCTCTCCTTGGCGCGCGAGCGACTCGAGGCTCGCTAATGCCGGAGGTTTGCCCGTAGGAGGCAGGAGGAGACACTGTGAAATAGCACAGGGTGGTGAGCAGGCGCCTAGCGTCGCCATGCTGAGAAAGTTTTGCCCGGGGCAAACTTTGCCCGCGTCTCTGAGAAGAATTGGATTCCCAAGGGAGCCTGCCCACGTTCGAAAAAGTTTGCCCTGGGCAAACTTCTGGCGATGCGCCGAGTCGAGTTTGTGAGCCTGCCGCAGGCTCAGGCGAAAAAGCCGTTCGGATCGTCGAGTTTAAGCGAGAGATAGTCGCGGCCCTCAGTCGAGCGCTTCGTCCAGGCGGCGCCGATTTCAGCTCGGCCGACAAACACGCGGTAGCTCGGGGCGTTCTCGTTGACGCGGTTCGTTTCCGGGATGATGCGGACGGCGCGGGCCTGGACGCTGAGGGTAACGATTTCGCCCTGGAATTCAGCGCCGGACTTTTTGAAAGAGCCGATGTTCGCCATGATAATCTCCTGTTGATCTGCTGCCTCGAGCCCGCGACCATCGCGGCCTCGATGGGGCTTCGCAGACGAAGACGGTTCGCCGACGCACCCGCAGGGCCGCAGCAGCGCGAAGGACGGCGGAGAAACGACTTTCTTGTCTCGAGAGGAATGACGCTGCAGGCGTCAGGGGAAGAAAGTCGCTTCCCCGCTGTTGCGTCTCAGGCGATCGAGGCGGAGCCGGTCTTCGGCCAGATATAGCCAAGAAAGAGGTCGCTTTGGTCGTGCTGGGCTCGGCAGCGATCACTGAGGAGAGATTGGCGCATGGTAGGAGGCAAAAGCCGGCAGGAAACGCGGTCGATTTCGGACCTGCACGTACGGGGGAGAGCCCCTCGCATATCCGCTCATTGACGGGCGGCGCGTCGCCCGGAGGCTTCGGAGAGCGGCGCGCGTCCGGCGGCCTGCGTCGATACGCAACGGGCGCCGTTCGCAAATGGCCTCAGCGTTTTAACGCGCGCTGGGCTCGGGCTCGTCTCGCCAGACGTGCGGCTAAGTTTCTTGCGGCGGCGGGAGCCAACGGCGCCATGCCCGGGTTGCTCAGCTGTCGCCAATTGGCGTTTGCAGAGCTTCACCCACCAGAGTATCGCGCCTGATGGAGGCGTGCCACGTTATCCTTTCGACGAAAATCCATGAAATCTCTTGCAAGCGGCGCCGGCGTCAAAAACATCGCGACGCCAGCTGCAAACGATGTCATCAACATCGAGAAAACTAGGGCGTTCAAAATGGGCTTTCTAAACATCTGCAAGGGATAAGAGGCAGCCGAGGCTTTCGCAATTTCGCATATTGACGCACCGAAAAAGTTTGATGCTCGTCAAAATCTCATGCGATGCCTCCTCAGCGACGCATGCAATCAAAATGATGCTGTCATGGAAGAGAGCGGCTCAAGAAATGCAGCCCGCACTCTCGTTGAGGTGAAAGAAAGCAGCTTTGCAAGGAGTCGATGAGGCCCCCTTGGACAAAGATAAAAATCAGAGCGAGGGCGGCGCTCATGCGCCGCCGTCCTCGAATCTCCAGACCGGGATTCCGAGCTTCCGGGCCTTGTCGGCAAGATTGGCGGAGACGCCCGAGCCGGGAAAGACGATGACGCCGATGGGAAGCGTCTCGAGGATCTGATCGTTGCGCTTGAACGGCGCCGCCTTGGCGTGGCGGGCCCAGTCCGGCTTGAACGCGATCTGCGTGACTTTGCGATTATTCGCCCAGCAGGACGCAATGAGTTCGGCCCCCTTGGGCGAACCGCCGTGCAGCAGCACCATGCCGGGATGTTTGGCGAGAACCTTGTCGAGGCGGTCCCAGATCGCGCGATGGTCGTTGAAGTCGAGTCCGCCGGTGAAAGCGATCCGAGGCCCGGCCGGAAGCAGAGGCTCGGAGTCGACGCGGCGCTTGGCGGCGAGAAAGTCCCGGCTGTCGATCATGGCGGCCGTCAAGGAACGATGATTGACCTTCGAGCCGGAACGGGGACGCCAGGACGAGCCCGTGTGCACTTCGAAGGCGTCGGCGGCCTGGTCCCGGAAGAGTTCCAAACTGTCACGGCGTTCGAGGAGCGTTTGCCCTTCGCAGATGAGGCGCTCCAGCTCCACCGAGCGGATTTCCGAGCCGTCCTGTTCCTTTTGGCTGCGCCGCTGCGCCTGCTCATTGTCATCGAGTTCCCGCTCAACGCGAAGGACCGCCCGGTGGAAGAGGTTCACCGTGGACCAGAGCAGCTCCTCGAGATCGGGCTCGAGGCGCGTGTCGGTTAGAGTCGCGAGGAGGGCGTCGAAGATATCGGCGACGGCGCCGGTAATCGCTTGGGGGTCGGGCAGCGGCCGGGGGTCGGGCTCGTCGTGGAACGGCCGATAGCCATAGAGTTGAAGTTCGGCAAGAACGCGCTCGGTTGGGGAAGCGGCAGGAATTGTGTCGAAGCCCCGCTCGTTGTGATTGGTCGTCATTGGCGCTCTCCTTCGTCGGATCGGCCGCGACCCTCGCGGCCTTCGTGGCGACTAAAGGCGGCGGGCGGGACCGGCTGGCACCGGGGCGCACAGCGACCGGCCGTAGCGTCAGCGAAGGATGGCGAAGCGCCGGCTATTTTGCTTCGCGATGTAAAGCGCCCGCAGGGCGCGACGGAAAATAGCCGGCGGCAGCCATTGCCAAGCCGGCGCGCCCGACGCAAGGGTCGTCCTCTCAGAAGGCCGGGACTGCGGCTGGCTCCGACAAAAGGAAAGAAGGCGATTGGCGCAATCGCGTGAGGGCGGGGGATCGGGCGCTCGTTTCGTCGCAAGGCCAGGTCACCGCGCAGGACTCATAAACCGGTCAATGTCTTCAGGCGCGAGCTGGTCTCTGATTGCCGCTTGCAACCTGGCTTTACGAAAGCGCCGCAGATCGTCGTTGAAGTCACCCAACGCGGGGCTGATGACGACGGCCTCAATCCCCTCGGCTGTCGCGCGGTCGATAAGGGTCGCCGAAGCCCTTTCGCCGGCGGTGTCATTGTCGCGCAGGACATAGAGGCGGCGCAGTGCCTTCGGGAAATGGATCAACGCGAGATGCGCGGAAGAGAGGGCCGCGATCATCGGCATGCTGGGCAGAAGACATCGGACCGAGAGCACGGTTTCGATCCCTTCGCCCACCGCCATCACGTCGAGAGGCGCGCCAAAACGGACGCCATTGCCGAGCAGTTCCCCCATGGCGCGTCGAGGACAGGCGATCGGCGCCTTGTCGCGCCCCGATCTGTCGAGCCATGTGCGATGCACGCCGGTAATCTGCCCCTTGAGGTCGGTGACCGCCGCGATCATCGCAGGCCAGGTCTCAGGGGCTTCGTTCCCGGACCGATAGTAGCAGCGGGGATAGAAGCGGAGGTTTTCGAGATCCTGCTGCGTCGAAATTCCGCGATGATGCAGATAGCGCGCCGCCAATGTGCCCGCGATCGGCCGTGACATGTCGAAAAGACGGCGCGCCGAATCCGGGGAGCCTGTCTTCCGCTCGCTGCGATCAAATGCTTGCTGAGGCCGTGGATCGTCGCGCGGCAGGCTGAGGAAGCGCCGCGCTTCGTCGAGAACATCGGAAAAATCATGCAAGCTGGCGCTTTCGCGGATGATGTCGAGCAGGTCGCCAAATTCGCCCGTCGCGAGGTCCGCCCACTTTCCGGTGGCGCCCTTGCCACTCTCCGGACCCGTCAACCGAACGTAAAGGCTTCGGCCTGGCGTGTTGCGGGCGTCGCCAACGATCCAGTAACGGCCATGGCGGCGGCCGTTCGACAAATAGTATCGGCAGACCGCCTCGGCGTCCTGCGCCAGGCGGCGCGCCAATTCCGACGCAACTGAACTCGACACGGGCGCTTCCTCCATGAAAAAAGGGCCCGCCATCGCTGGCGAGCCCCTCGCAAACTGCCTCGTGAAGGTCTACTCGGCGGCGACGCTTTGAGGGCCGTCGACTGGCGCCGGCTCGGCATCCTCATCAGGCGCGCCGATTTCGTCGAATGCAGGGTCGCCTTCCATTGCTGCGACTTCTTCGACCGCCGCGGCTTCTTCGGGCAGGGAAGGAGAGTTCGCCTCCAATGATGCTTGCGACCCGTGGCCTGGGGATCGCAGCGGCTCGGGCAGCCAGCCCGCGCCAGTCAGGAGCGCTTCCGCTTCCCGCGCCATGTCGCCCTTCTTGAGCGCCTCGATCCGTCGGGCGATATCGCCGCCTTTGGCTTCCCGCACCGCCTGGAGGATCCGCGCCTTGGTGACCCGGCCCAGGAAATTGTCGACGGTCGGCGTCCAACCCGTCGACGTGATGTCGAGGGAGAGCGCCGAGGCGAGACGGTCGGCATGGGCGATCGCCCGCGGCCGGCGGCTCCAAGGCTCGTGCACGGCGTTTACGGTCAGCGAGACGCAATGCGCGAACAAACGCTGGCGCGTGTCGGCGTCGAAGGTCGACAACGCGTCCCACAGGTCCTGCGGCTCCGCCGGCAATTGCTGGGACCAGTCGAGATGGCGGGCGTCGACCTTATCCGCGAGCGGGGTGTCGGAGAGCCCCGGAGCCTGCGCGCCAAAGGAAACGTTTTTGGCTTCGATCTCGAGGCAACTGTCCACGGCATAGCGATAGAAAAGCCGCAGACACATTGCGTGGAGGGCCGCAAGGAAAGCGATCGCCGGCTCATTGCCCACCGCCTCGCGCAGCGCCAGCGTGCGATAGGCGGTGAGCTCGGTGAGCAATTTGTCGGGCAGGGGCCTCATCCCCTCATCCTCTTCGTCCGCTGCGGCTCCGGACTGCGCGGGGTCGTCGTTGGGTTCGAAAGAGGACGCCGACGACGAACGCGCAGCGTAGGCTTCCCCCGCTTCGCTCACGACCTCGGGCGTCTCCTGCTCTTCGATTGGCGCCTCGTCCTCCGGTCGCACGTAGCCGCGCTCGACCCGAAGACGCCCCTCGCCGTCGATGCTGACAAAGACGCCAGCGCGGGCGATCTCCTCCGGGGCATAGACAACCGGGCGATCCTCGAACGTTTCGAGCGCCGCCTCAATCTCGGCGAGACGCGCGTCCACGTCCTCAGGGATTTCTTCCGCGTCCGAATAGGTCGCCTCCAATTGTTCGGCTTCATTCCGAAGCGCTTCGCGGGCCGCAGCTTCCTCCTCGCTCAAAGGCTGGCGTTCGCCCTGAAGATGGCGAAGCCCATAGGTATGGCCGTAGGGGAAGTCGATCGCCGTCTCGACCCATTTCCAGCCCTCCGCCCGAATGGACTCGGCGTCGCGCGCGAGTTTCTCGGCGACAAGCCGTTCGAGGAGGGGAACATCCTGGAGCCAGCCGCCATCATCGCTCTGGAAGAGGTCCCGCATGATCGGACCGCCTGCGGCTTTGTAGTCCTCGGTCACATATAGCGCCCGCTTATCCGACGCCCGAACAGCCTCCTCGGTGAGCAGCCGGCGGATCTGGTAGGCTTCCTTGTTGTAGGAGCGCTGGATCGCCTCCCAGACCTGGTTCTGGCGCTCATGGTCGGGGTTCACCGTGAAGGCCATCAGCTGGTCGAGCGTCATGCCGTCCTCGGCATAGACGTCGAGAAGCGCGGGCGACACCGAGGCGAGCCGAAAACGCTGCTTGACGACGCTGACGCTGACGAAGAAGGCGGCGGCGATCTCCTCCTCGCTGCTCCCCTTTTCGCGCAGGGTCAGGAAGGCGCGAAACTGATCGAGCGGGTGCAGCGGCGCGCGCTGGACGTTTTCGGCAAGGCTGTCTTCCTCCGCGATTCCCTCCGTCCGGACAACGCAGGGGATAGGGGCGTTGCGGGCGAGACGCTTCTGCTTCACCAACAGCTCCAACGCGCGGTAACGGCGCCCGCCGGCCGGGATTTCGAACATGCCAGTCTCCGCGCCCTGATCGTCGAGCACCGGCCGCACGGTGATGCTCTGCAAGAGCGTGCGACGAGCGATGTCTTCCGCGAGTTCTTCGATCGAGACGCCGGCCTTGATCCGCCGCACATTGGACTGGGACAGAACCAGTTTGTTGAAGGGAATATCGCGCGAGGCGCTCAGTTGGATTTTCTGGACCGACTTGGACATGGGCTTCAACTCCGCGACGGGCGGCCGAGAGCCTCTCTCTCGACCTCCACCCCGTCACGAAGCGCAGCGCCGCCCTCTAACTTTTGAGAGCGACGCCGCAAAACTCAATCGGGGAGGGAGCCACCGCGACAGGTGCAGGCTGCGCGTCAAGCCCCGAAAGATTTAGATTTTCAGGAAGCGTGGTCGAAGAGCTTCTTGGCGCGCCCCTCGAAATCCAAGCGCGCATCCTGATGGGCCTTCCCGCGCGCGACAGCCGTGATGCCTTGCACGAAATCGAAAACGCTTTCGGGCTTGCGGCCTTCCTCGGCAAGGACTGTCTGGATGATCTTCGCCGTCTCGGCTTTCGAGAAACCGCGTTTGCGCAGGAATTCCGTGCGGTCAGCATCGTTGCGGGCGACAATCTTCTGCCGCGCCGCCTTAACCCCGTTGACGAAGGGCATCGGGGAGGAATTGGCGAAGCGGGTCAACGCCGGCGCCGCCTCATGCGCGAAACGCGCGGCGGCGTATTTCGAGTGGCGGATCGTGATCTCCTCGAAATCCTCGACGCCCCAGAGATTGCGGTTCTGGCACACGGCGCGCAGATAAAAGCTCGCGATCCCGAGCGTCTTCGCGCCCACCTCTGAATTCCAGCAGTAGAAGCCTCGAAAGAAAAGGTCTGGGGAGCCGTCGGGAAGCCGGCCGGCTTCGATCGGATTGAGATCGTCGACCAGAAAAAGGAATACGTCCCGGTCCGAGGCATAGAGCGTCGTTGTCTCCTCACTGACGCCGACATGGGGATTGTAGATCCCAGTCGACCAGTCGAGAACGCCTGGCACCTTCCAACGTGTGTCGCCTACGCCATCGCCAGCGATGCGCTGGACGGCGGAGACGAGCTCATGGTCGTAGATCCGGCCATAGTCGGGACCGGTCACCGCACGCAATTCGACGCGGCCGTTTTCGACCTCGAGCGTCTTCACCTGCTCTGCGCGATGGGAGGTCAAGCCATATTGCAGATTGATCCCGGCGAGCGGGGCTGGGAGCTGCCGAAGGTAGGCCGCCGGCGCGCCGACCAGGCTCGCGAGCTGACCGAAACTCCAATGGGTCATGGCGACCGATTTGTCGGCACCCGGCAGCGCGAGTGAAAGCTTTTCGGCGTCGTCGCGGCTGGCTTCGACCCGGATTGCGGCGCTTTCGATTGTCCTCGTGCGACTGCGTTCGGTCCGGCCGCGCACGGCCGCGAACAGATCCGACAGGGACAGGTATCGCTCATCCGAAGGCCGAGAAAACCACTCTGACGACACGCGGCCAATACGCTCGCCGCGGCTTGCGTCCACCTTGTAGCCGCCGGCGCCATGGCGAGAGGCGCCCGAAATCTCCATCTGGTTCATGATCGTCTCCACGACGGGCGCGGGGCAACTCTCCCCGCTATTACCCGTCATGAAATTTCATCCATGCTCTAACATTGGAGCATGGCCGCTTCTCACCCGACCGTAGAGTTTTCACATGCCTTGCGGTCTCCCTCGTAGCGGACCAACCACGAGCGGCTTTACCGCTCACCCGTCACCAGACCGGCTGGAGAGGATTGAGAGGCGCGCCGACATGGTGTTACGCGGCACGGCCATGAGCCGCGACAATTCGCTCGCCGGGACGCCTTCGGGCTAGTGGGCGACCACCAGCCGGAAGGCGCCATGCCGCGTGGTTTGCGCGAGCGCGGCGATAGTGTCTATATTTTCCATATGCCCAGATTTTTGGGTGTAGATGACAACCACGAGTCGGACTTCGCTTATGAAGCGGAGCAGCACGCGACGAGGCGTCGTCTTACTTCTTGAAATGGCGGACACGGCGCGTCGCCATAGGAGCAGAAGACGCAGCAGTCCCCAGTCTTTGGTTTGAGCAGCGCCCCGCAGCCCTTGCATTCATAGAAGAACTGGCAGGCGTCGGTCGGCATCGTCTCAGCCGATTGGCGCCCGCAGTTCGGACAGGTGATTATCGATGTGGTTTGCATCAGCGGCCCCGAAACAGCTTGAGCAGCGCAGGGTCGATGTAGCCCCAACTTGCCGCCGCTGCCACGGTTATCGAGGTGCATAGCAGAAGCGCCAGCGTTGCGCGTGAGCGCTGCGGCGACGCGCAGGCCGCCCCCAAAACGCAAGCGATTGGCCGCTTCAGCCACCATGCGCCCCAACCGCCGACAATCGCCAAGGCGCTGACCAGTAAAAAGGGGATTCGCCATTCGGCGATCGCCCCAAACGCGCCGAGAACGCCCGCGCCCGCGCCGAGCGCGGCGAGCCCGAGCGGGATCGCACAGCACGAAGACGCGACGACTGCGCCGAATCCGGCGACAAGTCCCAAGGCTGCGAACCATTGTGGCGAGGCTGGAAGGCTGGCGGGAGACGAAGCTGCAGGCGTTGTTTCTTGCGCTGTGTGGTTGATGGTCATGGCTCGCTCTTGGTTGATGGTCGGGGTATCCTGCGCCCCGTAGCGACTACGGGCGCAAGAGGAATAATTCGTGACCTTGACCATTGGACAGCTCGCGGCGGCGGCGGGCGTCAATCTCGAGACCGTGCGCTATTACGAGCGCATCAAGCTCATGCCGCCGCCCGCAAGAACTGCGGGCGGATATCGTGCCTACGAACGAGCCCATATCTGCAGGCTGGCCTTCATCCGCCGCGCCCGCGAGCTTGGATTCAGCATTGAACAAATCCGCGCCCTGCTGGCGCTCGCCGAGCAGTCCCGCGCCTCCTGCGCCGACGTTAGAGAGATTGCGCGGACACATCTCAACGAGGTGCGGGCGAAACTCGCAGACCTCGCCAGACTGGAAGGCATTCTTGCGGAGACAATCTCTCGCTGTTCCGGTGACTCCGCCCCGCCATGTCCCGTGCTGAATATGCTGGCGACGTAGGGCCGTGGATAGGTCAGACAAAGCGCATGGCGCGAAAGCGCGAGAGCTTGACGCCGACTATCGGCGCGAAAAGATGTTGCATTGGGGCAAGCCGTGCTTGTTGAGGGACATTCAAAGTCGTCCTCGACCAATCACATGAGCACATGCCAATTGCGGCGGCGTCAGAGAACTTCTCTCAAATGCTCACCTCGGCGGGACCAGACCCACTGACCATACCACCGGCGCCAACAGGCGCCGCCATGCCCACCGGGCCATCCGTAAGGCGTCACGCAATAACCGCTGCCACGCCAGCCGTAGCCGCCGTCCCACGCTCTGCGCCCACCCCAAACGCCTCTCCGCCAATCGCAACAGCGGACCCAATCCCAAGCGAGCGCTGGGATCGGCGGCAGCGCGGCGCCAAAGAACAGCACAGCATACGAAATCTTCTTGATCATCCTCTTTTTCAATGTGTTAATCCGGCGGAGGCTTTGCCTGCATCGGCAAACACGCTTCTTCAGTGCCCGAGCGCCGGAAGCATGGGGGATGCTCCAATGCTCGAGGTTGACCCGGCAAACCCAAAACCCACATGTGCATGAGCCCTTCAGTTCCCTCCGTCTCCCAAGCCTTTCTCCAGTGGGCGCCCTCGAGCCGTTCCGCCGCCCGCAATGACGCTCTCGTTCGGACAGAGGAGATTGTCACGGCGAGCCGGCTGGATCATGACGCTATTATCGAACTGCTGCGAACATCTCTAAAAGGCTTGGACCGCGCCGAGGCGGAGGCGCGCCTCAACGCGCTGGGGGCGAATGCCATCGCTCAGGAGGGGAGCCCCACCCTTATTGAGGAATTGTGGGTTCGCGCGAAGAGTCCCTTAAACGCTCTCCTCTTGGGTCTCGCCGCGACTTCGTATCTGCTGGGAGATCTGCACTCGGCTTTGGTAATCACGATAATCGTCGCGCTCGCCATCGGCATGGCTTTTATCCAAGAGCACCGTTCAAACGAAGCAGCGGCTAAGCTTCGAGGCGCCGTTAAGACCATGGCGAGCGTGAAGCGCTGCGACACCGAAACTGAGGAGGCGGCCGCTAGCCCCACCGGCTTCCAAGAGATCCCTTTAGAGGAGCTCGTCCCAGGCGACATCGTGCGGCTTTCGGCGGGCGACATGATCCCAGCCGATCTACGTCTTCTAGAGACCAAGGACCTCTTCGTCGATCAGGCCGCTCTGACCGGGGAGGCCCTCCCCGTCGAAAAGTCCGCGCAATTCGACGGCGAGGTTGACCGCGATCTATTGAGTATCCCGAACATTTGCCTGATGGGCGGCAATGTGGTCAGCGGCTTCGCGACGGCGGTCGTGGTACATACAGGCGCCCAAACTTACTTCGGCCAACTTGCCAGCCGTGTTGTGGCGACGAGGCAATTGACGAGTTTCGAAAAAGGCGTCAATCGATTCATCAGGCTGATGATCTATTTCATGCTGGCGTTGGCGCCGGCTGTGTTTCTGATCAATGGACTGACGAAGGGGGATTGGGCTGAGGCCCTCCTCTTCGCACTCGCGATCGCCGTCGGGCTGACCCCAGAACTCTTGCCGATGATCGTCACGGTCAATCTGGCTAAGGGCGCGGTGGCCATGGCGGAAAAGCGCGTCATTGTGAAGCGTCTCAACGCGATCCAGAATTTCGGGGCTATGGATGTTCTTTGCACGGATAAGACCGGCACGCTCACTCAGAACCGCGTTTCCTTAAGCCTCTATCTAGATGCCTTCGGGAGGGTTGACGAGAGAGTTCTCGAATATGCCTATCTCAACAGCCAATACCAATCCGGCCTGAAGAGCCTTCTCGACGCAGCGGTTTTGGACCATGTCGAGCTGGGCAAAAATGTTCACTTACAACATGATTACCAGGTCGTAGACGAGATTCCCTTCGATTTTAACCGCAAACGCCTCTCGGTCGTCCTATCTCGCGGCCAAGAGAAGCGCGGCGTAGGAAACGACGTCACCCGGTTCTTCAGGCGGGCTTGGGGCTTTATTTCAGCGGGCGAAGCTGAGCATTTACTCGTCTGCAAGGGCGCAGTCGAGGAAACGCTCTCTTGTTGCATGTTTTATGATCAAAATGGCAAAGCCAAAAAATTCGACGAGAAACGCCGGAACGAAATCCTCGAGCAAACACGCGAGCTCAACGAGGATGGATTGCGCGTGGTCGCTGTCGCATACAAGGAAGTGAAACACCCACCGAAAGATTACTCGGTCGATGACGAGACCGGCCTTACTCTCCTCGGCTTCGTCGCGTTCCTCGATCCGGCGAAAGAGAGCACCGGCGCCGCTCTGTCAGCTCTACGAGCCTCAGGCGTTCAGATCAAAATCCTCACTGGCGATAATGAGATAGTCACTCGGAAAATTTGCCGTGACGTCGGGCTGGAAACGGACCGTATCGCGCTTGGCTCCGAAATCGAAAAGCTATCGGACGAGGAGCTCGAAGAGTTGCTCGAACGCGTAACGATCTTCGCCAAGCTTTCTCCCGATCAGAAAGCGCGCATTGTCAAGGCGCTTCACAGGAGAGGACACGTGGTCGGGTTTCTAGGCGACGGAATTAATGACAGCCTGGCGCTCAAGGCTGCCGATGTCGGGATCTCCGTCGATACCGCGGTCGACATTGCGAAAGAGTCTGCGGACATCATCTTGCTTGAAAAGAGCCTGCTCGTTCTCCAGCAAGGCGTCATCGAGGGACGCAAAGTTTTCGGCAACATCGTCAAATACATCAAAATGGGCGCCAGCTCGAATTTTGGCAGCATGTTCAGCGTCTTGGGCGCGAGCTTCCTCGTGCCTGTCCTGCCCATGTTGCCGATCCAGGTCCTGACCAATAATCTTCTCTATGATTTTTCTCAGACCGCGATCCCAACTGACGATGTGGACGAGGAATACCTTGCCGCGCCCCGGAGATGGGAAATCGGCAACCTCTTCAAGTTTATGATTTTTATCGGGCCCATCAGCTCGATCTTCGACTACTCGACGTTCTTCGTCATGCTTTATGTCTTCGATGCCTGGAGCAACGCCGCCTTGTTCCAGACAGGTTGGTTTGTCGAATCTCTCCTGTCGCAAACCTTGATCATTCACATCATTCGCACGACCAAGATCCCCTTCCTTGAGAGTCGCGCGAGCAACGCCCTCATCGCAACCTCGCTGATCATCAGCGCAATTGGCGTCGCCCTGCCCTTCACCCCAGTCGGGGAAGCATTGAAATTCACTCCGCTGCCGGTCCTTTACTGGCCAATCCTCGTTGGAACGCTCACGGCCTATGCGTTTTTAACCCAGTTAGTAAAGGTCTGGTTTATTGAGCGCTGGGGTATGTAGTTGGTCGTGCAGACGATCCGACGCAGCGCCTCGGCAAAGGCGAAAAGGGGGTGCTTGGCTCCCAGTTTTGTCGCCAGATCTGACAATGGCAGGGTGTTGCCAGGAACCGGCGTCGAAGGCCTCGAGCGCCTCTTTGCCTGCATCGGCGTCCTTCCCGCGTGGGCACTACCATCGCCCCCTGGCAGCTTTTCTTTCAGCAAAGCTATGTGATCGGCAACCGCATCACGCCGCGCTTCATTGCAGAGCAAGAGCAGAAAGACCGTCGCGCTTGGCAATAGCGCCCCGGCGAGCGTCTGCATAGCGTTCGTCAGCAGCCCCAGCGGCGCGCCGGGAGTTAATACAAGGCCTGCCGAAATGCCTACCAGCGCAAAATAGACGCCATAGGCGACCTTCATGAGGCTCATGCGCTTGAGCCGTTGAGATTGCGGCCGCATGACAGGAACCCAAGTCTGGTTTGGGCTCTCCTGCAAACCGGCGTTGCACTGGTGCTCGTCTTCGCGGCGTCGCGGATATTCGTCTCGCAGCTTGGGGTCATCGGCCCAACACTGGGAATCCCCGCCCAACTCGTGGCGCTCCTGCTCAGTCCGATTGCGACCGAGATGCCGGAGACGATGAACGCGGTCATCTGGGTGCGCCAAGGCAAGGAGCGACTGGCGCTAGCCAACATCAGCGGCGCGATGATGATTCAGGCGACGATCCCGAGCGCCTTTGGCCTGTTTTACACCCCTTGGCTGTTTGACCGGTCGCTGGTTCTGGCGGGTGGCGTAACCATTGTCGCGACCCTGCTGCTGTTCTTCATGTTTCGCGGGGGCGTGGTGACGGGGAGGAAGCTCTCGCAATCGAGCCTACTCTACTTGCTGTTCGCGGGAGCCGTACTTCTCCGATAAACAAAACCACTACAAAAGCCCATATTGCGTCTATGCACATCGGTATCTTACTCGCTCTCCTGTCGACCGCGCTCTTCGGCGCGAGCACGCCCCTTGCTAAAATTCTTATGGGCAGCGTCAACCCTTGGCTGATGGCGGGGCTGCTCTACCTCGGCGCGGGGCTCGGGCTTGCCAGCGTCGAGGCCTTCCGGCGAATGGCAATAAAAACGGTAGCGGAAGCGCCGCTACGCAAATCCGACCTTCCTTGGCTGACGGCGATTGTTGTCTCTGGCGGGTTTTTTGGCCCCTTGTGCCTGATGTTCGGATTAGCTCGGACGGACGCGGCGAGCGCGTCGCTGCTGCTGAATCTGGAAGGGCTGGCCACGATGGGAATTGCGTGGCTGGCGTTTCATGAGAACGTCGATAAGCGTTTACTCGTGGGCGCATTTGCAATTCTGGCAGGGGCGGCCGTGCTGTCGTGGCAAGGAACCGCGTCCATCAACTGGGGCACGTTGCTGATCGCGAGCGCCTGCCTGTTTTGGGGGGTCGACAACAATCTAACGCGCAAGCTTTCGACCGCCGATCCGGCGCAAATAGCCATGCTCAAGGGGCTGGTCGCGGGAACCGTCAACCTGACGCTTGCTTTCGGGCTTGGCGCGACGCTCCCCACCATTGGCGCTGCTCTAGCGGTGATGACTGTCGGTTTTCTCGGATACGGCGTCAGCCTTGTCCTCTTTGTAATGGCCTTGCGCCTTCTTGGGACGGCGCGTACGGGTGCTTATTTTTCACTTGCTCCTTTCATCGGCGCTACGCTCTCGCTCGCGCTTTTCGGTGAACCGGCGACTCTGAGTCTACTCGTAGCAAGTGGTCTCATGGCAGCAGGCCTCTGGTTGCATCTGACGGAGCGCCACGAGCATGGGCACGTTCATGACGAAATCGAACACGAGCACCGGCACTGCCATGACGAACATCACCAGCATACGCACGGGCCGGACGTTTTTGCTCGCGAACCTCACAGCCACGAACATCGGCATGCAGCCTTGACGCACCGACATCCGCACTTTCCTGACATTCATCATCGGCACAGGCACAAACAAGGACGTGCCTTCGATCATTCCTAAAGCGGAAAGGTTTCCCGCAGCAAGAACAAACCTAGAGTGACATGGGATGATGGGAAATTGCAGACTGTTGATAGGAGCATATTTGCAAGCCCTTTTCGAAAGTAAGGTATGGTTGCAGAGGCGGAAAAGGCAACGAAGTACGATGAGACAACCGGCCTGTGGGGAAGGATCTGCGGCATGCACCGAAGCGGAAAATCTGCTCGCGCCCACTGACGGGTGCAAGCATCTATGCAGAGATAAAGCCCTGCCCGCCTCCAAGACGCTCACCCCTCCACCCTCACGCCTACCTCGTGCTTCTGGCCCAACGCCGTCGAGGTCTTGTCGCCAAACTCACCAATAGGCGACTCGTGGTTCCAGCCAATGTGATCGCTACTGGGCTTTCGAGCCGCAGAGTGAGCAGGCACCGTGAAGCTTCTTTAAATGAGCTTTACCAACCTATTCGCTATGGTATTGCCTTGCACCCTTGTTCTGCCGCCCCGCTTTGCAGTGTCTTGCGGTCGATACGCCCACGCAGGACCTGCGGGCAGATTTGCGCCTCAACGCTGGATAATCATAACAGATGTTCGTCCAACTCCACCCATACACTGTCCAAGTGCGACGCCAGCACCCATCGTAGTATAACCATCCAAGCCCGTCTGGCGCATAAACAAAACGGCGAAAACGATGGTGGTGGTGGTGGAACGTGTAATGGCGGAGCCATGGGTTACCAAGGGCCGGCCCGCCAGGGGGCCGGCTTACTGGCGTAAACGCCCCGTCGTGTCCGCCCAGGCGCGGCGCCACGGAACCGCCACCGACACGAGGGGCGCCGAAGCCGCCGCCAGGCGGAGGCGATCCAAGCCCGCCGCCCAAATGAGGCGCCGCAAACCCGCCGCCGACCCGAGGGGCGCCGAAGCCGCCGCCGGCCGGAGGAGATCCGAGCCCACCGCCCAAATGAGGCGCGGCAAACCCACCGCCGACATGAGGGGCGCCGAACCCACCGCCGACATGGGGAACACCGAAGTTCCTCACGCCGCCACCAAAGCCGCGCCCCGCAGCCAACGCCGTTGTCGCTGAGCATATCGCCAAGGCTGCAAGGACGCAGAGAAGCTTACCCTTCATGGCTAACCCTCCGAGTGCGAGCGATCGAAAGGCTATCTCCCCCTCGCGTTGCATGGATGTAAGCCAAGAAACAGCAACAATCATAATGACAAAAAAGTCATTCTTGTCTTAGCTACGCTTCTGCTCGTTCCTGAGCTGCTCCGAGCGACAGGATGCGGTTCTCATCAAAAGTCATGATGGCCGTCGCTACGGATGGTGACCTTGATTGATGGCCAATGTTCGAGAATGCGGCGGATCGCCTTGGCGCAGATGGACGCGCAAATCCTTGCTTGGGCGGTATTCCGCCCCGATAACAAAATAACCTCGCGTAGAAAGCCCGAGGAACGCTTTCGACCTTCGCAACTGTTCGAAACAGCGACTCCATCTTCGCCCATTGAGCGTCGGTCAATACGAGTCGTTCCAGCCGCGAAAAATTTTACCGAATCGACAGAGTAGTTGTCAGCCGCTTCCGCCGCCTGATAACCTACAAAATGAATGGAATCGGCTCCGCTTGCGTTGGCGTCATTGATCGTTGCGTCAGTCCGTTCTTGCCAGGCCAGACGGATTCACTCATCCTTCGCAAGCTCTCTCAATAATGAGGGATCGTGATCGGGAGGATTTCAATATGAATCGCAGAATTCTCATGCTCGCTCTCGGATTCGCTGTCGCTACGGCCTTTACCCCAGGTCTTGCACTTGCAGAGAACCATTTAGCTGAGGCGATAAGCCATACCAAGGAGGCAATCGAACATGGCAAGGCCGGCCATGCCGACGTGCTCGTGACTCACGCCGAGGCAGCACTCACGCATGCCAACGCCGCGGAGAAAGAGAAAGCCAATCCCCATACAAAGGTGGGGATCACGCACCTCAACGCCTCCATTGCCGAGGGCAAGAAGAAAGACGCAGGGAGCGCAACGAAGCATGCCGAAGAAGCGCTGACACATCTCGAGGCCGCCACAAAGTAGGCGTGCAAGCGCAAGCATCCCTTCGACGCGGAGAGCAGTCACAATTGACTGCTCTCCTTGACTCTACTTTATTGATCAATCCAAGAGCGACATGTCACAGTAAGAGCGCAAGATTGCCACGACTTAGCGCAAAGCGCGGATCGAATCGAAACGGGGCGGGACGAGGAGGGTGGCGCTCCTCCTCAGCCCGATTGCGCCGGAGATTTCCGAGAGGAAACGCCGTGATCTAGGTGCGCCAAGGCAAGGAAAGACTGGCCCTCGCCAACATCAGCGGCGCAATTATGATTCAGGCACGATTCCACAGCGCCTTCGGCCCGTTCTACACCCCTCTGGCTGTTTGATCGGTCGCCGGCCTTCGCAGGGGCGGGAAAGCAAGTTGGAACCTGAGCCCGGGAGAGTTATCCGACAGCGTAATCACCGCGCCGTGCAATCGGGCGACAGCAGAGACAAGGCTCAGTCCGAGCCCATTGCCAGGGGACCCTCGGGCCCTTTCGAGGCGATAAAACCGCTTGAAGATATTATGCCGTTCACTTTCCGGCACTCCCGGCCCATCATCGGAAATGCAGATCATCCCCCCCTTTGTCGTCTGCCTCGCCTCGACGGTGACGAGCCCGCCCTCCCGGCCGTATTTCAGCGCGTTATCCATGACATTCGCGAGTGCGTCGAACAATAGGTCGCGATCGCCTCTGACAATCACGGTCTTTTCACCGCTACGTTGCAGATCAATATTTTTTTTCTCGGCGGCGGCGTCGAAAAGCTCGACCACATCGTCTGCGATTTCGGACAGATCAACCGACCGAAACGATTTCACGAGGTCGTATGACTCGATCTGCGAGATCCGAACCAAAGACGCGAACATTCGCAACACATCTTCGAGGTCCGCTAACAATCCGTCGATTAGGCGCTGATCACCTTCCTTGTCGCGCTCCTGAACACGCGCCTTCTCGAGCCTGCCCCGCATCCTCGCCAAGGGGGTGCGCAGATCATGCGCAACATTGTCGGTCGTCTGCTTCACTTCCGCCATGAGACGTTGGATACGCTCAAGCATCCTATTAAGATTTTCCGCAAGCTCATCCCATTCGTCATGCGATCCGCGTAATGGGATTCGCTTGTCCAGCCCGCTTTGCATGATCGTCCGGCTGGTCGCATTGATGGCTTCGATGCGGCCGACCGTGCGCCAAGTGACCGCGACGCTCGCGGCCGCGGCTAAGGCGAATATTAGAATAAGCGCCGAGCCAAGCGCCTTGTCCATTTCGCTGATGAAGTCGTTGAGCCCCTCGATTTTCCGTCCCACCAGCAAACGATCCCCGTTCGCCAGCGTCGCGAACTCAGCCCGAACTGGCGGCGCCGCCGACGAGGGCGGAATTTCGACCAAGCCCTTCGCGCCCGTCGCAAGCGCGGGCCAACGATCGAGATTCCCGTATAGCCGCTGGAAGGAGGGACCGACCAAAAGATAGAGGGCGTCATCGAAGCGCGGATCGGCGCTTCGCCCCTCTATAGCGGCGATCAAAGCCGCGCGCCCTCCGACGGACTCGGCCTCCACCAGGGCCGAGAGGTCGACCGCTAGAGCGTGGTCTGCGACGCCCCTGACATAACTGGCCGTCGACCAACGGACATAGGCAAAAAGAGCGATTACGAGCGCGCCGAAGACGCCGATGGCGACAAGCGCCAATTTATAGGTGGAGGAGCGTAGTGTCTTAGCCAGCAGCACGGATACAAAACCCGACCCCGCGCACGGTTTGGAAAAGGGGAGAATCTTCATTCGAATCCACCTTTCGACGAATTCGGCTTACGTAGACGTCGATTATATTGGTCATCGGATCGAAGTGTATGTCCCAGACATGCTGCAGCAGCATGGCGCGCGTCACCACGTGCCCCTGATTTCGAACCAGGAATTCGAGCAGCCGGAATTCACGGGGGAGCAGGCCAATGTCCCTGCCGCGGCGTCGTGCCCGTCTGGAAAGAAGATCAAGCTCGAGATCGCCCACACGCAGCACTGTCTCCTTGACCACGCTCTCGCTGCGGCGAGCAAGCGCCTCGACACGCGCCAGGAGTTCGGCGAAGGCGAAGGGTTTGACGAGATAGTCATCGCCGCCTGCCCTGAGGCCGCGCACACGATCATCTATCTCTCCGAGCGCACTGGCAATCAGAACCGGCGTGTTTTGCTGCTCGTCCCTCAGGACTCGAATCATTTCGACGCCGTCGCCATCCGGAAGTAACCGGTCGATGAGCAGCACGCCGTATTCTCTGCTACGAGCCTCGTCGAGACCGGAAGACATGTCTCGCGCAAGCTTTACGGCGTAGCCATCCCCTTCCAGGGATTCTAAAAGTTGCTCAGCCATCTCGACGTCATCTTCGACGACAAGAATGCGGCATCGTCTGTCAGACATAAGTAACGCCCTCTCAGAGCCGACTGCCAGCAGTCCAACTTGTCACGAAATGAGCGTCAACGAAACTTACTTTTTTGTCAGAAAATGACTTATTTGTCAGTGGATTCGTTCCCGTTTTTCCGCTTCCCTCTGTGGCATCGCGAGGGGTCGCCACAGCCCTTCGCTTTACCTCGCTGTTGGAGGGTTGGCTATGAAACGCAAGCTTCTCGGCGGCCTCGCGGCCTTGGCGATCTGTGCAGCCATATCGGCTCCGGCTGCCGCTCGTGGGTTCGGCGGCTTTGGAGGCGGCTTCGGGGGAATGCATGGCGGCTTTGGAGGCGGTTTTGGAGGGATGCATGGCGGCTTGGGCGGTTTTGGCGCGCCCCATTTTGGAGGCGGCTTTGGCGGATTCGCGAGCCCTCACTTTGGCGGCGGCTTTATGGGACCGCACATGGGGTTCGGAGGCGGTCGGATGTTTGCGCCTGGCTTCCGGGCGTTTGGCGGGCCCTTCATAGGTCATCCAGGCTTTCATCGCTTCGCGTTTCACCACCGTCATGGTTTTGGCCGCTTTGCCTTTGCGCCCTTCGGGCTGGGGTATGGGCTATACGGCTATGATGGGTGCTGGAGGCAAACTTGGACCGCCTACGGCTGGCGATGGATCAACGTTTGCTACGCCTATTACTAATGCTCCTTGGGCTTGAGCCAAACCGGCCCGCGACGCCGGTTTGGCTCTTGACGCGATGTTGCGCTCTTACTCGGACGCCGCTCCGTCAATGCGGAACCGAGATAAGCGAGGGCTCTGAGAGGAGGCGCTGTGCTGTTGACATGGGGACTCATTCCAAAAGCCAGGAGCCCGATACCAGCCTTTGGCGTGAGCCTTGGCCAGGGGCGCTCGACGACCTGAAAGCTTATATCAAAAACAGCCCCAACTCCGCGGCGGTGCTCACCGAGTTCATGGCTCGTTTCCCAGAAGTCACCCGCGACCAAGCGATTCAGATGCTATGGGATCAAGGGATTCTGCCGCGTGTTTAGCTTCCGTCGTGACAGAAGTTGCAACTGGGCGGCGGAACACGCGAGGCACGAGCGATTGGGCTGTCCCGCAAAAGAGTGCATTGCCCATAGCCAAGATTCTAGGCCCTGAGCTTCGAGCGTGAGCTCTTAGAGCGATCGGCAGCATCCGTCGACCCGCCCGTGACCCGCAAAGCCCCACATATTGACTCGATAAAGGCGACGACACCCGACGCAATGCCGGCCGCGCTTGTGAGCCTGCCGGAACTGGACGCCTCGTGCTGGGTTACTGGCGTTGCAGTTACCCGACGACCGTCCGCGCGTGCTGCAGAACCAGGAGCGAGCGGCGTGATCCGCTATGTAGCGTATCGTAAGGCTGTCTTCGCCGGCATAGCCGGCGCCATTGCCTGGGAAGTCGTGGCGCGGCCGCTGATTCTGGCGGGTGTGCCCTACTTTGATATTGTAAGGACGCTTGGCACATTGGCGCTTCCTCATGCGCGCGCGTTGGCGTGGTGGACGGCCGGCATGTCGCTTCATTTGCTGGTTGGAGCGATTTGGGGTGTCTTCTACGCTTTTTTCTTTTGGTCTATGCTGCCATTGCCGCCAATACTCCAGGGCTTTTTGTTTGCCTTCGTGCCAATGCCTCTGGCTCTCTTCATCATGCATCCGCAATTCGAACTCATGCACCCGCTCGTCCAGAGCGGCGAAGCGCCTTATTCAGGCCTGTTTGGCTTTTCGGGCGGGTTGCAGGAGCCGGCGTCAATTGCAGTCGGGCATCTTATTTGGGGAGCCATTCTCGGCCTTGTCTATGTAAGACCAGTTGGCTATTCAACACAACGGTCGCCGCGGCTGAAGTTCGAAACGCCTAAGCCGGCTCGTTCAATTACTCCCGATAGCGAACCCCCCGAGGACCGGTTCATGTTCGCGACCGGTATCGAATGCAGTTATCCAACTCTCGACGGCGGTCGTTGGCGTATGGATGAGATGGCCGCATGCGGCCACTATCGTCATTGGCGCACCGATCTCGCGCTCGTGCACGACTTGGGGCTACGCTATTTGCGTTACGGTCCGCCGCTGCATCTCATCAATCCGCGCAGGGGCCATTACGACTGGGCCTTCCTTGACGAAGTGGCGGCCGAGATGCGGCTGTTGGGCATCACGCCAATCATGGACCTTTGCCATTTCGGCTTGCCTGATTGGCTTGAGAACTTCCAGAATCCCGAGGCGCCGCATGCGCTCGCCGACTACGCGCGCGCCTTCGTCGAGCGCTATGATTGGGTGCGCTTCTACACGCCTGTCAACGAGATGTATGTGTGCGCAAAGCTTAGCGCTCTGGAAGGATTGTGGAACGAGCAACGTCGGGACGAGCACGCCTTCGTCACCGCGACCCTACACCTCGCCAAAGCGAGCGTGTTGATGATGCAAACAATCGCGGCCGTGCGGCCAGACGCGGTTTTCGTCAACAGCGAAAGCAGCGAGTTTTTTCAGCCCTGTTGTCCCGATCCGAAGGTCCGCCGCAAGGCTGATTTTGAAAATCAGAGGCGCTTTCTCGCACTTGATCTGCTCTATGCCCGCGGCATGCGTGAAGATATGCGGGACTACCTCGTGCAAAACGGCATGCCGGCCGAGGAATACGAATGGTTTATGCAACAGGATGTGGGTGCGCGCGCCATACTCGGCCTCGATTATTACGAATGGAACGAGAAGCTGATCAACGCCGACGGCGATGCGCAGGCGCTCGGAGAGCTGTTTGGGTGGTATGTCATCGCTCGCCAGTATTACGAGCGCTACCAGCGGCCCATGATGCATACCGAGACGAACCGCTTAGACGCTCGGGACGCTCCTCGTTGGTTGTGGCGGCAATGGCATAACGTACAGCTTATGCGCCAGAGCGGCGTGCCGATCGTTGGCTTTACCTGGTATTCACTTACCGACCAGGTCGACTGGGACATTGCGCTGCGGGAGCCCCTCGGAAACATCAACCCGGTTGGGCTCTTTGATCTCAATCGAGATCCCCGCCTCGCCGGCTTGGCCTATAAACATCTGGTTCAACTTTTTGAACCGGACCTTCGCCTCGCGCCTTGCGTTGAAACCGTGTTGAATGAGGCCCAGCATCTGAAAATCTCAGAGAAGAGAAGACGCCATGCTTGAGATTTTGCAAGCCCATGGGCTGGACGCAGGCCCGATGCAGCGGCCGCTGCTGGCCGGCTTGGTGGCGAGCATAGTGGCAGACATTCCTGCTATATGGCTGCTGCGCGCCTTTGGATCGCTCGACGCCCTTGGCCAGGCCGTGAACTGGTCAATCCTTACCTCAGCTCTGGCTTATGTAGGACTGATGCTCCTTGGAGGCGTGCTGTATGGATGGCTGTTTCAGCGCGCGGCGAACGACCCACGCGGAGGTTGGCTATTCGGTATGTCATTTGGGTTCGTGCTGTGGATGTTGGGGCCGATCCCGCTCCTTCAGTGGGCGCCCGAGCAGCCTATTATGACGGGGTATCCAGCTGTTGGGCTTCTGCTTGGAGAGTTGCTTTGGGGCTTGGTCTTAGGGCTCGTATTTCCCTTTGTCCATCGTCCGCTTCGCGTAAGGTTGGATGAAGTGCAGGCCGCGCCCACGGATAATTCTACAGGGCCGCAAGCCGCCTGTGACCCTCATTTGACGAGCCTGTCGTAGGGTAAATGAGACGGACTCAGCTGAACATTGCTGATTGCCGCAATAATTCGGACGGCGCTCAGACGGTGTCGTCTTGGCCTATATCGGCATGGAATGCAACTAACTGGCATGGGAGGCTGTTTCGAGCCTCTATAGCTTTTGCAATTAACAGCCGCCCAAAACAGCTTAGGTGAGGAAGCGCCCCTATGCGCCAAACGACATTTTGGGGAGCGGCTTCGCGGTGCAAGGCACCGCGAGAGGGGCCGACTTCGGCGGCGCGGGGCTGGAACACTGGCGCAAGGGAAAGGGCTTCAGGTCGCTTCAACGCGTGGGGAAAGAAAAGCGAGAGGCGCCAGGAAACGAACATGGCGTTCGGCAAGGTTTTGCTCCTCAGCGATGGTGGCCAAGGACTGAGACGGGTCCACAATGCGGCGCTCCAGGCAATCCGTTCGCCGCCCTCGCCTTTGACACCGTCAGACAGCTCGTCATCCCCAAGGTGGGGAACAGGCCGCTCGTCTCAATCTTTCCGCTTAGCTCTCACCCGCATCGGTCCTCGCAAATGTTGGCTTAGGCCACCACTTCGTTTCAGGTATTTGAGCCGAACAGAGAACCGACATGACTGTAACGGACACAAACAACCATGAGCACGGCAAATTGGTGCCTCTGGCGCTTGGCGCTATAGGCATCGTCTACGGCGACATCGGCACGAGTCCCCTCTACACGATCAAAACAGCAGTCGGCTGGGCCGGTGGCGCCATCGCTCCGGAAGAAGCACTTGGCATGTTGTCGCTGATCGTCTGGACGCTAATCATCATCACCTCGGTCAAATATGTCACCGTTATCATGCGCGCCGATAACGACGGCGAAGGCGGCATTCTCGCCCTCATGTCGTTGCTCGGAGTCAAGCATGGGCGCAATCCATTCGTCATCGGCGTCGGGATGCTCGGCGCTGCCCTGCTATTCGGCGACGGCGCCATTACCCCGGCCATTTCGGTTCTGAGCGCGTTAGAAGGACTTAAAACACCTGTCCCGGCGATCACGCCTTATGTCGTCCCATTCTCGATCGTCGTGCTTTTGAGTCTTTTCAGTCTGCAGTGGCAGGGCACTGCGCGAATCTCAAAGCTTTTCAGCCCAGTTATGGCGCTGTGGTTTCTTGTCATAGGCGCACTCGGCCTTATGAGTATAGCCAAACATCCAGATGTACTCTGGGCGCTCAGTCCGCTCGTAGGCCTCTTCTATCTAACCGAACATGGCACAGCCGGATTTCTTGTATTGGGCGCGGTGTTTCTCTGCGCGACGGGCGCCGAAGCCCTCTACGCCGATATGGGTCATTTCGGCCGCCGTCCGATCCGCCTTGCCTGGTATGGCCTTGTGCTGCCGGCGCTGTTGTTCAACTACGCGGGCCAAACGGCACTTCTTGCCGATAGCCCTCCGTCGGCGGACGCGAATCCCTTTTTCGACCTCTGTCCGCCAGCTCTGCAAATTCCACTCGTCATATTGGCCACATTCGCCACCGTGATCGCCAGCCAGTCCATCATTACCGGCGCCTTTTCGATGACACGTCAAGCGATCCAGCTTGGGCTTCTCCCGCGTATTCATATTTTGCAGACGTCGGAGGAAAGTTATGGCCAGATTTACGTCGGCTTCGTCAATTGGGCGTTGATGACGTTGACGCTGATCCTGACCATGGTCTTCCGCTCCTCAGACAGTCTTGCCGCGGCTTTCGGCATTGCCGTGTCGCTGACGATGCTCCTTACCAGCGTTCTGATGTTCATCGCGATGCGGGAGGTCTGGCGTTGGAGCCTGCCGCTCAGCCTGGCCGGGGCGGGTCTGTTCATCCTCGTCGACGGCTCTTTCGTTGCAGCAAATATGGCGAAGTTTTTCGAGGGTGGTTGGATACCGCTTGTCGTCGCCAGCATTCTGTTTTTCCTGATGACTTGCTGGAGCCAGGGTTCTGCAGCTCTACGCCTCGCGCTGGAGAGCGGCACGATTCCGGTCCTCGACTTTCTCGCGAAACATCAAGACCAAACGCGCGTGAAGGGAACGGCAGTCTATCTCGCGGGTCGCAATGATGTTGTTCCCGTTTCGCTTCTGCAAAATCTCAAACACAATAAAATATTGCATGAACGCATCGTGCTTTTACACGTCACGACCGAACACGTCCCGCGCATCGATATGGCGAAACGCATCGAGGATGTCGACCTCGCCAAGGACTTTCACGCCATGAGCGTTCGCTACGGCTTTATGGAACAACCGAATATCCCGCGCGCATTGCTACTCGAATCGCTTTCGTGTCCGATCAGCTTCAATATTGCCGAAACATCATTCTTCATTGGACGTCCGGTCATTGTCGCTGTCTCTGCGTCGAAATGGAGTCGCATTAGAATACACATCTTCAAGTTCATGCACAGGAATGCGCTGCCGGCGACGGAATTTTATCAAATTCCGCCCAGCCGCGTAGTCGAACTCGGGGGACAGATCGAAATCTAAACTGCGACGGAGGCGTAAGTTTAATCCATCTGTCCGCTCGTGATGCTATGGACGGTTTCTCTCAGCACGAGAACGCAATGAATTTGGGCGCTGTTAAGGCCCCTTCGATTCTGATCACCTCATGGAGCGCTTCCGCGATATTGCGCGACTTTAAGGAGCAGACAACCTGTCGCAACGAGGAGTAGCGTTGCGTTTCGCAGGGCAGCTCAGGATGGAAGCCCGCCGATAGCCGTAAGTATGCAAAGCGCTCGGCTGCCGAGTCGCCGGCCATGATCCGCCTCAAGCTAGAAACAATAGAGTGAGCATCATACAGATTTGCGTTCGAGCGAAACTTATTGCTGAGATAGAGCATGTAGGCGTCGAGAAAGAGAAATGACGCGTTCCGACCTGATCGCTGTAAAGGGATTCTCTTGGCCGTTGCTTCATCGCCACTATATCTACCCTGCCGCCTTTCAATCCCAGCTTCAGTGCTTTGATGATGGAAACAGGCAGAAAGCCGCGCCTTCTCGCTCATCTCATTAGCCTCCTGTGCCTGCTTTGCGTCCAGGACGTTTCTGCATCTACGCTAAGCGACATCCCGCGGTCGGCGGCGCATGAGGCGGTGGTTATCTATTCGCTGCGGTCAGGCATCGCAGGCGGGAGGATGGTTTTTATCGGAGTTGGCGGCAGCATAGAGGAGAAGATCAATCCAGAGCTGATCCTGCATCAGGGCGAAAGGGTTCAGATCAACCTGATCAACGGCGAGGGCGCCGAACATGACCTCGTCATTGAATTTTACGGCGCGCGATCCAACCGCGTCATTGGCAAAGGCGCGGGTGCCACTGTTTCATTCCTTGCCGACAAGGTGGGCACATTTTCGTATTTTTGTTCGGTAGCCGGCCATCGAGAGGCGGGCATGCAGGGCAAGGTGACCGTCGAGCCTGGTCCCAGAGCGGCAGTTCGCCAGATTGCGCCGGAAATTTCGCGCGATCCCGCCGATCTGCCTCCTCCCATACATGCTCGTGCGCCGCAAATTGTTCGAGTGGACCTCACCACTGTCGAGCTGGAGGGAAGCCTCGACGACAAGACGAGCTATCAATTCTGGACTTTTGGCGGAAAAGTTCCCGGCCCCTTTGTAAGAGCCCGAGTTGGCGACACGCTCGAAGTCCATTTAAGGAACGATTCGACGAGCATCCTTGCCCACTCTGTCGATTTCCACGGAGCAATAGGACCGGGCGGAGGCTCGCAGTTCACGCAGACAAATCCGGGTGAAGAGACGGCTTTCAGCTTCAAGGCCGAAAACCCGGGTCTCTTCGTGTATCATTGCGCGACCCCCAGCATCGCCCAGCACGTTGCAAACGGCATGTATGGCTTATTGCTTGTCGAGCCAGAAGGCGGATTGCCGGAGGTAGATCGTGAGTTTTACATCATGCAAGGCGAGCTCTACACAACCAAGCCTTTTGGCTCGCAGGGCCGGCAGGAAATGGATTATGACAAGCTCATCTCCGAGCGCCCGGAGTATTTCCTTTTCAACGGCGCGGTGGGCGCACTGGCGAAGGAGCACCCCTTACGTGCGCATCTCGACGAAACCATCCGCATCTTCTTCGGCGTAGGAGGGCCCAACTTCTCTTCCGCCTTTCACGTGATAGGTCAAACCTTCGATCGCGTGAAGCTCGACGGTGCGACCGAGCCATTGATTGGCGCGCAGACTGTCAGTGTGCCGCCCGGTGATGCAGCGATCTTGGAATTGAAAATGAAGAGCGGCGGCCGTTACGGCCTCGTGGATCATGCGCTCTCGCGAATCGAGCGCGGCCTCGAAGGGGCGTTGATCGTCGACGGCGTGCGGAACGACGCTTTGATGCATGAAGGCGTCGCGGGTCCTGTCAGGGCTAGGGGCAATCTTCAGCCTCAGCCCCCTCAGTTCAATCGTGGGCAGCGCCATTGATCAGCGCCGGGAGCGCGCTGAGGCGCAGCCACTCCCTAGCCCCACGCCGCCGCTCCTCTCGGGAACGTGGCGATACCTCATGGCGCCACCCCTCCGCCGACGGCCTGGATCGACAATCCATTCAACAATTCCAGTCTCTATCAACATCACAGGCCGGTCCAACGTAGTACGGCAGAGGCCGAGCGCGGTAGAAAACGACCGGCGGCGCAACAAAGCCGTAAGCATTTGGCGGGAGGTAGCGATACGCGGTCGCGCTATGACGGTGAGCGACGCGGGCGAGTGTTTCTGTCGGCAACATAGTAGCGCCGACGCTTGTTGCGATCATTGCTATGGTCAGGAAGCGGTTGAGCTTGATGGACATCGCGGCCTCCAACCGGGCAGCGCCCTGGCGCTGACGTTGATATGAGGTAGCGCGAGTGGCGACGTCATCAATATGTTATTAAAGTGTCACGCAACCTTCACCAGCGGGCGCCCTGGCGCTGGGTCCGCTCCAGGGCCGAAGCACGGATCGCGTACATCGCGACTGAAGTCTAAACGATTATATATTCGACCGTGATACAGGGGATTAGTCCATGAACCTGGTTGCCTTTGCGCTGCGACGGCCGATTACCATCGTCGTGCTCGTTATCGCGACCGTGCTCATGGGCATCCTCGCGACGCTGCGGATGCCGCGCGATATTTTCCCCAATCTCGGGATTCCGGTTCTCTACGTGGCTCAGCCTTATGGCGGCATGGATCCCGCGCAGATGGAAGGGTATCTGGTCAATTACTACGAATATCATTTCCTCTACATCACCGGCATCGAGCACGTTGAGTCGAAGTCTATCCAAGGCGTCGGACTCATTAAGCTGCAGTTTCAACCGGGCACGGACATGGCCGGCGCGATGGCCGAGACCGTAGCTTATGTAAATCGCGCCCGCGCCTTCATGCCACGCGGCACAGTCCCCCCGTTCGTGATGCGCTTTGACGCTGGCAGCGTGCCGGTCGGCGATCTCGTCTTCTCTGACGAAAGCGGAAAACTGAGCCTCAAGGACCTGCAGGACGCCGCGCTGTACCGAGTCCGCCCTTTGTTCTCGACGCTGCCTGGGGTTTCGGCGCCCCCACCCTTTGGCGGCAGTCCGCGCGCGATTGTCATTAACGTCGATCCAGATCGGTTGACCGGCTACAATATGAGCCCAGACGAGATCGTCCAAGCGATCGTGAAGGGTAATATCATTAGCCCCTCAGGCAACGTCCGCTTTGGCTCCGTGATGCCGATGGTCCCGGTTGACACCGTCGCGACCGACGTCTCGCGCATTGGCGACATTGCGATCCGATCGGATGGGACGAAGACGATCTACGTCCGTGATCTGGGGACGGTTTCTGATTCCTCAGACATCGAGTTTGGCTACGCGCTCGTGAATGGCCAGCATACTGTTTTCATTCCAGTCACCAAGCGCGCCGACGCGTCGACCCTCAGCGTCGTCAATCTTGTAAGAGAAAACATTCCAAAGTTTCAGGCGGTTTTGCCACCAGGCGCAAAAGTCGCTTACGAGTTTGATCAGTCGCCCTTTGTCAGTCGCGCCATCAGCGGCCTAACCCAGGAAGGCGGCATCGGAGCGGTGCTCACCGGCTTAATGGTGCTGCTATTCCTCCGCGACTGGCGGAGCGCGCTGGTCGTCGTCGTGAACATCCCTTTATCGATCATGGCGGCGATGGTGGCGTTATGGGCGACCGGGCAGACGGTCAATCTGATGACCCTTGGCGGGCTGGCGCTGGCGGTCGGCATATTGGTGGACGAGGCGACCGTCGCCATAGAAAATATCCACGCGCACATGGGGCAAGGCGCGCCTCTGGCCCGTGCGGCCTACGACGGCACGACCGAGACGATTATTCCTCGGTTTCTGGCCATGCTTTCCATCCTTGCCGTGTTCATCTCCGCATTTTTCATGAAAGGCGCCGCGCGCAACCTCTTCGTGCCATTGGCGCTCGCCGTGGGCTTGGCGATGGTCGCGTCTTTCGTGCTTTCCTCGACGCTTGTCCCGGTACTGACCATTTGGATGTTAAGAGGCCGGGATGAAGCTCGCGGCGGCACGCCGTCTCGCTTCGAACGTTTTCGAGACCGTTACCGCGGTTTCCTCACGAGAGTTGTGCGGTGGCGTAGCATTGTGATCCCTGGCTATCTGCTTATCGCAGGCGCGATTGTGCTTGTGGTCGGCGGCGCGCTCGGCCGGACAATTTTCCCGATCGTTGACGCCGGTCAGTTGGCGCTTCGCATGAGCGCCCCCGCCGGCACACGCATCGAAGAGACGGAGAAGCTCGCCAACAAAACAATCGATATCATCCGAGCCGAGGTGGGCGCGGAAAACGTCGGTCTTACGCTCGGCTTCGTCGGCGTGCAGAACGCCGCCTATCCGATCAACACGATCTACCTCTGGACGAGCGGGCCGCAAGAAGCGGTCATGCAGTTGCAGCTTAATCGAGACGCGCGCATCAATGTTGCGCAATTGACCGAGCGGCTCAGAACGAGGCTCTCTCAAGAGTTGCCCCACGCGCATTTCAGCTTTGAGCCAAGCGATATTGTCAGCAGGGTGATGAGCTTCGGCGCGCCAACGCCGATCGAAGTGGCGATCAACAGCCCGGATTTCTCGAAGACGCGTGCTTTCGCGCAACAAATCGAGAAGGAGCTAAAACAGATCCCGAGCCTTCGGGATCTGCAATTCGGGCAGCAGCTCGATTACCCGGCGGTGAAGGTAGAGATCGACCGCCGGCTCGCTGGAACGCTCGGGGTGACGGCGGATCAGATCGGTAAAGCGCTCACTGAGGCCACGTCGTCCAGCCGCTTTACCGTTCCTAATTTCTGGGCTGATCCCAAAAGCGGCGTTGGCTACCAGGTGCAGGTGCAAGTCCCGCCGCCGCGCATGGATTCAATAGAGCAAATCAAGAACATACCCATCGCGCGCACTAACGATTCGCAGATAAACCTGCGCGCCGTCGCTGAGGTGACAGAGGGGACTGTGCTTGGCGAATATGACCGCTACAACATGCAGCGCATGCTCACCTTGCAGGCAAATATTGTTGGCGAGGACCTGGGCGGCGTCGCCCGCCAGGTCTCCACGGCGATCGCGAAGGTCGGAACTCCGCCGAAAGGCGTGACCGTGACAATCCGTGGGCAGGTCACTCCCATGGAGGAGATGTTTGGCGGCCTGGCGCTTGGCTTTGGCGTTGCGGTGATCGCCATCTTTTTGCTCTTGGCCGCGAATTTTGAATCTTTCCGCTTGGCCCTTGCCGTGGTTCTTGTGATTCCGGCCGTGGCGGCAGGGGTGGCGACGCTCTTGTGGGCCACGAGGACATCCTTGAACATCGAGTCGCTGATTGGCTCGATCATGGCGATCGGCGTTGCAGTGGCCAACGCGATCCTCCTCGTCACTCTCGCGGAACGCGATCGCGTCGGCGGCGCTGAGGTCAAGGAGGCGGCGGTGACTGGCGCTGCAGGCCGCCTGCGTCCGATCTTGATGACTAGCTGCGCGATGATCGCGGGCATGCTGCCTATGGCGATCGGGGCCGGCGAAGGGGGATCTCAGACGGCGCCGCTCGGCCGCGCCGTCATCGGCGGTCTCACGGGCGCGACGATCGCGACCCTCGTCATCCTGCCGGCTATCTTTTCACTTCTCCAGAGGAAAGATACCCGCAAAACCGCGTCCCTGTTGCCTCCCGACCTCGCCGACGCCGATACTCCGCGATGATTCGCAGCGGGGCGCGGGAGAATGATTTGGATTAAGCCTGATTTCCGGCGCGTACGATCCCGCCTCCTTGGAAAAGCAAGCATAATCGCTGTCCTCGCATCTGTTCTTTTTGCTACGCCTGAGGCTGGTCTCGCGGCTAATCCGTTTGCAGCCGTCACTCTGCCGGCTACCATCCAGGCCTTCTTCGCCACCGATCTCTACGCGAAAAACTCGGGCTTCATCTCGCAGATCAACAACGATCTCGGCGATCACGTCAAAAAGGGCCAGGTGCTCGCCCTGATCGATGATCCAGAACTGAAAGCGCAATTTGATAAGGTTCAGGCTTCGGTCCAGCAGACCCAGGCGGCGCTTGAAGTGGCAAAGCGGCAGCTTATCGGCATGCAGGCCGATCTTGCTTTGCAACAGGTGACCCTCAAGCGGCAGCATGAGTTATTTGCCGGGAGGGCGGCGACCGCCCAATCGCTCGATGAGGCGCGGGCGAAAGAAGGCGTGTCCAGCGCGACAGTCGAAACCGGAAAAGCAAAGGTCAAATTAGCCGAAGCCGACCTCGAGTCCGCCAAGGCTGAGTCAGCGAGGCTGCGGGCGCTGCTTGAATATGACAAAATCATCGCGCCGTTTGATTGCGTCGTGACGCGGCGCCTCGTTAACCCCGGTGACCTGGTGCAAGCGGCGACGGCGACGCGGGGTTCTCCCCTGTTCACGTGCCAAGAAATCGACGTGGTGCGCGTCTTTGCCGACGCGCCCGAGGCCGCCGCCTCAGGGATCAGGCCAGGATTGCCCGTCGAAATAACCCTCTCTGGGCCTGCGGCCCGAACGATTAACGGTCACGTCACGCGGACCGCCAGCGCGCTCGATAGCGCGACCCGGACCATGCGGATCGAAATAGACGTGCCCAATGCCGACGGGAAACTGCTGCCAGGCATGTATGCGCAAGTGACTCTAACCCCTCAGCCTCAAATGGCGGAGCCCTAGCTGTGCCGGATTATGCTCGGAGACGCGGGTTCATTTGGCGCGTAAGCTTAGCGGGGGTGATCCTCCCGCCCTTGGCCGGATGCCTGGATACATCACGAGCGGACAGAGTAGAGCTTGTGCGGCCCTCGGTTGCGCCGGTCTCACAACCTGCCGCGTCTCTGAACGTGGACGCGTCTCACATCCAGCCCATGTATGAACATCGCCTCCTGCCTGTGGATCTGCCGACCGTGATCGGCGTCGCCATGGCGCGCAATATCGATATTCTCGAAGCGCAGCAGCACGTCGAGGCGTCGCGGGGCGAAGTCGACGCCAACATTGGCATGATATTCCCCTCAATCTCGCCGCAAATCACGACGCTCGGCATTCAAGGCGCGCTTTCGAATATCAGCAATCTTGCGCTCGCGAGTTTCTCGCACACTTTCCCGGCGGTTATCGTCCAGTGGATCATCAATCCCGGCCAGGTGGCCTATAACATCATCGCCTCGAAGCGGCGGCTCGACGCCTCGGAACAGCGAGACGAGGCAGTGATTCTGGAAACCACGCGTTTGGCGGCTGTGCAATATTATGAGTTGGTGCTGGCCCAAGCCCGTGTCTCAGTCGCGCAGCGCGCCATGCGAGAAGCCGAGGAATTGCTCCGCATCCAAAGACTAAGGGTGAAGGTTGGAACTGGGCTGCCCGCCGATGAATTACGCGCCGAGGCCGCGCTCGCCGCCAGAAAGCAGGATTTGCTGACGGCTTTGACAAGCTTTTACAACGCGTCTGTCACGCTGAGTTCCACCCTCAATTTCGATCCGACCATTATGCTGGCGCCGAGGGCGGGCGCCATGGCGCAGACGGCATTAGTGCAGGAAAACATGCCGATCGATGACATGCTAGTCGCGGCGGTTCAATTCAGGCCAGACCTGGAAGCGGTCCGTTCCTCGCTGGCCGCTGCCGAAGCGGATAAAGGCGCGACCATCTGGGGCGGGCTCGGGCCGCAAATCCAGGCCTCGCGCACTTTTGCGCCGTCGCCGCCCGCAGTCGGCTACCCGCCGGCGGGCGCACCCTTAACCAAGGACACATTATATCGCCAGCAAAAATATTTTGTTACAGCAGGCTTCAATTGGAGCCTTGCAACCTTCGGCCGGATTCGCACCGCCGCGGCAAACGTAAGTATCGCGGCTCTCGATCTGGACCGCCAGTTAGAGCAGGTGCAAACTTCCGTCGTCGCGGCGCACCAGGCGAGCATTTTCGCCAAGAAGGCCGTCCCGATCGCCCGGCAGCAGGTCAAAGCAGCTGAAGAGGCGCTGCGATTGACGCAGCAAAACATCTTGGCTGGCACAGGCTTGTTGATTGACGCGTTGCAAGCTCAAGACGCCGCCGACCAGGCCCGCCTCAGATACGCGACCGCAGTCGTTCAATACAACCAGGCTCAGATCAATCTGCTTGGCGCGATGGGCTTAATTAGCCAGGAAAACGTCACCGAGCCCTCTTGCCATGCACCGTCCGCCCCACCGGGCGGCGCCCGCCGAAACAATCGCTCAGGAGGGTGCTAAGCTCGTCTGCCTGGCGCCGGTGAAGCAAGGCTTTGAAGGGCGTCTTTAACCCTACGGTGATCAGCAATGCAGCGCGTGACGGTGACGATTGACAAGGGCCTTATGAGTGCGCTCGACCGTTACCTGGCGACAGGTGGGCATAAGAATCGGTCCGAGGCCGTTCGCGATCTCGTGCGCGCCGGCCTGTTGAAGGAGCCCACAACAGGCGGCGGCGCTCGGCCCTGCATTGCGGCGCTCATTTATGTCTACGACTATGAGACGCGGCAGCTTTCAAGGGAACTCCTCCGCGCCCATCACCATCATGTCGAGATCCGATCGCCGTGCTGCACGTCCACTTGGATGAACGCAGTTGCCTCGAAGTATCGCTGCCTAAAGGCCAGAAATCACGGGTTGAACACTTCGCCAGCCATCTCATCGGCCAGCGAGGCGTGCGCTGTGGGCGCCTTGTCGTCATTCCGGCATCTACGGAAATCGACATGTGATGGATGGCAAGATTGTATTCCGGCGGCGGCTCATCGGTCATCCTGGCCCCGGCTTGACATGCCCGATAGCGAGCCTGTTTACTGAAGCCCAACGGTTCCCTTCGGGGATCAAAAGGGAATGCGGTGCGGGTGATTTGCCCAAAGCCGCGGCTGCCCCCGCAACTGTAAGCGGTAAGCCGGAGACCAAAAAAGCCACTGGGCGCAAGTTCGGGAAGGCGGTCCGAGGCCACGACCCGCGAGCCAGGAGACCTGCCGTTATTCGTGGTCACGCGCGAAAGCGTCGGGCGGGGTGCACCGAGGCGGCTTTTTAACTATCATCGCTCGATGAGGGACGATAGTGAGGGGCCATTCGCAGTGACGGTCCACGTCTACTGCGAGTTAGCCATGGTTTCATCGCATCGCCTTTCCGGCTTGTTCCTTTTCGCCTCAGTTTTCATCCTTTCCGCCACGGCGGCGGCGAATGCGCAGCAAGCCCTGCCGACCATCACGATCGGCGTACGCCCCGCCGCACGCGCGCCTTCTCGGGCCGCGCAACCATCGAAGCCCCAACAGACACAGCCGGCGTCGCCCCTTGTCGCCGCCGTCGCGCGTCCCATGCCGGCGACTGTTTCCGACAGGCCAAAACGGCCGCCTATGACCGCCGCGAGCGAAGCCTTCTTCACCGGCCAGGAAGTAAACGCCCTACCCTTCTCACGCCCGGCCGAGGCGCTGGAGATCGTGCCAGGCCTCATTGTCAGCCAGCACAGCGGTGACGGCAAGGCCAACCAGTATTTCCTGCGCGGCTTCAACCTCGACCACGGCACGGACCTCGCGCTCTATCTCGATGGCGTGCCGCTGAATATGCGGACGCATGGGCATGCGCAGGGTTATGCTGACTCGAATTTCATGATCCCCGAGCTTTTATCCTATGTGCTCGCGCGCAAGGGGCCCTACGACGCCCAGGACGGCGACTTCTCCTCCGCAGGCTCCATCTACCTCCAATACAAGGACAAGATCGACAGGGGCTACTACCAGGTGACCGGCGGCAGTTTTGCCTATGCGCGGGCCCTCGCGGTCGCGCCCTATAAGAATATCAACGGCGGCGACGCCTACGGCGCGGTCGAGGCGCAATATTACAACGGCCCGTGGCAACGCGGCGACAATATGCGCCGCATCAACAGCGTGCTGCGCTGGTCGCGTGGCACGCAGGAAGACGGCATGTTGATCACCGCCATGGCCTACGCCAACAAGTGGTATTCGACGGACCAGATTCCGGAGCGCGCGGTCAATTCCGGCCTGGTGTCGCTGTGGGGAACGCTGAACCCCACCGACGGCGGCAACATGTCCCGCGTCTCGCTCTCGGGCCGCTGGAGCGAGACGGAGGGAAATCATAATTCGCGCGTGGAGACGTACGGGGTCCTATCCTCGCTCGATCTCTACAATGATTTCACTTACTTTCTCGACAATCCGGTTTTAGGCGACCAGTTTCACCAATTCGACCGCCGCGTGATGCTGGGAACGAACGCCCAGCACAGCATCAAATGGGACAGCTTCGGCCTCCCGGTCGAAACCCGCATCGGCTTCCAGGGCCGCTACGACGGGATTAATCTCGGCCTGCAGGACAGCTATCGCCGCTTCCTCTATGACGCGGTGCGCCTCGACAATGTCGGGGAAGGCAGCGTCGGTCTCTGGACCGACACGGCCGTGCGCTGGACGCCGTGGCTCAAGACCGTCACGGGCGGGCGCCTCGACTATTACACGGCGAGCGTGAATTCGCGGCAGAACTATCGGGGCGCGCCGAAGCTTCTCAATCCCGATGGCGTGCCGGTCGCGCTTTGGACCGGACCCATCAACAGCGGCTCGAAGGATGCGTCGCTATTCAGCCCCAAGGCGTCGATCATTCTCGGGCCGTTCTTCAAGACGGAGCTCTTCGCCAATTACGGCGAGGGCTTCCACTCGACGGACGCGCGCGGCACAGTGCAGATCTTCTCGACCTCCGAGCTGTCCGAGCAGGGCGGCTTACTTCAGGTCGCGCCCATCCCGCTGCTCGTGAAGTCGCGCGGCGCCGAACTCGGCGCGCGCACCAAGGCCATCGACGGGCTCGAATCCAGCGTCGCGCTTTTCTGGCTCAACCTGGACTCCGAAAACCAGTTCGTAGGCGACACCGGCACGACAATTTTCGGCCGCCCCAGCCGGCGTTACGGCATCGAGATCGCGAACCATTACCGGCCCGTCTCGTGGATAGATTTTGATGGCGACGTGGCGCTGGTGCATGCGCGCTACCGTGGCGTCGATCAGGGGCAGGCGCTGGCCTATCTCGATCTAACAACCCCGGAGGCGCTCCCCTTTCTCACTTTCCTCGGCAATGCGCCCGGCAACTATCTCCAGAATGCGGTCGCCGTCACGGCCATGGCGGGCCTGGAGCTCGGCGAGGCGACCGGCTGGTTCGGCGCGCTGAAATATCGCTACATCGGCACGCGCGCGCTCACCGAGGACGGCTATTTGCAATCGCCAGCGACCGGCACGGTCGCGGCGCGGCTTGGCTACCGTTGGGCGGATGGCTGGCGCCTGCAGCTCGACGCCTTCAACATCTTCAACTCGCGGTCGGACCAGATCACTTACGGCTATGGCTCGCTCCTGCCGACCGACGCCCTCTACAACCAATGCGCCACAGGGATCGCGCCCGCCACGGTCTGCGCGGTCGGCGTTATGGACCGGCATTTCAAACCCGTGGAGCCGCCGGCTGTGCGCCTGACCCTGGGCGGACCGCTGAATTTCGAGAAGCCGATCGCCGCCCTGCCGGATCTCGCGGAGCCGTTCTCGATCTTTTCGAGGTGAAGCCACAGCAATTTCGCTGAGAAGTTCGGCAGGGAGCGATTGTCTCGGCGTCCGGCTCCCAGCCAAGGTCCGCCGGGCGTTCAATCGAAGGGCCCGTCAGCCTTTTTCCCTTCCGTTTCCCCGGCGCGGGCAAATGCATTTTTCAGCCTCGATGTGGGCGCCTTCCCACAGTGCTGGGCTCTGCAGTTTTCGGCCTTGACTTCTTTTCAACCGACGGCAATCTATGGGCCCATGGGGAAGCGATCTCCCCACGAGGCGACATGCCCAAGAATCGCGCCTGGTTTTCCACCAAGGGCGCACCATGTCGTCAATCAACTGCATCTCTCCCGACAAACTCACACGTCTGATCGGCGTCAGTCATTGTCCTGCGCTGATCGACGTTCGGACTGATGAGGAATACAAATCCGATCCCCGTTTCGCGCCGGGCGCCTTGCGACGCCCGCTAGAAACCGTCTCGGACTGGGCCGTGGAATTTGCCGGGCGCGCGACCATCGTCATCGACGAGAGTGGCCATGAGGTCGGCGAAGGCGTCGCGGCCTGGCTCCGCCACGCCGGAGCGGCGTCCGCCGATGTGCTGACGGGCGGACACCTGGCGTGGATCAAGGCCGGCGGGCCACTCATTCCGGTAGCTAAAGTGCCACGACGCGACGCCTTCGGACGCACAATCTGGGTCACGCGCTCCCGCCCGAAAGTCGATCGCATCGCTTGTCCATGGCTCATTCGCCGATTCGTCGATCCAAGCGCGGTATTTCTCTTCGTTGCGCCAGCCGAGGTGTCCGCCGTGGCGGAACGCTTCGGCGGCGCGGCCTTCGACATTGAGGGCGCGTTCTGGAGCCACAGGGGCGAACGCTGCACATTCGATACGATGCTCGAGGAATGGGGCCTGGCGATAGAACCCCTGCAAAGGCTTGCCGTCATTGTCCGCGGAGCGGATACGGCGCGCCTTGACCTTGCCCCTGAAGCCGCGGGACTACTCGCGGCGTCGCTCGGTCAATCCCGCATGTATGCGGACGATCTCGAACAACTCGAAGCTGGGTTGGCGCTCTACGACGCTTTTTACCGCTGGTGTCGTGACGCAACTGACGAGCCCCACACCTGGCCTGCGACAAAATCGGGAAAAATGGCGTGAATATCCATCTACCTCAAACCACGAGCCGCGATCATGGCGTGTCCATGACGGAGGCGGCCCGCGTCTGGGCGCGGGTCGCTATGCTGAGCTTCGGCGGGCCTGCCGGTCAAATTGCGGTCATGCACCGGATAATCGTCGATGAAAAGAAATGGGTGCCGGAAAGCCGCTTCTTGCACGCCCTCAATTATTGCATGCTACTGCCTGGCCCCGAGGGCCAACAGCTTGCCACCTATATCGGCTGGCTCATGCATCGGACCCTCGGCGGGCTCATTGCTGGCGGACTATTCATTCTCCCTGGCGTCGTCGCGATCATGGCGCTCAGCGTCATCTACGCGCTCTGGGGAAATGTCGGTATTGTCGCCGCGCTGTTTTTTGGATTGAAGGCGGCAGTCCTCGCAATCGTCATTGAGGCAGTCGTGAGGATCGGCAAGCGCGGGCTCAAATCCCAGCCCATGCGCTTTTTGGCGGCGATGTCGTTCGTCGCCATTTTCTTCTTCGCCGTGCCTTTCCCCATCATCATCCTGGCGGCGGCGTTGATTGGATTTATCGGCGCGTCGCGCGGAGATCCCGCCTTCGCGGCAGTGGGGCACGGAGCCGCGCATGAGGATGGGGAAAGCCTTCTTGGCAATGAGACCCCCGCTCATGCGCTCCCTTCCGCCAAACGGGCGCTGCAGGTGAGCCTGATCTGGCTCGCGCTTTGGCTCGTCCCCGTCGCCGCCATCCTACTGGCCGTCGGTTCGGAAAACGTCTTTTCGCAGATCGCCGTGTTCTTCAGCAAAATGGCTGTCGTCACCTTTGGCGGGGCCTATGCGGTTCTTGCCTACGTCGCTCAGCAGGCGGTCGAAACCTACGAATGGCTGACGCCTGGAGAAATGCTCAATGGTCTGGGCATGGCGGAAACCACCCCCGGCCCGCTCATCATGGTTTTGCAATTCGTGGGCTTTATGGCGGCATTCCGTTCGCCGGGCGAGTTGCCGCCGCTTCTTGCGGGCGTGCTCGGCGGGCTGTTAGCGACATGGGTCACCTTCGCGCCCTGCTTCCTCTGGATTTTCCTCGGCGCGCCCTACATCGAAAAAGTCAGACAGCACAGGGCGCTATCGGGCGCATTGGCCGCGATCACCGCCGCCGTGGTCGGCGTCGTCCTCAACCTCGCGATCTGGTTCGCTATCCACACCATCTTTCGCAAGACGGTCGCTTTCGACCGCTATGGGTCGTCATTCGACGCGCCCATGCTCGCAAGCGTGGATTTCTGGAGCCTCGCCCTCTCAGTCGTGGCCGCGGTTGCGATCTTCCGGTTTCGGGTCGGCATGCTTGCGACCTTGGCGGGCTCCTGCCTGGCGGGAATAGGCCTGTTCCTCCTGGGGGCAATCTAGACGTGCAACGGAAAGAGAAAGTCATGAAAAAGGCGCTTGCTGCTCTCGCCACGATCGGACTGCTTTTCCCAGCGTTCCCCGCCGTGGCGGAAATCGACTGGTCGCAGGTTGAGGCCGCCATTGGCAAGAAGGCCGCTGTCGCTGGAACCGTGCATAAATACGGCCTCCCCCGTAGCGATCTCCACGTGACCCTCGATGGAGTCGGCATCAAGCCTGGCCTCGCGCTCGGCGGGTGGATCGCGTTTGAGCCGTCGGGACACGCCGCCATGATGATGGGTGATCTGGTGCTGACGGAAACTGAGGTGAACCCCGTCATGCGATCGCTGCTCGCCAACGGCGTCCAGGTGACGGCCGTCCATAATCATTTGCTGCGCGCCAGCCCCACGCCCTTTTACATGCATATCGGCGCGCACGGCGACCCCGTGAAACTCGCCAAGGCCGTTCGGGATGCGCTCGCGGAAACAAAGACGCCATTTGAGCCTTCTGCCGCTGCGGCTGGAGAACCCCCGAAGATCGACTTCGACACGGCGCAAGTGGAAGAAGCCCTCGGCTCCCAGGGGAAAAACAACGGCGGCGTCTATCAGTTCAGCGTCCCAAGAGCCGACGCCATCAAAGCCGAAGGCGCGCCAATCGCCCCTTCCCTGGGGGTCGCGCACGCCATCAATTTCCAGCCCACGGGCGACGGTAAGGCGGCGATCACGGGGGATATCGTCGCAACGGCCAAGGAGGTCGAGCCGCTGCTGAAGGCGCTTCAGTCCAACGGGATCGAGGTCACCGCGCTACACAGCCATATGCTCGACGACGAGCCTCGGCTGTTCTTCGTTATTTCTGGGCGAACGCCGACGCGGTTGGTTTGGCCAAGGGGCTGAAGGCGGCTCTGGACGTGACTCATCATCAGACCCATTAGCTGAGCCGGGAAGGTTCAGAACGATGGGAAAGTCCTGCGTTCTGATCAACCACGCGGTTTTGGCCAAACGCGAAGGAGAGGATTCATGAACCACAACATCTCAAGGCGGAAGCTCATGACCGCTGTCGCGGCAGTGGGCGGCTTGATGGCTGTCACGGGTGGTCGGCAAGCGAAAGCTGCTGGTTCCGAAATGCGCTTCGATTTTACGCATCCTCTCGACGGGTGGGAGACCGTGACGGGACAATGGAGCGTTGAGGATGTCCCCGGCGCGTTGAACGGTAAAGCGCTGGTTCAACACGCGACAAACAATGATTTTAATGTGATCGTCGCGCCTGCCGGTCCCTTTGCCGATGTCAACGCCTCTGTCCGGTTCAAACCAATTTCGGGAAAAAGGGACGCGGCGGCTGGCATCGTCTTTCGCTTTTCCGAAGGCCGCTATTACGTGATCCGAGCCAACGCCTTGGAGGATAATTTCAATCTCTACTATTACGACAATGGCCGGCGAAAAATCCTCGAAACACAGACCAAGGCCCCCTCGCTCGGTCAATGGCATAAGCTGCGCATCAGCGCCGAGGGTGACCGCCTAAGGGGCTGGCTCAACGAGCAACAGCTCATCGATCATCGAGACGACAGATTTAAATCTGGGCGAGTTGGGCTTTGGACAAAGGCCGACTCGGTTACGGCGTTTGATGATCTTGTCGTCACGCCGATCGTTCACGATTGAGTGGACCGATTAGAGACGCACTCGCCATTGCGGCGATAAGCCGCGACGACGCTATCTTGTCGCCATGATCCTAGGACGTAGCCGCGCCTTATCGACGCAGACGTCCTTCTCCCTCGGCGACCAGCGACCACTAGCGTTGCGTTCCACGCAACCGGGGCGGATCTCGCCCTGCGGCGCGAGATAAGGAGAAGCTGAAATGCATACGCGCGCGCTGTTGGCGACAGTCCTGCTGATTTCGCCGGCCCTAGCCGCCTCCCCCGAATCCGAGGGCTTCAAAAAGCTGACCGGAAATCAAATTCAGCGGGCCTTGAATGGAAAGCAATTCAGCGACGGCGTCCATTTTTCCTATCGCTTCGCCGCGGGCGGAACGTTTCAAAGCACGCGAATGGGCAAGACAACGACCGATAAATGGGCGGTCTCGAAGGACAAGCTTTGCATGACGGACCGCTTCGGCGAAAACTGTTACGACGTTTGAGCCAAGGGCTCCGCAGTTAAACTCGCGCTTGATGGAGCCGACCCCTCTTTGGAGGGGTTTCTGAAGTGACGGCGGGCGACGGAAGAATCCGCCGCGTCGAAATCAGCTGGTTCGCCGATGAACAAAACTGTTCTATTATTGATCTGGGCGCGTGGTCTCCGCGACTTCGGCGACGGCTTTGTCGCCGTGCTGCTGCCGGTATATCTCACAAGGCTGGGGCTTTCCTCATTCGAAATCGGCGCGCTAGCGGGCACAGCATTGCTGGGTTCGGCCCTCCTTACCTTGGCGATTGGCCTTGTCGGCAACCGCTATGACGCGCGACACATGTTGATCGCCGCAGCTGCCTTGATGGCGGGGACCGGAGTCGCACTATCAATCATCGACTCCTATGCGTTGCTCCTCATCGTGGCGTTCGTTGGTTCTGTCAATCCGTCGGGCGGCAGCGCAAGCTCCTTCGTGCCCGTTGAGCACGCCGTTCTAACTCGAGAGACGGCCGCCGCGGCGCGGACCAGCGGTTTCGCGCGATATAGCCTCATCGGCGGACTGGCGGCCGCTGGAGGCGCGCTGGCAGCCTCCTTGCCCGAAATTCTCATCCGATTGGGCTGGCCAGAACTTTTGGGTGTGAAGGCCATGTTTGCGATCTACGCGATCCTGGGTAAGCGCTGTTACGGCCCCACCTTCAAACGCGAGATGAAAGCGGCGAGTCTGATCTCCTGATTTGGAGATAAGGCTCGTGTCTAGACTTGATCCATCGATTGAGCCTAACGGCTCCGGGGTGCGGCGCATCGAGGTGATCACCGGAGCTGGCGGGCGGCGCCGGTGGTCTGAGGATGAGAAGGCGCTGGCGGTCGAAGAGTCGCTGGCTCCGGACGCGGTCGTCTCGCAGGTCGCGCGTCGACATGGCGCGACGCCACAGCAACTCTTCACCTGGCGAAGGGAGGCGCGCCGCAGGGCTGAGGCGGAGAGCGCGCCGGCGTTTGTTCCCGCAATTGCGGAGAACGGCGCCGCTGTGCGCACGCCGGCACCGCTTGCACCGAAGCCGGAGGTCGCCGCTCCCGTCGTGGAGATCGAGATCGGCGAGGCGCATGTGTGGATCTGGCGTGACGCGGACATTGGCATGGCGACGGCGATCCTACGCGCGCTGCGAACCCCGCCGGGCCCGAAGTGATCGGTCCGATGGGCGCCGTGCGCGTGATGGTGGCGACGAAGCCTGTCGACTTCCGCAAGGGCGCGGAGGGTCTCGCGGCGCTGGTGCGCGAGACGATGCAGTGCGATCCCTTCGATGGCGCGATTTACGTCTTTCGCGCGAAGAGGGCGGACCGCATCAAGCTTGTCTTCTGGGACGGCACGGGCGTGTGCCTCTTCGCCAAACGACTGGAGGACGGGGAGTTCCGCTGGCCAAAGATCGAAGACGGGGTGATGCGATTGTCGGCGGCGCAGTTTTCGGCGCTGTTGGAGGGGCTCGACTGGCGACGCGTCCACTGCGCGAAAGAGACGCCGGCGCCGGCCTTGCCCGGTTGAGCTGCGACACAGTGAATCAGGGTGTCGAAGAGCGTCGAAAGACGACGAAGAATATGATCTTCTGCGGTTATGGCGCAAGCGATCGGGACGCTTCCCGACGATCCGAACGAACTGAAGGCGATGCTCCTCGCCGAGCGGGCGCGCAACGAGCGCCTCGTTCAGATCATCAAGGAGATGCAGCGCCATCGCTTCGGACGGCGCGCCGAGACGCTTCCTGAAGACCAGATGCTGCTCGCGCTCGAAGAGGTCGAGCAGACGGAAGCCGGCGCGGCGGCGGCGACGGAAGCAAAATCCACCGCCGAACGCGACAAGGCGGCCAGAAGGCGCCGCACGAACCGTGGCGCACTGCCGGCGCATCTGCCGCGCATCGAAACCATCGTCGACATCGAAGATAAAGCTTGTCCCTGCTGCAAGGGCGCCCTTCACCGGATCGGCGAGGATGTCTCCGAGCGGCTCGACGTCGTTCCTGCGCAGTTCCGCGTGCTGGTGACGCGGCGTCCCAAATACGCCTGCCGCGTCTGCGAGGGCGCAATCGTGCAGGCGCCGGCCCCGGCGCGTCTGATCGAGGGCGGCCTGCCGACCGAGGCGACCGTCGCCCATGTGCTCGTCTCCAAATACGCCGATCATCTTCCGCTGTATCGCCAGGCCCAGATTTACGCCCGGCAGGGGATCGCCCTCGACCGTTCAACGCTCGCCGACTGGGTTGGCCGCGCCGCCTGGCATTTGCGGCCCGTGCACGAGCGGCTTCTGGAACACATCAGATTGTCGAGGAAGATCTTCGCCGACGAGACGACGGCGCCGGTGCTCGACCCTGGGCGCGGGCGCACCAAGACCGGCCAACTTTGGGCCTATGCGCGCGATGACCGGCCCTTTGGCGGCGACGATCCGCCGATCGCGGTCTATGTCTATGCGCAAAACCGAAAATCCGAGCAGCCGCTCGCTCATCTCGCCGGCTTCGCGGGCGTCGTGCAGGTGGACGGCTACGCCGGCTATCGCGCGCTGGCGCAGAAGAACAGCGTGTCGCTCGCCTTCTGCTGGTCGCATGTCCGACGGCGCTTCTACGAACTCGCCGCCGGCGGCCCTGCGCCGATCGCCAGCGAGGCGCTGGCGCGCATCGGCCAGCTCTACGCCATCGAGAGCGACATCCGTGGGCAGAACCCCGATGATCGGCGTGCGGCGCGACAGGAGAAATCCCGTCCCGTCCTTGACGCCCTTGAGCCTTGGCTACGCGAGAAGCTCGCGCTGATCAGCCAAAAGACCAAGCTCGCTGAGGCGATCCGCTACGCGCTCTCGCGCTGGGACGGCCTGACGCGCTTTATCGACGACGGGCGCATCGAGATCGACTCCAACATCGTCGAGCGCGCCATTCGCCCCATTGCCCTCAATCGCAAGAACGCACTCTTCGCCGGCTCCGACGGCGGAGCCGAGAACTGGGCGATCGTCGCGTCGATCATCGAGACCTGCAAGCTCAATGGCGTCGATCCGCAGGCCTATATCGCCGATGTCCTCAATAAGATCGTCGATGGACATCTCGCCAGCAAGCTCGACGAGCTCATGCCCTGGGCTTACGCGCAGCCGATCGCTCTCAAAGACGTGGCCTGAAAACAGCGCTTACTCTGGAACGCTGTCGCGCACACCCTATTCCTACCGGACTCGGTTCGAGAACCAGCAAGGGACGAATCCCGAGGAGCTAATCGCCGCCGCACACGCAGGTTGCTTCACAATGCCGCTTGCCTTTCAGCTCCAGGCCTCTGGCTATACTGCGACTGAACTTACAACCGAAGCGCTTGTCGGCGAGCACTCTGAGATAGACTTCCTCGCTCACCCGGACCCCCCATGTCGAGACCGTCTCGACCTTGCCCGTCTCTTTGTTGCGCACCTCGGCGTTAGACGCCGCTTTTGAACGAAAAGGGAGCGACGAGGGCTTGGAAGCGATTAGGGCCCGCCTATCGACGCTGACGCATCGTGAAGCCGAGGTGCTTCGGGAACTGCTTGCGGGGAGGAGCAACAAGGAGATCGCCCACGATCTTGGCATTAGTGTCCGCACTGCGGAGGTGCATCGGGCCAATGTTATGGCGAAGGCTAGAGCGCGGGGCCTCGCGGGGTTGATTAAGATCGCTGTCGCCGCGGACCCAGCGCAGCTTCAGGGGTTGCTGGGAACCGGTACGGAGGCCTACCGCGAGCACAAAGCAGGATCTGCGCTTGCCGCTTCCGAAGAGCTCATGTCTCTATCGACGCCGGATAAGGCTCGCTGAGCAGAGATCGTCGATGGCCTATTTTTTCTTAAACATCGATAAGCGCGGCCCGAGCCTTGAGTTTGTGCTCGTCACCGAGGCTTGCGAGATGTCGCCCGGTTTTGGCGAAAGGATGCTCCCATTTGGGGTTTTCGACAAGCCGGCGACACTGCTTGGTTTCGAGAACTACGCTATCGGGCCCATTTACGCCTTCGCCCTGTCGAAAGAGGTTCGAGTCTTACATCGAGCCCTGCTAGTCGATCGCTTTAATTGACGTTGTTCGAACGAGAAGGCGACAGTGTTCGCATTCGACGGAAGATCAGAAAAGAGAATTTAATATCCTCTCTTTTTTGTAGATTCGGAGAACAAGCTTCTCAACGCTCTTGCCAAGCTAACAACGAGCAAGCTGCAAGCACGATTGACGGGGAAGGAGGCTTCCGCGTTTTAGCACGCATCGCAGCGATTGGGGTCGACGTTCCGAGTGCTTCAATCACAAGATGCATAGCAAGCGAGAAGCTCGGATCGCCTTCTTAAGCTCATCATCCTTGGCGGCGAAATAGCGCTTCGGCCTCCGCGCGAAGCTTGCCGCGCTTGGCTGCGGTCGTCTCGACCTACACTGCTCTAGCGCCCTTAATCGCCAGAGGCTCAATCGATCGTTGCGGATGCGAGCGTCTGAATGCGTCCGGAATGATGGCAGGCGGATTTTTAAGGCGCAGTGTTTTCACGAATCACTCTCTTGGATAGCGCGCTGATAATTTCCGATTTGTCGGAACAGGGCAAGCGGGACCTCTCTCGAACTCACCTCCCCTTCAAGGGGCCGCCTTTGAAGGCGATCCTCGCCCCGTCTAGCTAAATATGTTTCAGCGATTTTGCCCCACGATTCGGCTAAGAAACCTTTGCCAACGAGCCCGCACAAATTATGATCCCAAAAAGGGCCCGCCACCCCACCAATCGAGCGATTTATTCTGTCAGGAGCCGCGATGCCAAAATCGATTTTCAGAATAATCGATGCGGAAACGACCTGCCAATCCCTCCCGTTCAAACAACTCATCGAAGCTTTGGATGAAGGTTTCACCAATGACTACATTGCCCCGGTCCGGCACCACCATTCACTAAAGAGGCGCGAAGGCAATGACGCTACGCTCCTACTGATGCCGACCTGGACCGAAAGTTCATCATCCGAACAGTTGATCGGCGTGAAGACCGTAACGGTCTTCCCAGGCAATCCGGCGAAAGGGCTTCCGAGCGTAACGTCCACTTATCTCTTGTCCGATGGCGAAACCGGCCGCCAACTTGCCCTCATCGACGGAAACGTCCTTACGGCGCGACGTACGGCCGCAACCTCGGCCCTGGCTGCGCGATATCTGTCCCGCCCTGACGCGCGACGCCTGCTTTTGATCGGGACGGGCCAGGTCGCTCGCCTGCTCCCGCAAGCCTACAGGACGGTTTTACCCATCGATCATATACAGGTCTGGAATATCAACAGAGGCAGCGCCGAACGCCTAGCGGCGGCACTCAACTCCGCTGGTATTGCCGCCTCCGTCGCCGACGACCTCGAATCGGCAATCGCCGACGCGGACATCATCAGCGCTGCGACCCTATCGACCTCTCCGCTCATCCGGGGAAAATGGCTGAAGCCGGGCCAGCACGTTGATCTCATCGGAAGCTTCACGCCTGGAATGCGTGAAGCGGATGATGAAGCGATTCGAAAGTCGCTGATTTTCGTTGATAGCACGACTGCACTGCACGAATCAGGCGACCTTATTCAGCCTATCGAGAGCGGAATCATCGATCAAAGCGACGTCGTCGCAACGCTCCCGGAGTTATGCAAGAAGGTGCATCCTGGAAGACAAGCTCCCGATCAGATCACCTGCTTCAAAAGCGTCGGCTCTGGCGTAGCCGATCTGATCGCGGCAAAGCTCGTCTTCGGCGCTCCATAGTCTTTGTGTCACGATACAGAAAGCCATTCGCGGTGTTGTGAAAGCGATGCGGCTGAAAGCGATACTTCTGCCAAAGCCATTTTACGACCTGCGAATCCGCGCCTCGGTCTGCGCCGCCTCCGCTAACGCAACGGAACACACTAACATGCATCATGCGTTAACCGCGGAAAGGACCGATCTGAAACCCCATACTGAGCATCGCGGTGAAACCGATCGCGAGGAGAACTAACGCGCTGATCAAGGTCAACGACACCGGAAACACGGTTTCACCATGGATCAGCCCGTCTTTAGACATTGATTGCCGCAAGCGGCGGAGACCCAGCATGAAGCGAACGTGGTAAACGATGCCCAATATCAGCATCAAAACGCCCAGTCCGACCAATGAAGTGCCAAAATGGCGCGGCGCTCCAGCCCTTGAGATGACGTTTTGTTCGCGTAATCCTTGAAAAAACTGGTAAATCGTGAAGCCGAAGCCAATAAGCGAGAGCGACGTGCGGATCACCGCCATCAGCGTACGATCTTCGGCTAGTCGCGTGCGCTGAAACGCCATGCCGGTACGACGCGCCGCAAGCTCGGTGTTGACGTCGGACTTGAGATCGGGAGGAGTCATCGTTCGCTATGGGTAAAGGTGGTGGCCTGACCGCTTTCGGTTCAGGAATTGAAGTTGCGCAGCGAATCGTCGATTGTCATTTACCACTCCTGGGTTGTCAGTAGGCCACGACGAAGGAACGACGCCTTGGTCACTCGTCTCCTCCGCGAACCGCGGAATGAGGCAAACGAGGCGCCTTCCGGCGCCGGCATTCTGTTCGGGTGCAGCCTTGTCTTCATGCAATTAATCCTAGCGGGGCTCCGGTGGAGTGAGCAGGCGGCAGGCTTGCGCCCGCCGCCCTGCGCGGGACCCCCAAAGGGGGAAGGAAAAAGCGCCGCTCAGTGCATGCCGGCGGCGGTTTCGTGCATCTTCGCTAACGCTTCGTCGATTGTGAAGGTGTTCGGCTTCTGGATGGGCGGGAAGTCTTTGAAGGTCGCCGCCCACTCCGCCATGATCGCTTGCGCGCCATACAAAATAGGGACGTGGTCAATCAGCCAGTCGTAGTATGTGTTAGACGTCCGATCCGCCCGCTCGTAAGGGTCGGTGCGCAGATTGAAGAACTTCGGCACCCGGAGCCGGGTGA
>NZ_JBPFEB010000059.1:0-8357 GCF_051061225.1 Methylocystis sp.
AGCGGGAACCGGAAATAGAGCCAGACGGCGTGGGCGATGATCTCCGGCGGGAAACGATGGCGTTTGTAGCTCACGGGCGGCTGGGTCATGTCCGCCCTTGTCGGCCCAAAAGCGCTACCCAGCCGTTAACGTGACAACGCCCGGGTCAGGCAAGACCAACACGCTCGCCCATCGCGTCGCGCATCTGATCGTCAACGGCGCCGATCCGCGTCGCATCCTGCTGATGACCTTCTCCCGCCGGGCGGCGGCCGAGATGACGCGGCGCGTCGAGCGCATCTGCTCAGAGGCGTTGGGAGCCAGCGCCGGGATCCTGACCAACGGGCTCGTCTGGGCGGGGACGTTTCACGGGGTCGGCGCTCGCCTGTTGCGCGAGTACGCCGGTGAGATCGGGCTCAATCCCGATTTTACAATCCATGATCGGGAGGACGCCGCGGATCTGATGAATCTCGTTCGGCACGGGCTGGGCTTCTCGAAGACGGAGAGCCGCTTCCCAACCAAGGGGACTTGCCTCGCCATCTATTCCCGCGTCGTCAACGAGGAGCTGCCGCTCGACGACGTTCTCGAAAGTTTCTTTCCTTGGTGCGCTGGCTGGAGCGCTCAGCTGCGCGAGTTGTTCGCAGCCTATGTCGAGGCCAAGCAGGCGCAGAACGTTCTCGATTACGACGACTTGTTGCTTTATTGGGCGCAGACCCTGGGCGAGCGGGCGCTCGCGGAGGACATCGGCGGAAGGTTCGATCACGTCCTTGTCGACGAATATCAGGACACGAACCGCCTCCAGTCCTCGATCCTGCTGGCGATGAAGCCCGGCGGGCGAGGCCTCACCGTCGTGGGCGACGACGCTCAGTCGATCTATTCCTTCCGCGCCGCGACCGTGCGCAACATCCTCGATTTTCCCAGCGCGTTCACCCCTCCCGCCGACATTGTCACGCTCGACCGCAACTATCGCTCGACGCAACCGATCCTCGCCGCCGCGAACTGCGTGATCGAACTCGCGAGCGAGCGTTTCACCAAGAACCTCTGGACGGAACGCCAATCAGGGGAAAAGCCTCGGCTCGTCACCGTCCCCGACGAGGCCGACCAGGCCCGCTACGTCGTCGAGCGCGTCTTGGAGGACCGGGAGATCGGCGCGCGCCTGAAACAGCAGGCCGTGCTGTTCCGCGCCTCTCATCACAGCGGCCCGCTCGAACTGGAGCTGACCCGCCGCAACATTCCCTTCGTCAAGTTCGGCGGCCTAAAATTCCTCGATAGCGCCCACGTCAAGGACATGCTCGCCCTGCTGCGGTTTGCGCAGAATCCGCGCGACCGCGTCGCCGGCTTTCGCCTCATGCAGCTTCTGCCGGGCGTCGGTCCGGCGTCGGCGCAACGCGTCCTCGACCTGATGGCGGAACAGCCCGACCCCTTGTCCTCTCTCTCGGATATCCCCGCGCCGCCGCGCTCGGGCGACGATTGGACTGGGTTTGCCGAAGCACTCCAGTATTTGCGCTCGGGCAAGGCCGGCTGGCCGGCGGAAATCGCAAGCGCGCGCCGCTGGTACGAACCGCATCTCGAGCGCATTCACGAAGATGCGGCGGCACGCCTGGCCGACCTACTGCAACTCGAACAGATGGCGGCAGGTTACCCCTCGCGGGAGCGCTTCCTCACCGAATTGACCCTCGACCCGCCGGACGCCACGAGCGGCCAGGCCGGCGCGCCGCTTCTCGACGAGGATTATCTGATCCTCTCCACCATCCATTCGGCCAAAGGACAGGAATGGAAATCGGTCTTCGTCCTCAACGTCGTCGACGGCTGCATCCCCTCGGATCTGGGGGCCGGAACGACGGCTGAAATCGAAGAGGAGCGGCGGCTGCTCTATGTCGCCGTGACGCGGGCGAAGGACAATCTTCATCTCATCACGCCACAGCGCTTTTTCACTCATGGGCAGCACCCGCAGGGCGATCGCCATGTCTACGCGTCGCGAACCCGCTTCATCCCAAAAGCTTTGCTGCGCCATTTCGAATGCGTGACGTGGCCGCGGGCTTCGGCCGCCTCAGGAGAGCGGCAGGGCGCCAGACGGATTCGCGTCGATGTCGGCGCCAGAATGCGCGCCATGTGGCGTTAAGAGGAAGGCCCCATGTGCAACCTGTATTCGATGACCAAGGGGCAACAAGCGATCCGCGAGATGGCCCGCGCGATGCATGATCGGACCGGCAATCTGCCGCCCTTCCCCGCGGTCTTTCCCGATTACGCCGCGCCGATCGTCCGAAACGGCCCCGAGGGGCGGGAGTTGACGCTGGCGCGTTGGGGGATGCCTTCGCCGGTCTTCGCGTTGAAGGGCAAGAAGTGCGATCCGGGCGTCACCAACGTCCGCAACATCAAGTCCCCACATTGGCGGCGTTGGCTCGGGCTCGAGAACCGCTGCATCGTGCCCTTCACCAGCTTCTCAGAAAACGAGGCGCTCCCCGACGGCACGCATCCGACGGTCTGGTTCGCCCTCGACGAGACGCGGCCACTCGCGTTCTTCGCCGGAATTTGGACTCGGTGGACCTCGGTGCGCAAAGTGAAGGAAGGCGAGACGACCAACGACCTCTTCGCGTTTCTGACCACCGAAGCGAACAAGCTCGTCGGCGCGATTCATCCGAAGGCGATGCCCGTCATTCTGACGACGCCCGAGGAAATTGACCTTTGGATGACGGCGCCCGCCGAGGAGGCGCTCCGGCTACAGCGACCGCTCGCTGATGACGCTCTCAGGATTGTGGCGAGGGGCGGAAAGCAGGACGACGGAGGCCTCGCGGCCTGACGGCCATGCTTGCGTCGAACGAGGTTCCCTACGAGACGGAAAGCTGAAGGCGTCTGGTGGGCGCCCCTGTAGGCTGCGAGCGCCCTCGGCTCTACGAGGCATTCCGCCGCTTGGCGTTTGCTCCCATTCCATGCTGGCTAGAATAGTTGTGAGGATGCTGGTTTTGCGCCATTCTTGCATGAGTACGAGTTCTGAGAGGTCGCCAATGACGAACGACGCCATTGCCCAACTCTCAATCCTCACGGAAGCGTTGACGGAGATTGTCGACTTGGCGACAGCGCGATCAAGTTCGGTCGCTCTGTCGAATGATGTGCTCGATCGAATGGGGGAAATCGCTGCGGGAGCGCTCACAGCCGCCGCAACCTACGGGCAGTTGCCCCCTTTTCCGACGGAGATCGGTCTTCGGAGGGAGACGCTAAATTAGCGTCGCTTGATCGCTGGAGCAGGCTTCTAGCTTTCTTCGATTAGCGTAGTTGAGGAGGCACCGAGTTGGGCGTTAACATGCACCGCCAGCCAAACCGTCGGCTGGGTCGCATCGGTCCATTCGACCCGATGCCGACGGCGCGCCGGGATTTCCACATAGTCCCCTGGACGCAGAATGCGTGGAGCATCCTCCCCCTCGAACAGCAATCCTGCTGAGCCGCTCAGCAGGACGACCCATTCGGTCTGCTCCTGGTCGTACCAAAAGCCAGGCGGACTCGCTTGGCCAGTCGTGACAATGCGTTCGATCCGCGCGCCGGAGAACTCGGCAAGGACTGTGAACTCCTCCTCGGCTAGACGCTGCGGAATGTTCGAGAACAGATTGCCGGCTACGACCATCGCGTTCCTCCTTGTGGCGGTATTCCGCACGTCTTCATGCACCCCGTGGCCCGCCAAATGGAAGTAGTCACGCCTTCCGGTGAGCATCAGCGCAAGGCCGTCGATCGCCGCGACGACGGTCGACGATGAGTGATACAAAGGGCCGCAAACCTCCATGCGCGACTGTTCGCGCGTGATTTTCTCCGGGCAGGTGCCGATCGCCGCCAAGAGACGCTCGTGATCGACGAAGCGATCCGACCGGCGGTTGGGTTTTCGGGGCATGGACAGAGCCTCTGTTGTTCTGTATTCGTTCTTATATGAGCGCGGCGGCGTGGAGAAGGCCGAAAATGGGGTTGAGGGCTTGGAAGCGAATTGGCGGCGGCGTCGTTCTGGCGTTTGCGGCGCTCGGTCTCCTCCCCGTGTTCGCGCCCGCGGCAGCGCCGGTGAGGTCGAAATCCACTACGCGCCTGCCGAGAACCTTGAGCACCTGGACGTTGGTCTGCTGCGCTCAGCGCATACAAAGATTGACATGGCGGCTTATTCGCTGACCGATTGGCCGGTCATCGACGCCCTGATTGACGCCCGCAGGCGTGGCGTCGCCGTCCGCATCGTCCTCGATCCGAGCCAGCAGCATGCCTTCGACCGACTCCGCGAAATCGCGGGCAGCATCCGCATGAAGGCGCCAGGGCCCTATATGCACCTCAAGTCCTATGCGATCGACGGCCGGACCCTGCGCTCGGGGTCTGCAAACCTGTCGGCTTCGGGTCTGAAACAGCAGGACAATGACATCCTTGTCGTTCGTGAGCCTTCTGCAGCCAACGCCTTCGAGGCTCGCTTCGAGCAAATATGGGCGCGCGCCAATCCGCTGCCGCCTCCCGGCAATCAGTTTGCGAATCCCGCGCCCTCCCCCGCGCTAAAGTCGGAAATGGCGGGCTGCCTGATCAAGGGCAATGTCAGCCGCAATGGCGAGCGGATCTATCATGTGCCGGGGGATCGCACATACGCTCGCGTGCGGATGGAGAAGGAGCGGGACAAGCGCTGGTTCTGCACCGAGGAGCAGGCCGTCGCAGCCGGCTGGCGGAAAGCTTCGACTTGGTAACTCTACCAAACCCCGGGGGCGAGCCGATATTTTGTCCGTTTTACATAGGCCGCATATTCGGGGAATCGATCCGCTAGCGTCCGCTCCTCGAGTATGGCGCGTACCGCCAACAGCATCAACAACGGCGGAGCCAACGCGAGCCCGTAGAACGAGCCGAGCAGCAGCGGCGTCCCTAGCAAGAAGAAAATCGCCGCACCATACATCGGGTGGCGTACGATGGCATAGGGGCCCGTCGTTACGATCCTTTGGCCTCGCTCCTCCTGGACTTTGACGACGGGCGCGGCGAAGGAGTTCTCCGCCAAGACGCGCCAAATGATTGCGTAGGACGCCAGGATGCTTACGGCCCCAGCGACTTCGGCCCAAACCGGCATGTGGCTTGTCCGCCACTGAGTGGCGTCGAGACTCATGACGACGAACGACGCCAAGTAAAACGCAAAGAACAGCAACAGGATGACCTCGTCCCACGCCGGCTGGCCGGCTTGGAAGGGCGAGGCCAATCGCTCCCTCAAAAGGCTAGGATCGTGACGAGCGAACCATAGCCCCGCGGCCGTGCCGATCCCTCCAATGATGATTAAGTAGATCCAGGCTTCCGGCCACGCGATCTTGCCAGCCGGCAGGAAAAGGAGCGCCGCAATGGCGACGAGCCAGATGGACGTCTGGAGGAAAAGTCGAGTCAGCATGATTGCAAATCCAAAGGGGGCATGCCGAGATCGGGGAAGGGCCACGAGGCGCCCTTGCACCTACCGCCGGTCGGTGTTGCGCGACAACGGCTGGGGGTTCAGGTTTGCAATCACCACCTCTCCCCGAAGGGACGGGCTTCGACTTCGAAGCTCCACGCCGTACGGTCTTGACGCATAAGAGACATCGCGATGTCGGCGACGGCTGCCGGTTTGACGAAGAAATCGTCCGGCTTGTCGGGGAAGCTGTTTCGCGTTTCCGGCCCGCCAACCACGCCGTCGATGATGATCAGCGCCACGTGAACGCCCTTCGGCCACAGGTGGCGGGCGAGCGACTGCGTCAGCGACCTCTGGGCCGCTTTGGCGGAGGCAAAGGCAGCCGTGCCGGCCATGCCGCGCAGCGAAGCGGTCGCGCCCACGACGATGATGGCGCCACGCCCGGCTGCGGTCATGGCCGGAATCACCCGGCGCGCCGTCAGGAGCAGGCCGAGCGTATTGATGCGCCAAGCCTCCTCGAAGTCGGCGGGCGCCACCTGCTCCACATCGCCCCAAACGCCCTTGCCGGCATTGTAGATCAGCGCCTCTACTTGCCCCAGTTCGGTCTCGGCGGCGGCGAAGGCGGCCTCCACGGAGGCTGCGTCTGTCACGTCGCAAGCAAACGCGCGAGCGTTCGGCAATTCTCCCGCGAGTGGCTCGATCCGATCTTTTCGACGGGCGAGCAAAGCCACGTTGTAACTCTCGGCGGCAAAGCGCCGAGCAAAGGCCTCGCCGTTGCCCGGCCCGACGCCTGCGACCACGCATGTTGGGCGGTTATCAAGCTCGTTCATAAGGCGGCGCCTCCGCGGGCGGATGAGATCTTGACGAAATGGCGTGCCTTCGATCTCCGCTCGAAACCTAATTCGGGTCAGGCGCAGGAGCAACAAGAGGTTCTTCCAGCCGGGGCGAGGAGAAGGCCACAAAGCCCCCTACCACGTGGACGGGCTATCCAAACAGCCGGAGCAGGATCAGGTGCGTTGGCAAAAACACCAGCAGCGGCAGCGCCGTCATTTCGAGGGCCAGATACAACGGCGGCGGGATGACGTGTTGGGGTTTCTCTCCCGGGCCAAACACCCAATTGATGTTCTTCTCTGGATCCGTGGCATTGTAGGAAATCAACAAAACGACCCAGGTCAACAGAGTTTGAAAAACGAAAGCGCGCTTGTCGTAGCCAAACTTGCTCAGCAGAAAAAGCAGCGTCGGGGGCAGCGCCAGGTGAAAGAGGGACAAAGACCGTAGAGGCAGAGAAAGTCTTTCATCGAACATATAAGCCGCGAGCCCGATGAGGCGACCGCCCGCCAGGAAATCGATCGCCCAGCCAAGTTCAAGGGCTAGGACGCCGACAGCGGGCATGATGGCTAAGAGCCGTTCTCGGGACAGCAGCGAGACAAGCGTGAAGGCGAGAGCAATATCCGATAACCACAGAAAGTTAGCCGGCCCGTAGCTGCGCCAATAAACGGCAGCGATGAGTGGCGTCGCCAAGGAGTATGCCGCCGTCAGCCAGACCAGTAAGCCATCAGGGCTTGCCATCGCCGTCCTATAAAGCGCACCTCGTTATTTACGTAACCGACTTAAGCTTCTTACAGGCTGCTTTCCAGCCTTCCCCGGAGGGCGGGTCTCCGGCTTTGAAGCTGCGTTGATTTTCCGTTGAAGAAGGAGCAACGATGTCGCCACAAGCCGTTCGCGGCCCGCCAATTTTTTCGTCTGCCCTACGCTTGCGCTTCGGAAAAAAGCCCACCTCGCGGCGGGCTCTGAAATCACCTTGGCGACTGGCGCGCTTTCCCGTGGACCTAAAGTCCTACGTCTCAGAATTACCAGACGCCGTTGCAGGCCGCTGCTTTACGGCCTTTTGCGCAATCTTCTCGTTCACTTTCTTGAGCTTCTCCGCGGCGCGCGCCTCGGCGACGACAGCGCGATCATAAGCCTTTTTGGCGACAGTGAGCTTCTTTTCGGCCACCTGATGGGCGGCAGTCGCCGTTGCGAGAGGGTTCCGGGTCCGCTTCTTTGCCGGCGCTTTGCGCGTGGCTTTTTTGACAGCAGCCTTCGCAGTGGCTTTCCGAGCGACTTTCTTCGCCGGGCCTTTGCGAGCGGCTTTCTTCGTGGCGCCTTTACGCGCAGTCTTCTTCGCAGTCGTTCTTCTTGCCATTTTGCACCCCAGTATTTGTATGGACGAATCGTTCGCTACAGCATTTTCGCCAAGCAGTCACGTGATTGCTGACAGAATCCCTGTGCATTTGGAGCGGTTTCAGCCAACGCCCGAACGGGCGAAATTGCTACGAGAGCGCCGACAGCGACGGCGGCCTATGGGCGGTTGCCAGCTTTTCCATCTGAGATCCCTCTTCTCGGGAAGGCGCTGGGGCAGCGCTGCTCGATCGGCGAGATCTGCTCTCGTTCGTGTCTCCACCATGCAGCCGGCGCATGCCAGAGGCGATCGGGCCGTCCCTCGCCTTTGAGACTGAGCGACGGAATTTCGGACCCAAATTGATACAAGCCACGCGAGCGCTAATTGCGGGAGGCAACTATACGGACGCGAACATGCCCTCCCTCCCAAGTTTGGTTTTAGCTGCTAGCGCCTTCGTAACTCCCGCGGCCGCTTATTCGCCGAGGGAAGTTGCGAGCGTTTCGCCTATCGAGCTGGCATGCCCGACCTGGGATAGATCGCGTTGCGACGCCGATCGCCGGCCTCGCCTCCAAACGACCGCGACAAACGCCAAACCAGAGGCTTCCGATAGCGTAACGGCTCGCGCGGCCGGCGACGACGTTCGCGTCGATATCAAGGAATGGCGCACGCCCACGGCTGGCGCGCATCCGCACGGTCCACTTGCGACGTGCGACGGAGCGATCTGGTACACTGGCCAAATGGCCAATCTTCTCGGGCGACTCGATCCGAAGACCGGGCAGTTCCGGGAATACCGTTTGAAAATGCCCGACTCGGGGCCGCATGGGCTGGTCGCTGACGCGACTGGCGCAA
>NZ_JBPFEB010000060.1:0-18257 GCF_051061225.1 Methylocystis sp.
GAGAGTAATGCCGTCCAAGTCCGTCGTCGGTGATGAGCTCCAGAAACTGCCCGGGGCGATAGGCAAAGTTCGGGTCATGTCCAAGGCGCAGCCGCACGACGTCGCCAGAAAGGCGATCCATCGAGCGTACGACAGCCTCCGATCGGGTCCCGGTTTCCTGAGCCGGGACGATGGTCAAAGGCGTATCGGGCACGCAGACGCAGGGCAAGAAATAGCCCAGCGCCTTCTGCGCGTCGCTGAGCCCCTTCTGCGCTGCGGGTGGCGGATTGCCGTCGACCACGCGATGCAAGCAACTCTGGCAGATCCCGGATCGGCAGGAGTGAGGCGCGTCGATTTCAGCGCGTAGCAGCGCGGAAAGGACGTCCTCCCCCGGCTCGATCTCGATGGCTGCTTCTCGATAAGTCAGCAGCGTCATTTGCTCGGGCCTCAGCGGTTCAACACGTCGTTGCGAACGGAATTGGCCAGCGCTGCGACTTCTTGCACATCTTTTTCGCCGACGCCGAGCTGTCGTAGCGTTCTCGACAGGTCTTCGACCACTGCATCGACATGGGAATCGTTCAAACCTTTGGCGACGAGCTTCTCATGGGCTTTCCGCATGTCTTTGCCCGTGTATTTGTTCGGTCCGCCGAACGCCATGGTCAAAAAGGATTTTTGCTTTGCGAGCTGGTCTTCCATATTCACGCCTTCGAAGAAGCGTGCGATGCGACCGTCGGCGAGAACCGTGCGATAAAAAAGGTCGACTGCGGCGTCCACCGCCTTTTCGCCACCGAGACGCTCGTAAAGACTAGACATGCGTATCCCTCCCTCAGGCCACCCGCGTTTCGACGGCGGCCAATTTTCTTCGAACGCTCCTTTAGAGGGGCGTCAGGGAGGATTCTTACCTGGAGGCGTCGGATTTTTTTTCAGCCAGAACGACTTCAAGGAGACCGAGGTACACTTCTTCGCACTCGGGGCACTGATGCATATGATGGCGCACGTCGGGAAGGCGCGTCGCGGCGTCCTCGCCGGCAACCTCCAGCTCGGCGTAACGCGGCAATCGCTCGAAATAATCGCTGCACGACAACTCTTCGCAGGCGTTCGCCGCGAAGATGGTGTCGATCAGCCGTCCGAACTCTTTCCGTTTCATGCGGGATTCTCGTCGCTAACCATTAGACGCTGTGAAATAAGATTTCTTACCGTCTTCAAAATAGGGCCGCTCGGGACGAGGCGTATCAAAAATAGCGATGAGCTCGCGATGTGTGACGCCCCTTGAGAGGAGGGCCGCCTGGAGCCGCTTGCGCGCATCGTGGATAAGCTTATAGAGGCTATTTCGATTGGTGCCCAGCCATTCGGCGACGAGATCGAGGGGCATTTCCTGGAAGGCATGCGCGATCAACGCCTTGCGTTGCAAGGGAGTCAGCGCGGTTTCGATCAGCTCGTTCAGTATCGCCCAAGCTTGTTGCTGCTCGAGGCTTTGCTCGGGCCCGGGATTGTCGATCGGCCAATGCGGCATGGCGTCGCCAAGACGCGCTGCTTCGATTGCCGTCGCGCGCCAACGGCGCCGGCGCAGTTCATTAAGGGTGACGCGAACAGCGATCGCATAGGCCCATGTCGTGAATTGGCTGTCGCCACGGAATTGGTCCAGCTTTGCCTGAATGATGAGCGCGGACTCCTGTGCGCAGTCTTCCGCCAGATCCTCATAGTCATAGTCAAGGCCGGCGGCGTTGGCTGCGCGTTTGCGGGACAGGAAATTGAAAATGGCGCGGCGCAACAATTGCCGCAGCTCCTGGACGGCGTTTTCCTGAGTCTGCCCCGTCTGGCGCAGAGCCGCTAGCCACTCAGTGTTGGATCTTGTCGCCACCGACGCCCCTGGATTTGACGATCAGCCACACGCTGGGTCCCTTGTAAGCCATCGACAATAGGCAAAGGACGCCGGATTATCTCTAGTCTGCAGCCCAGACGAGGTCCCCTGCTGTCGATGGTTGCTGGAATTTACAAAGCTCAACCGGGCAGGCGCAAGTCTCATTTGGCTTCTCATCGCAACTAGCGGCCGGCCGATATGATTCTTTCCTTCTCTCATAAAACGTCTGGTTTCGAGACGGTCAAGGTGGCCCATTATCGGAGGCCCATCTGGTTGTCAAACAACAGATCCATGCCATCATGGGTAGTGGATTTTTCAGCGGCAATTCCCAGAATGCGCCAACCGGCCAATGACAAGGTCCGGTCAGCTCCAATAAACCGCGCCTCTCACGTGAGGTGCGAAACCGCGGCGCCCCATCAGCGATTCCGTTTGTTGTTGCCCACGTTGCACGGTAAGGGCGGCGACATCGTAGACACTACGACCTCGCCATCTTCCGCTACTGCGCCACAAGCTTGATCTCTGGATAGGTGCAGTGTTCCTTGCTGTTCTCATCGGCATGCAGATGCGACGGCGGCTCCACGGAAGGGATGCCGAGCGTATGCCACACGTCGACCATCGCCTCGACGAGATGCGCGATATGCTCCTGCGTGTGGCGCGGCGTCGGCGTGACGCGCAGGCGCTCCGAGCCCTTGGCGACCGTCGGATAGTTGATCGGCTGGATATAGATGTTGTGGCGCGTGAGCAGCAGATCGCTTGCGGCCTTGCACAGTTCCCCGTCGTGCACCATCACCGGCACAATATGGGAGCCGTTTTCCAGCACCGGCAGGCCGGCTGCGGCGAGCGCGTGCCGGGTGATATGGGCCGCGCGCTGATGGGCGGCCCGCAGATCGGGACGGTGCTTCAGCAGCCGCACCGAGGCGCAGGCGGCGGCGGCCACCGGCGGCGGCAGAGCGGTCGAGAAGATGAAGGCGCCCGCATAGGAGCGGATCGCGTCGATCACCACGGAGTCGCCCGCGACATAGCCGCCCATGGCGCCGAAGCCCTTGGCCAGCGTGCCCTCGATGATGTCGATCCGGTCCATGACGCCTTCGCGCTCACAGATGCCGCCGCCGCGCGCGCCATACATGCCGACCGCATGGACCTCGTCCACATAGGTCATGGCGCCATAGCGCTCGGCAAGCGTCGCGATCTCCTTGACCGGGGCGATGTTGCCGTTCATCGAATAGAGGCTCTCGAAGACGATCAGCTTCGGTCGGTCGCCGGCTTCGATCAGAAGCTCCTCGAGGTGGACGAGGTCGTTGTGGCGGAAGATCTTTCTTTCCGCGCGCGACCGCTTCACGCCCTCGATCATCGAATTGTGATTGGACGCGTCGGACAGGATGAGGCAGTTGGGCAGAAGATCGGCGATGGTGGAAATCGCCGCGAGATTGGAAATCCAACCCGAGGTGAAGACGAGAGCCGCCTCCTTGCCGTGCAGATCGGCAAGCTCGCGCTCCAGCTCGACGATGGCGTGGCTGGTGCCGGCAATATTGCGGGTGCCGCCCGCGCCGGCGCCGACCTTGCTCGCGGTCTCGACCATGGCGGAGATCGCCTCGGGGTGCTGGCCCATGCCGAGATAATCGTTGGAGCACCAGACGGTCACTTCCTGAATGGAGCCGTCGTCGCGATGCCAGCGGGCGAAGGGGAAGCTGTCGACGTCGCGTTCGAGATGGACAAAGACGCGATAGCGGCGCTCGTCCTTAAGACGGGAGACGGCCGCCTCGAAATATCGCCGATATCGCATCTTTGTGTCCCTCGACTTCTTACGCTCATGCGCTTCGGACAACCCTTCGGGTTAAGGGCGGGGGCGCGAGTAACGCCGCGCCCCCGTTATCGCGCCATCGTGAGGTATTTGGGGGTCGATGGCGCAATTCTTGATCATCGACTTAAGACGCTCAATGCACTTCGACTTTCGAAACGCATGAAGTCGATGGTTGGCCATAGCTACTGCGCTATGGCGTTGCGAACAAAAACGCTACGGGGCCGGCCAATCCGGCAAGCACGAAAAGAAGTCCTCGCATGTCTTGATTCGCGATCGGAATTAATGCTTCTCCGTCTCGCGGCTGTCTCAGGCGTTCCGAATGGCTAATATTCGCTCGGACATCCTGCGTCTAGGGCAAGACGGCCGATGCATGCAATTGGGGACGCTTAGCGAATTCAAGCCGAGGCGACGCGACGGCAAGTTGCGCCGTCGTGGATAGGATCAGCAGCGTTAGAAGAAGATATTTCATCGATGCGTCTCCTTTGACCTTGCTTGGGATCGAACGACTGAAGGCATCGTCAATTCCGTTACCGAGTTTCCTGCCACCTCTCGCTCGACTTGACGCCTTTGCGTTAACGTGAGCCTCAAAAATCGCGCGACGTGGTATTGAACCTGGTCATTTATCCTGCATGCATGACGATCTTTCTCGTGACGTCGCCCTTTAGATGCTTTTGCATGCGAGGTTCTTACCTTCGAGCACCAATTTTTTTAATCGGATCCCGGCCCACCTGATGCTCTCACCTCTTCAAAACGCTGGAGAAGATCAATCGCCCATAGTTGCGGCTACCCTGCTCCCGCGATCCCTGAGTTTTCCGTCTTTGACGTCGTTCGTAGCAAACAGAGCTTAACCGGGTGAGGCGGCGATCGCAGCCCGCGGGCGGCGCTGCAAAAGTGGCCCACGCGATGGCGCCCTAGCTCTACGTCATGGCGATTCCATGAGCTCCTCCGCTCGGAGATGCGCCGCCTCCCCACGCCGCCAGAAGGCGATCATGGTTGGATGTGCGAACCAGAGGAGGACGGCCAGCAACACGAAGACCACAGCACCGACCAGGAACACGTCGTTCAACGCGAGCAGGGCCGATTGCTCACGTATGAGGTTTGCAAGCCGGCGCATCGCCGTCGAGGAGTTTAGACCCGCAGCTTCAAGTTTCGCGGTCGTCTGCGCGAAAAGATCCAGTGATGCGAACCGCCGCCCCCCGAGATGATCGGCGAGGTCGAGCTGGTGGAACGGTAGCCGGCGGAACTGCACGACAGCGAGCAACGAGATGCCGTAAGAGCCCGCTACGGTGCGCAACAACGCCAGCTCCTCGGCGGCGCGAATAAGCTTCGATCCAGAGAGCCCGTGCATGGCCAGGCTCGCAAGCGGGGCAAAGAAGAGGGCAATAAAAAAGCCGAAGAACAGCATCGGCCAGAAGAGCTGGTCGAACCAGGCAAGCCGGTCGAACAGCCCTAGCCAAGTAAGTGTCCCAGCGAGGCCGGCAAAATCGAAGAAGCTGATTAGGCGCACGTCTATCGTTTTGTTGAGTTCATGGAGAATGGCGACAGCCGGCCCCGCGACGACGAACATCAATAGGTAAACCATTCCGGCAAGGGATGAGGTATAGCCCATGAGCAACTGCAGTTGAAAGACAAATACCGACAATAGACCCTGGATGATCAGGAATCCAAACACGGAGCAGAAGGTCGCGATCGCATAGTTGCGATGTCCGAACAAGCGCAAGTCGAGCACGGGATTGCGCTCGCCGAGCTCCCAAATCACAAATGCCGGGACCGCAATTTCAACAACGATTAAGGCTGTCACAAGGATCGGCGAGGCGAACCAATCAAAATCGTTGCCCATGTTGAGGACCGTTTGGACGCCATAGACGATGGCGGTGAGCAGGGCGACGCCTACGAAATCGAATCGCACGATTCGCACGCTGAAACCCCGGCCATAAAGCAGCGCGCCCACAAGGGCGGCCACGAGCACGCCGGCGACGACGTCGGTATAAAACACCCAGCGCCAGCTCAAGAATTCGGCGAACCATCCGCCAAGAAACACGCCGATCGTTAAGGGCGTCATGCTCAGCACGCCCCACAATCCGACGGCCCAGGTGCGTCGGCGCTCGGGAAACTCCCTGAGCGCCAGCGATTGCGCGAGCGGGAGGGTCACACCGCCTGCGAAGCCAAGCGCAATGCGGCCCGGCAGAAACGTCCAAAGGGTCTCGCTCGCTGCGCAAACCCATGCGGCGCAGGCGTAAAGAAGGAAGGCGACGATATAGACGCGATAGTCGCCAAAGCGGCCCGAGAACCAACGCGCAAACGGCAGGCCAAGCGCCAGGCCAACCATATGGTCGGTCGTCCCCCACGTGCCGAAGCTCGGCGTGACGCCGCCGAGACTGCCCGCCACATATGGCACGGTTATCGTGTAGCCGGGTACATTGGAGAGGACGACGACTGTGCCAAGCGCTAGAGTGGCAGTGAACAACCAAAGCCGCCAGCCGCGTAACGGCCTGTTGTCAACGAACATCGCGCGCCCCAGGACCGGCGCGCTCGGGAAATGGCGGCTGATGGGACAACGCTCTCTCCAACATGGCGTTCGCACGCACAATTTCTGCCTGCGTCCGGGGCGCCGGTCGCTAGCCAACTGAGCCTTGACCCCAGCCCTCTCGAAACCTCAAGGAAGGCGGCAATCGCCGGAGGGTCCGCTCCCTCCCCCGCAACTGGAAACAGGTTCGCATTTGATTTACGAACAGACAAATGTGTTTTATTGATTTTAATAACAAAACTTTTCATATTAAATCATGGACATCAACCTTGCTCGAACCTTTCTGGTGGTGGCTGAAAGCGGAAGCTTCATTGCGGCCGCAGAGCGCCTGCATCTGACCCAAACCGCCGTCAGCGCCCGAATTCGAGCGCTGGAATTGGAACTCGACCGGGTTCTTTTCATTCGGAACAAGGCGGGCGCTCGGTTGACGCCAGCTGGTGAACGCTTCAAGCGCTATGCCGAGACGCTTGTGCAGATATGGGAGAGAGCCCGGCAACAGGTCGCGCTTCCCGCAAACAAAGCCGACAAAATCACCCTTGGAGGCGAACTGAGCCTTTGGCATCCCTTGCTCGCCGATTGGCTTATTTGGATGCGCCTGCAGTGTCCGGACATCGCGGTCAGAGCGGAAGTCGATGCTGCGACGCGCCTCGTCGAACGCGTGGAAGAGGGGTCTTTAGACCTGGCGGTCGTCTATAGCCCGCCTCAGCGGTCTGGCCTCGTTTGCGAGTTGCTCATGGACGAAAAGCTTGTTCAAGTGACGAGCTCGCCTGACGGAAGCGTCGATCCAAGCACTTACGTTTTCGTAGATTGGGGCGCCGCGTTCCAAGCTAATCATCAGGCGGCCTTCCCTGAGCTTGGTAGTCCCGCTATGTCGATCTCGCTTGGGCCGCTTGCGTTGACCTTCCTTTTGTCAGTCGGCGGCTCCGGGTATTTCCGCGTTGGCACGGCGCAACCCTTCATCGATGACGGACGGCTGCATCGCGTACGAGGAGCTCCCGAGTTTTCCTACTCCACGCACGCCGTCTACGCCGCCGGCCGAGCCGATGACCCGCTTGCGCGTGTCAGAGAAGGCCTAAGACTCGCGGCCTCCGGCCGCGAAAAGCCAGGCCTCTCGACCGTCATTGAATCGCGGAAGCGCCTAAACAAACGATCCACCGCGCCCCGATAGCGCGCGAGCCAGCGACGATTGCTGGCTGCAAAACATACGCATCCTCGGGGCTCGCTTTTCCGCTGCGGTCCCGACTGAAAATTCCCCTTGACCGTATTACATAGGCGTCCTATGTATAGCGAATGACCTGCGTTTCGTCAGATCCCCTCCTAACCCGCCGGATCCGCGATGGCCTCGATCGCATCTGCGCCGTCATGCGCGCGGATCAATGGGCGATCGCCGGGACGGCTGGGCTTAATCCGACGCAGGCCCATGTGCTGACCTATATTGCCGGCCGAGCGGAAAAAGGCGTGCGGGTGGGGGCAATCGCCGCGCAGCTCGGCGTGTCGCAGCCTACGGCGACGGACTCGATCGCGGCGCTGGTTCGCAAGGGCCTGCTGACAAAGGCGCCCGATCCAGAGGACGCCCGCGCCGTAGCCATGCGCATCACCCAAGCCGGACGCGACATGGTGCGAGGGATTGGTCTCGTCATAACTGCGACCGAGCGCGCCCTTGAAACATTGTCAGACCAGGAACAAACCGAGTTACTGCAACTGGTCATCAAAACGATCCGCGCGCTTCAAATCGCCGGCGCGCTTTCGCCCCAACGCATGTGCGTCACCTGCCGATATTTCCGCCCCAACGTCCATAACGAAGCAAAGACGCCGCACCATTGCGATTATGTCGGGGCGGCATTCGGAGCTCAGAGTCTGCGTCTCGATTGCAGCGACCATGAAGCGTTATCGCCGTCCGACGAGGCGCTTCTCTGGAGAAGCTACACGACAACGTTCCCTGAACTTACCACGGGATACGACGCAATGGATATTGCGTCTCGCTCAGAACTTCGTCAGCTCGAAGAGAGTCGCCTTTCCTCAAGAGGCGACGCACGCAAAAAGGAGTGATCCATGACCCGCAAAGCGATTTTCTATCACGCTGGCTGCCCGGTCTGTATCGATGCTGAGCGTCAGTTCGCTGAGAAGCTCGATCCGAAGCAATACGAGATTGAGATCGTGCATCTCGGCCAGGCGAAGAACCGGATAGCCGAGGCCGAAGCGGCAGGCGTGAAATCCGTTCCGGCCTTCGTCATCGACGGTCACGCGTATCACATCAATTTCGGGGCTGATCTCACGGCCCTGAAATAGCCCCTCGAGCATCCGTAACCGCGCGCGGGCCTTCCTCAATGGTCCGCGTCGCAACCGTCTGAAATGGGCTCAAGTGACAAACGCGCTATCGAGAGATAGCAAGACGTTATTAGGGGAAAACGCAAGGCGCAAAAGATCGCGCGTCGGACGCTTCCCGCGATCGCCACGGGGGCCACGTCGTGAACATATCCGCTCGCCTTTTCACATTGACGCTATTCGCGTTGCTCCCAACTCTTGCTGTTCAGGGCATAAATGAATTTCTACGAAACGACGAGCGAGAGCGGGAGATTCGCAGCTCGGCCTTATCGACAGCCGAACATCGAAATGCCGAGCTAGACGGAATTGTGAATGGGATCGAACGCCTATTGGGGGCCGTCGCCGAGCTGCCGATCTCAAAATCGCTCAATCCCGTAGAGTGCACGGAAACGCTCGGGGAACTTGCCAAACAGTATCGAAAAGACCTTGTGCTCGCCGTCGCCGACCGCAGCGGCACGATCCTGTGCGCGAGCATACCTGGAAATTCAGGAGCTACGATTGGCGACCGTAACTTTTTTGTCGAGGCGGTGAAGACTGGAAAGTTTGCGACCGGCGATTACACCGTAAGCCGAATCAATGGCGAGAAGACCATCCCTTTCGCCCACCCAATTCGGAATGACAAAGAGGAGACGGTAGCGGTCGCCGTCGCCTATCTGAGCTTGGACTGGTTTGCCGGTCATTTGCGCCGAGTTCCATTCCAACCCGGCGAGTCGCTTTTGATCACAGATCGACACGGAACAATTTTGGCCGAGCTGCCCAGCAGTACCGGCCGCGTCGGCAAGAGCGCAACTCCCGCACAGCTGGCGATGATCCGCGCTGACTCGCCGGCAACCACGGAGTTACAGGACGAGCACGGCAAAGATGTAATTTACGGCTATGTTCCAATCACCGTGCCGCCGCCGGATCTTTACATCCTTTTTGGAGTCGATCGCGAGCATGCGTTTGCCCCGCTCTACGCCGAACAATGGCGGAGCTTCGCGTTGAGTCTCTTGAGCCTTAGCGTCGCCCTGGCGCTTGCGTGGGCGGTTGGCGCAAACGCCATCCGACGGCCCATCGAGCGGCTGCTAGAGGTGATCAGAGGGTGGCAGCGGGACGATTACCAAGTCTATGTCCCGCGACGTCTGGAAGCCCCCGAGTTCCGCGAGCTCGGCGAGTCATTTAACCAACTGATGAAAACCCTACGCGCACACGAGAAAGACCTCTCCGAGGCGAACCGTTTCAAAGGCTTGATCCTTGCTATCGCCGGCCATGACCTGAGACAGCCACTGCAAATACTCATGGCTGTGTCCAGGTTGCGCAGCCGCGCGCAGGATAAGGAGGACCAAAATCGATATTTGGCGGCGGCTGATGAAGCGGTCGAACGCCTGAACAGCCAGCTTGACGCCTTGGTTACCGCGACGCGACTCGACGAAGGGCCTCGTGAGCACAAGCCAGTCGCGATCGGACCTTTGCTCCAATCTGTCGTGGATCAATGGGGCTCGAAAGCTGATCAGAAGGGCTTGAGAATCCGATTACGATCGTGCGACGAGGACGTATTAAGCGACCCCATCCTTCTTGAGGCGATCATTCGCAATCTGATTGGTAACGCGATCACCTACACGGTTAAGGGCGGAATTTTGGTCTGCGGCCGACGAAGGGCTGGACGTGTGTGGATCGAGATCTATGACAGCGGGATCGGAATTCCGAAGGATAAAGTCGACAAAGCTTTCGGAAAATTCGGCCGCCTAAATTCCGACACGGCAGGCCTCGGTCTCGGCCTGTGGATCGCCAGAACTGCGGCTGATACTCTCGGCCATGAATTATCGGTCTGCTCCATTCCGGGGCATGGCTCGCGCTTCAGGGTCGAGGCGCCACTTGCGTCCTGTAAAACGTAATGAGGAAATTCAGACGACTTCCAACGATTCCGCTGGTCGCGCGAGCTCCCAAAAGCCTGAAGCAAAACTTTACACTAAACTTCGAACTCTGTCTCGTCGTCGCCTCTCTTTAATGATAGGGCTCGCGGGAAACGTCCATCAATTTTGCGCTAATCATCTTTTCCGTGGACGACCCCGAACCGATCGGGGCGGCATTTATCTCGTCTAGCGCCAACACACGGCGATGCAACAGTTAGGCATTTTTGATCGGAGCAGCGCCCGGCTTGCACCCTCTCGACCGTCCGCATGTTCCAAAAGCTATCGTTGCGCCGATGCGTCGCGGCAGCGTACGCAGAGCTCGTAAAAAACCTATCCTGGCATCATGAACTGAGATCCTCGTGGATCGATGATCTTACATAAATATTTAATATAATCCTGACAGTCGCAACCTGAGTTCCCCGCCGTTCGACACACAAATAGGGGCGAGGGTTTGCAGGTTGAGCAAGCCAAATTTGTGTTTGGCCGCCGAGCACGCGGATATCACATGAAATCGCACGAGAAGCTTCTCCTTGAAAACAAGGCCTGGGCCGAAGAACGGAAGCGACATAAGCCCGAGTTTTTCGAAAAGCTCGCACACGGACAGCAGCCCGAATTCCTTTGGATCGGTTGCGCGGACAGCCGCGTCCCGGCGGACATCATCGTCAATGCCGAGCCCGGCCTGATTTTCGCGCATCGCAATATCGCGAACCAAGTTGTCGCCACTGACCTCAATTGCCTCAGCGTCGTGCAATACGCCGTTCAAGTTCTGAAGGTGAAGCACATCATCGTCTGCGGCCATTACAACTGTGGCGGCGTGAAAGCGGCTTTGTCACGTCAACGATCGGATTTCACGCTGCTGAATAAGTGGCTGCTGCACGTGAAGGACGTCTATCGCCTGCATCGCGACGAGCTCGACGCCATCAATTGCGTCGACGCCAAGACCAACCGGCTCGTCGAGTTTAACGTCATCGAGCAAGCCAACAACCTCGCCTTCTCATCGATCGTTCAGAATGCCTGGCGAAGCGAGCAACGCCCAATGATTCATGGATGGGTTTATGCGCTCGACGACGGCCTATTGAAGCAGCTCATCACGCTGGGGCCAGAGAGCGCGCTGGACCCCATCTACCGATGGGACGATGAGCCCGTAGAGCAGGCGCACTAAACGCTTCAAGAGGAGGCACCCAACGTCATGCGCAAGCATCTCGATTATTACACACGTTATCTGGACCTCGATATCCCCGCGGGGGTCGTCGTGTTTCTTGTGGCGCTGCCGCTCTGCCTCGGCATCGCGGTCGCCTCCGGGGCCCCGCCATTTTCCGGCGTCATCGCCGGCATTGTCGGCGGTCTCGTCGTCTCCGTCGTCAGCGGTTCGCAACTCAGCGTTTCCGGTCCGGCTGCGGGCCTCACTGTCATCGTCGCGGCGGCGGTGGAAAAATTTGGTCTCGGCGGCGCCGTGCTGGCAGTCGCGCTCTCCGGCCTCTTCCAGATCGGCATGGGCTATGCCCGCGCGGGCGTGATCGGCGCCTATTTTCCATCCGCCGCCATCAAGGGCATGCTGGCCGCAATTGGCCTGATCCTGATCGTAAAGCAGCTGCCGCACGCGCTCGGATATGATGCGGACGCGGTCAGTGATCCGTCGTTCCTCGAAAACGGGGCCAACGCGACGTTTTCCTTTGTCTGGTCGTCGCTGAATTCCATCTCGGTCGGAGCCACGATCGTCACCCTCGTCTCGCTCGCGATCCTGCTGCTCTGGGATACGAACAGGATACGGGAGCATCGCATCCTCGCCCTTGTGCCGGGTCCGCTCGTCGCGGTGATCTTTGGCATTCTCTTCAACATGACCGCCCAGGCTGTGGCGCCTTTCTTCGCAATCGCTCCCCAGCACCTCGTAACGCTGCCGCAAATCTCAGGCCCCCTTCAATTCGCGGGACAAATCCGCTTTCCGGATTTTAGGCTACTGACGGACTACCATATCTACGTGACGGCGGCGACCCTTGCCCTTGTCGGCAGTCTTGAGACGCTACTGAGCCTCGAGGCTGTCGACAAGCTCGATCCACTCAAGCGCACGGCTCCGACCGATCAGGAGCTCAAAGCGCAAGGCGTCGGCAATCTCCTGAGCGGCCTGATGGGCGGACTGCCCATCACAGAGGTGATCGTGCGTAGCTCCGCCAACATCAACGCGGGAGCACACACCAAGGTCGCTTGCATCGTGCATGGCGTATTGCTGCTCTTGAGCGTCATGTTCCTGGCCGCCGTGCTGAACATGATTCCGCTTGCCTGCCTCGCGGCAGTGCTTCTGCTCACCGGTTACAAGCTCGCGAAGCCAAAACTTATCGCCGAGCAGTTTGAAAAGGGCTTCGAGCAGTTTGCGCCTTTCGCAGTCACAATCGCGGCGATCCTTTTGACTGACCTTCTCAAGGGCATGGCGATCGGCATGGCGGTCGGTCTGTTCTTCGTGCTTCGCGCGAATTATCATTCCGCCTTCGCACTCACGCGCGATGGCAACCATTACCTCTTGCGCCTGCAGAAGGATGTCTCGTTTCTCAATAAGGCGCCTCTGCGCGACATTCTCGACGAGATAGAGGGAGAAAGCTTCGCCGTGATTGATGGCTCCCGAGCGACTTTCATCGATCACGACATCATGGAAACCCTGGAAGACTTCATGAAAGCCGCAAGCGACAACAACATACGCGTCATCGTGAAGGACCTGCCGAGATTCGAGCAGACTCCAGCGCTGGCGGTGGTCGCCTGAAAGGGACCGGCGCCGCGGCTGAGTTTGGTGGCGCTCGGACGCTCTGCCTTGCGAGGAAAAGAAATCGAAGAACGCTGGGCGGGGCGCTCGGATTTCTTAGCCCCGCCCTCCGCGATCCGTGGGCGCAATTATTCCACGGGCGCATAGGCGGCGGAACCGTCCGCCCTTCCGAACTTTAAGGGGATGGAGCGGCGATCGAGAAAGCGCTCCCCCTACGGGCGCTAAGGCTCTATTGAGCAAACGAAAATCCCGCCGCAATTCAACTGGGGAGCCCGAACGCGACGCCCCTCGATCTCGCCTGTGTTGCGGCTTGGCGGGCTGCACGCCATTCTTCGACGCTCCACGACCCCAAGAGAGGCGAATCATGCCCCCCATTCCGCGCCACCGCGCCCAAGAGAGCCAAACGTTCCTGGCGACTTTCCTTTCGGCGGGGTTTCGTCCCTTCTTTCTCTCCGCCGCGCTCTGGGCCGCCATCGCGCTGCCGCTTTCGATCGCCTATTTTGAGATGGCCGCCTGAACTGCCGACGCGATTCTCCCCCAGCATCTGGCACCTGCACGAGATGGCCTTTGGTTTCGGGGGCGCGGTCGTGGCTGGATTTCTACTCACGGCTATCCCCAATTGGACGGGGCGGATGCCCTTGCAAGGCGCGCCGCTCGCCAGTCTTGATGGTATTCATTAACCGATCAAATCGACTGGGACATTGCCTTGCGCGAGGATAGGGGACGCGTCAATCCGCTTGGTGCCTTTACGACCTCGATCGCAAACCGCGACCCGTCGGAAAGGCTTATAAGCAGCTGATCAGGGATTGGCGGGAGGTGCTGCCAGCGCAGAGCGTCTGCCTGACAGTTCCATTGGCGGATTATCCGCCGCCCGCTCAGAGAAGTGAAGTTAGCCAAAAGCAGGAGCAGTCCGAGGGCAAGTGATCCCGCTTGCCTGAGTCTGCTAGATCGACGCCAAGGCAATTTCCGACCCGATCGATGCGGCGGAACGGATTGTCGCGCTACTTTCGACAGTCGCGTATTCGGCCATCATGTAGAGGACAATGCAAACGAGCGATAAGATGGAGGCAAGAATTACAAATTGCTTCATCGCTTGAGGGTACGCAACCGACCGTTCTGTTTTGGGCCGTAGCAGGACCAGCGCCGCAATAAGCGCGAGAAATGCGCCGACCAAAGCGATCAGCAAAAGCGATACAGCCGCTACTTCCATCGTTTTTCCCCCGATTGAAGGATCGGACAGCCATGTGAAACCAAACGACCGGGGCTTCCGCAGCCTTTTGTCGTGTAACCCACTCAATCAACGCTTGTTCCTATGCCATTCATCAACCGTGGCAAGGCGACGTGGGCGTCGATCGCTCAAGGATCCACAAGGCGCTAGCCTGACCAACTCGCAAAGCTTCGAAAAACTCCGTCGCTCCGATGACGTCGTGTCTCGGCTAGCCATTTAATCATTTCCGCTACCACGCGCTGGGGACATGCCCCTCGGTCAGCCTCCAGTGTTTCCGCATGCAGGACCGTGAGCGAAGCTTTATTGTTGGTCTTCAGGTAATACTGCGACGTCGCGGCTCGCTGATCAAAACCCCCTATCACTCCGTTCCGCCGGTCTGCGCATCTGACATCCAGGTCAGATGTTTGTAGTCGAACCCCTCTTCGACCGTGGGCTTTACGATTTCAAAATAGGGCGAAATGTCAAAATCGCGCGGAACGTAAAGCGCCGAATTTCGGATGTGGAGGATTTCGCGAACGACATGATGGTGCAGACGTGACGAGGCCTTTTCGTCGTCGACGAGTTCGATGATTGGCAAGATCGGGTAATTGATCGCCTGGAATGCTTGCGCTAGCAACGTCGAGCACAGGGCTTGAGTCGCCGACGCCGCGCCGATCGAAATGAAGCGACGACGCAGGCGGGAAGGGATTGGCGGCGTCGGCATCAGATAGCGCAACAGATCGAAAAGGTTATGCAGATCATAGCGGCAACCGATGCGCTCCACAGCAAAGGCGACGAGCGCAGCTAAGTCTTCGGTGCGCAGGTTAAGCGGACGACAGATACGGGTAGAAGACCCTGCGTATTTCGATAAGGGTGACGAGCAAACTCCGGCGGCTAGATCGGCCTCTACGAGCACATGCGGTTCCCCGTCAGCTTCCTGGTATTCCTGGATCGGACCAACAAACAATGCCGCGTGCGACCAGGTCGACTGCGTGAGGTACTTGATCGGCCCCGAGACTCGTGTGGACCCTTCAATCAGAATTACATCTCCGGGCCTCAGGCATCTCCTCAGCTCTACTATATCGGTCGGCGTCGTTAACGGGTCGCTCTCAATTTCCTGCATGAGATAGTTGGAGAGGGCGACACCGAGTTTGTGTAAGAACGCCTTAAGCATCCAACCAGGCCTTATGCTGTTACGGTGTGGGCACGCCTTGGGCTCAGCTCGATAGCGCCTCTACTATGTAGCTATCAGGAGCAAAACAGGTTGCAAGTGCCGGTGACGCGCAGTCCGCTTGTGGACTCGGGAGGAACCGACCACCAGCGCGTGGGCGCCATGCGTTAGAAAGAACCACGCTCGCGACTCGCTGCCGTAGGGCCTGCCGGCGCCATTCCGCAGGCCATAGCGCCAAGGCCCGCCATCGGCTGCTGATGCCGCTGGTTTTCTATGCACTGCCAATTCAAGCGCTTCGCGCTATTTCTGGCCAAAAGGGAAGGCGCTCGGAAGAGCGCTCTTCGGTGTCAACATGGCCATGAACGTCGCCGAAAAACTAATCAAAAGCCATTGCGTAAGCGGGGGCGGCGACGTCGGTGCGCCCCTGATGTTGCGCATTGATCAGACGCTGACTCAAGATGCGACGGGAACCCTTGCGATGCTAACGCTCGAGGCTCTGCAGCTTGATCGAGCGAGGACCGAAGTGAGCGTGCAATATGTTGATCACAATTTATTACAGATAGATAATTTGAACGCGGAGGATCACCTTTTCCTTGAAAGCGCCTGCCGACGGTTCGGCATTTGGTTCTCCCGGCCCGGCAACGGCATCAGCCATGTCGTGCACATGGAGCGCTTTGGGCGCCCCGGCGCGTCATTGTTGGGATCAGACAGCCATACGCCCGCTGCTGGCGCGCTCGGTATGCTGGCGATTGGCGCGGGCGGGCTCGATGTCGCGCTTGCGATAGCCGGGGAACCCTATTCGACCACAACGCCCGCGATCTTCGGCATGGAGCTGAGTGGTGCGCTCCCGGACTGGGTCAGCGCCAAGGACGTCATCCTTGAAATGCTCCGGCGCCTCGGCGTCGCCGGGGGCGTCGGCAAGATCATCGAATATCATGGCGATGGGTTGCGGAGCCTGACGGCGTGGGACAGGCATGTGATCGCCAATATGGGCGCGGAACTCGGTGCCACCACCTCGATATTCCCCTCCGACCTCATCACGCGAGCGTTTCTCAACTCGCAGGGCCGAGGCCACGATTGGCGTGAACTCGAGGCAGATCCGGGCTGCGCCTATGACCAACACGACTACATCGATCTTTCCAAACTTGAGCCGCTCATCGCCAAGCCCTCAAGCCCTGGCAAAGTCGTTGCAGTCCGAGAGGTCCAGGGCGAGGAGATCGCCCAGGCCTACATTGGGTCCTCAGCCAATCCGGGGTGGCGAGACTTCGCCATCGCCGCGGAGATCGTTCGAGACCGAATGGTCCCGCCCGGCGTGTCGTTGGATATCAATCCCACTTCCCGGCAGGTTCTTGAGACGCTGATCAGTGATGGTCGCCTTGGCCTGCTCGTCGCAGCGGGCGCGCGCGTCCATCAGACCGGATGCAACGGATGCATCGGCATGGGGCAAGCTCCAGCGATCGGGCGAAACTCTCTGCGCACGACGCCTCGCAATTTCCCCGGACGCTCCGGAACGGAAGAGGACTCAGTATTTCTCTGTTCTCCTGAAACCGCGGCCGCCTCTGCGCTTGTCGGCAAGATTACCGACCCGAGAACCCTGGGCATCCCTTATCCGGAGCTCCGGCAACCGGCGACTCCTCCTTTATCGGCGACGCTATACGAGCCGCCGCTGGCGATTGAGCAGGCGCGTAAAATCGCCCTAGTAAAGGGCGCAAACATCACTTCATTGCCTTTTTTCGATCCGCTCCCCGACGAGCTGACGCTACCTGTGCTTCTCAAGATGCGAGACGACGTTTCGACTGATGAGATCCTGCCGGCCGGAGCAAAAGCTTTACCTTATCGTTCAAACCTTCAAAAGATCGCAAACTTTTCCTTCGAACGCATCGACCCCTCTTATGTCGATCAGGCCCGGACCATCGGCCAAACGCCAGGCCATGCGGTTATCGCCGGCAGGAACTACGGGCAAGGCTCCTCGCGCGAGCATGCCGCCGCGGCGCCCCGTTATCTTGGTCTGAGGATGGTCATCGCGAAGAGCTTCGCCCGCATTCATCGTCAGAATCTCATCAATTACGGAATTCTCCCCCTCGTCTTTATCAACGAGGGAGATTACGACCGCCTCGCAGTCGGCGACACGTTGCGGGTGGGAGACTTGCGAAAAACGCTGGCAAACAGCGATAGGATCCTGTTGCGATCCGCCAACGCCGCGATTGAGGCGCGTCATGATCTGACGCTCGATCAAGTCAAAGTTATACTCGCCGGCGGCGTCGTGAATTTCCGTCGACGAAACATGAACAAGCGACGCCACGGAGCCATGCTTACGCCGCCTATCTAGAATCTAAGCAACCTTCCTAGGCGGTGCTGCGGACCGCTCGGAAGTTTCTCAGTCAGCCCCATTGATGCGAAGGGCGGCAACAAAAATTTAGCCGATACTGGTCCACCACCGGGCAAAGAGGAAGAAACACATGGAAAGGCTAGAGGGTGTTATGTACTTTGGTGATTGATTGCTCTAGTAGAATCGGATGTCTTCGATTCGCAAACCGTATCCTTCTGACGTCAGCGACGAAGAGTGGTCGCTGGTTGCGCCTTATCTGACGCTCATGGACGAGGGCGCGCCGCAGCGTCAACATCCGCTGCGCGAGTTGTTCAACGGTCTACGTTACGTGCTTCGCTACGGCATCGCATGGCGCGCCATGCCCAATGATCTGCCGCCATGGTCCGCAGTGTATCAGCAATCGCAGCGCTGGC
>NZ_JBPFEB010000061.1:0-13499 GCF_051061225.1 Methylocystis sp.
GGCGACACGATGCAGGCGGCTCGTCAAAGATTACGAGCGCTATGCTCAGACCCTCGCAGGCCTCCACGTCGTCGCCTTCGCATGTCTCATGCTCAAGCGCGCCGCAGAATTCATGCTCCAAGGTGCATAACACCCTCTAGAGTTTGCTTGAGCGAAAACGCGAGCATCTTGCTAATGAGACTTGAGGCGCTGTTGGATGCTTTCCTTATAGCAGCGACAGCAGTACTTATTTTCTCACTCCGCCCAGCTGCGAGCTGGTGTTCGATGCCCCCCAGAGATCCCACAATCACCTGGAGCAGATTGTTGAAGTCATGCGCAATCCCGCCTGTTAGACGGCCGATTGCCTCCATCTTCTGAGCTTGGGCGAGCTTGGCTTCGCTCTCACGCAACGCCGCGTTTGCTTCCTGCAATTGAGCCACCGACGGGATGACCAGGAACTTTGGAAGGGCGAACCACAGTGCGACAGCCGTGGAAACCGAAGCGACAGCCGTAGCGGCTTTCACGAGTCCCAGGACGCCATAGACAGGCGTCCATAGCGTGACCACATCGAGCAAGTGAGTTGTGCCGCAAAAGAGAATAAACGCGGCGAACAACCATACCAGGGGCCTAAACACCAGGTCGCTACGCCTTTTCTCCAGGACCATCATCGTCAAGGGAATGGAAAAATAGGCTAATCCGATAGCCGTGTCGGAGAGGGCGTAGAGCCAAACCAAAGCCGGCTCCCAGAGGAGGCAGTAGCCATGGGGAGCTAAGCCTGAGCCGCCAAAGAACCAATCGCTGAGGGCAGACAACATTTTTAGCACTCCCTGCGCTTGGGCACTGGGGCCCTTCGGCGCTGGCGGTATGCAGCGATCCCACCCTGGGAAACACCTTAAGGGATTTGGTAGCCTGCAAGCGGAAATTCAGCCCCAGCGGGCTGCGGTTCGCACCCTTGTCAGGGATCCAAGCATAGACATCATGAAGGCTACAATCCTCTCTCCAAATTGAGAAGGGCATTGTTGTTTAGGCGATGCTTCGCCTCTTGCACGCAGCCGCTCAATTGGCGGTTGACGCCAACCAAGTAACCCAAACACCTTGCCAAGCGATAACGGCGGCGATGTCACATTAACTCTCTCAGAGCGCAGCGAAGTCGCCGGGGCCTGATTTTACGCGGATAGCGTCACGGACCTCCACTCCGCGATCGCCCTGAGGCGATGCAGATGGATGGCGATGGCGGAGTGGCGAGAAGGTTGGGGTGGGACGAAGAGGTTGCGGAGTGCGGAGAAAACGTCGACAAAACGCTGCAACCCGCGCCACGATCTGAACCCCTGCATCGCTCGCTCTCGCTTTCGTAGCGGGACATGGGAGTTCTCCGCGCGGTTGTTCAAACCCTTGTTGGATCGATGCTCGACGTTCGGCAGAGTCTTCCGTTGCGCAACGGCATATGAGCCGAGCTTGTCGGTGACCATGCGGCGCGGGCGGCAGCCTTGCTTATGGAGGAGGCGCTTTAGCAAGCGCTGGGCAGCCTTGGCGTTCCGGCGGACCTGGACGATTTCGTCGAGGACGTAGCCATCTTGGTCGACGGCCCGCCAGAGATGGCGCCTCTCGCCATTGATCGAGATGACGACCTCGTCGAGATGCCAGACGTCGCGCCGGCCGGGCTTCTTGCGCTTCAGGCGATGGGCATAATCCAGCCCGAAGTTCATGGCCCAGCGGCGGATGGTTTCGTAGGAGAGAACAATCCCGCGCTCGAGCAGCATTTCCTCGACAAGGCGCAGGCTGAGCGGGAATTGGAAATAGAGCCAGACGGCGTGGGCGATGATTTGCGGCGGAAAGCGATGGCGCTTGTAGCTCACTGGCGGCGGGGTCATGCCGACTGAATGGCCCACCAAAGCCTACCCGCCGGTTAATGTGACGTCACCCTTGAGAGGGGAGGGGGATCACGACTTCTTCGCATCGGGCGTCGAAGGGTAAACTCAGCACGAAACCGGTGCTGGCCATTGGATTGTAGCGTTATAGGCAGCCATAGGGTTGGCCGAGTCCGTCATACCCCTCCGTCCTTTCTGAGCCTGATACTATCACCGCTCATGAATTCGACACCAAGCGCTTCGTGGGCGACTCGGATTGTCGCGACCAAGCAACTATGAACAGGACGCCCGAGTTCAAAGTCTTGGATAGTAGAAAGGCTGAGATCGGCCATGTCAGCAAGCTGCTCTTGGGTTAGCCCGAGCGGCTCTCTCGCCGCTCGTGATTGTGCAGGGGTCATGTAGCTGTTCTCTTTTTAGCCTCCACGCCAAACCGCTCTCGTGTCTTCTCGAAATCTAGCGCGAACAGTGCGTATTGCAAAAGCGCGCCCAGAAGACCATGAATACAGACAACGGGCTCGCTAAAGCCCTTTGTCTAGAGATCGCTTCTGATTCCTTCTCGCAGTAGACGCTGCTGTCGCCCGAGGGAGGCAGGGCTGGTGGTGTCGGACTCATCTTTTAGTTCGACACCCGATACCTTTCGCTGCCGCGCCTGCTTACTCAGAAAAAACAACCGCTGCGCCGCCTCGGCATAGGACATGCCTTGCGTGTGGATATTGGAAAGACAATTTCTCTCCGAGTCGCTACGACCGATGCGCGGCGAGAAAGTAAGATAGACGCCGAGACTCTCTGGCGCAGATAGGCCGGGACGCTCTCCAATTAGTACCGCCACGAGTCGCGCCTTCAATATCTGTCCGATCTCGTCGCCAATCGCGACCCGCCCTTGTCGAACGAGTGCGACCGGGCCAATTGTCCAGGACTCAGCGTGATACATCGCGAGCACTGCGTCGAGCAGGGGGACCGCATGCGCCATGACTGCGCCAGCGGATAGACCGTCGGCGACGACAAAGACCATGTCAATTTCTCCTGAAAGATCGGCGAGAAGCTGTCGCGACGCCTCATTCAGGCGGCGTCCCAGATCCGGCTGCGCCAGATAGGCGCGCCTGTCCGCTGCGGCGCTCTCGACGTAGACAGCGTTAAGCTCACGTGCGTGGAGCTCTTTTGTGAGCGCGTCGGCGTCGAGAGAGCGACCGACGGCGTCACGGGCGCGCGCGTGGGCCAGACTGAAATCGAGATTGGCGCTGGTCGCGACCGCTGCGCCGGCATTCGGCAAAAAGATGCGCGCAGGCGTCACCGCCCGCAGCGGCGCTAAGCGGTCGGCGGGCGCAAGAGGCTTCTCAGTCATCACTCAAGCTCGCGCCAGTAGGCGTTGAAATGGAGGTGGAAGTGTCTGTCTCGCTAAAGGCGGCGCGGTCGAAATATTCATCTTCGCCATCCACCCAGCAAACTCGGGCGCCGGCGCCAATTTCAGGAGGCGACGGGTGGCCACGACATCATTGTAGGAGGTGCTCTGGTAGTTCAGCATGACATCGTCGCCGCCGGGAACGCCCATGACGTAATTTACCCCCGCGAGAGCAAGAAGCATAAGGAGGTCGTCGATGTCGTTCTGATCGGCGTCGGCGTGATTGGTGTAGCAGGCGTCGCAGCCCATGGGCAGCCCCAGCAACTTACCGCAAAAATGATCCTCGAGCCCAGCGCGAATAATCTGCTTGCCATCGAAGAGATATTCCGGGCCGATGAAGCCCACTACGGTGTTCACCAGCAGCGGATCGAAGGCGCGGGCGACGGCATAGGCCCGCGCTTCGAGCGTCTGCTGGTCGCAGCCATGGTTGGCATTCGCCGAAAGCGCGCTGCCCTGGCCCGTCTCAAAATACATGAAATTGTTGCCGAGCGTCCCGCGCCGCAGCGACCCCGCGGCGTCATGAGCTTCGCGCAGAATGGCAAGGCCGACACCAAAGCTTCTGTTCGCTGACTGAGTTCCCGCGATAGATTGAAAGACGAGGTCCACCGGCGCGCCTCTCTCAATCAGCCCGAGCGTCGTCGTGACATGGCTCAGAACGCAGGATTGGGTCGGGATGCCGAGCGTTTCGCGCAATTCATCAAGCAGGACCAGCAGGTCGAAACAGCGCTGCGGACTATCTGAAGCCGGATTCACGCCGATGACCGCGTCGCCATTCCCCAGCAGCAATCCATCTATCACGCTTGCGAGAACGCCTTTTGGATCATCGGTGGGGTGGTTGGGCTGAATGCGCGAAGAAAGCGTGCCCGGGAGGCCGATCGTATCTCGAAAACGGGTGACAACGCGTATTTTCGCGGCGACGGCGATAAGGTCCTGGTTGCGCGAAATTTTCGAAACGGCAGCAGCCATTTCCGGCGTGATCCCGGGAGATAGCTTGGCAAGAATGTCGCCGGTCGCGGCGTCTGAAAGCAACCAGTCGCGAAGTTCTCCGACCGTAAAGCTCGAGATAAGTGCAAACGCCGATTCATCATGTGAATCTAGAATGAGTTTGGTGACTTCATCTTCTTCATAGGGAATAATTGGCTCTGAAAGGAAGGTCGCCAAGGGCAGATCGGCAAGCCGCATCTGGGCGGCGATGCGCTCCACTTCGCTCTGCGCTGTAATCCCGGCAAGGCAATCACCTGAGCGCAGAGGCGTCGCCTTCGCCATAAGTGATTTGATATCCGGGAATGTATAGCGTGTGCCTTGCACATCAATTGCATACATGGCCAGACCTCGCGCCACTCAAGGTAGCTTGCAGGACCCCGCTTGTCACTCTTCGTGCTTGAGCCAAATAATGGGCGAGAGGGCAAGCCAGTCATGGAAGCAGACTCATCCAATCCAGAATCGCTTATTCGCGCCTTACCTATTTGGAGCGGTCCCGTCGACATTGAACCGTTGCACGGCGGGATCACCAACAAGAACTATCTCGTTTCGGAGAAGCGACGCCGTGTGGTTGTGCGTTATGGCGGCGACATTCCCGTCCATGGCGTCATGCGGTTCAATGAGTTGGCTGCAGCGAAGGCCGCCGCCGAGGCCGGGATTTCCCCCAAGGTGCTTTTTGCGTCGCCACCTTTCCTCGTAATGGAGTTCATTGAAGGACGCACTTATTGCGCAGAGGATGTTCGCAAAGAACTTTTCCGATGCGTGGCGCTGGCAAAACGCGTTCATCGGGGCTTGCCTGCCTTCCTCCGGGGCCCAACCCTTTGCTTTAATGTCTTCCATGTCATTCGCGACTACGCCCATACGCTAGCTGAAGACCACAGTCGGAAAATTGATTCCTTGTCGCGATATCTTCTGGTGGCGGAGTCGCTGGAGCGGGTCCTTGGACCCATCGACCTCGTCTTCGGCCACAATGATCTCCTTGCCGCCAATTTCATTGACGACGGCGCACGGCTCTGGCTCGTCGACTGGGACTATGCCGGCTGGAACACGCCGCTTTTCGACCTCGGCGGCCTTTCTTCAAATAATGAGTTGGACAGGCGCGAGAGCGAGACGATGCTTTCGGATTATTTCGGAGGATCGCCGAATGACGCTCTTTGGCGGCGGTTCCAGGCAATGGTTTGCGCCTCTCTGCTGCGCGAATCCCTGTGGAGTATGGTCTCGGAGCTAAGATCCACGATAACCTTCGACTACGTTTCTTATACGGAAGAAAACCTCAAGCGCTTTGAGACCGCCTTTGCCGCATTTGAGGAATTGGAACGCACATGACCGATTTGCCAAACAGCGCCCAGGTCATTGTCGTCGGCGGGGGCATCGTCGGTTGCTCAGTCGCCTATCACTTGGCCAAGCGCGGGGTGGAGGTCCTGCTTCTCGAAAGGCATCAACTAACCTCTGGCTCGACTTGGCACGCGGCGGGACTCGTTGGCCAGTTGCGTTCCAGCGCCAATATTACGCGCCTGCTCGGCTACACTATCGAGCTTTATGGGAAGCTTGAAGCCGAAACCGGGCTAGCCACGGGCTGGAAGCGCAATGGCGGCCTCCGTCTCGCCTGCAATGCCGATCGCTGGACCGAGGTGAAGCGCCAGGCGACGACCGGGAAGAGTTTCGGCCTGGAGATGCATCTCCTTGGCCCGAAAGAGGCGCAGGCGCTTTGGCCGCTTATGAACGTCGACGACGTCGTGGGCGCTGCTTTCCTTCCTAGCGATGGGCAAGCTAATCCGTCCGACATCACCCAGGCCCTCGCCAGAGGCGCGCGTCTGGCCGGAGCAAAAGTGATCGAGAACGTCGCCGTTAACAACGTCATCGTGGAGGACGGCCGCGTCAGGGCGCTGATGACCGAACGCGGCCGGATCGACTGCGAGAAGGCCGTTTTATGCTGCGGCCTATGGACATCACGCCTCGCCGCTCGCGCCGGCGCTTGCGTTCCGCTCGCACCGGTGCGCCACCAGTATATCGTCACCGAGGGCATCGATGGCGTTCGCTCGGATCTGCCGACATTGCGCGATCCCGATCGCCTCACGTATTACAAGGAAGAGGTCGGCGGGCTCGCAATGGGCGGATATGAGCCGAATCCCATCCCCTGGAGTGAAAAGCATGTTCCGGAAGACTTCGCCTTTCGCCTCCTGGAGGACGACTGGGATCACTTTGAGCCCATTATGACCCTGGCGCTGGGTCGCGTGCCCGCGCTCTCCTCCGTTGGCGTCAAACAGATGATCAACGGACTGGAGAGCTTCACGCCTGACGGCAACTGGATGATCGGAGAGACGCCCGAGGCTCGCAATCTTTTCGTGGGCGCCGGTTTCAACGCCTTCGGCATCGCCTCGGCGGGCGGCGCGGGCATGGCGCTCGCGGAGTGGATCGCCGACGGAGAAACGCCTTTCGATCTCTGGCCCGTCGACATTCGCCGCTTTGGATCCCATCACAAGGATCCGGCATGGGTGCGCACCCGCACCCTAGAGGCCTATGCGCGGCATTACTCGATCGCCTGGCCATCGGAGGAATACGTCTCAGGGCGGCCGCTGCGTCGTTCGCCACTCTACGACCGTCTGCAAAAAGCAGGGGCCTGTTTCGGTGAGAAGATGGGCTTCGAACGACCGAACTGGTTCGCCGACGTTTTGGCCGGAGAGATACCCGAGGATCGCTATTCTTTTAATCGGCCCGGATGGTTCGGTGCTGTCGGGCGGGAGCATCTTGCTTGCCGCGCCGCAGCGGCCTTGTTCGACGAGACGAGCTTCGCCAAGGCGCTGTTCGTCGGCCGCGATGCCGAAGCAGCGTTGTCCTGGATCGCTGCGAATGATGTCTCGAGGCCGGTAGGCAGCGTGATCTACACGCAAATGCTGAACCACAAGGGCGGCATTGAATGCGATCTAACCGTCACGCGCCTGGATCGCCATCGCTATTACATCGTCACGGGCACGGGCTTTGGAACGCACGATTTTGACTGGATCAGGCGCGCGATTCCCGGCGGCCTGGACGCCTCAGTCATCGACGTTACCTCGGGGCGCGCTGTGCTGGCCCTTATGGGCCCGCGTGCGCGTGACATTCTGCAATCCTGCTCCGCGGACGATCTTTCCCATGAAGGCTTTCCCTTCATGACGGCTCGCGAGATTTATCTCGGCGGCGCTCTGGTAATGGCAATTCGGGTCACCTATGTTGGCGAACTTGGATGGGAGTTGCATATCCCCGTCGAATACGGCGTCACAGTCTACGACCTGCTGATGGAGGCCGGCGCTCCTTTTGGTCTCGTGAACGCGGGCTATCGCGCGATTGAGACACTGAGGCTCGAAAAGGGTTATCGGGCTTGGGGCGCTGACATGGGGCCGGATCATACGCCTCCTATGGCTGGTCTCGGCTGGGCGGTGAAAATGAAATCGGGCCAGCCTTTTGTCGGGCGTGACGCACTCGAGAAGGCGGCTGGCCGGCCCCTGCCGCGCATGTTGGCAGGATTTTGCGTGGACGATCCCAGCGTCCCGCTACTTGGCCGCGAGACTATCTATCGCGACGGCGAACGGGTTGGCTGGCTTTCAAGCGCAGGATTCGGCTATTCAATCGGAAAGCCGATCGGCTATGGTTACATCCGGCGCCCGAGCGGTCTGACGCCGTCGATGGCGATGTCCGGAAGCTACGAACTGGATGTAGCCGGCAAGCGCGTCAGCGCGGCCGTATCGTTAAAACCGTTTGTCGACCCCCAAGGAGCCAGAATGCGGGCGTGAGACCGCGTGCTTTAGGGGGAAGCACATGGGTCTAGGCCCATGGTACGCTGTGTTTCATTCCTCGGGGGCCTTGGTCGGGATTGTGTGCGCTCGTCCCTGCTGTCTCGAGATCCTTCTCACCTGGATTGCTCTCTGGGGCAGGGCAAAGGCCTCGGGGGAGGATTTTTGCTTAGCTGTTTTGCGGGTCCACAGTGAAGAAGAAATCCCCCTTCACAATATCACCGTCGGAGGCGAGCGCTCGGTACTTCAGCAGATAATGCCCAGGTGGAAGCGCCGGCGTCGGTAGGACCATTTGATTGGAAGCTTTTGGCTGCGTCATCTCAGCTATCAGGCTCCCATCCGCATCCAGTAGTTGCATCGCGGAGAAAAACGCGTCGGCTTTGCCATTAAAGACGAGCTTCACTTCAGCTACGGATTGTGCATGTGATCGTGCACCCGGAAAAGCCTGTCTCAGGAACTGGTGGTGGGCGGACGCTGGAAAAATAGCCGCTAACATAAAGACCAGATTGGCGGCGACGAACCGTCTAGATCTGTGCGTATTCATGCCAATGGCTCCAACGGGTTGCATGGATTGCCTGCATAGGAAACCGCTTGTTGCCGAAACTGTTTCAATCAGGCGCATCCTTACCGGCCGTGACCTGCCACTGAAGTTTCATCCAGGCGGGAGTTTTGCGCCGTGAGGCGCGATGTGAGCAACATGCGATCGGCGGAGCGGGTCGGGGTTTACGATTGCATGTTGCGGAGAGTGAGGCGGCGTAGGCTGCCGGGGCAGGTAGGGGGTGGCAGAAATGCCGCACGGAGCAATCTCGAATGCGGTCGCAGCGCGCTCGGCGCCGGTCGCACTGAGCCGATCTTCGAGCCGTCTTCGAAAATCCTTCGCGAGCGAGGCGTGCCTGGCCGGTCGGGCCGATCAACCCTTGAATGGGGGTCCTGTCCCGCCAATATTACCATCCAGCTGGAGGCCAAGGATGGTGCAGGGCGACCGGCCACGTGAAAGGTTCGGTGACACCGAAAAAATCGCGGTTAATCTCGGCTATGTCGATCTCGGACACATCGACCTTCTCGTACGCGAAGGTTTCTACTCGAATCGCACGGACTTCATCCGCACCGCCATCCGCAACCAGCTCGCCGCTCATTCGGATGCAGTCAAAACAGTCGATCGCCCGCAACACGCTGGAGCTCGGCTTGAGGAAAATCACTCGAGAAGATCCTGAGGCGACGCAACTGGGCTAAAGCAGGGGCGCGGGAGGCGAACTCAACGATTGAGCGGACCTCCTCTACGGCCCCGCGACTTCATTACCCACGCTACATGCTGCTTCGCAACAATCCAGCCTGCCACGAGAGGGCAGAATCAGTGGTTAAGAGTGTCGGACTGCCGATGATCGCGCGGCAAGATGCGCGGGTGCTTATCTTGGGGACCCTGCCCGGCGTTGCAGCGCTCCGGCTGCAGCAATACTATGCCCACCAACAAAATTGTTTCTGGAAAATCATGGGGGAAGTGATTGGGTTTTCTCCCGACCTCCCTTACGAGACTCGGCTTGGCACTCTGCAGAGCAATCGCATAGCTGTCTGGAACGTCCTCGCGGAGGCTGAGCGCTACGGCAGCGTCGATGCGAACATCAAAGCGCCTGTGCCCAATAGCTTTGTTCCTTTCTTTCGTGAGCACCGGGAAATAAGAGCAGTATGTTTCAACGGGCAGGAAGCCGAGAGGCTGTTCAGACGGTTTGTCATGCCTTCCCTAACGCAGCAAGCCGCATCCCTGCCTCGCAGCGTGCTGCCGTCGACCAGTCCGGCAAACGCACGGATCAGATTTGGTGAGAAACTCTCACGTTGGCGTAAAGTGCTCAGCCACATAGGAGAGCGGTAGGAAACACCTCGCCGTTTAGGTTATGGCAGGAGAAATCTCGCTCGGAGCTTTGCCAGAAGATCCTTGAGCGCATCGGCGATGAAAGCCTTATCGATGGGCGGACGCGGCAAGTCAGCCATGGCGGCGGTCCTCCCGTTCGCTCCGCATGAATGCTAGAAGATGTCCAGCGGCCTCGGTGGCGTCCTTTAGCAGGCGCACAATGCCGTCGCCGTTGTCACTGAAGGCACCATCATGGGGGTGGGCGAGCTCTGCGAGATGGGCGAGGCGCCCGAAGGCGCTCGGCGTTGCCCAACGCTAGGTCGTACGCGGTCGGCGGCTCGAACGAAGATTTCTCAGCGGACATCATGGCGGGCTCCTTTGATGGCGGCCACGGCGCGGGCGGTTTCGGCTGCGGTGAAGGCGAGCCAGAGCGTCGCGAAGGGGAAGAGAAAAAGCAGTGTTGCGGCAGGCTTGTCTATCATTGGACAAGCCTCCGGCGTTCACCGGGATGCCTTTCTCGGCGTTGGTTGGCGTGATACGGTTTTATAACGAAGCTCCGTTTTTAGAGCGTGTTTTGCATAACGTAAACACAAAGACGGAACGGTGCTCTAAAATGCAGGTTGTGCAATGCAAAATAGCCCGGGTCGCGCTGGGCCTTGGGGTCAGAGAGCTTGCGGAGCTGGCGCAAGTTGCCCCTGCTACAGTGTCCCGCCTCGAAGCTGGCGAAGAGCTGAAACCCCGCACTGTCGCCGCCATCCGCGCGGCCCTCGAAGCGGCCGGCATCGAATTTGATGAGCGGGATGGGGCGGTGTGCGTCAAGCTGAGGAAGGGGCTGGCAGAATGACCCCAGCGCAGTGCCGAGAAGCGAGAGAGCTACTGGGGCTTACGGAGGATCAGCTCGCCGAAATGGCCGACCTGAGCGGTTTGACGGTCTCGGACTTTGAGGCGGGGCGCGGTGTCGCCGATTGCTTGGCAGATGCGGCGTGATCTTCGTCGACAGAAACGGCGAGGGGCCGGGAGTGCGGCTGCGGAAGGCGCAGGGGGAATGACGGGAAGAGCAGCAAAGGCGGCGCCCACAACGCCAGCTCAATGGCGCATCCGCTCCGATGCGGTCCGCGACGCTATTGCCGACATTCTCCGAGACAATGGCAACCGATGGATGTCCGTCTCAGAAATAGCGCATGATATAAATCGTCGTGGCCCGGGCCAGCACCTTCGCGGCGTTGCAGTTTCGGTTCCGCATGTTCGGCGCCAGACGCGCAATTACTCGACCCTGTTTGAACGCGACGGCAATATGGCCAGGCTTAGAGAGGCCGTAGAGGTCGAGTTCATCGCCGAGAACGGCCACGGGGCAGGCGTCCGCTTGCGCGACCAGATCGGGCCCAAGGAATCGGCGCCGGACCTCGGCGCAGCGGATGGGCAATAGCTGCGAGGGGCGGGGAGCACTGCGATGAAGCTCAAAGTCGAGATGACCTTGACAGGCGAGACGGCCCAAAAGCTCCAGGAGACTGCCGAGCGCCTTGCTGGCACGAACCTCGGCGAAGACGGCTTGCTCGCCGCAGCCATCCTCATGCGCATTGTCGCCAGCTACGAGCTGGCACGCGAAGTGGCGGACCTCTCTCTTTGCGCCTGAAGTCCGTCCAGGGCTTCAATCCCGAAAGGCGGCGGAAGTCTGGATTTATGAGCGCGACGATACTGTTTGCGTCAGGTTTAGGAAGAAAGCCTCGGGCGAAGGTGGCTGACGGCCCGGAGGGTAAAGGGGCCGCCAGCACGCCTGTGCTGAAAATCAGGCGGCGCGTCGGAGGCTGGAGCGTCGACGCGCGTGAGGATCTTGCACGGCAGCCGCGCGCCTAGCAACTTGTGGGAAATGCTGGCAACAATTCAGCAATAATTGGCGGGCGGCATCCGGGACAATGGAGGCACGATCGCGGTGTGGCCGATCTCGCCGGGAAATCCCAGTTAATTTAAGTCATACCGATACCATGACTGCGGTAGTCGTTGTCTGGGTATCGCATGGGAGGGGCTTGTGGCGAATTTCTTGAACGACCTTTCGACAATACAGATGGCGCTTTTGTTCTGTGGCGGATTCGTAATCGCGACATGGGGCGGAATCCTGCTCTGCCGTCCTTACGCGCGGCGCTGGATACACAGCCGCCGCAACGCTAATGATATGATCGGCTTCGCGCTCGCGAGCTACGCGACCCTCTATGGCATCTTGCTCGGCCTCCTCGCTGTGGAAGCCTATCAGGATTTCTCGTCGGTGCAGGACACCATTTCGAGAAAAGCGGTGACGCTGGCGACGTTATATCAGGACCTGGACAGCCTCCCCCGCCCATTGCGCGAGAGACTGCAAGCCGAATTGCGGAATTACGCTGGCGATACGCTTGAGATGCATTGGAATGCGACATCGCATCCGATCTCCGTCGGCGCGTCGCCGCGCCTGCGAACGATCCTCGCGCAGCTTTTAGCCTTTCAGCCGACAACCAAGGGCGAGGAGCTCATGCAGGAGATGGGCGTGCAGCGTGTCAACACCCTAATCGAGCAGCGGCGCACGCTTCTCGCGAGCGCAGGCGGGAGCATACCTGAGGCGCTCTGGTGGGTTGTGGGCCTCGGCGCTGCGCTTTTCATGCTTCTGATGTGCTTGTTTGACATGGAGCCACATGCGCATTTCGTCCTCAGCGGCGCATTGGCGATTTTCCTCGGTTTGGGGGTGTATATTATCGCGACGCTAGACAATCCGTTTGGTCGCGGCGTGACCGTCACTTTTGACCCCGTCAAGGCGATACGCGACGAGCTGATGAAGCCGGCGGCTGACGACGGGCTGCCGCGCGAAAAATAGGCGATTATATTGCAACCTAGCCAGATTCCTTTCCCGTGTTAAGGCTCAGACCCATAAACTGGTTGGCGTACGAGCAGGCTTGTGATTCAGAGCTTCCAAAAGGAAGCGCCAATGATTCCCGACCTTTTCTGGCTGACCGAGGCCCAGTTTCGAAGATTTTGCCGCATTTGCCGACAGACACACGCGGCAAGGCGAGGGTCGATGACCGGCGTGTGATCAGCGGGATTGTCCACGTTCAAAGCTGCTCGAAAAGCCGGGGCCCATACCTTCGACTTGGCGGCGGCTATGGATCCTTTCTCCAATGGACGACAGGGTGGCTCGCTATTTTTCGATAGCATTCATCCAACACCGAAAGGAGCCGAGAAATTTACGGAGGTCCTTAAGCCTGTGATTTTGCAAACTCTCAAGGAGCGAGATTGAGGCATCGGCAGTTGCGCGGGCTCTCTGACCAAGCGGTTTTAGGCGAACGCCCATTCGGTTAATCCATGGACGCCCACTGAGGGGCAAAGATTTCCTGGCGCGATTACCCGAAGTCGGGTGCTGACATCTGTCTTGCCTATGCTGCGGTCCTAAGATGTCGCTGGCCCATATGAGGGTTCGCGGATTCGCTCGAAATCGGGACTGGTGCGCCCTCCTTCCTGTTAGCCTTCCCATCCCTTCGACCACCTCTCGCCAGCGCCCGTCGATCGGCGTTCGCCGACGAGCCAGACCTCGTCGCCCGGCATGCATTGCCTGCGATTGTCGCGCATGCGGTGCTTATGGCCATCGGCGACACGAACGCGGCGAGCCGCGAAGAGACACGTCAAGCGGCCTTTCG
>NZ_JBPFEB010000062.1:0-5587 GCF_051061225.1 Methylocystis sp.
CGGACCATTTCCGCTCGACCAAGCGGCGTCATTCGCGCATTCTTGTGGGGGTTGTTCATCCCTGAAAGTCCCGAGTGCATCGTGTCGCAACGACCACTCTCAAGCCTTCAGTTCGGGTGAACAACCTCCTCAGAGACCACAGCTAGCCAGGCCGAAGGCGCTTGGGGCGATTCCGCAAAAGGCAAAAGAGGCGCAGGAGAAGAGCCATGAGCCCACAAACAACAGCGCGCACCTACAACCAAACTCATATCCCCCGGAAATTCACGCCCGGGAAGCGACGCATGAGCATCTACTGGACGTGGAGCTACCCTTGGGAAGCCCAGCGCGATCCGGCGGCGATGGAGAACCGCTTCTCCACCATGACCGAGGTTCGCAATGTCCTGTGGCCGGCCTACGAGACTCCGGAATGGAGCGCGGCGCAGTTCCTGCAAGGCATTGCCGGAACGCTGGAGCTGTTCCATCGCTCAACCCTGAGCTTCCAGCAAATAGCAGGTGAGGCGACAGGCCATCCGGTGGCGGTGTTCCAACGTATCGATCAAGCCGGATACAAGCTGCCGATCGACGAGCGGGTTCTTGCGGATGTGGACACGCTCATGGTTTTCGGGCTCGACCACATTCTTTCCGAGCAGGAGGCGGCTCAAGACGAGATCGCAGCTGTTCGTGAATGGCTGAAGCGAGAGGGCACTTGCCTCTTGCTCGCGCCGCATCACGACGTAGGCTTCACCAGCGATCTGAATCAGCGCCAGATTGAATATCTCCATCACGGTGACCGCCTGGTGCCTCGACAGCAGCGTTTCGGCCAATACACGCGCTCCCTGATGAAGGGGCTGGGCGTTCCCGTGCATAACACCTACGGACTGCGTCCGGCGACCGTTGCCGGCTCGCGCGAGATCGCACCGCTCAACGCATCCCGCGACCTCGACAAGCTTGGCCTGCTCAAAGATGTACCGACTCTTAATTTCCACCCGCACTTGCCGCACTACGAAGTGACGGCACAGGATGAAGCAGCGATTCAGGTTCTTGCGCGTCAGCCGATCGACCTTGAACGCCCGCATCCCTTTACGGCTGCGGGGAACACGGAGTTCAATTGTCTTCTCTGGATGCCGCCGAAGGAGGAGCGGGGCGGCGACATCGTTCTGGTGGACTCGACCAACTTCACCACGCTGTTCAGTGGTGACGAGAGCCTGAAGCACTTTTGGTACAACCTTGCCGCCATGAAATGATCGGAGTCACCATGGAATTTTGAGGCGTTCCTCGTCGCAAGAGAGATAGATCATGGCTTTCAGTCGTTGCTTCATGCTCGACTGCTGCGATGTCGGGGTGAAGGGAAGGATTTATGACCAGCGACCTCTACGACGCCTACGCCATCTGGTGCAACGGAAGTTCGCTGGAGACGGTGTCAAAGCAGACCTTTGAAATACCTCGGAAAGAAGGGAATTGACTCATACAGAAACGCTAAGGGTGACGGCTGGAACGGAATCGCTCTGAAAGGGCAGGATGTTGAACAGACGTTTAGGACAAACATTGATCGCTTGTACGCCTAATCGAGGTCAGTGGAGGCATATCCCAACATTCCTTGCCGGGATTCTAGACCTCAGCGAGGTTGGATGTGCCTCCACATCCTCCACACTTTCCTCTTCCTCTGGTTGCATGACGGGAATAGAGCGCGAAGCTCAATCGCCAGCGTGTCATTCTTATCGCAAGGATGTTTGGGATGACTTATGCAGAGGATGGTGAAAAGGGATTGCCCGAGCAAGCTACGTAAAAGTCAATCTGCGCAGGCCTTGGGGCCTTGCCCAAGAGGAACGCATCAATGCCTTGTTTCAGTGTCTGGAATATCGCGAAGCGAATAGCTGCTTAGCAGCTCTGATTTAAGCTTGACCGGCGAGCCAAAAAAAGCCCGAACCTCAGGCGGAACGACGGCTAGTTTTTCATTTAGGAGCCTAATCACAAGGTCAATGCTTTGCTTGAGATCAAACCCGAATCGTTGTTCCCAGTCTATGCCCAGGCATTTGAATAGCAGGGCAAGCTCGACTTGCTTCGCTGTGTGGCTGCTCGGGACTAACGAAGTTTCCTCGGCGACGTTCGAAGCCCGGGCGAGGGCGTCCAAAGGCGACTCCCCCTTGCGCCAGCATCCCACGTGATAAGCTAAAATGGCGCACTTGGCGGCGCGCCATTGGCGGTCAATCTCGCGCCGATCCCTTTCAGCGCTGATTTGCGGGATTATGGGGCTGCGAAGCTTCATTGCGTCTTCTCCGACGCGCTCCAATCCAAAATAAGCCCGGCTATTATCAACACCTCATCGAAGGAAACACAGTTACCAGAATGGTCATGTCCTTCTCTTACGAGCTAGCCGTTTTGAGGCCTTGCGCCGAGGTACGTTTCTGTGTCTTTGCCTGGCGCCCATGCGAAGCTTTTGGCAGTTTCTGCAACCCGCATGGTCGTGATAGCGTTTGAGCTGCGGTCATCACAAGAGCAACTTTCGGATATATTGGTTCACTGCCTGATCTTGGGTTATCGTCATTTTCGCCGCCGCGCGCTCCTACGCGATCGACCACTCCTACTTCTAACAAACCGACATGGTGTACACCATAGCGGGCATGCAGGTGGGGCCCCAACAACGATTTCAACCTCACCAGGTCGGGCCATGAAACGCTGGTTAAGTCTCGCAGCAGGGCTATCACACCATCGCGACTGCCTTTCATCTCAGCTGCCCCATAATCCGCGCAGCCCATGTACTTTGGGGTTAGTCCATTTTTACAGGTATCCTTTTGCTCCAATCGTCAAAATAATACCCACTTGTCGAAGGCCGCTCCGACGGACTTCGGCAGAGAAGTCGGAGGACCGGACCATGAAGAAATTTCTCGTTTCCTTTGCAGTCTTCACGGCGACCGTGGGCACAGCTTATGCTGGCTCGGGCAGCATTGGATCGCCCCAGATCAATGTTCCGGTTTCAATTAATATGGCGCTTCCAGTCCAGGTGCAGACAGGTGTCGCGCTCGGCATCGGCCTCATGGGCGGCACGGGAGTGGGCGCCGTTGGACAGTATGGTGGCCAAAGCGCCAACGCCCAGCAGCTCATCTCGAATATTCTTTCCCAACACTTCACTCCCTGAGCGATAATCACATTTCGTCTATTATCCACTTTATCAAAGAGGGCCGCGTCGGAACTCAATCCGGCGCGGCCCTTTGGCATTCGATGGATGTGCTCCCAGCCGGTCGACGAAGGCAACGCCTGATCCACTGCCGGTAGGGTGATGGAGAACTGTCAGAAAATATTGCTTGGCCGGGTCTTGTTCGCCTCTCGCCTCGAAAAAAGATCGTGCGAGAGGCTTTATGCGGCAGCCTGTGCATCCCTGTGGAGAGAGGGCGGAATCGAGCAGGCAAACGCTCTTTCGCGCCGTTGGATGACATCAATGAGAATCTGCATTCGCATCTCGAGCGGATGAAAGCGTTTTTGGCTCGGCAACGAGGCTTATTGCCTCGCAGCCAAGGCCCGCGAGCATTCCCAGCCCATTGGTCGTGGCGGCAAGAAACGCCGCCACGACAGTACTTGGCGAGACGCCTGCGCCCGCTTAGAAGTTCCAGTTGCTGCCGCCGGCGATCTGGTTCGTGACATTTTGCACCGCTGCGTTCCACTGGCTGGCGTTCTGAACGACGACGCCAACGCCGAGTCCCGAGCCGCTTCCCATGGAACCGATGCCGGTGGCGGTAGCCGCCTGTGTCTGGGTCGCGATGGCGGCGTTGGTGTTCGTGATGGTGCCGGTGATGGACTGGGTCGGGGTCGGCGGCATGGGCCCCGGGCCCGGGCTGGTGGCAAAGGCGGCGCTGGCGCTCAGGGCAACGAAAGCCGAGGAAATGAGAAGCTTTTTCATAGTCATTCTCCATTTCTGTCCGATAGAAGCCCGGTGTCCGGTCCCCTATCGGATCATGTTTATCTGGAGACGACGCGCAGCAATACTTGGAAATAAGCAGTAAGGAAAAACCCGTAAAATGGCTGAAGGGATGTCGTCCGTGACTCTTTCGGTCCAGAATTTCTATGTCAATATAGAAAAAGGTATATTTATTCCTTTCATGCTTATGGGCAGCCTCCACCCCGACAAACTCGGCGATAAATTCCGCAGAGAGCCGATCGTCGTCGCTCATCGAGCGCTCAACATCGACGCCTTGGCAAATCGTTTGACTCGCTCGGCAAAAAGCAGCCCGCCTGAAATACGGCCGTCGAGCGGAGAGCTGGTCCCGGAAATTCGGACAGTGACATGAGTGGTGTGAATCGGCGTCGGCGAGTGATCCCTCTGAGCAAGCAACTACAGATAATTACCGTGTCAAACGGCGTCGGGACCCCAAGCCGAATAACAAACTGAAAGCCTCGCCGAGCGTACAGTGACGCGTCGTGACCTGCGCGAGGCTGTCTATCGAACCTGCCCGACGCTATCGGCGGCCGAAGTGCGGGAGGTCGTTGCCGCCACCATCGAGGAAATCACAGAGACCCTGTTAAGCGGTGAGAACGTCAAGCTGCGTGAGTTCGGCACATTCGAAGTGCGTGAGAAGTCAGAAAGGAGGCCGAAATCCGAAAACTCGTGTCGAGTCAGTCATCACTCCCCGCCGGGTTATCACCTTCACTCCCTCGCCCACCCTTAAGGCGGTCGTGAACGGCAGGGAGGCCAAGCGTGAAGCTCCGAGGGGATGATGACTCAATGGCCGAGCCGCCAAACCCAACGAGAGTGATCGAAACGCTGCACTCCATGGGGCTTTCAGATGCCCAGATCTCTTGCGGAAAGTTAGCCCACGGCTGGCGCATTCGGGCCGCAGGGGGGTCGTTGTGCAGATCCGCAAGGATCGCGAACTCGTTATATCGGGCAGAAATACCCACGCTGTTCGCAGAGCGCTCGGCCTCGCCGGCCGGGGGACGCTAAAGCCGCCGGCGTTGAGCAACGAACGCAAAGACGAGCGCAGAGCTGGGGAAGGCGAGGGGGCGAGTCGTGAGGTTAAAAGTAGAGATGACGCTCACGGTTGAAACGGCCCTGAAGCTCCAGGAGACCGCCGAGCGCCTCGTAGGGATGGATCTCGGAGAAGACGGAATACTCGGGCGCGCGCGATCCCGGATTTAAGTGCTCCTGCGTTGGGAGCCTCGGCTAGTCGGACCGGAGCTCTATCTTCTGATCACCAACTCAGGAGAAGCGCGATGCCATGGAAACCGAACGACGCAAAACGACACACGAAGAAGGCCGACAGCCCAAAAAAACAGAAGCAGTGGGCGGACGTGGCTGACTCTGCGCTCTCCCGCGGGGCATCCGAGGGCTCTGCTATCCGTGAGGCCAATTCAGTGATCGCCAAAGAGACCAAGAAAAAGGGATGATGCATGAAATTCCTGTGACAGCAAATGCGACCGCGCGGGCGCGGTTGCGTGTTCCTTTGGGGCCAGCAGACATGAATGGGACCGGACCACGCAAATCGCCAGCAACCACAGCGGCGATATCCATAAGCTCGATAACCGGCGCTGTAATAGGTTATAGCCGCCGTAGCCGTAACGATCGATTGGCAGCTTTCAGATCGGATCGTTCAACTCACAAGGTGCAGGCACAGCA
>NZ_JBPFEB010000063.1:0-10755 GCF_051061225.1 Methylocystis sp.
CGCCCTCGTCCATGAGCGTCAGATAAGGCGCAACCAGCGACCACTCTTCGTCGCTGACGTCAGAAGGATACGGTTTGCGAATCGAAGACATCCGATTCTACTAAAGCAATCAATCACCAAAGTACATAACACCCTCTAGGCGGCGCCCGCGTCCGATTTGACCTGCGCGTTGAACGAGGCCATTGCCTCGCTCGAAAAAGCGGAAGACGTCAACTGCTCGGCCACGGCAAAAGGCACAGTCATGTCTTCGCTGTAACGAAGTGCGATTTCCGCTTTCGCGACGTCCGACAGGCTCGCCCTGAGCAGCATTTTTTCATGCGGGAGGATTAGACGGGCGATCGTCTCCATCTTTCTTTCCCAGGACTCGTCGCTTTTCATGAGCCTGCCGAGATAGATCGCGACGCCGTCGGCGCCGCTCTCCAACGCGGCGCAAACCTGGAGGGGAGTGAAAACAGCGGTGACCATCGTCTTGCAACGCAGAGAAGCAAGCGCGGGGCAAAGCGCGAGATGCTCCGTTGTTGGCGCGAGCTTGATCCACAAGTTTTTGCCGCGCCCATCTCGCAATGCGTTGCTGTAGGTGAGAGCCTGCGCCACGATCTGCTCGGGGGCGCCCACGCCCTGAATCATCACGTCCCGCGCGGCCGTGTTGCTTGAGGCAAACTCGACGAGCTTCCGCGCGGCGGAAACATAGACTGGGAGGCTCAGACACTCGCCCCCCAGAGCGCGCAGGAAAAGCGTCGGGTTGGTCGTGAACCCCTTCACAAAGGGGACAGAGAGCCCATGAGAGAGCTCCGCTTCATCCGTCGAGTCGACGAAAATCATGCTAGGCGCTTTCCACTTTGGCGCTTCCAAGCAATCGGCCGCGCGTTCAAAACTTGGGCTCAGCCTACTCCGGGACCCGCGAAGAGTCAGGCAAAACCCGGCCGCCATCTGACCAGTCAGAGCGCAATCGGGCAGACCGGCTTTCACCCGGGGGCAGACCGGTCAGCTTGACAGTGGCAAACCGAAATCTTGCGTCGCGTCAGGTTCTTGTCAGCCCCGCGGGCTAGTAGCCGTGACGCAACAGGTGCGGAAACATCCGGCGCTGATACGAGCGATCTTGGAGTGGTTGATGCTTTCGGTGCAGTCCAGCCTTTTACGCGAGGCGCGATCCTATGGGGGCGACTCTGACACGCCGCGCCGCGCCCAGCTCCCGGCTTTTCCATCCAACAGGCTGGCTGTCGGCCTGCCGACCCTGATCGGTCTCGCCCCTATGCTCGGCCACCGACTCGACGATCGAGCGACGATCGCCCAGCGACAGGCCTCGATCCTGGCGGAACGTTTTGAGCAAGAGTCGGAGTTGCCGCTTCCCCAGAATGTCGGGCCCTGGGATTTCTTTGTCGCGCCGCTCGATATTCTGCCTTTTCGCCGAGCCGGCCAGAGGCGCTTTCAGCTCCTCGAGCTTAACGGCACGGGAATCGGCGGCATTACGAATCTGCCGACGAGTCTGGTAGAGGATATTCTCGAGACAATCGGCGAAATCGGCGCCGCATGTCAGGCACCTGCGCCGTTGGCGCTCGTGGCGTCCTCGGGGCGCGAGACGCAACGGGAGCGCAAGCCTAGCCATCTTCTCCACGAAAAGATGCTGTTCGTCGATCGTATCGCCCGCTCGCTGGAGCGGCGCTTTGGCGACGTGCAGGTTCTCGCGCTCGACACGCTCGTCTCGGACGGCGGTTGGCGCGGGCCCGCGCGCCCGACTGTCGCGCTCGGATACACCCGCGAGCTTGTCGACCACGTTGACGTCGTCGCCGGCGCGCCGCGATTGTTCGGCCGCGACGTCTCGGCGATCGTCAATGACCGGTTTCTATACAATCTCGAAGCCGCGCACGGGCCGCTGAACCTTGGCGCCCTCCTCCCGGCCAATCGCTGTTACAGGGCTGGAGCCGACAAGGCCACGGCGTATCGACATGTCAATTCGCTCGCAGCCAGGAATGGCGCCGATGAAATCGGAGCGGCCATAAGATTCGAGATCTGCAACGACGTCGATGAGCTGATCGAAGCCGTTCGCTCGCGCCTTCACCGTGGCGAACAGCTTGTCATCAAGCCCAGCGGCACGGGACATGGCGACGGAATCGAATTTTTCTTCAACAACGAGGGTAAAAAGGTCGTCGAGGAGAAGATCGCGCGCTCCCTGGCGATCGTGCGCCAGCGTTACGGGCAAGGCGCCGGCTTCCCTTACACCGTGACGGAATATCTGGACGCGGAAACGGTTCGAGCGCTGGACCATCCGCTTCAAGGCCGCAAATTCGAGCTGCGCGTCGTCGTGTATCGCAAGGGCTCGATGCTGCGCGCGGCGCCGTCCATCGCCAAAGTGGCGCCGGAAGTCTGGGACCCGACGCATCCAACCCGCGGCGCCCTGATCAACAATGTTTCCGCTTCGGTCAGAAGCAGCAGGTCATGCGGCGCCGACCATGTTCTGCCCCTCTGCCTGCCTGAAACGCTCGCGGCGCTCGATCTCGACGAAAACATCCTTTCCCGGCTGTGTCGTTGGGCCACCGCCTATGTCGCGCATGTGCTCGCCGAAACCCGGACGGAACTGGAGGTTCACTGATGCAAGGCTGGATTCTGACGCACCTGGAAAGGTCGCCAAGCACTCCTCTTTTACTGGAGGCCTGCCACGCGCGCGGTCACCGGTGCGAAGTGATCCACCCCAGGGATTGTCTCGTGGAGCTGTGCACAGGTCGCGTTCCTCGCGCCGCGACTTCGGGGATCATTCCGGACTTCGTCATTACGAAGCTGGGCAGCACGGCTCCCGCTTATGCTTTAGGGGTTGTCCGGGCGCTCGAAGCCGCCGGAGTTGTCTGCGTCAATGATTCGGTCAGTCTGGAGCGCGCGCGTGACAAGATCCGTGTGACGCAGGAGCTTGCGGCGGTGGGGACGCCGATGCCGGCGAGCCTGGCGCCCAACCGGGACATGCGGGCGGCCAAAGCGCTCGATCTGCTCGGCGGCGCACCGGTCATCGTCAAACTGGCGCGCGGCACGAAGGGCGTCGGAGTCATGCTGTGCGAAAGCCGGTCGGCGCTTCAGAGCCTGATGGAAACGCTCTGGGGTCTTGGAGAAGAATTCCTGCTCCAGCGCGCGGTGACCGACAGCTTTGGCGCCGATATCCGCGTTCTGGTTGTGGGCAATCGAGCTGTCGCCGCCATGCGCCGATCTGCGACGAATGGCGACTTCAGGGCAAATCTTGCTGGAGGCGGCGTGGCGATGCCGCTGACGCCGACCCCGGAACAATGCCGCATCGCGGAAGCCGCTGCGGCGCGTCTCGGACTTGCGGTGGCGGGAGTCGACCTTCTGGACTCGGCAAGCGAGGGGCCGCTCCTGATCGAGGTCAACAGCGCGCCGGGCCTGGGAGGCATCACCCTTGCAACAGGCCGCGACCTGGCGGGCGACATCGTCGAGTTCGTGGAAGGCGCCGTTCAATCCTCCGTCGCGACCGCCGCATGACGCAGCGTGAGCCTTCCTTGCCGCGGGTCTGGGGAATTTATGCGCTCAGCAACTTCGCCAGCCAGATCGGCGCCTGCATGCAATCAACCGCGCAGGCATGGCTCGTCCTGGAGCTGACGGGATCATCGTCAAAGCTCGGGCTGTTGATCGCCCTGCAATTCCTTCCGTCGATCCTTCTCGCCGTGCCGGCCGGAAAAGCGGCGGACCTCTGGAGCAGAAGAAACCTGTTGCTGGGCGCGCAGGCTGCGATGGCGCTACTCGCGGCGGCTCTCGCCACGGCCGTCATTCTCAAGGAAGCGTCCTACCCCGTTTTGGCCGGCTTTGCCTTGCTTCTGGGGGTGGGCAATGGCCTCTCGCAGGCGACGCGCCTCTCGCTTGCGGCAAGTCTGGCCGGCGCCGAGGGACGCGCGAGAGCGGCCGGCTTGGCGACGCTCTCCTTCAATCTCGCGCGGGTGCTGGGCCCGGCCCTGGCCGGCTTCGCGATCGAAACATGTGGGCCTGCTTTTGCCATCGCCGCCAATGCGGCGTCGTTCGTTCCCCTCATTCTGTTCCTCGCGACCCGAAGGGTAAATGACGCGCCGCTGCGGCAGCCGCGCTCCACGCCTGCGGCGCTCCGCTTTCTGTGGAGCAACGCCTCGACGCGTGTTCCTCTTCTGGTCGTCGCCGTGGCCGGCGTCTTCGCCGTCAATATGCAGACTCTCGTCCCGGCCTATGCGCGCCTGGGACTCGGACTCGACGCTGGCGGCTTTGGACTGCTGATGAGCGCGGTCGGCGCCGGAGCCTGCCTCGGAGGGCTCCTGCAATGGCGCCGGCCCGCCGCGTCCAACTGGCGTCCGCTGACAGCGGCGGCCGGCCTCGGCCTTTGCCTTGCGGCGCTTTCGGCGATTCACCAGCTCACGCCGGCCGCCCTCGTTCTCGCCGGCTTCGGCGTCTGCTCCGCGACCGTGTTTTCGTCAGCCTCGGCCGCGGTTCAAGGTTTTATCCCTGATCCCTTGCGCAATGCCGCCACCAGCTTGCAGGTGATGATCGTGCAGGGAACCAATCCGCTTGGCAGCGCGCTGACAGGATGGGCGCTGGAGCGATTTGGCGCGAGCGCCGGCAGCGCCATGCTCGGCGCCGCCACTCTCGCCGCCGTCTTGCTTGTTGCAGTCTCTCACCGCCGCGACCTGTCGTGCGCAGGCTCCTCCGAAGGCGCCGGGTGCGGGTCGAGCGCCACCGCACAATGAAAGAGCCCTCGCGCGGATCGCATTTTCGGACGGTGAGTTTTTAAGTGGATCGGCGATGGCAGAAGCGTTGCCATGCTGAACGCGTCTTCGCTATCCTTCATTCGGCCGCGGCAACTTCCGCAAGCATTTCGCTCCCCGCCTCGATCCCGACGCGCGGGCATCTGCAAAATGCATTCGATCGACGGAGCCGCCCGCAGCTCCCCAGCAGACCGTGCCGGAGCGAAAGCACGACGCGGGCTCCTCCGCCCTCTCGATCCTCGATTCGGACCTCGCCGCCGTGCAGGTCCAGAATACGCTGCACGAGCGCCAATCCGATGCCCGCCCCTTCCCCGGGGCGTCGCGTCCAGAATCTCTGACAGGCGCGCTCCTTGTCGGCGTCCGGGACGCCGGGACCTTGATCCGATACGCTGACGTCGCCTGAAGGGTCGACCAGCACGGAGACGGTGGAGCCGGCGGGCGCGGCGCGCAGGCTGTTTTCGACAACGTTGCGAATGGCGATCTGAAGGAAGTCAGGACTACAGGGGACCATGACCGGCGCCGTCGCCTCATCGAATTCGATCAGAAGCCCTCGCGAGGTGGCGGGAAGCGCCATCTCCTCGCAGGCCGCGCGTGCGACATCCCGCAAATCGCAGGGAGAAAAACCTGCTTTCGCCAGTTGCTCTGCCTGAGCGAGGCGAAGCAACTGGTCCACCGTGTGCGCCATCACGGACACCTCCGCCTTCAACTGATCCACCGCCCTGCTGGCGGGAAGCTGAGATATCTGCAACAGCAGGATCGCCAGCGGCGTGCGTAATTCATGCGCGGCGTTGGCGGCGAATTGCGTTTGCCGCTCTACTGTCGCTTCATATTTGACAAGCAGGACGTTTATCGCTTCGACCAGATCCTGCGCTTCGCCCGGAAGACCCTCGGATTGCAGCGCCTGCGGCGATTGCCGCGAATTTGCCTCTCGCGCCAGCTTCCTTGCCCTCTCGGCGACGCCGGACAAAGGCTGAAGCGCGGAACGCAACGCCCAGAGAATCGCGAGACTCAGCGCGGGGACGACAATCATGGCCTGAACGACGACATGTTCGACGATCTCTTCGAGCAGAACCTCGCTCCAAAGCGCCGCCGGATCGCCGATCATGGTGGCGTGAATCCAGAGCGGCCGGCCGTCCACGTCCCCTTGCTGGGTTACGAACCATTGGTCGTTCCACGGCTCGGGCGTGCGCCAATGCTTGAAGGACAGATCAGGGCGGCCGCTGCGATAGCGCGGCATTTCAGGAAACAGCGCGCCGTTCACCGCCGCGATGATTTCGTTCTTATCGTTGAAAATCCGATAACCGTAAGCGGCAGGATAACGCCTGCAACTCTCCGCGAAGCGGCCAGGTCGTCCCGAACGCAAGGATTTGAACAGGTCTTCCGCCTGCTCCTCTAGAGTGGCTCGCCGCAATCTCTGGAGATCGCTTGCGTATTCCACGATGGTCACGGCGACCATGATGGCCATAAGCCCAAGGGCAATTGCCGCCAGTCGGGTGGCGATGGCGTGCAGGAGCGGCGCGGGGCGGGATAAATCCGTCACATTCGCTCGGAAAGTATGTAGCCGACGCCACGCATCGCAGTCACCGTCACCGCAGCGCCGGAGTTTTCCAGTCTTTTCCGCAGCCTTGAGACGACAGCCTCCAGGGCGTTTGGCGTGACCTCTTCATTGAATGAATAAAGAGCCGCTTCAAGCTTGCGCCGCGGCACAAGGCTCCCGCCGGCGCGCATGAGCGTCGCGAGCGCATTCATCTCCCGGCGCGAAAAATCAATGTGCGATCCATCTATTTCGACGATCATTCGCTCGAGATCGAAAACCAGATTGGATATCGCGAGAATGGATTGCGCGAGTTGCGGCGGGCGCCGCAGGATCGCACGCACGCGCGCGATCAGCTCTTCCATACAGAAGGGCTTGCCGAGAAAATCATCGGCGCCCTCTTCGAGAGTCTCGACCCGGATCGGAATGTCGATCCTTGCCGTCGCGACCAGCACGGGCGTGCTGCGACCACGTCCGCGAAGCCCGCGCAACACGGTCCTCCCGCAGCCGTCCGGAAGCCAGAGATCGAGCACGATCAAGTCATATTCAACGCTATCCAGAAAAGACTCCGCATCGCCCACGGAGAAGGCGACATCTGATACGTAGCCGGCCGCGGCGAGCCCCTCGGAAATCAGTTCAGCCAGTCGAGGGTTGTCTTCGACCACCAGAATGCGCATCGCTCAAGTCCCGGCCAGTTTCCCCTAATGACTCGAAGACTCACTGATTCATTTGGTGGGAACAAGGCATCTGGAATCTCTTTCGCCTTCCCTGTTGCGCTTCAGGCGCCGCGCGTCACCGGGCCTGACTGTCACGGGCCGGCGGCGGCTGGTTTTGATCGGAGAGTTAGGATTCCGCGTTTGAGCAGTTCGACCAGGCGCAGGCTGAGCGGGAACCACAAGCGTCGCCGGGCGATGATGCGCCACTGGAAGTGATGGCGCCAAGCGCCCACGAAGAGGCCGGTTCCAGCCCTTCCCACCCCGTCGTCGCGGGGTGGGAAGGGAAGCGTGTCACTGCGGGGCCTTTTGCGCCTCGGCGCAACCCTTCTGCATGGCCTCGCGGCCGGCGGCGATCATTTCGTCGGGAGTCATGTTGCGGATGCGCGTCGCAATCGACCACTCATGGCCAAAGGGATCGACCACGACTCCATAGCGGTCGCCCCAGAACATGTCGGCGACCGGCATTTTCACCTTCGCGCCGGCGCTGACCGCCTGAACGACGACCTCGTCGACATTGGCCACGGCAAGATGGATCGTCACGGAAGTGCCGTTGCGCGCCTTTGGGCCGAGCGCGCCCCACTGCGGCATTTCGTCGACAAGCATCAGCATCGAGTCGCCGATCTTCACGCTGGCGTGCATCAGCTTTCCGTCCGGTCCCGGCATGCGCATGAATTCCGTCGCGCCGAAAGCCTTTTTGTAGAAATCGATCGCCTCCGCGGCGCCCGCGCAGACAATATGCGGCGTGAGCGTATGCATGCCTTCCGGAACCGGTTTCACATTCTCGCCCATGATGAGACCTTTCCTTGCTCAGCCGAGCTTTCGAAGCGACACGCGCAGAGCCTCGGCGCCTCCCTGCGCAAGCTCCTTCTCAAGCGCCGCATGCGTCTCCCGCCAGATCGGGACCGCCGCCGCAAGCGCCTCTCGTCCGGCCGCGGTGAGCGAAAGCCGGCTGGCGCGCTTGTCTTTCTCGTCGGCGGCGACCGCCACGAGCTCGCGCCGCGCCAGCAGTTTAAGTGCGGCCGTCAGCGTCGTGCGGTCCATGGCGAGAAACTCCGCAAGCCTGCCGACCGTCGGCGCCTGCGGGGCGTTCAGCGCCATCATCAACGAGAACTGTCCGTTCGTGAGCCCGACAGGCGCGAAGGCACGATCGAAGCGCCGGGCAAGCTGGCGCGCGGCTCTCTGAGTCGCGAGGCAAAGGCAGGTGTCGCGGATCTCATGAACGACCTCGAGGGGCAGCGTCTTTGACATGGCTTATTTATGTTGATATCAACCTTTCTGGATTCTGTCCAGTCGGAGGACGCAGTTGATGAGCGCGTGACGTCAGAACGCGCCCTGCTTGGCCCGGCCAGCGAGGGGAGGGTCACTGTCCACATCTGCTTTTTAATACCTGGTCCGCTCCGACAGAGGAATGGATTCAGAAGCGAAAGGACGAATAATGGCCATTGCAAGAAACAAGATCTGCCTGTGGTACGACAGGGACGCCGAGGCTGCGGCCCGTTTCTACGCCGAAACTTTCCCTGACAGCAGATTGATCGCCGTCCACCGCGCTCCAAGCGACTATCCGTCCGGCAAGGCGGGCGACGTGCTGACGGTCGAATTCACCGTCGCCGGCATCCCCTGTCTCGGCCTCAATGGCGGCCCGGCGTTCAAACATAACGAAGCCTTTTCCTTCCAGATCACCACGGACGATCAGCAGGAGACTGACCGCTATTGGAACGCCATCGTCAGCAATGGGGGTCAGGAAAGCGCGTGTGGTTGGTGCAGGGACAAATGGGGCGTCTCCTGGCAAATCACGCCGCGCGTGCTGACGGAGGCGATCTCCGGCGGCGGCGATGAAGCAAGACGCGCGTTTGAGGCCATGATGGGTATGAAGAAGATTGACGTCGCCGCGATCGAGTCAGCCCGGCGCGGCTAACGATCCCGGGCAGCGCGCAGCTGTCATAAATACGTAATTCGATCTCCCACTCAGGCTGAGCCGTGTCGCTTTTCTGTCCAGATGGCGCTAGCCAGCGCATTCACGAAACAGAGAGTCGTTCTAAGAGCGCCCTCTGGCCAGCCTCCCGCGCAAAAGGGAAACATTGTCATTCACCGGGAACAGGAGCAGGATCGGCCGCTTCTTTCGAAAAGCTGCAAACTCGAAGCCGCCTGCGAAACGAATCCGGAGTTTTTAACATGGAAAATTATTCATCTCAGACAGACGCACTGTTCTATGATTATTCCTCGGCCGCAAATCCGATCGTTCAGAAAATAATTTCACCCGTCCCCTACCAGTCCTTTTCCCCTTCCTTCTTCGAGAGCGGGCAAAGCTGCGTGCTGCCGCTCGACGTCAGTGCAAAGCTTGGCTGCGAGGGCCCCGCGACCTCGCCCGCGCTTTGCGCCAATTTCGTTCGGATCGCGCACGGCAGTCTTAAGACGCGCGCGGCCGCGACCAGCCAGCTCTTCTACATCCATCGGGGCGTGGGCCGCACGGACGCCTGCGGGCAAAGCCTGTCGTGGGAAGCGGGCGACCTCATCGTTCTGCCCGCGCACGATCACGCCCTTCATCACTGCGAGGGAGAGGCGGCCATCTATTGGGTTCATGACGCACCCTTGCTTCGCTATCTGGGGGTTTCAGCCACGACGCCCAGATTCAATCCGACGCTCTACAAACGCGCCCGCACCGAGGCGGAGTTGACCGACATCATCCACGATGAACGTAAAGCGACCGCGAACCGCATCAGCGTTTTGCTGGCCAACGCCGCTTTCCCGCAGACAAGAACCGTCAGCCAGACGCTTTGGGCGATGTACGGCCTTCTACCCGCCGGAAAATCTCAACTGCCACATCGTCACGAGTCCGTCGCCATTGATTTCGTGGCGGATTGCAAGCCGGGGGTTTACACGCTGATCGGGCAGGAGTTGGACGAGAGCGGATGGATCAGGAACCCGCATCGGGAAGACTGGGTGCCCGGGGCGAGCTTCATCACGCCCCCCGGCTATTGGCATTCGCATCACAATGAGTCTGGCGCCGACGCCCACGTGCTTCCCATTCAGGACGCCGGCCTTCAGGAATATTTGCGAACGCTCGAAATCAAATTCAGCCACATCGAGCCCGATGGCGCCGTTCACGTCACTGACGTGCCCTAATTTTCTGGCCGCGCGGGCGGCTCCCTGCTTTGTCGTTTGTCGGCAATTCTGCGAGTCGCTAGCCGGCATCACTTCTTGCGTGACGGGATCGAGACTCCCGTCGAAGAGACGCGGAGCGCGGTATGGGCTGGATTCCGCCACATGGCGGCGGCGGAGATTTGGGCCGCCGAACCAACGCGCGAACCAGTGTGATGCCATGCTGAGAATTCTCAACGACCTGATCCCGCGGGAAGAAACGTGTCGGAACGCATTTGCTTGAGGCTGGCGCCCTTCATATAGAGATCGCGTTTCAGACGGCCTACCAACTTCTCGCCGCCACAGAGAAAGAATGCCGTGTGGGGGAGTGCGTTCTCATGCTCCAGCGCCGCCGCCGCCACATCGCCGCTGTGAGCTCCGGAGTCGCTGAGGACGCGCGGGATATAGTGGAGGTTGGCGTGCCACTTCGTCAGCGCCCGCAGATGATCGTGCAGATACAGTCCTTCGCTCACTCGCGCCCCGTGATAGAGCCGGATTGGACCACGATGTCCGCGCCTCAGAGCGTCTCGTAGGACGCCGATCAGAGGCGCTAGGCCAGTGCCCGAGCCGATCAGCGCCATCGGCTGCTCGGGATCGACGCCTTCATAAATGCACGTTCCAAGAGGGCCGGCGATATGAA
>NZ_JBPFEB010000064.1:0-30007 GCF_051061225.1 Methylocystis sp.
GGCGACACGATGCAGGCGGCTCGTCAAAGATTACGAGCGCTATGCTCAGACCCTCGCAGGCCTCCACGTCGTCGCCTTCGCATGTCTCATGCTCAAGCGCGCCGCAGAATTCATGCTCCAAGGTGCATAACACCCTCTAGCATTGATTGCGCTGGAGCCGCCCGCGGATGTCGCTTTCAGGCGTTGGAGGGTTGCGATGGTCGAGGCGTGGAGTATGAACTCTTTGCACGTCGGGAGGATCACACGGCGCGCGCTTCTTTCCGCCGCCGCCGCCAATGTCCTGCTCCTTGTGGCCCCGTCGCGGCCCGTGGCGGCGCCGGGCCTCGATTTGGCGACGTTTCTCCAGCTAAGCGAGAAACTGACCGCGCGCCGAAACCTCCCGCCGGACGTTGCGCGACGTTATCTGCAAAGCATTCTCGACCGCGCGCGGCCCCATGAGCAGGGGGAGAAGTGGCTAGCGGGAGAAGGGCAAGCCTCGCTCGATTCCCGAATCGTGGCGGACTGGTATTCGGGTCAGACGATGACTTCCGGGGGCATGATTTGCGTAGACTATGCCGGGGCGCTCCTGTGGGAGGCAATCGGCTTTGCCAGACCCCGGGGCGTCCCGGATACTGAAGCGGGGCGCTGGGCCCTCGCGCCACTATGACGGATCTGCCATGGACATTCGCGCCGACGTGCTGATCATCGGTTCCGGCGTCGCGGGGGCGCTTCTCGCCTGCGAACTCGCAGGGAAAGGCGCGAGCGTCGTCATCATGGAGGCAGGGCCCCGGGTGGATCGCGCGGAGGCGGTTAGGAGGTTTCACACCGCCTATCCGAAGACGCCGGAGTCGGCCTATCCGCAATCGAGCTTTACGCCGCATCCGAAGACCGAGTCGCCTCATGGCTTCTACGCGCAGAAGGGGTCGGACGCCTTCAATTCGACCTATCTGCGACAGGTCGGCGGGACAACCTGGCATTGGCTGGGAACGGCGGTACGCCTGATCCCCGACGACTTCCGCATGAAGTCGCTTTTCGGCCTCGCGACGGACTGGCCGCTCTCCTATGACGATCTCGAGCCTTGGTATTGCCGGGCGGAGGCAGAACTGGAAGTCTCGGGCGACGACGCACAGGACTTGGGATCGCCTCGCTCCGCCGCCTATCCGCTGCCCTCTGTGCCACAGAGCTTTCTCGACCGGCGCTGGGAAGAGGCATTGCGCGGGTCGAGGTTCGAGCTCCGCCCCACGCCGCAGGCGCGGCTCTCCAAAGCGTCCTCGGGCCGGCCGTCCTGCCATGGCAGCGCGAGTTGCATCCCTGTTTGTCCCATCCAGGCGAAATACGATGCGACCATTCATATTGCCCGCGCCGAGGCGCTGGGCGCGCGACTGCTCACCGAGGCCTGCGCCAATTTCATCGGGAGTCATGAGGATGGGCGCGTCGCGGCGGTGCGGTTCAGGCGTCCCGACGGGTCCGAGGGGCGCGTGGAGTCGCGGGTCGTCGCTGTGGCGGCCAATGCGATGGAAACGCCGCGTCTGCTGCTGGCGTCGCGATCGAGCGGCTCGCCCGAAGGCGTGGCGAACCGATCCGGCCTTGTCGGCTGCAATCTGATGGATCATCCGATCCAGTTGAGCTGGGCCCTCGCGCATGAGCCCGTCTGGCCCTATCGGGGTCCGGGGGCGACGTCCGGCATTGAGACCTTCCGCCGCTCGGCAAGGCGCGCCACCGACTCTGCTCTGAGGTTCGAAATTGGAAACGAGGGATGGAGCTGGCCCACGGGCGCGCCGGAATCGACCGCGCGGGATCTCGCGATGAGCGGCCTGAGCGGGAAGGCGCTGGATCGGGCGCTCAGGGAGCAGACATCGCGGCACATCCGCATCGCCGCACTGACCGAGCAGCTTCCCCTGGCGGAAAATCGGATGACTCTCGACTGGAGCCGGATGGAACGGACAGGCCTGCCCGGCATGGAGATCGCCTATCGTCTCGACACCTATACGCAGGGCGCGCTCGCCAGCGCGAAGCGCATGCATGAGGAAATGTTTGAGAGAGTTGGAGTCACATCGTTTTGGCACAAGGACAAGGCGGAAGCCGCGGGTCATATCATGGGCACCGCGCGCATGGGCGACGACCCACGCCGGTCAGTCGTCGATAGGGAGCTGCGCGCGCACGACCATCGGAATTTGTTTCTCATCGGCGCGGCGGTGTTTCCGACCGGCGGAACGGCCAATCCAACGCTCACGGTCGCGGCGCTCGCCATCCGCGCCGCGGGCCCTGTTCTCGCGGCGCTCGCGGAAGCGCCCCGGCCATGAAGACAGCGCGCTGGCGTCAGCGTCGCTTTGTGCGCGATAGCAAGCAAATCCCTGCAAATGCGTATGGAAAACCAGAGGAGGGCGCAGGCCTGTTCGCGCCTGCGTCCAACTGGCAGGGCAAATTCCATCACGCCGGCATCACGCATCGGCTGGCGCCAGCATTGCCGGCGATCGCCGGCGTGGTGATCGACCCCCCTGCATCACTCTCTCTCTTTCGTAATGGGACATGGGAATTTTTGGCGCGGTTGTTCAAACCGTTGTGAGAGCGACTATCGACGCCCGGCATGATTTCCATGCGCTGCGCGCATAGGAGCCGAGCTTGTGAAAGACCATGCGCTTAGGGTGGCGCCCCTCCTTATGGAGGAGGCGCCCAACCGCTGGGCGGCCTTGGCGTTGCGGACCTGGACGATTTCGTCGATCTCTCGCAGGGGTCATTGAGAGCGCCTCCGTCGGGTGCGCTGACACGCATCGGGTCCCGCTGCCTCTTTTACCATGGAAGTTGAAGCGCCATACCGGCGTGAAGCTCGAGAGCCGGCATCTGGAAGTTCAATTTAATCTATGCCGATCTCTAAGGCTGTCCAGCGGTGTCCGCCTGAACCATTCGCGCTCGTGATCGTGATCTCGCTTGCCATCTGTTCTGCTTCACATGCCACTCGATGGACCAACGACATAGACTGGGCGCCATCAGGGTCGGTGCAAGAAGCGCGACCCTATTAAGTCTTAATTTACCATCCGATCGGCGATTAGTTCATCACTGGCAATAAATCAGATAGAATTTTACAATCCAGCTATTGACCCAGCTTTGTGAAAGGCGAGTCACACAGCTCGATTGGGGCGAGCGAAATGCGGAAATACCTTGGCGTATTTGTGATCGGTGGAATGGGAGGCTTCGCCTGCGCGACCGCAGTCAGCCAGAGAGTCGTCGCCGGACAAAACCATGTGCAACCTGCGCCAGCTACCACGGTTACAGTCGAGGAGCCGCCGAAAGAGCATCTTCGACACATGCGAGTACATAATCAGAGGACAGAGATAGGGGAATCGTCAAAGGCGAGCCAGGAATCGCCTGCCGCTGAGCAGGCCAAGCCCGCAATCGACGAAAGGCCGACCGGTTCCCTCAAGTCCACCAAGCCCAGGAAGGCGAAGGTCGCTTCCAATAGGAGGAAGAAGACTCTGGGCGAGCAGGATGTGGTGTTGGAGCAAGCGGCTCCAGCTGAGATTGAAAGCCCGGCTCTTCGCGGGTTGTTCGAGACACTTTTTCGAGGCAATTGAGCTCTAACAACCTCTTACCCGACGGATTGTGATCCATCGAAAGTGCAGCTTCAGGTGCGATGCAAAGTCGTTCCCACGGGCGACCCATCTGGCTCAATCAAGGTCGAGAGTCGTTGCGGTTTTAATTGTTAAGTGTGGGCAGGTTGGTGCTGCGCGTCGCCTAGATGACTATTCCGGAATAGCACACGCTCATGGTTACCTGACTAATAGCCGAGTAGCCATGAGCCGCTCTTTTGAAAAGGGAATCAGCATGACAGCCGAGCCGGCGCGAAAAAGCGCGGAGGCAACGCGCGGTTGACCATTTGAGGCAGGTAATCCGGGACGGCCAAAGGGGGTCAGGAACAAGGCTACATTAGCGGTTGAAGCACTCTTGGATTGGGAGGCTAAGGCGCTCACGACGTCTGCTGCTGCGCGTCGCGATCAGCCGGTAAGCTTCGAGCCGCCGAAAATCGAGACGGTGGCGGACGCGACCAAGGCGACGGGGGCGATCCTCTCCGCTGTGGCGTCGGGCGACACGACGCTTCGTTGTCGCAAAGGTGGGCTGAACTCCAAGCTCCACGTCGTCTGCGACGGCGCCGGGAAGCCACAAGATCGAGAACCTCTTCGCCAAACTCAAGGACTGGCGACGTATCTCGACCCGCTACGACAGATGCGCACACGCCTTCTTCTCGGCCATCTGCATCGCAGCCGCCATCGCCTTCTATGTGAGTCCTGAGCCTAGCCTTGTTCAGTCTTCGAGAGCAGGCTAAGGTGCAGCACTGGTTCCGAGAGGCAGGCTTGATTGCGGCCTGTTTAAGCGTTTGATCACCACTGGGGAACATCAAGATGGTACGAGATTTCCTTACCAAGGTTGCATGCGTCGCATTGCTTACAGTTAGTACGAGCGCGTTTGCAGATCCTGCATGCACCCAACGTACCTTAAATGGTTCATACGTCTTTTCCGCCGGCGGCTTCGATTCGACAGGAAAGACGCCCTTGGCATATGCAGGCTTTGAGTATTACGACGGGATGGGCCACCAGGTTTATATTGCTAAATATACGGATAACTCTGAGCAATCTCTGCGGGGCAGGTATACCGTAAACCCGAATTGTAGGGTTGAGGTTGTTTATGAAAACGGGCGGACTAACACATTTTTTATCAATCCAAACGGGAAAGAAATTGATTATGTAGTGACGGGCGGCGCAATAATTGCCAATACGGAACGTTGGGTCTCCATGCAGAATCTGGTTGGTAGGAGTCCGTTGACAGGTCGATGATCGATCGTCGAAGACGCTTGGCCACTTGTCGAAAGCGAGGTTGGTCGTGACGATGATCGAGGTACGCTTGTAAAGCCGGCGGCTCAGACGGAACAACAATTGGCCGCCGGCGTTGGCGAACGGCAGATAGTTGAGTTCGCCGAGAATGACTCAAGTCGTGAGGTAATCGGCGAGCCACCCCTGACGCCCTCAGCGAAATTCCGCTTCGAGAAGATTGACCAGATCGACCGTGGTAACGATTCTCGTTCGAATGCCCTTGATAGCCAAGGATCGACATCCTTCGCGAGCGGCAATTTGGCGATGGCGAGCTAATATTTGATGGAGCGCGCCTGCTTTGGCCTTGAGCAAATCGCCGACCAGTCGCTGAGGCTCATGCTTGCGTTTGAGCGCCGTCGCCAATCTCTCATCATAGGCGCTCCGCATGCCATAGAGCTTGAGTTCCCCCATCCATGTCGAGCACTTCGGTTCTTTCCATGGTCATACGCTCCTGAGCTGATCGTATCTGGCGCAGTCGGCGACGGGTGGATGTGGGAATCGCAAAGAGAGACGCATCGACAAAAGCGATCAGCGATTGCCCCTTTGTATCGAATTGCGAGACTGCACATGCCGACTCGGCGTCCAGCGGGCGTGGGCAGGCGATAGACTGTCTTGCCCTCAGGTGGGACATGCCTAAAAAAATGAGTTAAGTAGAAGTACCGAGCAGCATATCAGGCGAGGTGGGCCCATGATGGGGGATGCCTTCGACAAATCCGGCCTATTCGCCGGCCCACCCGCGATTCAAACTACTTGTCCGTATTGCGGCGTCGGTTGCGGCGTCATTGCGTCTATCGAGCCGTCGGGCCGGGTGGAAGTCGCTGGGGACCCGGCCCACCCAGCGAACCTTGGCCGTTTATGCGCGAAGGGCATGTCGCTCGGAGACACGCTTGGTCTCAAGGGGCGGCTGCTTCATCCTTTGCAGCGACAGGAAGATGAAGCACTCGCGCCCATTTCTTGGGATGCCGCGTTGGAGACGGTGGCCGGGCGTCTCACATCAGTTATCGGGTCACGCGGGTCCAGTTCAATTGCCTTCTACCTCTCGGGGCAACTGCTGACCGAAGATTACTACGTCGCCAAACAAGCTCATGAAAGGATTTATCGGCTCGGCGAATGTTGACACGAATTCACGTCTTTGCATGGCCTCCACGGTCGCCGGCCACAGGCGGGCCTTTGGCGCCGATACAGTCCCCGCCTGCTATGAAGACCTTGATCTTGCCGACTTGATCGTCCTCGTTGGCTCCAACGCCGCCTGGTGCCATCCGATCCTCTTCCAAAGGATGCTGCAACGCAAGGCAGCCGGCGCGCAGATCGTTGTCGTCGACACGCGGCGGACTGTGACGGCGGATAGCGCTGATCTCTTTCTCGAAATCGCGCCGGGCGGGGATCAGGCGCTCTTCAGCGGTCTGCTCTCTTATCTCGCCGCCAAGGACGCCCTCGACGAGGATTACATTGCCCGACACACGAGCGGGTTCGAGATCGCTCTGCAAACCGCGCTGCGCATTGCGCCGACGCCCACTGCAGCAGCGGTGGCGGCCGGCGTGGCGGAAAGCGCTGTCGTGGCTTTTTTCGACATGTTTGCCGCGACTTTACGGGTGGTCACGGTTTTCTCGCAGGGCGTCAACCAGTCGGCCCAGGGCGTCGACAGGGTAAATGCAATCCTCAATTGCCATCTGGCGACCGGCCGGATCGGCAAACCCGGCTCTTCGCCTTTTTCCTTTACTGGCCAGGCCAACGCGATGGGCGGCCGCGAGGTCGGCGGCCTCGCCAACACGCTCGCCGCGCATATGGGGTTTGACCCGGAGAGCATCGACCGCGTTCAGCGCTTCTGGAATGCGCCGCGCATGGCCCAGAGCGAGGGACTGAAGGCGGTGCAAATGTTCGAGGCGATTGATCGCGGCGAGATCAAGGCGCTATGGATCGCGGGGACGAATCCCGCCGCATCGCTGCCTGACGCAGACATTGTCCGCAGAGCGCTCGGTAAACTCGAATTCCTAGTCGTCTCGGACAACGTCCGCTCCAACGACACGATTCGTAGCGGCGCGCATCTCCTGCTCCCCGCGCTCGCATGGGGCGAGAAGAACGGCACGGTAACCAACTCCGAGCGCCGGGTTTCACGGCAGAGAGCCTTCCTGCCGGCGCCCGGCGAAGCGCGCGCAGATTGGGCGATCTTCGCCGAGGTTGCGCGGCGCATGGGCTTCGTGGGTTTCGATTTCGCATCGGTCGCAGACGTTTTTCGGGAACATGCGGCTTTATCCGCTTTCGAAAACAATGGCGGACGCGATTTCGACCTGGGCGGTCTCGCCGACTTGAGCGACGAAGCTTATGAGCGGCTCGAGCCGACATTCTGGCCGATCCGGGCACAACAAAAAGAGGGGCAGAGGCGGTTTTTCGCGCAGGGCGGTTTCTTTACGCCCGACGGGCGAGCGAGATTCATCGCGCCCGCCATCCCCGCCCTCGCCACCCAGGTTTCGAAAGAATTCCCGCTGCGGCTGAATACGGGCCGGATTCGCGATCAATGGCACACGATGACCCGAACCGGCGCAAGCCCGCGCCTTGCGCGTGAAACTCCGGAGCCTTTTGTCGAGATCGGTTGTACCGACGCTTTAAAAGCGGGTCTATCGGACAATGGTTTCGCGCGCGTGGCGACCGCGCTGGGCTCTTGCATCCTGCGGGTCCGCGTCACGGATCGACAGCCGCCCGGCTCTATTTTTGTCCCGATCCATTGGACCGATGAAACATCGGCGCAGGCGCGCGTCGGGGCGCTGGTCGCACCGATCGTCGATCCCGTTTCAGGCCAGCCGGAAGCCAAGGCCACGCCTGCGGCGGTTTCGCCCATAACCTTTGAGCGGCAGGGCTTTCTGCTGGCCCGGGAGCCCTTGACGTTGCCGCCGGGCGTCTGGTGGGCGCGCGTTGCCGTTGCCGGCGCCGTGGCCTATCGGCTCGCGGGTTGCGATGATGAGGGGGCTTGGCGCGGCTTCTTGCGCAATGCTGCTCCAGGCGCTGAAACGGTTGGCTTCTTTGACCAGTCGACGAGGCTGTTGCGCGTGGCGGCCTTCAAGGGCGCAAAGGCGGAGTTGCTATTGTCCTTGAGCCCCGCAATGGAAAGCTGGGACCAGGCGCTCGAACTGTTCCGGCTCGAGAGCCTTAACGAGGTTCAACGCCAGGAGCTTGTCACAGGCGGCGCGTCAGGCGTGAATGCTCGCACTTCTGAGCCCCTGCCTGTCCGAGAAGTCAAGCAGATGCTGTCGTCAAAGACATGGGACTCTGCAGATTATATCAAAATCCTTAGGCGTGCGGGTCTCCTTGCCCAGGCGCCCGCCGCACTTCTCGAAGAGCTCATTGGCGGCGCCTCTCAATTTACCCTAGACCCGGGAAACATTCTCTTCTCTGAAGGCGACCCGGGCGACGCCGTTTATCTTGTCGTAGAGGGCGCGCTACAGATCTACACAGCCGCGCCTTCCGGCGAGGAGCTTGTCTTAGCGGCGCTGACCGCGGGAGAGCTGGCTGGAGAACATTATCTCCTGCAGAGGGGGAATGTACGACGGGGCGCTTCGGCCCGCGCCGCTGAAGAGACCACGCTCCTGCGCATCGAGGGATCTGCTTTCCTCAGCGCTCTTGCCCGGGAACCGGACCTTGCAAGACGCTTCAAGGAGAGGCGAGACGCGCGCGAGGTCGAGAACCTGCGCAAGCGTTCCGAGATTTTCCGTCTCCTTGCTTCTCTCGACGCCGCCGATCCGCAGTCTACGGTCGCGTTTGAAGCCGGCGCGGTGATCTTCCGTGAGGGAGACGCCGCCGACGCGGCCTGGCTAATCCTCAGTGGAGAAGCCTCCGTCTATCACGAGGCTTCTCCCGATCTTCCCCTGGCGCGGCTTGGGTCCGGTCAGTGCTTTGGCGAGCGCGCCTGCCTCGACCATTCTCCGCGACAAGCAAGTATCAGGGCTGTCACGAGTCTGGAAGCAATCCGGATTTCTCAGGAGAGTTTTATCCGGCTGCACGAGTCCTCGTCCGAGTTGCGGGACATTGTATCAGGGCTACAATTTGTCTATCACCTGCCGCAACGCGGGATGGCGCTGCAATATGTCGGCGAGAAAGCGGGCGCTGCGGTCATCGAGCGCGTTTATCGCCTCGAAAACGGACGACGCTTTCTCTCGTCATGGATGCCGTCACTACAGGCCTTTCGGCTCGAGAGTCTTGGTTCGAGTGAGCCAGTGGAGGAAGGTCAGCAGTTAAGCTGGATCGAGCCGGGCGGCGGCGATGATGCTCTGCACCGCAGCATCCGCCTCTCACGGCGTGGCGACATCATCGGCTTCGCCGCCGTTGGAGAATGGCCGGAAATGCCGCAAATTCTCGAGGCGGCGATCGACGGCGTCCATTTCCAGGCTGAAGCCTTGCGCGCCTTCGAGCGAACGGGTCGATTGGACATCACGACTCCGCCGTCACAAGAAGAAACCAGCGAGCAGGCCTGTTTTTGTCTTCAGATCAGTGTCGACAAGATCGGATCCCTTATCGACTCCGGCTGCAGCAGTTTCGAGAGCCTGAGGGAGAAGACAGGCTGCGGATCTCTTTGCGGCGGCTGCGAACCCCAAATCCAGTCTATGCTTGGCCGCTCGGAATGGATCCCGGCCGTCGGCGAAGCTCAGGAACTCGTCGATGGCATCCGCAGCTTCGTGCTGAGACCGACCTGCGTCGCGCCCGTTCAATGGAAAACCGGTCAGTTCGTCGTGCTCTCCGGTCGCATCGGCGATCACTGGGTCGACAGGAGCTACACAATCACCTCCGCGCCGGGGCGGCCGCTCGAGATCGCGGTGAAGCGCGAGCCCAAAGGGCTCTTCTCACGTTGGCTCTTCGACGGCGCGCTTGGCGAAAAAGAGCTCCGCATCTCTCCGCCGCGCGGCGAGAGCGTCTGGGAGCCCAGTTCCCGCCCCACGGTCTGTTTCGTCGCCGGCATCGGCGTGACGCCCGCCGTGGCGATTCTGCGAGGGCGTGGTTCGCATAAGAAGGTCGGCCCGCTCCATATCGACTATTCTGGCAAGATTTCGGCTTCAATGGCCTTCATTGGCGAGTTCGAGGCCGCCGCTGCGGGCAATGAGGGTGTGAGCGTTCAGTTTCGCTTCACCTCCAGCGGCGCACGCCTTTGTGATGCAGATATTGTCGACGTTGCCCGCGAATTCCCCGCCGCCGATTTCTTCATTTGTGGTCCCGAGCCCTACCTGGACCAGGTGGTGAACGCGCTTCGGGCCCAAGGCGTCCCGCCGGACCGCATTTTTGAAGAGCGGTTCGCCCACGCTGGGGCGCCGGTCAAAAAGCTGGCCACCCAAGCAAACGCCGTTACGCCAGTCGGTCCAGACGCGCTCCAAATTCTTGCGCAAGACAGCGCACTTGCGGCTGGAAAAGAACTGACCAGCGAAGAGCGGGCGAAACGTGACCGCCATCCACTCGATCGCTGGGATGAGATCGTGGCGCGGTCGGCAGCGAGCGCTTTTCCCGCCGGGATCGATGTTTTCCTCACCAAGTATCACGGGCTGTTTTATGTCGCCCCGGCGCAGGACGCCTATATGTGCCGCCTGCGGATTCCGGGGGGTATTCTCCATGGCTGGCAGATGCGTGGATTAGCCGATGCGGCCGATTCCTTCGCGGGCGGCTATGCAGATGTGACAACCCGCGCAAATCTGCAACTCAGGGAAATCGGAGCCTCTGCAGCTGTTGATCTGCTATTCGCCATTCAGAATCTTGGCCTGACCTCGCGCGGCTCGGGCGCCGACAATGTTCGCAACATCACGGGCAGCCCAACCGCCGGCATAGATCGGCAAGAGTTGATTGACACCCGGCCGTTCGCTCTCGCCATGCATCACTACATCCTCAATCACCGGGAGCTGTATGGCCTTCCGCGCAAGTTCAACATCGCCTTCAACGGCGGGGGGCGGGTCGCTGTTCTGGAGGATACAAACGATATCGGCTTTGCTGCGACACGGGTCCTGGACGCGCCTGGTTTAGAACCAGGCGTATATTTTCGCCTGCAACTTGGGGGCGCCACCGGTCATGGGGCCTTCGCTGCGGAAACTGGCGTCCTGGTGGATCCATCGGAATGCGTCTCCCTCGCCGGCGCGATCCTGCGTGCATTTATCCGGCGCGGCGACCGAAGCAACCGGCAAAAGGCGCGCTTGAAGCATGTCCTGGATGAGGTCGGGCTCGAAGCCTTTCTCGACGAGGTCCAGTCGGAGTGGGGGCGCGCGTTACGCCGTCCTACCGGCGCGGAAATAGCGCTGGATCAGCCATCCGATCCCCAGGGCCATATCGGCGTTCATCCGCAAAAGCAGCCCAAGCTGAATTATCTCGGCGTCCATTTGCCTGTCGGGCGCCTCACAGGGAAGCAGATGCGCGGACTTGCCGATGTCTGCAAGCATTATGGCAGCGGTACGCTTCGGCTGACCGTCTGGCAGAATTTGCTGATTTCGGACGTTCCAACCGACAGACTGAGCGCGTGCATCGCCGCCATCGAAGACCTCGGACTGGATATTGACGCGAGCGCCTTCCGCCGCGGCCTCGTTGCGTGTACCGGCAACAAGGGATGCAAATTCGCGGCGACCGACACCAAGGCGCATGCATTAGCCCTTGCGCGGCGCCTCGAAGAACGGTTTGAGACAGAACTGCCGATCAATATCCACGTCACTGGTTGTCGAAATTCCTGCGCGCAGCATTACATCGGCGATATCGGTCTGATCGGCTCCAGAATCGACGCGGCCGGTTTGCCGGGGGAATGCTATGACCTCTATGTCGGAGGTGGATCAGGGGCGCAGCGGCAAATTGCGCGGCAGTATGCTCTGAGAGTGCCGGTTGCCGGTGTGGCGCCACTCGTGGAAAACCTTGTTTCGGCATGGCTCACCCATCGAGCCGCGCCATCCGAGACGTTTTCAGCATTCTCGCGCCGGCACGAGATCGATCGGCTGAAAGTTCTCGCCGGTTTTTAACATATCCCTCGCCCACACTCAGTCTTTTCCGACACCCATGGTCCGTAGAGGGAGATCAGCGCCACGCCCATGTTGCCGGAACCAACGATACCCATCACCAGTCCTTGGTAGCGGGACGGATACCAACGACTAGCCTGAGGAATTGCGACCGAGGCGGACCGACTGACAAACCACTGCATCAAGTTTGCGCCAGAGTAAATTTTGAACGCTGACAAGGGGTCAAACCCAACGCCGATTGACAGACTGGCTCCGCACGAAGGGCGTCACGCCTCCTCCAGCTGTCCTGAGATGCGCGGCGCGGGCGTTTCCGCAGTGACGCCCGGCCCGCAACACAGAGGTTCATGATCGTGTCGCGAATTCATAACTCAGCGCCGAATTGGACCTGATCCGGACAACAATTTCACCTAAGCATTTTGGCGCGAAATCGCCGACTAGCTGTGGTCTCTGAGGAGGTTGTTCACCCGAGCTGAAGGGCTTGGCTCATTGGCCCGTCTGAAGAGCATCCGGATCTCATTGGGCTGGGACCGCTCTACAATCGGCTTTCCTGTATCGCCTGCCATGTGAAAAGCGGACGCGGCGCCGCAACCGATCCCGAGAACGGCGTGGCGCGAGACATGGTGGCGAGGCTGAGCGTCGAAGGCTCGGACGCGCATGGCGGACCGCGCGCACATCCCACTTACGGCGCTCAGCTCAATCCCGAAGGCGTCCCGGGCGTTGCTGGCGAAGGTCAAGCCGTCACCGCCTATGACGACATGGCGGTCGTTCTCGCCGATGGAGAGCGCGTAACGCTCCACCGGCCCAAACTCGCCTTTCGCCATCTTGCGTATGGCGACCTCGGAGATAATGCCCGAACGTCGCTGAGAAACGCCCCGCCGGTTTTCGGCCTTGGTCTGTTGGAGGCCGTACCCGAACCCGAAATTCTCGCTGGCAAGGGTAAGCCAAATTATGTCTACGACCGCGAAGCCAATGCGCGCAGGCTCGGACGGTTCGGCCTGAAGGCCAATCAACCGAGCCTGAAGCAGCAAATCGGCAACGCCTTCGCCGAGGATATCGGCGTGACCTCCTCGCTTTTTCCGCAGGAGAGCTGCACGCCCGGCCAGGCAGACTGTCTGAGCGCAGGTTCGAAGAAACCCGATCTGTCGGACGATCAACTTAGCGCGGTGACGACCTATATCATTCTCCTTGCCGTCCCGTCGCGGCGCGGCGCCGGTGATCCGAGCGTCCTCGCTGGCGAAGTCCTATTTCACGCGCTGGGATGAGCAGTATGCCATCGGAACACGTTGAAGGTCGGCGATTTCCCCGAGGCCCCGTGGCTGAACGGCGCGGACATTCACCCCTATACCGATCTCCTCCTCCATGACATGGGCGAGGGGCTCGCTGACGGCCGCCCCGATTTTGACGCGGGTCCGCGCGACTGGCGCACGCCGCCGCTCTGGGGATTGGGCCTTTCTGGCAAAGGCGGCGACGGCGCGAACTATCTGCACGACGCCCGCGCTCGCACGCTCACCGAAGCGATCCTGTGGCACGGCGGCGAAGCGCGGGCATCGGCAGAGGCTTTCCGCAAATTATCCAAACAGGAGCGCGACGCCCTGCTCGCCTTTCTCAATTCACTGTAGCGGCTGAGGACCACATGAGACTTCTTGCTTCAACGGCGCTCTCCAGCGCCGTAACGATGGCGCTTTGCCTTCCGGCTGTGGCGCAGATGCAGTTGCCGCCAATCGAAGTGCGCGCGCCAAAGGCTTTCGAACTCGGCCAGATCAAGGTCGGCGAGCGCCGCCTGGCTTCGCCGACAAAGGTCGCGCAGCCGGGCTCCGGCGCACAAGGGGCCACGGCCGCAGCTTCCTCTCCGCCCGCATCCATTACGGACAACGGTCCGACGCCCAAACAGCACACCGACGCCTTTGGCGGTTACACGGTGACGAACCGGCAGATGGAGACTTTTGCGCGCCTGACTCTGGACAGCGCCGCCAACGTCGCGCCGGGCGTCAACGCCAATACGACCGGGGGGCCGCGCAACGAGCAAAACATTTATGTGCGTGGCTTCGACCGCTGGCAGGCGCCGCTCACCGTCGACGGCGTGCGCGTCTATCTGCCGGTCGACAACCGGCTCGATTTCGCCCGCTTCATGACGCCCGATATCGCCGAAGTGCAAATCGCCAAGGGCTATGTCTCGGTTCTCGATGGCCCCGGCGGCATGGGCGGTCAGATCAATCTCGTGTCCCGCAAGCCGACGCGAGAAATTGAAAGCGAGTTCCGCAGCCGATTGGAGCTCGGCCGCGACGGCTCCTATCAGGGAGTCAGAACCTATGGCATCGCAGGGACCAAGAAGGATTTCTATTACGCGCAGCTCAGCGGCGCCTGGCAGAAGTTCGACGGCTGGATGCTTCCCGAGAGTTTTACCGCGACGCCCAACCAGGGCTGGGGCTTCCGCAGCCAATCCTACTCACAGGACTACAGCGTCAGCGCCAAGGCCGGCGTCACGCCCAATGCGACGGACGAATATTCGCTGACGTTCAGCCGCCAGGACGGTTCCAAAGGGGCGCCGCTGCATATCACCGAGCCGATCGCGACCCAGCGCGATTGGAAATGGCCATACTGGCGCGTGCAGAACCTCTACTTCCTGTCGAATACGCAGTTGGGCGACGTCTCCTATGTCAAAACGCGCGGCTATTGGAGCAAATTCGAAAACTCACTCGTGTCCTACCACGACCCGACCTATTCGATCCAATCCCTCCCCAAGTCTTTCAACAGCCGTTACTCGGACTACGCGCTCGGCGCCGAGGTCGAGGCGGGGACTGAGATTGGGAACATGGACACGCTGAAAGGCCTGTTTTTCTATCGGCTGGATACCCATACGGAGTGGCAGGACAATTACGGGATCAACGCCCTCAATACACGGCGCGGCTGCATCGCCTGGGTTCCCTGCTCTTATCAGCCCGTCATCGCCAGCATGGAAGATACTTATTCTGCGGCGGTCGAAAACACGCTACATCCGAGAAGCGACGTCGATGTCGTCGGGGGCTTCAGCTACGATTGGCGGCACTTACGACAGGCACAGGGTTTCGCCCTGCCGCAAGGCGTCGTCAACTACACGCCGCAGGACATGAGCGCCCCGAACTACCAGGGCGCCGTCATTTGGCGCGCTACAATGGCGGTGACAAGGATCGCTTGTATTTCAACGTCTCCGACCGCGTGCGTTTCCCAACGCTGTTCGAGCGTTTCAGCACGCGCTTCGGCGGCGCGACCTCCAACCCCGCCTTGCAACCAGAGCGGGCGCTCAACTACGATCTGGGTTGGTCGAGCCAGTTCGCGCCAAACGCCCGCGTGTCGGTCGATCTCTTTTACAGCTTCGTCAACAATCTGATCCAAAACGTGCCAGTCCCCGCCTACGGCCCCAATGTCACGCAGTCACAGAATATCGGGAGCGGTCGCTTCGCGGGGGCTGAAGTTTCAGCGGATTATCAGCCGCGCGACGATTTCTCGCTCGGCGGAAATCTGACGGTCATGCGTCGCCGCGTTTATGCGCCCTACATCCCCAACTTTCAGCCGATCGGCGTGCCCGACATCAAGCTCTTCCTCTACGCGGGCTATCGCCCCATCCCGACAGTCGCCCTCACCCCCAACATTGAAATGGCCAGCAATCGCTGGACGTCCACGCCGGACGGCAGTCTGTATTACCGTACCGGGACCTATTTCCTGACCAACTTCAACGCCGATTGGCAGGCGAGTGAAAACATCAAGTTGAGCGCAGGCGTGCGCAACCTTTTCGACCAGCTTTACACGCTGACAAATGGCTTTCCTGAGCCCGGCCGTAGTATGTATCTAGCGCTCAAGGCGACTTTCTAGTGGGACCGGAAAAGGGCGGCTTCGCATCCGTGAAGTCGCCGACGAATCATGTGAGCGAGCGAGGATTGCAATACGCGATTACGCTGCTTCATGCGCATTTTTGGAAAAGTTCTCTTTGTGTTCGATCTTCACGAATGCGTGGTGGCGGCCATCTCTCATATGCCCTCAAGCATTCTGGCTTGCCGCAAGCTGGCGATGTCACGTTAACCGGCGGGTAGGCTTTGGCGGGCCATTCAGGTGGTATGACCCCGTCGCCCGATGAGATTATCTGTCTGCGCCTTAAACCGTATCATCAACCGGGGCGGTGCCCGTCCTCCCTGTTTGTTTTTCGGGTTCAACCACCCCAAGCACGGTATTCTTGCGGCTAAGCAGATAAAAGGATGGCGTTTGGCCCTTTCCTTTCATCTGGACCGTTCCGGCGTCCAAAAAAGCGAAGTCGTCGGCGAGCCTGACCTTGACCGCCTCGGAGACATGGATCTTGTTTGCAGGGGACGTCGATTCGAAGCGGCTGGCGACGTTCACCACGTCTCCCCAAAGATCATAGGAGAACTTCTTCTTTCCCAGCACGCCAGCCGCGACAGTTCCCGTATGAATGCCCATTCTCATTTCCACCGGGAAAGGCGATTGAGAGGAAAAATTCTTGATAAACGCCATTGCCTCGAGGGCGAATTCGGCGACATGCTGGCAATGCAGGGGATCGCGATGCGGAACGCCACCGACGACCATATAGCTGTCGCCGATGGTCTTGATTTTTTCGACCCCATGCTTTTCCACGAGTTCATCGAATTTTTCGAATAGGACGTTGAGCAGGTTGACGGTTCCATGCGGGCCAATTCTCGCGGAGAGATCGGTAAAGCCGACGATGTCCGAGAAAAACACCGTCACCTCTGGAAACACTTCAGCGATGACTTCTTCTCCGCCCTGGAGGCGCTGAGCAATTGTTGCCGGCAGGATATTATGAAGCAGCTTCTCCGATCGAAGGCGTTCGTTGTTGAGTTCCAACGCAGTCTTTTCTGAGATTTTTACCTTCTCTTCAAGAGCTGCAAAGGCAACGCTGAGGTTCCGGGCCATGGACTCGACCGACTGAGCAATCCTCCCTATCTCATCTTGGCCGGAGACTTGGGTTCTGCTCTCCAAGTTTCCCCTGCTAATGGAATCGACAGCAGCTGTGAGCCGCGAGGTCCTCTTGACAAAGCGCTGCTCGAGGAAGGCGACTGAAGCGAGCACAATCAGGAACAGAGTGGCAGCGAGATAGATATTCATTCCCACCAATGCGGCGGTGCGTTGCTCTTCCTTTACGAGGGTCGCCTTGTACCTTTTACGAACCATTTTATTGAAATTATAGACGGCCTCGCTAAGTTCCCCATTTTCTCTGTTGTATTCATCTCCGTAAATGAGACGTTCGGCTAGGGCCATATCGGGCTTGCTTTTTCCGGCGAATTTGCCCGTGCCGTCATCGAATTCGCCCTTTACCGCGTGCATAGCGATTTTCTCGGTTGTGCTGACCTTTCGAAAAAGCTCTTTCGCTTTCTTAAGTTGATTGAACTCCGCGATTGTGATGTCGCGCTTCAGGAATTGGTCCTCGAGAGGGCCTTCGCCCGATGTACTCGTGTCGGGCGGTGGAATGAACCCCCCGACAACAAGATCCCAGTATTCCAACCCATAGCCTTCGGGACGAGCGATTCTTCCTTCGAGGATGTCCTCGAGTTCGGAGTAGAAGTCCCATCGATCTTGGGTTTTGGTTGCGACAAAGCCTCGAGCGAACCTGGTTGCCCATTGTGAGGAAATGACTAGATCTTCCGACAGCGAGGTGATGTCGCTTAGTCGTTCGCGCGCCGCCTCCGTCTGGCGGTCTACCTTTTGCAGGTACAGACCAATGACCAGGTTCGCGCCCGCGAGCGCTACCAATACAAGGAAAAAGGCGGAGAAGAACGTTCGTAGTTTCATTGCAACCCCATGGACCCTGAAAGCCGTGCTTGACCTCCGCACCTCGACCGGCAGAACCCGAGGAGAGCGGGTTGAGCCCTAACTGATTTCAAGCCTGATTCAAACAGACTGCTTCTGGCGGCCGAACCATGCGCCAGCGCTCACTTGAAAACGAAAAGACCTTTATTAAACCCCTCGATAACGAAAGGAGGCTCCGTTCACCCTGTCGAGGCTTGGCCCAAGCTCCCCGCTACGTCTAAACATTTGCATAACAAGCCTGGAAATGATGGAGGCGGACTGTTTCCTCTCGCCACCATATACTAAAGAAGGGAACCGCGGTTTCATCCTGGGTCGATAGGTCGGACTTTTAAGCAGCGACGATTTCGCGAATCTGTTCGGCTGCCGCGTCCAGAAAGGCTTGAGCGAGGTCGGGGTCGTTGACGGCGCGCGATAGCGTCACCGCGCCAACCATCATCGAGAGGACGGCCATGGCCTTGCCCTTGGCCTCCGAGTCCTTGGTTTCGGCAATCAAGCGGCCAAGGACTTCGAGATGCGCCTTGATACCGGCTTCGAATGGGGCCCTGACGTCGCTGCCCTGTCTGGCGGCGTCTGCGGCGAGCGCCACGAGTGGGCAGCCGTCCGTCTTTTTTTCGCGATGGCCCATACTGAGGTAGAACGCCAAAACAGCGCCAAGCGGATCCTCAGGTTTGGCGGCGATTGCGGTCGACCATCGGTTGAAGGCGCCCTCCAAGGCTCGCCTGGACGCCTGTGCGGCCAAGTCCTCCTTTGACGCGAACTGCTTGTAAAAGGCGCCTTGGGTCAGCCCGGCGCCCTTCATCAGATCCTTGAGCCCGATGCCGTCAAAGCCGTGCTCACGGAAGAGGCGACTCGCCACATTGATGACTGTCTCGCGGTTTTCCGCCGCTTGAGTGCGACTGACGCGCATCCCGAACCTCATTTTAGATTGCGTTCGAAATCTATCTGATATAGAGTTCGATCGCAATCTAAAATTTTATTCGAGGAAACGGGCATGAAAAGGAAACCCGCTGTTGTGCTGGTCGTCTCTGCCGGCCAGACCGTGGTTCGGCTTGCACAAGCCGGCCCCCGCGAAGCAGTGGTGGCACTTCCCGAAACGATCCGACCGGCGATCGGATCGGCGGCGGAGGCCAGCGTGTATGGGGACGACGGGCGCCACTATACCGCGCATCTGCGGCAGCTGTCGGATGCCGCCGATGGTCGGATCCGCACTTACGAAGCACGATACGTGCTCGACGGTGCGGCTTCGGCGGCCCCCCTCGGCGCCACGGTGACCATTCGGCTGGCAAGCAAAGAAAGTCGGCCGGAAGTCCAAGTGCCGCTCGGAGCCGTGCTCGACGACGGCCGGAAGACCGGCGTTTGGGTCTTCGACAGCGCTACCTCGACCGTCCACTTTCAACCCATCAAGCTTGTGCGTGTGGCGAGCGAAACCGCCGTGATCTCCGGAGTGAAATCCGGCGACCCGGTTGTTTCGCTCGGCGCGCATCTTTTGCGAGACGGCGCGCGCGTCAGGCCTGCGTCTGACAGCGGGGGCGCCCAATGACCCTCAATCTTTCCGCGATCGCCGTCCGCGAACGGGCGATCACCCTCTTTTTCATCCTGCTGTTAGCCGCCGCGGGCGCCTACGCCTTTTTCATGCTCGGGCGGGCGGAGGACCCCTCCTTCACCATCAAGACCCTGACGGTCACGATGGTATGGCCGGGCGCGACGGCGCGCGAGATGCAGGACCTCGCCGCCGAACCGTTGGAGAAGCGGCTTCAGGAGCTGACTTGGTACGACCGCGTGGAGACGACCACACGGCCAGGCTATGCCTATATGACGGTCACGCTGAAGGACAGCACGCCGCCGTCGAGCGTGCAGGAGGAGTTCTACCAGGCCCGTAAAAAGCTTGGGGATGAAGCCCGAAAGCTGCCATCCGGCGTGCTTGGCCCTTTCGTCAATGACGAATATTCGGATGTGAGCTTCGGCCTCTATGTTCTCAAGGCAAAGGGCATGCCGATGCGAGAGCTCGCAAGGCAAGCCGAAACCATTCGCCAAGACCTTCTGCACGTGTCCGGCGTCAATAAAATCAATATTCTTGGCGAATGTCCTGAACAGATGTTCGTTGAGTTCTCCTACGCCAAACTGGCGACCCTCGGCGTGTCGGCGCAGGATATTGTCGCCGCCTTACAGAGGCAAAACACCGTCACGCCGGCAGGCTCGATCGACACAAGGGGGCCGCAAGTCTTCATTCGGATCGACGGGGCCTATGACAGCGTCCAGGCGATCGCCGACACGCCGATCATGGCTGCGGGGCGCACGCTGAAGCTCTCCGACGTCGCCGTGGTCCGCCGGGGCTACGAGGATCCGCCCACCTACCTCATCCGACACCAGGGCGAGTCCACCATCATGCTCGCGGCGGTTATGCAGGAGGGCTGGGATGGTCTCGCGCTCGGCAAGGCGCTGGAGGAGAGGTCCGCAGCCATCGTACAGACCCTGCCGCTCGGGGTGACGTTCGCCAAGGTCAGCGACCAGGCCGTCAACATCACCTCGGCGGTCAATGAATTCATGATGAAGTTCGCGATGGCGCTCGGCGTGGTGCTGCTGGTGAGCCTCCTCAGTCTCGGCTGGCGCGTCGGCATCGTCGTGGCGGCCGCCGTGCCTCTGACGCTTGCCGTCGTGTTCCTCATAATGCTGGAAACGGGCCGCTTCTTTGACCGCATCACGCTCGGCGCCCTCATCCTGGCGCTCGGCCTTCTTGTCGACGACGCCATCATCGCCATCGAAGTTATGGCGGTGAAAATGGAAGAGGGCATGGACCGCATCAAGGCGGCGGCCTATGCGTGGAGCCACACTGCGGCGCCGATGCTGTCCGGCACGCTCGTGACGATTGTCGGGTTCCTGCCGGTGGGTTTCGCGCGCTCGTCGGCCGGCGAATACGCCGGCAACATCTTCTGGGTCGTGGGGTTCGCCCTTATCGTTTCCTGGATCGTCGCGGTGGTCTTCACGCCCTATCTTGGCGTCAAGATGCTGCCCGCGTTCAAATCAATCGAAGGCAGCAGCCACGCGGTCTACGACACGCCAAACTACCAACGTCTGCGACAACTCATCACATTCGCGGTTCGCCACAAGTTCGTGACGTGCGGTGTCGTCGGCATCGCTTTCGCGCTTTCCGGCCGGCATGGGCGCCCTCAAACAGCAGTTCTTCCCGACCTCCGATCGCCCCGAAGTGCTGGTGGAGGTTCGCCTGCCGGACGGCGCCAGCATTGAGACGACGACCGCTACGGTCGAGAAGCTCGAACATTGGCTGACGAGCCAACCCGAGGCCAATATCATCACGAGCTATGTCGGTCAGGGCGCTCCCCGCTTCTTCTTCGCGATGTCGCCGGAACTGCCGGATCCTGCCTTCGCCAAGATCGCCGTGCTTACACCGGATGCAGAGGCGCGCGAGTTGTTGAAGCGCCGGCTCCGAGAGGCGGTATCACAGGGGCTGACGCCAGAGGCCTATGTGCGCGTCACTCAGCTCGTGTTCGGACCATACACGCCCTTCCCGGTCGAGTTTCGGGTCATGGGATCGGATGAGCGAATGGATCTACAAATGGCGGACGCAGAGCTGAGTTCGACGGCCAATAGCATTCCTTGACGCAGGAGAGAAACCTCGTCGGGTCATGGGAGACCGGTATGTTAAGCGATGTGATGTTCGGTCTGCTCGGTTTCACTGTGGCGTCTGCGGCGATCGTGACCCTTTCGCTCCTCGTCGAGGAGATGCGACCCGTCCCGCCAACTCCGGAGCGCCTCTCCTGGGCGCCAGACATCCCCATCCATTACGTCAGCGTCAACGGCGTCCGCCTTCGCTACATCAAGACAGGCGAAGGCCCCGCGCTGGTTCTTTTGCACACGCTGAGGACGCAACTCGATCTCTTCGAGAAAGTCGTCCCCGATTTGGCGAAGAGTTTCACCGCGTATGCGGTCGATTATCCCGGCCACGGCTATTCAGACATTCCGACAGGGAGATATGACGCGGACTATTTCGCCGGGATGATCGAAAGCTTTCTCGAAGCCTTGGATCTGCGCGATGCGACGCTCGCCGGCGTTTCGATCGGCGCCTCAATCTCGCTCATTCTCGCCGCACGCAACAATCCACGGGTTTCGCGCGTCGTGGCGATCAATCCCTATGATTACGCCAAGGGGCGCGGGATGGCGCGCAGCTCCTCTCTCGCGGGTCTCTTCGTCGCCTTGGCGGATCTGCCGGTTCTCGGCGACACGGTCATGCGCCTGCGTCAATTCCTGATCATGAAACGAGTGTTCAACGGCGGCGTGGCCGATCCGGAGCGCATTCCGCCGGAGCTACTGAAGGAAATGTATCTCGTCGGCAACCGCAAAGGCCATTACCTCGCCTTCCTCAATCTGCTCCGCAACGCCGAAAGCTGGGAAACGGCGACCAAGGCCTATCCGAACATCAGGATTCCCGTGCTGCTGCTCTGGGGCGCCCGCGACTGGTCGCGGCCAAACGAACGCGAACATGATCGTCAAATCGTGCCGGGCGCAAAAATGGCGACCGTCGAGGACGGAGGGCACTTCCTGCCGCTCGACAGGCCAGATGCTGTCATCGAGCATTTGCTCGCCGTTCGGGCGTCGCTCGTTCGGAAAGCTTCGTCATGAAGCCTTGCCTCCGGCACAGCCTCGCACGGACTCACCTGACCGCGGCGTGCACGCCTCCGAAAGTTAGCGGTGACGCCTCGGTAAGCACGCGAGGTTCATCGAGACGCTGCCGTAGCCTATCTGCGCCAAATTTGCGCTCCACTGCGTCTTGTGATGCCGATGGCACACCGAAGCGTGCCCACCCGCAACGTGGCCCCGTCAGGTCTGGACCGCGAGGGAGCGTCGGCCAAGTTGCTGGCCGTTAGTTCGGTCACCAATCCATGCAACGCGAGCGCCGCGGAATCGAGTGACTGGCTTTGACAGCCCTGGTGACAGCTACCATTTTACTCTCATGGATCTACCGATCGGCGAACTGTTCGTATTGGGTTTTCGAGACCCCCAAACGCCCGGGTGGTTGCATGATTTCGCCAATACCTTCGGCCTTGGCGGAACCATTCTTTTCGATTACGACTGTATCGATCAGAAATACGAGCGGAACGTCTATAGCCCGGCTCAGCTGGAGAAGCTTTGCGAGAGCCTCCACTCTCTCCCCTCGCGTCCGCTCGTTTTTATCGATCAGGAGGGAGGCAAGGTCCGGCGATTGAAGGAAGAACGCGGCTTCATCCCGCTGCCCAGCGCTCACCGATTTGGGCTATTGACAGCCTCGGAACGGCGGGCAGTCCTACGCGCTTCCTATACTCAGATGCGGCAGATAGGAATTGATGTGAACCTCTCGCCGGTCGTCGACCTCGACGTCAACCCTAAGAGCCCCGATGTCGGGGCGGTCCAGCGCAGCTACTCAAGCGATCCGAAGGTTGTCGCAGCATGCGTAGAGGCGCTAGCAGAAGTCGCTGGCTCAGTGAGTTTGAAACTCTGTCTGAAGCATTTCCCAGGAACCGGCGGTGCGAAGGTGAATCCGCATGACCATGTCATGGATCTCTCCGATTGCCTGACCAATGCGCAAGTTGACGTGTTCCGAGATATGATCGCTCGGGTGCCGATGGTCCTTTTTAGTCATGGCATCGTGAACCAGTGGGAGAAAGACACACCGGTGTGTCTCTCGGCGGTCGCGGTCGATAAAATGCGCTCCTGGGCGCCGGACGCGTGCATCTTAACCGACGACTTGCAGATGCAAGGCGTGCAAAAGCTGATGTCAACGGGCGAGGCATGCACGAAGGCCGTTCGCGCCGGCGTGGATTTGCTCCTCATCGGTAACAATATCAAAGACGAGCAGGAGCAGGCGGCTGATTTCGCCCGTCAGCTGTGCTCGGCTTGCAACCGGGATGCGTCAATGCGCGCTCACGCCGAGGCGTCGATCAGACGAACAAGGAAGCTGAAATTTGGATGAGCACACAGTGACCCGCCGCACGGTGGCGCCCTCCGCAACAGGCAAGACGTAATCGACTTTTCAGGGGAGAGACGCGCATAGGCCCGGGCATAAGGTTGAGGAACCCGCGAAGCTAACGTCCTTGTCGCGGGATCGCTTTTGTCTAACCCCGGCAGTGTCAAGTTGACCGGATGCTAGGCGGCGATGTTACATTAACTCGTTCAAAACGTAGTGAAGCATATCGGTCTCAATTTCAGCCGGGTAACGTCACGGCTCTCCACTCCACGATCACCTCAGGCAAATGGCAATCACGGAATGGCGAGAGGGATAAGAAGAGGTTGCGGAGCGCGGAGAAGGCTTCGATGAAACGCTGCACCCGCCGCCACGATCTGATCCTTTCCATCACTCTGTTGCGCTTTCGTAACGGGAGATGGGAATTTTCGGCGCGGTTGTTCAAACCCTGATGCGATCGATGCTCGACGTGTAGATGCGACACGTCGGGCCGTGCGGGCTTCTTTCGCTTCAGGCGGCGGGCGTAATCCAATCCGAATTTCATGGCTTCAACGGCGAACGGTTTCATACGAGTGGACAATCCCGCGCCCGAGAAGCATCTCCTCGACAATGCGCAGGCTGAGCGGGAATCGGAAATAGAGCCAGACGGCGTGGGCGATGATCTGCGGCGGAAGGAGATGGCGCTTGTAGATGATGGGCGAGGGGTTCGTGCCGCCTGAATGGCCCACCGAGGCCTATCCGCCGGTAAATGTGACATCGCCTCTGGATGGCCTTCCCTCGACAGCTCGAGCGACCCCAGACTAATTTCACCGTCTTGCGCTTCTGATCGAGAGTCACGGGGATCTTGGGTAGAGGGCAGCATGCTGACCAGTAGCTCGGCACCTCTGATCAGAGGCAGCAGGTTGACTTGCGTATCGCGTGGGTATTTCTAGCTAGTTTTGGCCAGCAATCGTGGTCTCGCTCCGTTGCGCGAAGCTCGGCGACGAAATATTTCCGCTTTCCCTCGCCACCAAACCCCCGGCTTCGCTTCTCACGCGCTCAGCAGCCCCGCAAGCGGGAGCCTGCGCTTGCCGATGAAGATTTCCACCTCGCCGGGGCGGTAGGCTTTGTTTAATGATGAGATAGCATTCCCGAGCTTATCGAATTCGATGGCGCCCTCGGGGGTGTAATTCACGAGGAATCCCTACATGGCGCCAAATAACGTCACGGTGGGCGTTCTCCTGACGACGGCGAGAGCCTGCCTCGCGAAGGTAACCGGAGGCTGTGGCAGATCACGGGTAATTCTCAGCCACCTCCCTGCGCCACCAGTCAGGCCGTAGATCGTGATGAGGGCCGGCTCTCCGTTCCGACGAGATAGGCACTCGGTTTAAACGATGCGCGCCATGCAGCTTCTGCTTCCGCCTCCTCCTTTTCTCAAGTGCGGGCGATGATGTTGGCGGTTTCCATGACGACCCTCTCGAGCTCGCTGGCGTCCACCTCCAGAGCCGCTGGTAGGGTGTCTAGGATCATTCTCATGCCAGGAGAACCAACATCACCACCGCAAAGAGCGTTGAAGCGCTGGAGACCCTTAGAGACGTTCTCGAAGTTGCACCGCCGAGCAACCTCGGAGCGGCCGATGCCGATGCTCTCGCACCGCTCCTCGATGAAGGTGTAGATCGGGTAGCGTTCGAGCATGCTATCCTCCATGCCTTAGATGCGGCTGACGAACTCCGCCCTGTTTGCCACGAACGAGGATGGGCCACATCTCACCACCTCACAAGATATAGCTGGATCAACCTTAGTTGGGTCAGGCGCTGCTCAAGGGCGCAGCCGCAAACGTCGCAATAAGAGGTGTGGATTGCGTCGAGGTCCTTAGCCCGCGGAATGAGATGATTGAGGTTCCGGATATGGACATGGTCGTTTCCCCCGCTGGCCCTTAAGCCTGACAAGATATATCAAGCAGAGACGCCGGCGGCTCTTACGCAGAGAGTAACCTCGCCCTCTGAGGGTCTCTAGACGGCGGAGAAAGCGTGTGCGGCCGGTGCCGCGACCGTTGGGGCATTTCGTGGCAGATTACGCCGCGCACGCTGCTTGCGGCGACGACCGATCCCGAGAACGGGCCCAATCTGCTGATAGCAGGCAATCTTCTTCTGGGAAGGGGCCCGTATATCTGAACGTAAGCATTAGATGCCTTGGTCTCTGGATTGGCCCGTGCTTAAATCCTAAGTTCCCATATTGGGACTTTGACGATCCGGAGCGACGAAATGCGATTTACACTCCCACGAACCCCCGTCCTGTTCCTATACGGGCTAGCAGCCGCATTTCTTGTTTATTGGCACTGGCGACACATCCTCGACGCCCTCCCATTTTTGGTCGTGCTGGCATGCCCGCTGATGCATCTTTTCATGCACCATGGACACGGCCACCGCCACGACGCGCCGTCCGACAGATCAAACAGAAGCGAAAGCTGATCAGTTCGAGCTGAGCCGGAGGAAGCCATGGGGCACGAGCATCATCATCACTCAGACCCCGCCGAGCATAAGACGCATCCTGATCTACAACCATTGCAGGCATCTTCCAGCGAAGCTGTAAACGCTGAACAGAGCCATTCGCCGCCGGGTGAAGGCCCTATCTACACGTGCCCCATGCATCCCCAAATCCGCCAGGTCGGGCCCGGAAACTGCCCGATTTGCGGGATGACGCTCGAGCCCGTGATTTCCACCGTCGAAGAGGGGCCAAGCGCCGAGCTCATAGACATGACGCGGCGGTTCTGGGTTGGGTTGGCGCTGACAATTCCCGTCTTCCTTCTCGAGATGGGCGGACACTTCCTAAATCTCCACGATTACATCTCCCCTGAGAAATCAGGTTGGCTGCAGTTTGCCCTGGCGACACCGGTGGTTGTGTGGGGCGGTTGGCCATTTTTCGTTAGAGGCGCGCGGTCGCTTCTGACGCTAAACCTCAACATGTTCACCCTCATCGCCATGGGCACGGGCGTGGCGTGGATCTACAGCGTCATCGCTGCTTTTATGCCCGCTATCTTTCCCAAGACGTTTCGCAGCGCGGAGGGCGCGGTTTCTCTCTATTTCGAGGCGGCGGCCGTCATCACCGTGCTGGTGCTTCTTGGGCAAGTTCTTGAATTGCGCGCCCGCGAACAGACCGGGGGAGCTATCCGCGCTTTGCTCAACCTTGCGCCGGTCACAGCGAAGCGCGTTCGCGACGACGGCTCCGACGAGGAGGTCGCGTTGGATCAGGTCAGCGTTGGCGATCGCCTGCGTGTGCGTCCCGGAGAGAAGGTGCCGGTCGACGGCGCTCTCGTCGAGGGTCGAAGCTCGGTGGACGAGTCCATGGTGACGGGCGAGTCCATGCCGGTGACCAAGAGCGTTGGTGACACCGTCATCGGTGGCACGCTCAACCAGACGGGCGGCTTCATCATGAGAGCAGACAAGGTTGGCAGCGACACGATGCTTTCCCGCATCGTCGAAATGGTCGCTTCCGCCCAGAGAAGCCGAGCCCCGATCCAGCGCCTCGCTGATCAAGTCTCCGGTTGGTTTGTCCCGCTTGTGATCCTGGTCGCGCTGTTTGCGTTTGGCGCTTGGTCAATCTGGGGGCCAGAGCCCCGCATGAGCTACGGCTTGATTGCAGCCGTCTCGGTCCTGATCATTGCCTGTCCCTGCGCCCTTGGCCTCGCTACCCCAATGTCAATCATGGTCGGCGTCGGGCGCGGCGCTCAATCAGGCGTCCTGATCAAGAACGCCGAGGCGCTTGAGCGACTGGAAAAAATTGACACGCTCGTCATCGACAAGACTGGAACGCTGACGGAGGGCAAACCCCGTGTAACGGCCATTCGCCCAGTCGCGGACCTAGCAGAAAGTGAGCTTTTGAGAATCGCTGCGAGTCTTGAGCGCGCAAGCGAGCACCCGCTAGCGCAAGCAATCGTTCAGGCTGCACACGAACATAACTTGACCCTCTCCGAAGCAAGGGATTTCGACTCGCCCGTCGGAAAAGGCGTGACCGGGACAATCGACGGCCTCGCAGTGGCGATTGGCAATAGGCGCTTTTTGGACGAGCTTGGCGTGGACCCGGGCGGTCTCGACGCGGTCGCCGAGCAGCTGCGCGAGGACGGGGCGACGGCGATTTTCGTCGCCGTTGATCGACACCCGGCTGGCGTCATCGCAATCGCCGATCCGATCAAGGAGACCACCCACGACGCGCTACAGTCCCTGATGGATGATGGTCTCTCCATCGTCATGCTCACAGGCGACAATTGGACATCCGCGCGAGCGGTCGCGAGGCGTCTGGGCATCTCCGAGGTCGAGGCAGAAATCCTTCCGCAGGATAAAAGCGAGGTTGTCGACCGACTGCGTCGGTCCGGCCGAATTGTCGCTATGGCCGGGGACGGCGTGAATGACGCTCCCGCTTTAGCGGCAGCCGATGTGGGAATCGCAATGGGCACCGGAACCGACGTTGCGATCGAGAGTGCGGGCGTCACTTTGCTCAAAGGGGATCTGCGCGGCATCGTTCGTGGTCGCCGTCTGTCAAAGGCGACCATGCGAAATATCCGAGAAAACCTGTTCTTTGCTTTTATCTACAATGCGGCGGGCGTGCCTGTCGCTGCAGGCGCGCTGTATCCCTCCTTCGGCCTCTTGCTGTCGCCCACCGTTGCTGCGGCGGCGATGGCGCTGTCCTCGGTGAGCGTCGTCGCCAATTCATTGAGGCTCAGGCGGGTCCGGATCGAGCCTAAGCGTCTGCCCGTCATGCCGCCGTTTCCAGGCATCACCTGACTGGCGGGAAAATCTTATCCGTCCCAAGGTCGGCGACACGTCAAGTGTCCTCAGACGCGAGCTTGCCTCGGTCTTGTGACTCCGAGGGCAGAAAAACATGTCAAAGCGATGATAATGCCCAAGTTGCCACGAGCGGCTTGGAGCCTTTCGCCTTTATGGTCGCTCATCTGCCCCTCGGTCAGCAGCATGATCAGCGGCTTCCCGGCGCCGTCACAGACGAAATGGAGCTTGGAGTTCAGCCCACCTTTCGTGCGGCCGATACAGCGGGAAAAAGCCCCTTTTTTAGGAGGCTCGCCGCCGTCCGGTGCGCTTTCAGATGGGTGGAGTCGATCATGATCCGATCCGGCTTTGTCGCTGCGCTTTATTTCATGCGCAACGCCGAACGGCAGACGAGTTTTTCCATCGACGTTTGACTCCGATCGTCGACCAATTGCTCGTTAGCTCGCGCGAAGCCTATGCCGCTGGGACGGTCGCTTTCGCCAACCTGATCGACAGTAAGCGAACCTGCATCAACATTCGCCGTCTCGTCGCAGAAGCAAGAATCGAACGAGAAAGGCGGCTCGCCGAGCTGGAAGCGCTCGCTGGAGTGGACATCGAAACGCTCGGAAGACTGGCGCTGATCGCAATGATGGAGCCGCCGCCCCTGCCACAATACAAGCGGTAGAAGCGAGACCCTGATGCTGCCAATGACGCGACATATCAGCCTCGGCGGGTTGGCGATCTTGCTGTTTGCGATTGTCGCCGCTTCTGTCCGAGGGGCGCAAGACCATAGCGGACATCAAATGCCGGGGATGACCATGCCGCCCGCTAGGACTCCCCGATCGTCCGCCGCTCCGATGCCTTCCGGATATGCGGAGGTCCAAATCGCTCCCGAAGTCCAGCAGCGGATCGGCGTCACAATAGGCCGCGTCGAAAAGTCCCAATTGATGATGAATATTCGCACGGTCGGGATCGTCCAACCGAACGAAACCAAGGTCGCCCATATCCATCTTAAAACCGAGGGCTGGGTCGAAAAGCTGTTCATCGCCGTCACAGGGCAGAAAGTCAAAGCCGGGGACCCGATGCTCTCGATCTACAGCCCGGCTTTCTTTGCCGCCCAACGCGAGTTCCTCGCTGCCTTACAATACAAACGGACCGCCCCCTTGGAGGCTCAGCGCACAGTCGTCGAAACCACGCGACAGCGCCTCGCCTTATGGGATGTTCCCAAATCGACGATTGACGAATTGGAGCGAACCGGCAGACCCAGCAAGTCGCTTATTCTGAGAAGCCCGATTTCTGGCACCATTCTCGAAAAAAAGGCTTTCGAAGGCCAATATGTCATCCCCCAGGCTGAGCTCTACGTCGTCGCCGACTTGTCAACGGTCTGGGTGCAGGCGAAGGTATTTGCGTATGAGCTGCCGCACATTGCCTTGGGGATGCCCGCCAAAGTGACGTTTCCCTCTTTGGTGGACCGGTCTTTCGAGGGGAAGGTGGTGTTCATTGAACCCGTCGTTGAAGAAGCCGCGCGCACCGTTCAGGTGTAAGCGCCCAACGCGTGGCGTCAGGAGCTTACGAAGTTCCAGGGCATGAGTGCGTCGATGTCTTTGTTGGGCCAACCGGCGGCGATGCGCTCGAGCGTCTGCGTCAACCATGCGTTCGGATCGACGTCGTTGAGACGGGCGGTTGCCA